>CAZCEC010000007.1:0-137995 GCA_964497615.1 uncultured Anaerolineales bacterium | reverse complement strand
GGCACCGTATCGGGTGAGAACGGCTGGCACCATTGGCCCGTAAATTGACAGCTGGAGATTACAGAACGGCGCTGGCTGGGCATTCGGGCCGCGCCATGAACATCACGCTGCGAGACGGCTTGCCGTTTGTCGGAGTAACGCTCACGCATCGCGGCCAGTCGATAGCGTTGCAGTCCGTCTTGTTGGACACTGGCTCGGCTGGCACCGTGCTGGCCGCGGATCGCGTCTTCAAGACCTATGAAACTCGTTGGAAAACATACAAAGGCGCGGACTTTGTATAGCCAACGCCTTTGCCAGTTTTATGCAGCAGTTCTTTGGTAACAACGATGTTCTTCTTTGGAATGAAGTATTCATCAAGCGAAGTATGCGACAAGCGGTATGTTCCTCTGGTCTTGGTAACCACGGCGATCAGCTCGTAGTCTTCATCAATGGAGGCCAGGCCAGCGTCGCCGTGACTGTTGTTCACAAGCAGGTACCCCCCCACTCTTAAGCAGGCTTTGCAAGAAGACGATATGAAGCCAGCGTATTGGGAGATCAACAGGTCAAAGTGAGAGTGATATTCTTCTAGGGGACCTTCGTAATTCACCCCAAGAAACGTGACCTTTGGGCCTTCAGGGTATTCCTTGCGTTCATGGATGAGTGGCAATAGTTCGTTGCTTTGAAAGAATCTCCTGGTATTCCTATCAGAGTCGAGGTACACCACATCTGGAAAGATAAAAGACGGGGATACATGAATGTAGCTTCCGGGATACATGACTCTCGAAATCTCATACGTGTTCTTGAGCAGCCGGAATAGATCTACCTGTTCGTAGTCTCTATCAATGTAGTACTTCTGATAGGCCTGGATTGCGTTCACAGCATTCCTCTGTCGGATCCTAAGTCTGACTGCTTCGCCACGCCGCCCTCCCGGGTCACCGCCGAAATTGTACAACGCCTCAGACGGCCCCAGCAGGTTGGGCACAGCCCCTCGGCCAAAAACCGGCCTCGGAATTGCAGCGGCCAGGCGGGCAAGGGTAGCAGAGACCGTTGCGCTCTTTGCCGCCTTTGCGGTTAGAATGCGCTCATGACGATCCCCATCTCTTCTGCCCTCCAGCCTCCCCGCGGCGCTGTCATCATCGGCGCCTCCAGCGGCATTGGCGCCGCGCTGGCCCGCCGCCTGGCCCGCGAAGGCTTCAACCTGGCCCTGCTCGCCCGCCGCGGCGACGCATTGGACGCGCTGTGTAAACAGATCAACACCGAGGCTGGCCGCCCCATCGCCCGCGCCTACGCCCACGATGTGGCCCGCGCCGATGACGCACCGGCCCTCCTCCAGGACATCCTGCGCGACCTGGGGCGAGTGGACAGCGTGATCTACGTCGCCGGGAGACAGATCAAGGTTGAGCTAGCGGAATACGACTTCGAGAAGGACCGCGCCATGCTGGAGGTAAACCTGCTGGGGGCGATGGCGTGGCTGAACCAGGCCGCCATGCTGTTCGAGCGGCAGGGCAGCGGGCAGATTGTGGGCGTGTCGTCCGTCGCCGGGGCGCGCGGGCGGGTGGGCGCGCCGGGCTACAACGCCTCCAAGGCCGGGCTGAACACCTACCTGGAGGCTCTGCGCAACCGGCTGACGCGCAAAGGCGTCAACGTCCTCACCATCGTCCCCGGCTTCGTGCAGACGGAGCTGCTCAAGAACAGCCCGCGCACCTTCTGGGTCATCCCGCCGGAGCAGGCCGCCGAGGACATCTGGCAGGCGATGCGCCGTCGCAAGCAGCTCGTCTACTCGCCCGCGCGCTGGCGGCTGGTGATGCTCATCATCCGGCACATCCCGTCGATTATCTTCCGACGGATGAGCTTTTAGCAAACAGCACCGCCTTTCTCCGCGCTCTCCGCGTGCTCGGCGGTGCAAGTGTCTGGCAGCCAACCATGATTGACCTAACCTCCCCCTTCGGCCGCAAGGCCAAGCGCCACCTGCGCGACGAGTACATCATCTGGCTCACCACCGTCGGGCCGGACGGCACGCCTCACCCCCGGCCAGTCTGGTTCACCTGGGACGGCGAGAGCTTCCTGATCTACAGCCAGCCCCGCGCGCACAAGGTGCGGCACATCCTGGCCCACCCGCAAGTGGCCCTGCACTTCAACACCGACGCTACCGGCGACACCGACGTCGTCGTGTTCACCGGCACGGCTGCCATCGTCAGCGATGCGCCCCCGGCCAACAAGCACGCCGCCTACCTGCGCAAATACCGCACCGGCATCGCCGCGCTGAGCGTGGAAAACACCCCCGCCAAGTTCGCCGCCGAGTATTCCACCGCCATCCGCGTCACGCCTGAGCGCGTGCGGGGCTGGTAAGCAGCCACTGGCGCGGGCGAGGCCAGCACCGGCCTCCGCCAGGCCCAGTCCCGCGCGGGCGGCGTACATCCCCTGCAGTGGAGATTCATCAATCGTTGTTCGCCGTTCGTCACTGGGCCGCCCGTCGGCGGGGGGTATAATGGATTCGTCAGCAGGCGAGAGTCTTATGTCCTTCCCCGACTTCGACCGGCTTGCGCCCGTCAGCGGCTTTGGCCGCGCGGCGCGCAGCACCGGCTACCTCTACCGCCCGACTCACGTCGAGCAAATTGGCGAACTGTTCCGCCAGGCCGCCGCGCGCGGGCTGTCGGTGGCCCTGCGCGGGGCGGGCCGCAGCTACGGCGACGCCGCGATCAACGCCGGGCAGGTCGTCCTCGACCTCCAGCGCATGAACCGCGTGCTCGACTGGAACCCGGAAACAGGCGTCATCCGCATGGAGCCGGGCGTCACCATCGAGCAGTTGTGGCAATACGTGATCGAGGACGGCTGGTGGCCGCCCATCGTGTCCGGCACCATGCGCCCCACCCTGGGCGGCGCGCTGGGCATGAACATCCACGGCAAGAACAACTACCACGTCGGCCCCATCGGCGAGCACGTCCTGAGCTTCGACGCCCTGCTCCCCACCGGCGAACTCGTCACCTGCACCCCCTCCCTCAACCCGGACCTGTTCTACAGCCTGATCGGTGGCGCGGGGCTGCTGGGGGTCTTCACGTCTATCACGCTCCAACTCAAGCGCCTCTACTCCGGCGACGTGGCCGTGGAAGCCTGGGCCACCCCCACCCTGGGCCGGATGCTGGACGACATGGAGCCGCTCAAGGAAAGCGCCGACTACCTCGTGGGTTGGGTGGACGGCACCGTCGGCGGGCGCGCCCTGGGCCGCGGGCAAATCCACCAGGCCCACTACCTGCCGCCCGGCGCAGACCCGCGCCCCGCCCGCACCCTCAGCCTGGACTACCAGATCCTGCCCGACACCCTGTTTGGACTCTTTCCCAAGTCCCTCATCTGGCGGGTCATGCGGCTGGGCTTCAACCCGCCCGGCCTGTGGTTTGTGAATACCGGCAAGTACGCCTCGGCCCGGCTGCTCAGCCACCACCACCACTACCGCCAGTCGCTGGTGGCCTTCAACTTCCTGTTGGACTACGTCCCCAACTTTGAGCGCGGCTACGGCCCCAACGGCCTGATCCAGTATCAGAGCTTCATCCCGCGCGCCGCCGCCGCCGAGGTGTTCCGCGCCATCCTCGACCTCTCGCAGCGGCGGGGCATGCCCAGCTATCTGGGCGTCACCAAGCGCCACCGGCCGGACAAGTTCCTGCTCTCGCAGGCGGTGGACGGCTTCTCGCTGGCACTGGACTTCCCGGTGCCGGGCAGCGCGCGCGGCAAAGCCGCCTTCCAGCAGATGACGCAGGACTTCGACCGGCTGGTGCTGGAGGCGGGCGGGCGCTTCTACTTCGCCAAGGACAGCACGCTCACGCCGCACGCCGTGGCCCGTTACCTGGGCGCGGAGACCCTGGCCCGGCTGGCCGCCCTCAAGGCGCGCTGTGACCCCGGCCACCTGCTCCAGACCGAGCTTTACCGCCGCCTGCTGGCTCCCCTCCTGGCCCCCGCGCCGCCCAACGCGCCCGCCGTCCAGCCGTCCGCCGCCGTGCCCGTGCCCGCCGATGGCGCGCCCGCGGCACCCGCCGGGGGGAATGGACACAGACCTTGAACCCTTGCCAGAGCCGAAGGCCCCCTATGGGCGAACGGCACGAACTACACGAAGGTCACGTTCCAGGTCTTGGATAGATTTGTGATAACAGTTCAACCCCCATTCGTGAAATTCGTGTAATTCGTGGCCGAGTCCTTTCCGATGTCCGACCTAATTCACCCCGGCCAGCCGCGCGAATGCGTGCAGGCCCGCCTCCCCGACGGCCGTATCCTCGAAGCCCCGCCCGGCACCCCGCTGGGCGAGATCCTGCGCGCCGCCGCCCGTCCGGGCGACCCCCTGGAAGTGGCCGCCATCGTGGACCACAAGCTGCGCGAGCTCACCCTGCCGCTGACGCGCGACAGCGACGTGCGCCCCGTCACCGTCCGCACCACCGACGGCACCCGCATCTATCGCCGCTCGTTGATCTTCCTGATGGTCTCCGCCGCCAAGGATGTGTTCCCCGAAGCCGAGATCTTCGTGGAGCATGCCGCCGCCACCGCTGGGGCCTACTTCTGCGAGGTGCGCGGGCGCGGGCCTTTCTCTCAGGCCGAACTGGGCCAGATCGAGGCCCGCATGCAGGCGCTGGTGCGGGAGGACCGGCCATTCGTCAAGCGCCAGGTGCCGCTGGCCGAGGCGATTGCGCTGTTCCAGGCGCGGGGCGAGGACGACAAGGCGCGGTTACTAGGCCATCGGCAGAAGGACACCCTCGTCCTGTACCGCATGAACGGCCACCAGGACTACTTGCAGGGCTACATGACGCCCTCCACCGGCTACCTGGGCACCTTTGCCCTGCACGCCTTCCCGCCGGGCTTCCTGCTCCAATTTCCTCACCAGGATAACCCCGACGGCCTGACCCCCAACGCCCCCTACCCCAAGCTCTTCACCGTGTTCGAAGAGTACAGCCACTGGCTCAACCGGCTGGGGATCCGCGGCGCGGGCGCGCTGAACGACGCCATCGCCGGCGGCCGGCTGCCCGAAATTTCGCTGGTGGCCGAGGCCCTGCACGAAGGCCGGCTGGCCCGCATCGCCGCCGACATCGCCGCCCAGCACGAGCGGGTGAAGGTGGTGCTGGTGGCCGGGCCGTCGTCATCAGGCAAAACCACCTTCGCCAAGCGCCTCGCCATCCAACTGCTCGCCAACGGCCTGCACCCCTTCCCGCTCGCGCTGGACGATTACTTCGTGGACCGCGACCAGACGCCCCGCGACGCGCAAGGGCAGTACGACTACGAGACCATCCAGGCCCTGGATGTGTCACTGCTCAACGACCACCTAGTGGCGCTGATGGCGGGCCAGGCCGTCGACCTGCCGCACTACAACTTCCTGACCGGCCTGCGCGAGCCGGGCCGCACCGTGAGCCTGGGGCCGAACGACATCGTCATCCTGGAGGGCATCCACGGCCTGAACCCGGCGCTGGTGCCGAGCGTGCCGCCGGCGAGCATCTACCGGGTGTACGTCTCGGCGCTGACGCAGCTCAACCTGGACCGGCACAACCGGGTGAGCACCACCGACACGCGCCTGATCCGCCGCATCGTGCGCGACGCGGCCACGCGCGGCTACACCGCCCTCGACACACTGGCGCGCTGGGAGTCGGTCAAGCGCGGCGAGAAGAAGTACATTTTCCCCTACCAGGAGAACAGCGACGCGATCTTCAACTCGGCGCTGGTGCACGAGCTGGCGGTGCTGCGCCCGCTGGCCGAGCCGTTATTGCTCCAGGTGCGGCACGATACGCCGCAGTTCATCGAGGCCAACCGCCTGCTGTCGTTTTTGCAGTGGTTCCGCCCCGGCGACCGCGCCGCCGTGCCCGACAACTCGATCCTGCAGGAGTTCATCAACCCCACCGGCGGCGTGCTGGCGCAATTCAATTGGGGCGTGCCGCTGAGCCAGAACCACTCGTAAAGCTGGGGCGGTGACGTCCGGGGCGGGAGAGGCGCGGTAGGGGCGTGAGTTTGTTTCAGCAGGCGCTTTAGCCTCCGCCGCCCACCAGCCGCACGCCGGCCCGCTGTTCGTACACCCGCGCCACACCGCTGGCGTGATGCTCCCCCTGGCCCGCCTGCATCGCCTCGGCGAAGATCTCGTGCGTGAACGCCGTGATCGGGGTCCACGCCCCCAGCGCGTCTCCTACCGCCAGCGCATAGCCGCCGTCCTTGTAGTGCAGGGTCAATTCGCGCCCGCGGCCCAGGTCGCCGGAGAGCAGTTGCGGCAGCATCAGGTCGAGCACGCGCGAGCCGCCCAGCCCATGCCGCACCGCCTGGTATACGGCCTCGGGATCGGCGCCGGCCTTGGCGGCCAGGGTCCAGGCTTCCGCCACGGCGCAGAAGGCCGCCTCCATCACGATCTGGTTGACGTACTTGGCAATCAGCCCCATGCCTTGCCCGCCAATGTGCGTCACGGTGGCGCCCATGGCCCTCAGCACCGGCTGGCAGCGTTCGACGACCGCCGGCTCGCCGCCGACCATGATGCTCAGCGTGCCCGCCTGCGCGCCATCCACGCCGCCGCTCACCGGCGCGTCAATCATGGCCGCGCCGCGCTCTGCCGCCTGCGCCCTCAGCCGCTGGCTGGTGGTCAGCAAGCTGGTTGCCATGTCAACCACCACCTGGCCAGGGCGCAATTGGCGAAGCAGCCCCGCCTCGCCGTCCATGATGTCGCGCAGGGCCTCGTCGCTGGGCAGCATCAGGATGATGACGTCGGCCGCCTGGGCGGCCTCCCCTGGCGAGCCGGCGGTCGCTAACCCGGCCTGGGCGGCTGCCTCCAGCGCGGCCGGCGACACGTCGTAGGCGCGCACGGCGAACCTGGCACGGTGCAGGTTGAGCGCCATCGGGCCGCCCATCCGGCCCACGCCGATGAAGCCAATCGAGCGGATAGGAGTCGAATGATCCATGACAGCCTCAGCGTGCAGCATAATCCGGCCCTCCCACCGGCTTCCCCTCCAAGTCAAAACGCGGGCATTCTACTCCACCGCGCGATACGGGGCTCTGGCGCTTCTCACCCAACGCTCATCCAAAATCACGCCGAATGTCAGCCGGCGTAGGCCAAACGTCAGTTGACTCCCTGCCCAAACCGGCCTATACTGCCCTCAGGTTCACTAAACAGGCTTAACCAGAAATGGAGGGACACCCGGCTCTATGCGCCGAGCGTCGCTGCTGGAAAAGCTGAATACCCAGATCCACCAAGCACGCTGCGTGTGATGACGCCGCGTGCTTTTTTATTTCCGTCCCATGTGTGTGTGCGGCCATTGGCCGCGGAAAGGACTAAACCCCATGGACTACGGCATGATCGGCAAGATCGAAAAGGCCAAGCGCTACGCCGAGCAGCGCGAACGCTTCCGCTTTGAGCAGTTTCGCGTCACCTTCAGTGGCGATAACAATGGGCATGTGGTGGAATTCGACAACGGTGTCTTCAAATGCGACTGTGAGTTCTTCATCCTCCGCCAGCGGTGCAGCCACACCATGGCCCTCGAGCACCTGCTCGACCAGATGCTCCCGCAGCCCGTGGAAGCCTGATTTACCCCACAATTGACCACGACTACCCGGCGGGGCGCTCAGCGCCCCGCTTTCTTTTCGTCAAAGGTCGGAATGGTATAATCCCCTCGTCGGCGGGGCAGACCCCCGCCGTTGCCTGTCTCATCCATGAAACGCTGGCAATTCTGGCTCGGGGTCGTCATCAGCGCGGTCTTCCTGTGGCTGGCGCTGCGCGGGCTGCACCTGGGCGACCTGTGGGCGGCGCTGCGCACCGCCAACTACTGGTGGGTGCTGCCCGGCATCGCCGTCTATTTCGTCGGCGTGTGGGCGCGGGCCTGGCGCTGGCACTACTTGCTGCGGCCGCTCAAGGCCATTTCCACCCGCGCCATGTTCCCCATCGTCACCATCGGCTACATGGGCAACAACATCTACCCCGCCCGCGCCGGGGAGGTGCTGCGCGCCTACGTCCTGCGCCGCGAGCACGGGGTGCCCGTCAGCGCCAGCCTGGCCACCATCCTCATCGAGCGCATCTTCGACGGCGTGGTCATGCTCATGTTCGTCTTCGTCAACCTGCGCGGGCTGGCGGCCCTCACCGGCGATTCCGGGCTGGCCGGCAGCATCCAGGCCGTGGCGCTGTGGGGGACGGCCGCCTTCGCGCTGGCGCTGGCCGTCTTCCTGCTGGCGGCACTGTTCCCGCACCAATCGCTGGGGCTGTACCACCGGCTGGCCGCGCCCTTGCTCCCCGCCCGTCTGCGCGAGAAGGTCACCGGGCTGATGACCAGCTTCTGGACCGGGCTGGAATCCCTGCGTTCGCCGCGCAATATCTTCATGGTCTTCGTCACCTCCATCGTCATCTGGCTGCTGGAGACGGGCAAATACTGGTTCGTCATGCATGCCTTCGACTTCACCGACTACACGGGCGGCTTCTTCGGGCTGATGCTGATGAACGGCATCGTCAACCTGGCGACGACGATTCCCTCCGCGCCGGGATATGTGGGGACCTTTGATGCGCCGGGCATTGCCATTCTCTCCGCCTATGGGGTGGACCCGGGTGTGGCGGCCGGCTATACCCTCACCCTGCACGCCGCGCTGTGGCTGCCCATCACCCTGCTGGGGGCGTACTACATGGCGCGGGCCGGGCTGCGGTGGGATAAGGTCCAGCAAGACTACCAATCACTCGCCACGCCCCCTTCCCGCTCGGCCGAGGTCCCCTCGGGCGAAGGCGAGGGGCCGGGCGTGGGAGTGAGGCCCGCCCCATGAGCCGCATCGCCATCGTCGGCGCCGGGCCGGCGGGGCTGGCCGCCGCCTACGACCTGGCCCGCGCGGGGCAGGCGGTGGTGCTCTACGAGGGCGCGCCCGTGGTGGGCGGGCTGGCCGCCGGATTCAAGGCCCCGCACTGGGACTGGACCCTGGAGAAGTTCTACCACCACTGGTTCGCGTCCGACTCGGCCATCCTGGGGCTGATTGACGAATTGGGCTGGCGCGACCAAGTGCTGTTCCCCCGCCCCTATACGGTGGTCTACACCAACGGCCAGTTCCAGCCGCTGGACTCGCCGGTGATGGCGCTACGATTCTTCCTGCGCAACTACCCACTTACCGATATGGTGCGCTTTGGCTTGGCGACGCTCTATCTGCGGCTGACGCCCTGGTGGCAGCCGCTGGAGAAGGTCACCGCCGCCGAATGGACGAAGCGCTGGTACGGCCCGCGCCTGTACGAACTATTGTGGCGGCCCTTGCTGGTGGGCAAGTTCGGGGAAGAGAACCTGAAGGTGGTAAACATGGCCTGGCTGTGGGCGCGGCTGCACGCCCGCACCACGCGCCTGGGCACGTTCACCGGCGGTTTTCAGGCCTTCATGGATAAGCTGGCGGGGATGGTCACCGGGCTGGGCGCGGAACTGCGGCTGAACACGGCGGTGGTGGGCATCCGCCAGCAGCCGGACGGCAAGCTGGCGGTGCAGGCCGCCCGCAGCGCGCGCCCCGGCCTGGAGAGCGCCGACCTGGGCAGCGAGGCCTACGACGCCGTCATCTCCACTTCATCGCCCGCGCTGATGGCCCGCCTCGCGCCGGACCTGCCCGCCGAGTACAGCGCCAGCCTGAGCGCCCTCAAGTCCATGGGCGCGGTGGTGATGGTCGTCTCGCTCGACCGCCGGCTGACCAACTATTACTGGCACAACCTGCCCAAGGAAGCGGGCTTCCCCTTCCTGGCGCTGGTGGAGCACACCAACTACATGGACCCCGCCCATTACGGCGGCGACCACCTCATCTACATGGGCGACTATCTCGACCCCGCCCACGAGTATTTCAGCCTGTCGAAAGAAGAACTGCTGGAGCGCTTTCTGCCCGCCCTGCCGCGCTTCAACCCCGCCTTCGACCGGAGTTGGGTGAAGGACGCCTGGCTGTTCAAGACGAACTACGCCCAGCCGGTGCCGCCTCTCAATCACTCCCAGAATATCCCCGCCCTGCGCACCCCCGTCCCCGGCCTGTACTTCGCCTCGATGAGCCAGGTGTACCCGTGGGACCGGGGCACCAACTTCGCGGTGGAGATCGGGCGCAAAGTGGCGGGGATGGTGCTAGCCGACCGTTAGCGGTTGCGCAGCCACCCCGCCAGCACCGTGTCGTCGCAGCCGTCGGCGATCGCCAGCCGGTCGCGCCAGATGGCCTTGCCGGTGATATTGATCCCAGCCGCGTCCACCAGCTGCATCGCCCGCGCGGCCACGTCCTCATCAATCACCCGCGCGCCAAACCCGCCAAAACCGCTAATGAGGATGCCCAGGTCGTCGTAGTCGGCGTTGTCGGTGACGATCCAGATGGCGGCCTGTTCAATGTCATACCCAGGACGTTCGCGCTCCAGCACGGCCGCCAGGTCGGCCAGGCCGGCGGGCGCAGCCTCCGGCCCGCGCACGCCGAAGCCGTCGTCCGCCCCCGGCTCGTGCAGTTCCAGGTTGGCGCAGGCCACGTCGAGGAGCAGGCTCAGCCAGTCGTTGTCCTCCAGGGTCACCCACTCCGTCCGCCGCACCACCATGTTCTGCACATCGTAGGTCTCGGCCACAAAGAGCGTCCCGGCCGGGATCTCCACTTCCAGCGCGTCTTCGATCAGGCTGCGCAGGTCCAGGTCCAGGGATTCCAGGCCCCGGCCCTGGGCTTCAAACTCCAGCTTGCCCTCCCGCACCAGGTCTGCCAGTTGTCCGCGCACCACCACCTGCGTGGGCGCGGGCGTGGCCGTCGCGAGCGGGGTGAGCGTGGGCTGGCGAGTGGAGGTGGGCCGCGGGGTGCCGGTGGGGCGCGGTGTGGCGGTCGGCGGCGGCTCCGTCGGCGGCGAGGTCACGGAGATGGGCACGATCACGATGGTCACTGGCGGGGGCGTGGCCGTGACCGGCACAACGATGATGGTGACCGCCGGGATGGGCGTCGCCTCGGGCGGCGCCGTGGCGGGAGTTGGCGAGATGGGGCCGGATTGGGCGTCCGGCGGAGGGGCATACACGGCCTGGACGACGGCCAGGCCCAGCCCCACGAGGAGAAGCCCCGCCAACAAGATGGTGAAGGAACGCGCGTTCATGCTGGCCTCCTGCGGCCGGCGGGCCGTCAGTGAGCACCGGGCATGCGGAGCGGTCACCCCTCGTCGGCCTTACGATAGCAAAGGGAGGCGGCGCAGGGTAGTGACTTTGCGCGGGGCGCGGGCGATGGTTGTCAGGGGGCGTTCAATGCCCCGGCTTGAGGGCCCAGGCCTGCATGGTCCAGCCGCCGGCCGCGCCGGAGAGCAGCACCAGCAGGGTGCTGGCATACCACAGGCCGGGCGCCAGGGGCAATTCGGCGGGCACTGGCTGGAGCAAGATGAGCGACCACAGCCCGCTGAGCAGGCCCACCACCACCGGCGCGCGCCGCGCCAGCCAGCCCGCCAGGGCCCCAACCAGCACCGGCGGCGCGGCCAGCAGGATGAAGGTCAACGCCGTCAGCGCCAGCAGGCCGGTCAGCGGGCTGTCGGCGGTCTGCCCAGCCCACAGGCGCGGGATGGCGGCCTGAGCAAAACGCCAGGCGGCGTAGCCGGCGAGGTTGCCGATCAACGCCGCCCCGAGGAGCCGCAAGCTGCTAGCCCAGCGCATTGCTGTTTAGGTTGGGCTGGATGACGTGTGCTGAGAACGGGACCGGATGCGCTCAATCAGCGCTAGCGACTCGTTGTCGGTCATACAAGGTGATGCCTCTTGCCGCGATTTCCTGAAAGAATTGATCACCCATGTCAAGCCGCGTAGAAAGCTCAGCATCCGTTAGCACGAAGGGCTCAACCGGAATGGTGTGCGACAGGGGCCACAATGCCTTACGCACCTGAAACCAGCGCTCACGTGGCTGATCCGTGGTCTCCTTCAGGATGAGCAAGTCAAAATCGCTGTCAGGTCCGGGGACGCCATACGCATGCGAGCCAAAGAGGATGATCTTGTCGGGCGCGTACGCCTCAACGATGCGCTGGACGATGCGCTCGAGTTCGCGCTGCGCCTCCGGTGTGCCCGCAATGACGGCCATGCGTTCATTGTAGCCGGGGAAGGGCGGCATGACTAGGGGCGCCACCCATCGCGGTACGCCTCCGGCAGATACGGCGCCGGGTCCACCGCCTGATAGGCGGCCAGCAGTTCGGGGCCGAAGGGCCGGCCGGCATGATGCGCGCGGTGCCAGCGGAGGAAGGGCGACAGCGCCAGCCGCGCGTGGCGGAACTCCTCCTGGACGAAGTGGCCCACGAGGCCGATCTGCTCGACGAAGCGCTGCCGGTCGAATTCGGCCAGCACCGGCGCAGGGTCAATCGGCACAGCGCGGAACGTGGCGCGCCAGCCCGAAGTGTCACCGTCGAGCAGCAGGTAGCGGCCCAGGAACTGCCCATCCAGGGGCACGCCCACCGAGCCAGGGTTGAGCACCTGCCAGCGATCGCCGCGGCCGTTGAGGGCCGGGCGGGGGATGCGGCGCTCCATCGCCAGGTGCGTGTGCGCAGCGATGACGGTCGGCTCGTCCACGCCCCTTAGCCGCTCGGCCAGTTCGGCCTCGGGCGCGTGCGGGTAGAGGGGTTCGATATTGCTGCGCGGCGAGCCGTGCACCACGCGGATGGCAGGCGCATCGGGGAAGCGCAGCGAGAGCGTGTCGGGCCAGGCGGCGATGACGCTGTGCCAGCGGCCCGCCAACTGCGCCCGCAGCCAGCCCAGCATGGCCCACTGGTTGCGGTCGCTCCAGGCGGCAGGGGCGCGCGGCGTATCGTAGTCCAGCAGGTAATACTCGTTGTTGCCGCGGATGACAGTCCAGCCCTCCGCCGCCACCCGCTCCATCACCGGCGCGGAGAATGGCCCCCAATTGATCACGTCGCCGGCCACAATCACCTGGTCCACCGCGAACTGGGCCAGATCGTCCAGGACGGCTTCGAGGGCGGGCAGGTTGCCGTGGAGGTCGGCGAGGACGGCGAGTTTGGTCAATCAGCCACCGCCAGCTTCACCACCGTCACCCCATCGCCCCCCTCGCCCTCCTTGCCGCTCTCCAGGCTGGTGACGGCCGGGTTGGCGCGCAGGAACTCGCGCACGGCCTGGCGCAGCTTGCCGGTGCCCTTGCCGTGGATGATGCGCACCCACGGCAGGCCGGCCAGGTAGGCGGCGTCCAGGTAGCGCTCCAGGCCGGCGAGGCCCTCTTCCACCATCTGGCCGCGCATGTCGTACTCCAGACCGGGCGAGGGGTGAAGATTAGGGCCGGCGTGCGGTTCGGGTTCGGGCGCGCGCGCCGGCTCCGGCGATCCGCGCAGCTCCACCTCGTCCAGCCGGGCGCGGATGCGCATACGGCCCACCTGCACCTCGGCCTCGCTGGCGGTGAGGGCCGTCACGATGCCGATGGAGTTCAGGGTCTTTAGCTTCACGGTGTCGCCCAGGCGGATGGGGCGGCGCGGCGCCGGCTTGCCCACCTGCACCGGGCGGGCCGTCACCGGCGCGGCATGGACGGTCTCGGCCTCCACCAGGGCCTCGTCCACCTCGTCCAGGAGGTCGGCCGGGGATTCGTCGTCCTCCCCCTCATCGCGTTCGGCGGCGCGGGCCAAGGCGGTGGCAGCGCGGGCCAGCTTGCGCTTCTGCTCGGCCACTTCCTCACGCAGCGCGTCCAATTCGCGCTGGGCCTGGCGGCGGGCCTCGTCTAGGATGCGGCGGCGCTCGCCCTCGATATCTTCCAGGCGGCGGGCCAGGTCGCGTTCGGTTTCCTCGGCATCGCGGCGGGCATTCTCGGCGCGGGTGCGCTCGGCGCGCACTTCGGTGCGGGCCTGATGGATTTCCTCCAGCAGGCGTTCGGCTTGCAGGTCCGCCTGGCCCACCATCTTTTTGGCGTCTTCGATGATGGAGTCGTCCAGCCCCAGCCGCGCCGCGATGGCGAAGGCATTGGAGCGCCCCGGCAGGCCGATGATGAGCCGGAACGTGGGCGCCAGGGTGTCCAGGTCAAACTCCATGCTGGCGTTGCGCACGCCGGGGGTGTCGTAGGCGTAGCCCTTCAACTCCGGGTAGTGCGTGGCCACCAGGGTCGTCGCGCCCATATCCAGCAGATACGACAGGATGGCCCGCGCCAGCGCGGAGCCTTCGGCCGGATCGGTGCCGGCCCCCAACTCGTCCAGGATCACCAGCGAGCGCTCGTCCACCTGCTTGAGGATGCGGATGGTGTTGGTGACGTGCGCCGAGAAGGTCGAGAGCGACTGCTCGATGGATTGCTCGTCGCCGATGTCGGCGAAGATCTTGGGGAAGACCGAGATTTCGGAGCCGCTGCCCGCCGGGATGTGCAGCCCGCACTGCGCCATCAGCGCCAGCAGCCCGATCGTCTTGAGGCTCACCGTCTTGCCGCCGGTGTTGGGCCCGGTGATGACCAGGGCATAGGTCTGCTCGTCCAGCAGCACGTCAATCGGCACGACCGTGGCCGGGCTGAGCAGCGGGTGGCGGGCCTGGAGCAGCTTGAGGGTGGTGCCGGGGTGGCTTCGCGTAGAGGTCGGAGGTTGGAGGTCGGAGGTCAGAGCTTGATCGTCGGACTTCCGACTTCTGACCTCCGACTTCTGACTTCTAATCTCGCGCAGCACCGGCTCGCTCGCCCGCAGGTCGTCCGCATACTTCGCCTTGGCAAACGCCAGGTCAATCTCGGCCAGGGTCTCCACCGCCAGCACGATGCGCCCGGCCTGCTGCCCCACCAGCGCCGAGAGCGCCGTGAGGATGCGGCGGATTTCCTGCTGCTCGGCCAATTGTAATTCGCGCCAGGTGTTGTTTAGCTCCACCGTCGTCAGGGGCTCGATGAACAGGGTGGCGCCGGAGGCCGACTGGTCGTGGACGATGCCGCGGATGCGGCCCTTGAAATCAGCCTTGAGGGGGATGACGTAGCGCCCGTCACGCTGGGTGATGATGGGCTCTTGCAGGTAGGGGGCATTCTTGAGGTCGGTGAGGATGCGCTGGAGCTTTTGCAGCAGGCGGTCGTGCGCCACGCGCAGTTCGCGCCGGATCTCGCCCAGCCGCGCCGAAGCGGAGTCGAGCACCTCGCCGCGCTCGTCCAGGGTCTGGCTGATGGCCTCCACCAGGCCGGGCGTCTCTTCCATGCGGTCGGCCAGCGCCGCTAGCCGGGGGAACTGGTCGGCCAGGCGGGCAAAGGTGCGCTGCATGGTGCGGGCGGCGATGAGAGTGTTCTTCAGATCGAGCAACTCGCCCGGCTCCAGCACCCCGCCGATGGCGGCGGACTGGGCTTGCGGGCGCACATCGCGCGCGCCGCCAATCGTCAGGTCGGGCTTGACGGTCAGCAGGCGGCGGGCTTCGGTCGTCTGCTGCTGGCGGCGGCGAGCCTCGGCCAGATCGGCGGTGGGGCGCAAGGCCAGGGCCAGGGCGGTGCTGGCCGAGAAGGCGGCGTAGCCGCTCAGCCGGTCGAGGATCTTGGCCAGCTCCAGGGTGTGGATAGATTTCGCGTCCATACGGACGGGGATTCTAGCAGGGTTTGGGGGAGGCGCGGGGAAGAGCTTTGGTCACGAATTCCACGAATTGGGACGAATGGGCACGAATTCATTCACCGCGGAGCGCGCGGAGAGCGCAGAGAAAGGCGGGAGGAGAGAAGGGGAGAGGCGGTCAGGCGGCGAGACCCAGGGCTTCAACGGTGTCGTGGGGGAGATTGATGGAGGCAAAGAACCCGACTGGATATAAGTAGTCATCGCCGGATTCATCAACGACCCGCAGCAGGTGGTGAGACTCGGCCTGCGTGTCGGGCAGGCGGCGATAGACTTTCCGCGGTTCCAGGGATGCAGGGTAACCTTCGTTGCTTATGCAGATGACGATTTGAGACGCCTCCATTTACACCGTGCGCAAGGCCGCAACCAGCGGGCCGCGCCCATAAAAGGGCGCGACTACAAACAACCCTGTCTTTCGTTGTTCGTCCTTCGTCTGCCGACTGCTTGCTGCCTTCCGCCTTGTGCCTACTCCTTTCCGCCTTCTGCCTTCTTGGGCCGGTCGTCCTCTTCCAGCAGGTCGAGCAGATACGCCCGGATGGCGTCATGCCAGACCTTGACGCGGATGCCGTGCCAGGCCTTCTGCGCTTCGCCGGGGTCGGCGGGGCGCGGGCTGTACTGCTCGGTGACATACTCACGGGTCAGGGTGTCCACGCTGGGACGCGCGTCGGGCATGGCCTGGGTAAACGCTTCGGCGCGCTCGTGCGGGGTAACGGCGCCGGAGACGCCCAGCCCCAGCCAGCGCGCGGCGCGCTCGAACTGCATATAGACGATGGCCACGCTGGACGGCAGCCGCAGTCCGCGCCGCTGCATGAACCACCGTCCCACCCGGCCCAGGTTCTCCCAGCCGATGACGCCGGCCCGCAGCGACGCCGCGCCCGCCACAAGGCCCAGCACCAGCAGCGCGCCGCCGCCCACCGCCAGCCCCACCCACGGCACCCGCCGCAGGAAGGCCTGAATGCGGGCCATCAACAGATCGGTCTCGGAGAACTGGCTCTCCTCATCGGTGAAGAAGTCGTCGGGCAGGATTTCGGAGTCATCGAAGCCGCGCTCGAAGTCGTCGAAGTTGTCGTTGTCGCCGGCATTATCGTCGGCCACACCGGCGACGCGCTCCGGGCGCACGATGGGGGCCTCGGAAGTAGTCGGCTCGAACTCCACCCAGCCATAGCCGGGGAAGAAGACTTCCGGCCAGGCGTGGGCATTCTGCTCCAGCACATGGAACACGCCCGTCGTCGGGTCGGCCTGGCCCTGGGCAAAGCCCACCGCCATGCGCGCCGGGATGCCCAGCGAGCGCAGCAGCACCACCTCGGCCGAAGCATAGTAGTTGCAGTAGCCGCGCCGGGAAGTGAACAGGATGTGGTCAATCGGCTCGACCTCGGCCGGGGGCGCGTCAATGTTCTGGTCGTAGACGATGTTGTCGCGCAGCCACTGGGTGACGGCCTCGGCCATGTCGTAGGGATTTTCGGCCCCGGCCTCGGCGACGATCTGGCGGGCCAGGTCGCGGGTGCGCTGGGTGATCTCGGGCGGCACCGTGAGGAAGTTGGTGCGCACCCATTCGGGATAGGTCTCGCCGGCCTCGCGCAGGCTGTCCTGGTCGGCCACGGAGATGGAGGCCACCAGTTGGTAGGTCTCGCCGCGGCGCAGCACCTGCTGCGAGCGCACGGCAGAGACATCCACCGGCCCGGCGGCGGCGGGGTCGAACGACACTTCCAGGGTCGTCAGCCGGTCGATCCACTGCAAGTTGGGCGCGGTGTAGAGCATGCTGGAGGCGGCCACGTGCATGGTCACCGCCAGGGCCACACTGCGGCGCTGACGGTAGGGGACTAACTGGAGCCGGGTGCTGTTGGGGTCGAACTCGCGATAGACCACTTCGCCCACCTGCCATGAACCCTGGTTGTAGGTGCTGTAGGCGATGGCGCGCCAGTAGTAGCGCAGGACCTCCGGCGTGGTGTCGTCCACCGCCTCGTCCTCGGCCGTCAGGTCGGTCACGGCAATGTCCATGATCGGCTCGGCGCTCAGGCGGGCCGGGCCGCCCAGGGTGAGGGCGTTGCTGTAGAAGTCGCTGTAGGCCTGGCCGTAGCCGCGGACGGCGGCGAACATGCGCATCCACCCTTCACGCACCACGCGGAAGGAGCCCGTCATCTGCCGCCAGGTGGTGGCGGCCTGGGGCGAGGCGGCCAGGCCGGGGGCCGCCCAGCCGATGAGCACGCCGGCCAGCGCGGCGGCCAGCCCGGCGCGCAGGAAGTCCAGCCGCAGATCGGTGCTGTAGTTCACGCGGGCGGTCTGCCACTCGCGCTCGCGGGCCAACAAGTTCATGCGGGCCACGAACATCAGCGCCAGCAGCACGTACACGGCGACGTACAGGTCCAGCCGGGCCGGGCCGAGATAGTAGTAGGCGTTGACCAGCAGCCCCACGCCGGCCGGGATGAGGGCCGGCCAGACGGAGCCGCGCCGGAAGACCGACCACGACATCAGCACGCCGATATACCAGAAGATGAGGGCGACCGAGACCGGGAAGGGCAGCGCGTCGCGCGAGGTGCCGCCGTGGATGACTTTGTAGAGGAAGGCGTTGAGGCGGACGATGATCTCGACGGCGCGGGCGTGCCAGTCGCCCTCCAGCCCCAGGCCGATGAAGAAGCCGACCGTGAACAGGCCGTAGACGGTGGCGAAGATAAAGGCGGTGCCGCCCGCGAAGCGGCTCTTGGCCAGGGCCAGCCCGGCCAGCACCGCCGTGATGCCGGTGATCCAGCCGGCGTTCAGGCCGTCGGCCCAGCCCGCGGCGGCCACGCCGCCGGCCGCCACCACGATCATGGCGCACAGGAGCAGGATGGTCAGCCAGCCTTCTTCGAGTTTCAGCACACGGCGCCTCCGAGCAGTGGAAGTCCCCTCCTATTTTACCCTTCCCGGCGGGGATTCGTTCAGGCGGCGGGCCGGTCTCACGAAAGGCTAAGGAAACTGGACTTTCTCGCGCCGGGCGCGCCGGGCCCAGCTTAGACGGGGCGGCGCTTGCAATCCCTATTGGCTTGCCTATAATTACGCATCCATCTTGGGCGTCAGCGCGCCGAGACGGGGGAAAACCAGGGTAGTGCCGCAGGCCGGCTGCCGTGAGGTAGCCGGCCTTTGTCGTTGGTACTTTGGAGCGGAAAGGAGACCCCCATGCCACCCTATCGGAATACGCTGCGGATCGTCGTCAGCCTGCTGGCGCTGGCGGGGCTAGCCGCCCTGCTCGCCGGCCTGTTCAGCGCCGCGCCGACGGCGGCCCAGAGCGACGCTGATCCCACCCCCAGCGGGCCGTGGAGCAGCAGCGCTGAGCCGGGCGCGGAGACGGCCACGGACGGGGCCGGGCCCGGCGAGGGCCAGGCCCCCGCTAGCCCCGAAGGCGTCGCCCTGGTTTCGTGGCGCGTGACCGGGAGCGCGCTCAAACCGCGCGAGAACAACACCTCTTATTCGGTCAACAGCAATGGCAGTTGCACGTATGTGACCGCCGGCAGCAACTTCACCGTGTGGAATACGCCGGTCCACCTGCCCAACGGCGCGGTGGTGAACACCCTGCGCATGTACTACTACGACGCCAGCGACAGCAACACCACCGCCTGGTTCACGATCTACGACCTGTACGGCACGATTGTGCAGGAGTGGTCCGTGTCTTCAACCAGCAACCTTGGCAACAGTTTCAACGATTCAGCCCAGATCAATCACACGATTGATTACTCGATCTACAGTTATGTGCTCAACTGGCGGCCCAACGTCGCGGGCAGCACTCTGCAATTGTGCGGCTTCCGGGTGTTCTACCAGCCGCCGCCGTTTGGGCTGAGCTTCCTGCCGATCGTCGAGAACCAGTAGGCCGCCACCGCAGGCGCACACAGCCCGGCGCCCGGCCATTCAGCGCACGGTGAATGGCCGGGCTCCATGGGCACAGCGCTCACCGTCTGGGTGATGCCGCGCTGCGCGTCACCACAGATCGCGTTATTGGAACGGTCCGAACACGATGTCCCCGGCGTGATTGATGTAGGCCTTGCCGCCCTCCATCTCCACCAATGCCAGGCCATTGCGGAACGTGGGCGGCTCGGTCCCATAGTACGAATAGAACTGCGGCTCCAGCACGGTCGCGCCGGTCTGGTCAATAATACCGTACCCGAGCGGCGCGCCTCCCTCCTGGAACATCGCCCCCGCCAGGCCCTCCGAGAAATTACCCGCCTTAAGGAACTGCGGCTCGATGACGAACTCTCCCGCTGGGTTGACGAAGCCAACGCGAGGCGTGCCGTCCGCCTGGAGGATTTCCACGGCCGCCAGGCCTTCCGAAAAGTCCCACGCGTTGTCGAACTGCGCCTCGATCACGAACTCGCCCGCCGGGTTGATGTAGCCGTATTTCGGCGCGCCGGACGGTTCAGTGAACGTTGCCAGCGCCAGCCCCTCGGAGAATGGTCCAGCGTTGGCAAACTGCGCCGGGATGACCAACTCGCCGGTCGCATCAATGAACCCGCCCAGGCCGCCGTCTTCGTAGGACGGGGTGACATAGGCCAGGCCCTCGGAGAAGGGATAGCCGTACGCGAATTGCGGCTCAATGACGAACTCGCCGCTGCTGTCTATATAGCCGCCGCCGCCGCCCTCGTAAGACGGGATGACAAAGGCCAGTCCCTCCGAGAACTCGGTGCCCTGGTCGAACTGCGGCTCGACGACGAATGCGCCGCTGGAGTCAATATAGCCGACCTTGCTGTTGACCTGGACCCAGGCCAGGCCCTCGTGGAAGACATCAGCCAACTCGAATTGCGGCTCGATGACGACGGCGCCGGTCGCGTCAATGTACCCGAACAGGCCGTTGACATAGACCTGCGCCAAGCCCTCGCTGAAATCGCCGACGAGATCGAACTGGATTGGGATCACCACCTGGCCGGTGGCATCGATAAATCCCATCTTGTCGCCCTCCCGGACGGGGAAAAGCAGCACCTCGGGCGGGGCGGTGGGCGAGGGCGGAATGGGCGTCGGCTCCGGCGTGGCGGTGAAGGCGGAGGCCTCCGTGGGCGCGGGCGTGGTAGGTTCTGCCGGTTCCGGGCTGGCCGCTTCGGGGGTGGCCGCGGCGGGAGACCCGGGCGGCAGGGTGCCGGCGGACGTGCCGGCGGGCGTGCCCGCCGCCGGGGCGGCCGTGGGGGCCGGGGCGAACGTGCTGCACGCCAGCGCGCCAGCCGCGGACAGGCTGATGACCAGACCGAGCAAGCGCAAGCCAGAAAGACGCTGAGGATTCATGGCCGACACTCCCTTTTCGCTAGCCTATTTATGTCAGTAGATTGTGCTGGGTGATCGTTGGCGATAGGATCGTCGCAGTATCCTATCACCAGCGGCCCTGGCCGCCTATAGCCAGTTTGGTCCCCCGGCCGGGCGAATGACCGCCGCCGGTCCGGCCAGCGTGTGAAATGCGGAGAATGTAGTATCATCGCCGCGTCATGGATTACGCGGCCAACAGCGCCCGGCGGCGGACCTACACCGTCCTGACCGGCATCATCCTGCTCACCCTGCCCTGCTATTGCGCGGGGTTTATTGCGCTTTCACTGGCGCCGGGGCCGGGCGGCCCGCCCACCCCCACGAGCACCTTTCAATCCACCCCCACCCAATTCGGGCCGCCCCTGACAGGCACCGCCGGCACGGAAACGCCCACCCTCACGCCCACGCCGTCGGAGTCGCCCTCCCCGTCGCCGGCCACGCCCACCGGCACGTTCCAGGCCACGCCCACCCAATTCGTGCCGCCCTCGCGCACAGCCAGCCACACGCCCACCCTCACGCTCACGCCCACCCCCAGCCGCACGGCTAGCCCCACGCCCACCGGCACCGGCACAACCACGGCCACGCCCACCCTCACAGGCACGGCCACCGGCACGGCCACCAATCTGCCGCCCACCAACACCCCCACGCAGACGCTCACCCCGGCGCCGCCCACCAACACGCCCACCATTACCCCCACCACGACCCCCGTGCTGATCGCGTCGGAGACGCCCACGCCGACCGAGACGCCCACGCCCACCGACACCCAGGCAGGGCCTTAGCGTGGCGATGGCGTTCGATCTGCTGGCCCACCTGAAAGCACTGTGCGCCCTGCCGGGCCTGCCCGGTCACGAGACCCCGGTCGCTGAATACCTGCGCGCCGAGTGGGCGCCCTTCACCGAGAGCCAGCAGGTGCACCCACTGGGCAGCCTGTGGGCGGTGCGGCCCGGCCAGGCCGCGGCCCCGCGCCCGCGCGTGATGCTGGCCGCTCACCTGGATGCCATCGGTCTG
The DNA here is from genome assembly GCA_964497615.1 of uncultured Anaerolineales bacterium. GTDB lineage: Bacteria > Chloroflexota > Anaerolineae > Anaerolineales > UBA6663 > CAZCEC01. The sequence continues at coordinate 116,292 of CAZCEC010000007.1, read as the reverse complement.
ATGGTCACCCGGCGCGAGGGCGAATTCCTGCGCGTGACCAGCCTGGGCGGCGTGGACGCGCGTGTGATGCCGGGGCAGTTGGTGACGGTCCACGGCCGCGCCGACCTGCCGGGCGTGGTGGCCCTGCCCCCCGCGCACTTGCTGCCCAAGAATCTGCGCGAGCAAGCGCCGCCCGTCACCGAACTGTTGGTGGACACCGGCCTGCCCGCCGAGCGCCTCGGCGAAGTGGTGGAGGTGGGCGACCTGATCTCGTTCGCACAGCCGCCCACGGAACTGCTCAACGGTCTGCTGGCCGCCAACCGGCTGGACAACCGCGCCTCGCTGGCGGCCCTGACCCTGTGCCTGCGCGAGTTGCAGCGGCGCGCCCACGCCTGGGACGTCATCGCCGCCGCGCCCGTCCAGGAGGAAACCGGCTACCAGGGCAGCGCCACCCTGGGCCACACCCTGCGGCCCGACCTGGCCGTGGCGGTGGACGTGACCTTTGGGCGCGACGCTAACACCCGCGACGCTGGCTACCACACATTTCCGCTGGGGGGCGGCGTGGCGCTGGGGCTGGGGCCGAATATTCACGCGGGACTGCTGGCCGCCCTGCAAGCCGCCGCCCAGCGCGCCGAGATTCCGTGCGTGGTGGAACCGATGTGGGGCCACTCCGGCACCGACGCCTACGCCCTCCAGGTGGCCCGCGCGGGCATCCCCACGGCGGTGGTGAGCATCCCCCTGCGCAACATGCACACCCCGGTGGAAATTGTGTCCCTATCCGACATCACCCGCGCGGGTCGGCTGCTGGCGGAGTTCTGTGCCGGGCTGGGGGACGATTTTCTGGCCGGGCTGACACTTGACCCGTGACACCTGACACCTAGCCATGCCTGCTCGAACTGCCAAGAAGAAGCGCCCCGCTGCCAGGCGTACGCCGGCCAAGCGCCCCACGGCCAAGCGGCCCATGGCGCCGCGCACGGCTTCCCGGCGGCCCGGTCCAAAGCGCCCCGCCGCTCGGCCGGCCGGCCCCGCCCCCGACTTTGACCTGCTGGCCGCGCTGTCCAACGCCGCCGGGGTGTCGGGCGCGGAGGGCGCGGTGCGCCGGCTGGTGCTGGAGGCCATTCGCCCCCACGCGGAGCAGGTGCGGGTGGACACATTGGGCAATGTGCTGGCCGTCAAGCCGGCCGCGCGCACGCGCACTCCGGCGCGGGTGCTCGTCGCCGCCCACCTGGACGAGGTGGGACTGATGGTGGTGGACCACGACAGCGACGGCGCGCTGCGCGTGGAAGGCGTGGGCGGGGTGAGCGAGCGGCTGCTGCTGGGCCAACCGGTGGTGGTGGGGCCCAAGCGCCTGCCAGGCGTCATCGGCGCCGCGCCCGTGCACCTGCTGACCGACCGCAAGAGCACCATCGTGAAGATCAGCCAGATGCGGATCGACATCGGGGCCAACAACCAGGAAGCCGCCCGCCGCCTGGTGGCCCTGGGCGACCGCGTCACCTTCGCCACCCAATTCGCGGTGCTCGACGGCGCGCTGCGCGGCAAGGCGCTGGACGACCGGCTGGGCTGCGCCATCCTGATTGAACTGCTGCGCGGCGGCCCATACCCGGTGGAACTGCACGCCGCCTTCACTGTGCAAGAGGAGGTGGGGCTGCGCGGCGCGCGCGTGGCCGGCTATGCCGTGGCCCCCGACGCCGCCCTGGCGCTGGACTGCACCCCCGCCCAGGACCTGCCCCACAGCCGCGGGCGCGAGAACACTCGCTACAACGCCCGGCTGGGGGCCGGCCCGGTCCTGTACCTGGCGGATGGGCGCACCATTTCCGATGCGCGCCTGGTGGATTACGTGCGGCGCACCGCCCACGCGGCCGGCCTGCCCTATCAGATCCGCCAGCCGGGCGGGGGCGGCACCGATGCGGGCGCCATCCAACAGACGCGCGCGGGCGTGCCGGTCGTTTCTCTATCGACGCCGGCCCGCTATCTGCACGGCCCGGCCGCGCTGGCACGCCTGGACGATTGGCGCAACACGGCGGCGCTGGCGCGGGCGGTGCTGGAAGCCTGGACGCCGAAGGTGCTCAAACTATGAAACCCTTGATCAAGAAACTCACCGAGGCCTACGGCCCCAGCGGCTCCGAGCACGTCATCCGCGAGCTGGTGCGCGAGGAAATCCGCGGCCTGCCGGACTACATCACGGTGGACCCGCTGGGCAACCTGATCGCGGTGGTGAAGAAGAAAGCCAGGAGCGGCAAGCGCGTGATGCTGGCCGCCCACCTGGACGAGGTCGGCTTCATCGTCACGCACATCGACCGGCGCGGGTTCGCCCGCTTCCAGAACTTCGGCGGGGTGAAGGCGCTGGCGTGCGTGGGCAGCCGGGTGCGCTTCGCTGATGGGCAGTTGGGCGTCATCGGCGTGGATACCCGCCGCGAAGACCTGCACAAGATTCCGGCGCTGAGCGAGATGTATATTGACGTGGGCGCCAGCAGCGCCGAGGACTGCCCGGTGAGCGTGGGCGATGCCGCCGGCTGGGTGCGGCCGCTGGAGGAGATCGGCGGGCGCCTCATCGGCAAGAGCCTGGACGACCGGGCCGGCGTGGCGATCCTGATCGAGACCTTGCGGGCGCTCAAGCGCACCCCGCACGAGGTAGCGTTCGTCTTCACGGTGCAGGAAGAAGTGGGCGTGCGCGGCGCCGGCCCAGCCGCCTTCGGCCTGGAGGCCGACGTGATGCTGGCGGTGGATGTGACCGGCGTGGGCGACACGCCGCACGGCCCGCGCATGGACGTGGCCCTGGGCGGCGGCCCGGCCATCAAGGTGCGCGATGCTGGCATGATCGCCGACCCGCGCGTGCGCCGGCTGCTGCGCCAGCGCGGCGACGAGGCCGGCCTGACCACGCAATGGGAAGTCCTGGAAGGCGGCTCCACCGACGCGCGGGCGGCGCAGGTGGCCGGCGCGGGCGTGCCGGCCGGGTGCGTGTCGGTGCCCACCCGCTACATTCACACCCCTTCAGAAATGGTGGATTACGGGGACGTGCAGGGGTGCGTGACCTTGCTGCTCAACTTCCTGCAGAAGCCTATCGAGTTGTAGTTGCGGTAAAATCAGCCAGGGCCGCCGCCAGATCGGCCCGCACGGGCACGTGGCCCAGCCCGGCCCGCGCCAATTGGGGCGCCTGCTTCGCGCCGCGCCCAGTGCGCACCAGCATGGCCCGCGTGCCGGCGGCGTGGCCGGCCTGCACGTCGGTCAGCGCATCGCCGATCATCACCGAGGCGCTCAGGTCCAGGCCCAGTTCGCGCGCGGCCTGGAGCAGCAGGCCGGGCCGGGGCTTGCGGCAGTCGCAGCCATCGGCCGGCGCGTGGGGGCACAGGTACAGGCCGTCCAGCCGCCCGCCCGCCGCCTCCACCTGCTGCCGCACATAGGCGTTAATGGCCTCGGCCGCCGCCAGCGTAATCAGCCCCCGCCCGACGGCCGACTGATTGGTGATGACGACAATGGCGCCCGGCCACGGCCGAATGCCGGCCAGCGCCCGCAGCGCGCCAGGAATGAACACCGCCTCCGCCACCGATTTGACGTAGTCGGCGCGGTTCTCAATAATGACTCCGTCCCGATCGAGAAAGATGGCGGGGCGCAGTGGAACCAGACCAGGGGACACGGATGACGATTATAACAGCCACGCACAGGCATTCCAGATGAAAGTCCTCGTTACTGGCGGCGCCGGCTTCATCGGCTCGCACACCGTCGATCTGCTGTTAGCACGCGGGCACCAGGTGCGCATCCTGGACGCGCTGCTGCCGCCCGTCCACCGCCCAGGCCAGGCGCCGGACTACGTGCCCCTCGAGGCCGAGTTTATCCACGGCGACGTGCGCCAGCGCGCCGACTGGGAGCGCGCGCTGGATGGCGTGGAGGCCGTCTTTCACTTCGCCGCCTACCAGGACTACCTGCCCGACTTCTCCACCTTCTTTCACGTGAACGCCGCCGGCACCGCCCTGCTGTACGAGGTGGCCGTCGCCAACAAGCTGCCGCTGCAAAAGATCGTGGTCGCCTCGTCGCAATCGGTCTATGGCGAGGGCCGCTACCGCTGCGCCGCCGATCAGAGCGTGCGCTACCCCGGCCAGCGCCCCGAAAGCCAACTGAAGGCCAAGGACTGGGAGCCGCGCTGCCCCGACTGCGGCGGCGCACTGCGCCCTGAGCCCACGCCCGAGGACGCCGCCATCCAGCCGCACAACTCCTACGCCATGAGCAAGTATGCTCAGGAGATGTTGGCCCTCAGCCTGGGGCGGCGCTACGGACTGCCCACCGTGGCGATGCGCTACAGCATCACGCAGGGCGCGCGCCAGTCGTACCGCAACGCCTATTCGGGCGCCATGCGCATCTTCGCCATGCAGGCCCTGGCGCGCCAGCCGCTCACCGTGTACGAAGACGGCCAGCAGCTGCGCGACTTCGTCTACGTGGGCGATGTGGCGCGGGCGAACCTGCTGGTGTTCGAGGACGCCCGCGCCGACTACCAGGCCTTCAACGTCGGCGGCGGCCGGGCCGTCACCGTGCTCGAGTTTGCCGGGATCGTGGCCGAGCGGGCCGGCACCGGCGCGAGGCCGCACGTGACGGGCGAGTATCGCTTTGGCGACACGCGCCACATCGTGTCCGATATCGGGCGGCTGCGCGCCCTGGGCTGGGAGCCGCAGGGCGCCCTGGCCGGCAACGCCGACGAGTACCTGGGCTGGGCCAGCCGCCAGCCGGACTTCCGCAACTATGCCGACGAGGCCCGCGCCTACATGCGCCAGGTGGGCGCCGTCCGCAGCCAGTGACAGGCTGGCCGTATGCTGATCGCTCGCGCCCCCGTGCGCATCTCCTTTGCCGGCGGCGGCACCGACCTGCCGGCCTTCTTCACCCGGCACGGCGGCGCCGTGGTCAGCGCCACGCTGGATAAGTATGTCTACGTCATCTTGACCGTCCACGGCGGCCCCGAACTCCAAATCCTGTCCTCGGACTACCGCACCTTCTACCGGCACACGCCCGGCCAGGCCCTGCTGTGGGAGGGCGACCTCAACCTGCCGCGCGCCATCCTGCACGAGTTTGGCATCCACCACGGCGTCTCGATGTTCCTGGCCTCGGAGGTGCCGCCCGGCACCGGGCTGGGCTCCAGCTCCACCCTGACGGTGGCGGCGGTCAAGGCCGTCAGCGCCGCGCGCGGGCAGACCCTCTCCAAGGCCGAGGTGGCCGAACTCGCCACGCGCGTGGAACTGGAGAAGATGGGCATGCCCATCGGCTACCAGGATCAGTACGCCTCCGCCTTTGGCGGTCTGAACTTTTTCGAATTCACCGCCGAGGGCGTGCGGGTGGAGCCGATCCGCACCCCGCCGGGCGTGCTGGCCACGCTCCAGAAGAATCTGCTCCTGTTCTTCACCGGCACCGCCCGCGAATCGTCCAAGATTCTCTCGCGCCAGCGCGACAACACCGAGCGCCGCCAGGACGGCACCCTCAGCGCCCTGCACGCCGTGCGCGACATGGCCCACGCCCTGCGCGACACCCTCCAGCGCGGCGACCTGAGCGGCTTTGGCCAGGCCCTGCACGCCGGCTGGGAGCACAAGAAGCGCTTCGCCGCGGGCGTCTCCAATCCGGAGATCGACGCCGCCTACGCCGCGGCGCGCGAGGCCGGCGCCATCGGCGGCAAGATCGCGGGCGCGGGGGGCGGCGGCTTCATGCTCATCTACTGCCAGGACGGCACGCAGGCGGCCGTCACCCAGGCGCTGGATCAGCGCGGGCTGCGGCGCATGGACTTCCGGCTGGAAGAGGGCGGCGCGCGCGTGCTGCTCAACGCCGGGCTGCGCCTGCCGCCCCTGGCCGACAACGATCATCTCCCCCTTCCCGCTTCGGGAGGGGGGCCGGGGGGGTAGGTTGCCATGAGCCGCCGCGGCCGACTGCTCCTGCTGGCCTCCCTCGTCGCCTCCGACACCCTGGCCCTGGTGATCGCGCTGCTGGGCGCCTATTGGCTGGTGGTGCGGCCGGGGCTGCCGGCCGGCGCCTATGCGCTGGCCCTCATGCTGGGCGCCCTGCCCTGGGTGGCCAGCTTCGCCGCGCTGCGCCTGTATGACCTGGAAACCGTGCTGGAAGACTCGCAGGAATACGCCACCGTCGCCACGGCCTGCACCTACGGCATCCTGCTCATCGTCGTCCTGGCGGCCGTCACCGAGGCGGGCGGGCTGGCCTTGCAATGGCTGTTCGCGGCCTGGGTCGGCGGCATCCTGGCGGCCGGGGCGGGGCGCTTCGCCATGCGGCGCGTGGTGCGGGCCATGCGGCGGCGCGGGCACCTGATGGCGCGCGCCCTGGTGGTGGGCGCCGACGAGCAGGGCCGCACCATCGCCCGCCAACTGCGCTCGGAAGTCGACTCGGGACTGCACGTGCTGGGCTTCGTGGATGATTTTCTGCCGCGCGGCACGCCGGTGCAGGACGGGCTGAGCGTGCTGGGCCACCCCGGCGTGCTGCCCGCGCTGGTGCGCGAGGAAGACGTGGCCGAGATCATCGTGGTGCCGGGGGCGATGGCCTGGGAGTCGTTCCAGCAAATCCTGGCCCAGATGACGCTCGACGGCGGCCCGCGCATCCGCCTTTCGCCGGGCTACTACGACCTGTTGGCCTCCACCCCGCGCGTGGCGCACCGCAACTTCGTGCCTCTCTTTGTGGTAGACTCCGCGCGGCTGACGGGCTTTGACGCGCTGCTGAAGGCGCTGCTGGACTATGGGCTGGGGGTGGTGATTGGCGCGCTCACCGTGCCCCTGGCGGCCGGGCTGTGGCTGGCCCGGCTGGGCCGCGCCCCCGTCTTCGCGCCGCACGACTATCTGGGCATTGGCGGGCGTCCGTTCCGGGCGCACACGTTCACGGCCGCGCCCGGCAGCGGGCTGGCCGTCACCGGGCTCAACCGCCTGCCCCTGGTGTGGGCGGTGCTGAGGGGCCGCATGAGCCTGGTGGGGCCGCGCCCCCTCATGCTGGCCGAGCGCGAGCGCCACGCCCGCTGGCTGCCGTCGCTGGCCTCGGTGCGGCCGGGCGTCACCGGCCCATGGGCGGTGGTGCCGGTGGCCGGGCTGGAAGAAGAAATGCGCGCCGCCCTGTACTACATCCGCAATTGGACCATCTGGCTGGACTTGCAAGTGCTGGCGCAGAGCGTGCTGGTCGTCCTGCGCCAGCGCTGGGGAAGATTAGCGTGAATCTGATCGATCAGTATCTCAACGAGTTGGAGACGGTCATCCGCGCGCTCCCGCGGGCCGACATCGAGGCCGTGGCCGAGCGCCTGATGCAGGCCTGGCGCGAGCGGCGGCAGGTGTTCATCCTCGGCAACGGCGGCTCGGCCGCCACCGCCTCGCACATGATGAACGACCTGAACAAGTTCGTCAGCGTGCCGGGCCGGCGGCGCTTCCGCGCCCTGGCCCTCACCGACAATATGCCCTGGCTGACGGCGGTGGGCAACGACCAGAGCTATGCCGAGGTGTTTGTGGAGCCGCTGCAAAACTTCCTCCAGCCGGGCGACGTGGTCATCGCCATCTCGGCCTCCGGCAATTCGCCCAATGTGGTGCGGGCGGTGGAGTATGCCCAGGCCCACGGCGCGGCCGTCATCGGCTTGTGCGGGCGCCCCGGCGGCAGGCTGGCGCAGTTGGCGGACCTGCGCGTCATCGTGCCCAGCGACCGCATCGGCCAGCAGGAAGACGGGCACCTGATCCTCAACCACACCCTGGCTTTTGCCCTGCGCGCGCGGCTGGAGCAAGAGCCGGCCGAATGAACGACCGCCGTCCCCCGCCCCGCGCATGAGCGCCCGCGACCCGGCTGCGCCAAAGCTGTCGGTCATCATCCCGGCCTATAACGAAGCGCGCCGCCTGCCCCAGCACCTGGCGCACGTGCTGGACTATCTGCGGCAGCACTACCCCGCCTTCGAGCTGATCGTGGTGGATGACGGCAGCACCGACGGCACGGCGGCGGCGGTGCAGGCCGCGCTGAGGGACGAGCCGCGTGCGCGGGTGCTGGCCTACCAGCCCAACCAGGGCAAGGGCCACGCCACCCGCACCGGTGTGTTGGCCTCGCACGGGGACCGGGTGGTGTTCCTCGACGCCGACCTGTCCACGCCCATCGAGGAACTGCCGCGCGCCCTGGCGCAGCTCGAACAGGCGGAGGTCGTCATCGGCTCGCGCGACCTGCCCGCCAGCGATGTCCGGGTCAAGCAGCCGGTCTACCGGCGGCTGGCGTCCGAAATCTTCAAGTGGGTGCGCTTCCTGTTCGTGGGGCTGTGGCGGCTGAACGACACGCAGTGCGGGTTCAAGGCCTATCGCGGCGCGGAGGCGCGCCAGCTGTTTGCGCTCGGCCGCATCAACCGCTTCATGTTCGACGTGGAAATCCTGTACCTGGCCGACCGCGCCGGGCTGCGCATCATCGAGATGCCGGTGCGCTGGGAAGACAGCCCCGGCAGCAAGGTGCGCTTTTGGCCCGGCCTGAGCGAAATGGTGCGCGACCTGTGGCGCATCCGCGCCCTGCACCGCGCGCGGCCCGAGATCAAGCAGGGCCCGGCCTGAGCGCAGGCGCCCCACTCAAGGAGACAATCATGCACGTCCTCATCACCGGCGGGGCGGGCTTCATCGGCAGCCACCTGGCGGAGACGCTGCTGGCCGCGGGCCACACCGTCACCGCCGTGGACAATCTCTCCACCGGCCGCTACGCCAATATCGCCCCGCTCACCACCCGGCCCGGCTTCCAGTTTGTCTACGAGACCATCACCAACGAGACCGTGATGGACCGGCTGGTGAGCATGGCCGACCTGATCTTTCACCTGGCCGCGGCGGTGGGCGTGGAACTGATCATCAAGGACCCGGTCCACACCCTGGAGACCAACATCCAGGGCACCGAGGCGGTGCTGCGGCTGGCGCGGCGCTACCGGCGCCAGGTGGTACTGGCCTCCACCTCCGAGGTCTATGGCAAAAGCGCCGTGGTGCCCTTCCGCGAGGACGCCGACCGAGTGATGGGGCCAACCGTGAAGAGCCGCTGGAGCTACGCCGAGAGCAAGGCCATTGACGAGTTCCTGGGCCTGGCCTACCACAAGCAGTTCGACCTGCCGGTCATCATCTGCCGCTTTTTCAACACCGTCGGCCCGCGCCAGACCGGCACCTACGGCATGGTCATTCCGCGGCTGGTGCAGCAGGCCCTGTCTGGCGCGCCGCTGACGGTGTACGGCAGCGGGGAGCAGACGCGCTGCTTCTGCAATGTGCGCGACACGGTGCGGGCGCTGGCGCAGTTGGCGGGCACGCCGGCCGCCATTGGCGAAATCTACAACGTGGGCAGCCAGGAGGAGATCACCATCCGCGCGCTGGCCGAGCGGGTGCTGGCCCGCACCGGCAGCGCCGCGCCGATCCAGATGGTGCCCTACGACGAGGCCTACGAAGTGGGGTTTGAGGACATGCAGCGCCGCGTCCCCAGCCTCGACAAGATCCGCGCCGCCATCGGCTGGCAGCCGACCGTGACGCTGGATGAGACGCTGGACGAAGTCATCGCCTACTTCCGCGCGGCGGGCTAAAGCAGCTCGGCATCAATCCGGTCCAGCAGCGGCCCGCTGAGCGCCGGGTCAAACTTGCGCGCGAAGAAGCAGCCGCTGGCCCTCAGCGCCTCGAAGTCCTCCAACCCGAGCACCCGCGGGAACGGTGGCCCATTCCAATCCAGGTAGGTGAGATTACGGCCGGTCAGGGTGTCGCGCACGGGCGAGTTCCACAGCGCCGTCTGAAAGAAGGCCTCATCGGGAATGAGGACGTGGCGAAAGAAGCCGGCCGCGCGCGTGTTGTCCCGGGTGAAGGCGACGACCTCAGCGGCGGCGCGCGCCGACAGGCACCACCACTGCGAGCCGCCGTAGGGGGTCAGCCCCCGCGGGAGGCGGCGCGGCCCTCGCAGCCAATTGAGCAGCTTGCTCACCCCCCGCTCCAGCTTGCGCCGCTGCCGGAAACCTGGCCCGTACCAAACGAAGTACCAGCGCTCGATCCGGCCCGCGCCCTCGCGCGGCCAATCCCCATCCGGCAGCGGCCGGAGATGGATGAAGGACGCGCCGCCGCTGCGGGCCAGAAACGCCTCTAGCGCCGCGACCGGCTGCACGGGATAGTCCTGGCCGCTGAGCAGCAGCGCGTAGTCGCAGCCCTCGGCCAGGGCGGCGCGCAGGCCGGCCAGCGCGGCCCGCACCAGCGCGAAGCTGCCCCAGTGGGTGTAATAGCGCGGCAGCCACGTCACCCGCTCGATATCAGCCAATGCGTTGCGCATCGCCGCCCACACGGCCCGCGCCGCGCCGCGGTCCACGTGGACAAAGAACCGCGCCTGTGGCGCCGCTAACTGGCGGACAAGCCGTCCAAGTTGTTCGGGATAGTGATGGGCCAAAACGATGAAGCCGAGCTTCACTACCAACGCTACCCCTGCCGCCCGTGCCGCCGCCAGGCCGGGCCGGTGGGCCGCGCCACGCTGCGCAGGAACCCCAACAGCAGCGCCAGGTTGGCGCCCGCAAAGTAGTAGGGGAAGCTCAGCCAGCCCGGGCGCCGGCCGCGCGCTTCCAGCCAGTAGCCCAGCGCCGCCGCGCCGTACCCCGCCAACTGCGCGGCCAGCGCCAGGCGGTAGAGCGGCTGCGGCCACAGCGCCACGCTCACACCCAGCAGCCCGAGCAGCAGAAACGGCACCGCCCACCGAATCATCTTGTGCGACCAGAACATCCACGCCACCCCGCCCCGCCACGGCATCAGCAGCGGCCAGATGTGCGGGATGACGTTGTAGGCGGCCTCGCCCACGCGGATCTTGCGGCGCAGGGCGTCGCGGGTCTCGTCGGCCAGCGCCTCATAGGCCACGGCCTCCGGCTCAAACGTGAAGGCCCGCCCCTGCGCCAGCACCCCGGCCGCGATCAGCAGGTCATCGGAGATCAGCCGGCCATTGGGCAGCGGGCGGAACAGCTCGCGGCGCACCGCATAGATGGCGCCGCTGGCCGCCGAGAGGATGCCCAACTGCCCTTCCCAGCTTTTGATCTTGTTCTCATAGCGCCAGTACAGCCCTTCATCGGCCTCGGCCAGCATTGCCTGACCGGGCGGCGCCTCCGGCCGGTGCAGCACCAGCCGCCCGCACACCCCGCCCACCCGCGGGTCCACGAAGTGCCGCACCAGCCGGCGCACCGCGGCCGGTTCAAAGAGCGTGTTGGCATCGGTGAAGATGAGGAGGTCGCCGCGCGCCTGGGGCGCCAGGTCGTTGAGCACCTGGGCCTTGCCCCGCCGCGGAGCAAAGACGCACAAGCGCACATTCGGCCCGCCCAACTGGCGGATCAGCGCCTCGGTCGCGTCGGTGGAGCCGTCCGAGCCGTAGAGGAAATCCAGCTTACCGGCCGGATAGTCGAGCGCCGCGCCGTTGGCCAGCTTGGCGGCGATGAGGCCTTCTTCGTTGTGGGCGGCCACGATGACGGTGGCGGTGGGGAGGGCGTTGTCGGGCAGGTCGGCCTGGGGCGGCCGCGGCCGCAGGCGGGCCAGTGCCCACAACAGCGCGGGATAGCCCAGGTAGGTGTAGACGATCAGGCCGCCCATCACCCAGAACAGGGCCGCCAAGAAGAGGTCCATAGACGGCGCGGGTCAGCTTCCGGCGGTCTGGTCGAGGGCCGCCTCGGCGCGCCGGGGCCGGGCGGGCAGCCAGCGCAGCCAGGCCAGCCAGGCGGCGCCGAGCACGATTTTGGAGAGCAGGGCCACGGCATACAGAGCCAGCGCATAGCCCAGCGCCGCGCCGCGCTCCACGGCGAAGAACGACAGCGCCAGCACGGCCAGGTAGTGAAACACGCCCAGCTTGCCCGGCAGCGACGGCGGCGCGGTGCCCACCTGCAGCACCACCAGCACAAACAGCGCCGCCCCAAACGAGAGCGGCAGCCCGAACGCCAGGAAGAGCAGGTAGTTCGTGAGGACGGACGAGAAGAGCACCAGCACGGCCAGGCTCCACAGCGCCAGGTTGGCCGAGGGCCGGCGCAGGGCGCTCAATCCGTCCAGGGCCAGGTGCCCCAGCCGCCACAGGCGCTCGCCCCAGGGCGCGGGCAGGCGCGGGGCGCGCGCCTCCAGCCAGCGCAGGGCGGGGCGGCCCCAGGCGGTCAGGCCCAGGGTGGCCGCCACCGCCGCCACACCCGTCAGCACCAGGGTGTCCGACGAGCGGCGCAGCCAATCCGGCAGCGACATGGTGACCAGCAGCAGCACCCCGGACAACCCAAAGACTGCCAGGTCGGAGACTTTCTCCACCACCAGGGTGGCGGCCACGCGCGCCTTGGCGACGCCTTCGCTGCGGCTGGCAAGGACCACCCGCGCCACCTCGCCCAGGCGCAGCGGCAGCGAGATGTTCACCATCTGCCCCACCACCACCGCCCCCAGCAGGGCCAGCCAGCCGCGCTGGCGGTGATCGGGGTAAAACAGCAGCCGCCAGCGCGCGGTCTGCAGCAGCAGGGTGCCCAGCACCGACAATTGCGCGACGGCCACCCAGGCGTAGTTCACCCGGCCCAGCGCCGCCCACACCGCCTCCGCTTCCACGCCGCGGAAGGCCAGCCACAGGGCCGCGCCGCCCAGCACCGCGCCAATGGCCAGCCGCGGCAGGGCGCCGCGGAGGGTCGTGCGCCAATTGAACCCGGGAGCAGCGAGACTGGCCGCGGGACCGTTCAACGGCCGGGGCTAGAGCGAGTAACCCGCCCGGCGGGCGTCGGTGTGGAACATCTTCACCGTCTCCAGCGAAAACGCCGCCAGGTCCTTGCCCGCCACCGCCAGCTTCTTGAGCAGGTCGTTGGTGACGGTGATGATGTGGCAGCCAATGAGGTCGGCCTGGAAGATATTGAGCACCTCGCGCGGGCTGGCCCACACCAGTTCGGCGTTGGGCGCAACGTGCAGCAGCTCCAGCGCGGCCACCATGTGCGGCACCGGGTCGCGGCCGGTATCGGCGATGCGGCCGGCAAAGACGGACACCAGACACGGCGCGCCGCCGCGCACGGTCTCGGCGGTGGCCCGCACCTGCTCCAGCGTCATCAGCGCGGTGACGTTGATCTTGACGCCGGCCTGCGTCAACCGGCGCACCACGGCCGTCGTCGGCTCGCCGCGGGTGTTGGTGATGGGGATCTTGACGACGACGTTTGCGCCCCAGCCGGCGATGATGCGCGCCTGGCGCTCCATCTCGGCCAGGTCGTCGGAGAAGACCTCGAACGAGATCGGCCGGTCGGGGATGGCGTCCAGGATGTCGCGCGCGAAGGCAGCATAGTCGGTGACGCCGGCCTTGCGCATCAGGGTGGGGTTGGTGGTGAAGCCGGCCACATAGGGCAGGGCGTGCATTTCCAGCATCCCGTCCCGGTCGGCGCCGTCGGCGAAGATTTTCACCCGCAGGCGGGCCACTTCCGGCGGGACGGCGGCGGGCTGCGGCGCGGCCCCGTTGCCGGCGGTTGGCTTCACTTTCGGGTGGATCGAGTCAGTCATGCTGCTCCCAAGGATGTAGTCCGCCGCTTCGCGCAGGGTGCGGACGGTGACAAACGTCCCGGCCGGGCGGGGTTCGGTGTAATCATAGTCGATAAACAGGCTCTGGCAGCCGGCGCGCTGGCCGGCGGCGATGTCGCGCCAGCGGTCGCCCACCATAAAACTGGCGGATAGGTCCAGATCGGCGGCTCGCGCCGCCTCCAGCAGCAGGCCGGGCGCGGGCTTGCGGCAGGCGCAGGCATCCGCGTCGTCATGATAGCATACCCGGAACTCGTCCACGGGCAAACGCGCCGCGAGGGCCGCATGGAGCGCCTCCACACCCGCCCGCGTCTGGGTGCCGCGCGCCACGTCCGGCTGATTGGTCACCACCACCAGTCGGAAACCGGCCTCTTTCAGACGCGCCAGGGCCGCGGGCGCATCGGGCGCTATCTCCAGTTCATCCAGGCCGCCGGGCGGGTGCGGGCGGCCCTCGCGCACCACGGCGCGGTTCAGCACCCCATCCCGGTCCAGGAACACGGCCGGCTGGCCCGCCATGGCCGTCAGCGCACCGCCTCCCACTTGGTGGGCGCGCGCTTCACCGCCGGGTGCGACACCAGCAGGTGCCAGATGACGGCCTGGAAGGCTTCGCTGTGCGGCGTGATGTTGACCGGGTTTACGGTGGGCACGATCACCACCGCGTCGGCCACCTGGGCCGTGTAACCCCCGTCGCGGCCCACCACCCCCAGGATGCCGGCGCCCACCGCGCGCGCATGGTCCAGGGCCGCCACCAGGTTGGGGCTGACGTTTTTTTCCAGGCTGCCCCCGCCCACCGAGAACACCCACACCACGTCGGCCGGTCCCAGCCGGCTCACCTTCAGCCACTCCACAAACACGCTGGCCCAGCCGTCATCATTGGTGCGGGCGGTCAGTTCGGAGACGTTATCGGTGGGGGCGTAGGCTTCGATGCCGGCCAATTTGCGGAAGTCGTTAACGGCGTGCGAGGCGTTGGCGGCGCTACCCCCCACGCCCAGGAAGAACAGCCGCCCGCCGCGTTCGCGCAGGGCCGCCAGCCGCGCGGCCATGCGCTCAATGGCGTCCGCGTCCAACTGCGCCACGATCTGCGCCGTCTCGTCCAAGTGCTGCCGCGTATAGCTCACGCCCGCTCCGTCTTCCGCCTTCCGTCCCTTACTCACCGCTGAGCACGCGGCCCCATTGGGGTGCTACGCCAAGAGCGCGGAGAAAGCAGTTCAGGACTTCCTCCCCATGGGGTCGTGACCTTCGTCCGTCGTCCGTCGTCCGTCGTCGCTCCCCGCCAGGAAGCGCCGCGTCTCCTCCAGCCCGGCGGCCGAGCCGATCTCATAAAACCGCTGCGTCACTTCGTAAGCCGCCAACTGGCCCCGGCCCAGCAGGTCCTGGTAGATCGAGGCCAGGTCCAGCGGCTCGTCCGGCGGGTAGGCGGCGAAGGCCTCAGCCCGCAGCGCCCCCAACCCATAGTCAATATGCCGCATGGCGGGGGTTTGAGAATGCTTATCATATCGCCAAATGCGGCCCTCGGCAAAGTGCACGTTACTCCGGTCCCACTGCCCGTCGTTGCGGAAGACCGTCATCAGGCCCAGCGCGCCAGAGGCCCGGAAGGCCGCCGCCACCGCCGCATAGTCGCAGTCCAGGTACGAGTCGCCATACAGGACAAAAAAGGCCTCGCCCAGCAGGGGCAAGGCCCGGCGCAGCGCACCCCCGGTGCCCAGCAGGCGCGGCCCATCGTAGCTGTAGCGCAGTCGCAGCCCCCACGCGGCGCCATCGCCCAGCGCCGCTTCCACCTGCTCGCCCAGGTGGCCCAGGCAGAAGACCACCTCGCGCAGCCCATGCCGGCGCAGCAGTTCCAGTTGGTGGACGGCAAAGGGCTGGCCGGCCACGTCCAGCAGGCTCTTGGGGCGCGCCGCGGTGAGCGGGCCCAGCCGCGTGGCCAATCCCCCGGCCAGGATCGCAACGGGCAGGGTCACCCGAAGAGCACCTTCGTCCCGTCGAAGTCGAACCGGAAGCGCACTTCTTCCAGCCCGGCCCCGGCCATCGCCTGCCGCAGCCGGCGATGGTCCTCCGAATAGAACAGCAGGAAGCCGCCGCCGCCCGCGCCCACCAACTTGCCGCCCACCGCGCCGTTGGCCCGGCCCAATTCATACCAGGCATTGATCTGCGAATTGCTCATGCCGGGCGAGCGGCGCAGTTTGTGCTCCCATTGCGCGTGCAGCAGTTCGCCAAAGGCGCGCGTATCGCCCGCCGCCAGCATGGCGCGGCTGCGGTAGCCCAACTCCTTCACATAGTGCAGATTGTCGAGCATGGCCGGGTCGGCCTGCTGGGTGCGCGTGTGCTGGTCGTGCAGGATGCGGCCGGCGCTGCGCGCGAAGCCGGTAAAGAACAAGAGCAGGTTGTCTTCCAGATTGAAGAGGGTGGCCATGCTCACGTTCAGCGGCTCAGCGGTCACGCTCCCGTCTGGGTGAAAGTCAAAACAGGTCACGCCCCCATAGGCGGCGATGTACTGGTCCTGCTTGCCCACCGGCTCACCCAGCCGGTTGATCTCGATGTCGCAGGCGGCCTCGGCCAACTCGCCCGGGGGTAATAGCCGGCGGCGATGCGCGTGCAACGCCTTGAGCAGGGCCGTGGTGAAGCTGCCCGACGACCCCAGCCCGGTGCCGGCCGGGATATCGGCCAGGGTGGTGATCTCGATCTGCGGCGTCTTGAAATCGAGCAGGCGAATGGCTTCGCGGATGATGGGGTGCCGCACCTCGTCCACCGTCTCCACATGCTCCAACTGCGAATACTTGAGATAGATGCCGGGCGTGAACGGCCGCAGGACGTTGACATACACGTACTTGTCAATCGCCGCCGCGATGAGGAAGCCGCCGTGCTGCGTGTAGTACGAGGGCAGGTCGGTGCCGCCGCCGCCCAGGGTGATGCGCAGCGGGCTACGCGTGATGATCATACCCGGACTCCGCGTAGACCTGCTCCACCACCTCCAGCGCCCTCAGCGCGTCGCCCAGCCCCGCGGCCGGCGGCCGGCCCAGCGCGAGGTCCTCCAGGAACTCCGCGAACTCCACCGCCCACGAGTCGTCCGCCATCGGGTACTCCCACGTCGTCGTCTCCGGCGGGCCCATCTCCGGCAGCATCTTGTAGTAGGTCAGGCGCTCCACCCCATAGCTGCCGCCCAGCCCCTCGGCGTGCAGCTTGGCGTCGCGCCCATAGATTTCGAGCGAAAACAGGTTCTTCCACTCGGTGCAGCTCACATGCAGGAAGGCCGCCTGCTGGCGCGCCGTGCGCAGGAGCATGAAGCCGTTGTCGTCCACTGGCATGGGCCAGTAGTAGGTGCGGGCCAGCCCGGTGACATGGGCAAAGTCGCCCAGGAAGCAGCGCGCCAGGTCGATCAGGTGCACGCCCTGGTCGAGCAATTCGCCGCCGCCGGAGAGCGCCGGGTCGGCCCGCCACTCACGCTCGTAGCCGGGCCGGCCGCCGTGCCCGTACCGCCCGCGCACGAACATCATCTCGCCCAGCGCGCCCGCCGCGAACAGTTCGCGCGCCTGGCGCAGCGAGCGGTGGTAGCGATGGTTGAAGCCCACCCGCACCAGCCGGCCCGCCTGCTCCGCCGCCGCGATGACGGGCTTCAGCTCAGCGCTTGAGCGCGCCGCGGGCTTCTCCACCAGCACATGCTTGCCCGCCCTCAGCGCCGCCAGGGTGATCTCGGCCAGCACATTATTGGTCGTGGCGACGATGACGATCTCCACGCCCGGCACGTCCAGCGCCGCGCGCCAATCAGCCAGCGCCGCGGCCCCCGGCGCGCCCCTCGCCAGCGCCTCCGCCCGCGCCAACACCGGGTCGGCGCAGGCCAGCAGCCGCGCCGGGCCCAGCGCCCGCGCCCGCTTCTGCCCAATGAGCCCGCAGCCGATGATGGCGACGCCTACTCCCAATCCAGCCCCCGGTCCTTCGGCGTGATCCGCCGCAGGGTGAACACATCGCTGGCGCGCAGTTCCGCCAGCCGCGCCGGCAGCGCCGCCCAGTCGTCCCACACCGCACTCAACAGCCGGCCGGTAATCCCGTCGCTGGCCGCCGACCCCAGGAAGACGCACAGCGCGGCGGCGCGCTCGAAGGCCGCCGCCTCGCCCTCGGCGGCGCGCCTGGCTTGCGCATATTCGCGCTCCCCGGCCTGCGCCGGCCCCGCCGCTACGATGGCGGCCTGCATGGCGGTGTTGAGCATCCCCGGCGAGACCGCGTTCACATCCACGCCGTGGTCCTGTAACTCAGCCGCCAGGGTCTCGGTGAAGCGCACCAGCCCCGCTTTCGCGGCGGCATACGCCGAGAACCCCGGGCGCGGCCCAGTCGCCCCGCCGCCGGAGAGGTTGATGATCTTGCCCCTGCCCTGCGCCCGCAGGCGCGGCGCGCACAGCCGGCACAGCTCCACTGG
Organism: uncultured Anaerolineales bacterium; assembly: GCA_964497615.1. Lineage (GTDB taxonomy): Bacteria > Chloroflexota > Anaerolineae > Anaerolineales > UBA6663 > CAZCEC01. The sequence continues at coordinate 98,433 of CAZCEC010000007.1, read as the reverse complement.
CGCCAGCAAGTTCACCCGCAGGGCGGTTTGCCAGGCGTCCCAGTCATTGTCCCAGGCCGGGCCAATCGGCCCCTGGAGGGCGGCGTTGTTGATGAGAATGTTCAGCGCCGGAAACGCTTCACTGGCCGCGGCAGCCAGTTGAGCCGGCGCGGCGGGGTCGCTCAGGTCGGCGGCATAGAACACAACCTGCTGCCCATCGCGCGGCGGCAGGCTGGCGGCCAGGGCGTTCAGGTCATCACCCGAGCGGGCAGACAGGCACAGGCTGGCGCCAGCGGCCCAATAGGCGCGCGCCAGCGCCGCCCCCAGCCCGCGCGAGGCGCCCGTGATCAGGGCGGCCCGGCCGGCGAGCGCCGTCACGCGCGCGCCTCCAGCACCCACGGGTTGGCGGCCAGATAGTCCACCGTGCGCAGGATGCCTTCGCGGATCGAGAGGCGCGGCCTCCAGCCCAACGCCCGCACCCGGCGCGTATCCAGGAAGATGAAGGGGCTGTCGCCCACCCAGCCGCGCTCGCCGCCAGTGAAGGTCAGGCGCGGCGCGAGGCCCAGCCGCTCCGTAATCCAGCCGATAGAGTCGGTCACCTGGCAGTATTCGTCCGCGCCCAGGTTGTAGATGTTAACCTTGTCCTGGGCGCGCTCGATGACCAGCAGCATCGCGTCCACGCAGTCCTGCACATACAGATAACTCTTGCGCTGCCGGCCGTCGCCCAGCACGCGCAACGCTGCCGGGTCGGCGCGCAGGCGCTTGAAGAAGTCGAAGACGTGCCCGTGCGTGTAGCGCTCGCCCAGGATCGAGACAAAGCGGAAGATGTAGCCCTGAAAGCCAAAGCCCTCGCAGTACGCCTGAATCAGCCCCTCGCCCGCCAACTTGGAGGCGCCGTAGAGCGAGGTCTGCACCGGGAAGGGCGCGGCCTCCGGCGTGGGGAAGACCTCCGGCTCGCCATAGATGGAGCCGGTGGACGAAAACGCCACCCGCCGCGCGCCCGCCGCGCGCATGGCCTCCAGCACGTTGAAAGTCGCCAGCGTGTTCTGCTCCAGGTCGCGGCGCGGGTGCTCGGTGCCAAAGCGCACGTCGGCATTGGCGGCCAGGTGGAACACGAAGTCCGCCCCGCGCATCGCCGCCGTGAGCGCTTCCAGGTCCAGGGTGTCGCCCCGCACCAGCGTGAAGTTGGGGTGCGACCGGGCGCCTTCCAGGAACCGCGCCTGCCCGGTGGACAAGTTGTCGTAGGCGGTGACCGTGTGCCCCCGTTCCAGCAGGCGGTCCACCAAGTTGCTGCCGATGAAGCCAGCACCGCCAGTCACAAGATAGTGCATCAGGACCCGGTCCCCTTCACCACCGCCAGCGCCGTCCACACCAGGATCTTGAAGTCCAGCCACAAGGACCAGTGCTCGATGTAATACAGGTCGAGCCGCACCCACTCGTCGAAGTCGGCAATCCGGTTGCGGCCGTTCACCTGCCACAGGCACGTCATGCCGGGGCGCACGCTCAGCTTGCGCTTCTGCCACATCTCGTAGCGCGCCAGTTCGTGCGGAAAGGCGGGGCGCGGCCCCACCAGGCTCATGTCGCCCTTGAGCACGCTCCACAACTGCGGCAGCTCATCCAGGCTGTACTTGCGCAGGAAGCGCCCCAGCGGCGTCACGCGCGGGTCGTCCTTGAGCTTGAAGACCGGGCCCGTCATCTCGTTACGGTGCAGCAGCTCGGCCTTGCGGGCGTCGGCATCCGCCCACATGGTGGTGAATTTGTAGCCCTTGAACTCCACGCCCTTGAAGCCGGCCACCCGCCAGCTATACAGCACCGGCAGGCCCGGCGTCGTGACCTTGATCGCCAGCGCAATCAGCGCCAGCAGCGGGGCGACGACCACCAGCAGCGCCGCAGCCACCACCACATCGAACAGCCGCTTGAAGAACAGCGCCTCGGAGTCGATCTCCGGCGGTTGGAGCACCACGGCCGGCAATTGCAGCGGTTCGGCGTGATACAGGACGCGCAGGTCGTGCGGCTCGCTCATCAGCAGCAGGGCCTCCGGCACCACCCGCAGCCCCACCCGAAAGTAGTCGCAGTCCTGCACCATCTGCGGCAGCCAGTCGCCGCCCGCCGCCGGTACGACCGCAACCACCTCGTGGATTGGCCGGTGGATGAGCAAGCGGCCTAGGTCGCCCACCTGGCCCAGGTCCGGCGCGTCCAGCGCGGGCGCCGGCTGATCGTCCGCCAGGCGCAGATAGCCCGCCACGCGATACTCGTCAGAGACCGGGTACCTGGCCAGGTAGCGCGCCATCCACTCCACACTGTCCGTGGGGCCGGCCAGCACCACATTCTTGTGATAATAGCCGGCCGCCTGGCGCCGTTTGTAGTAGAGGCGCACCAGCGACCGATAGCCCGCCAGCAGGACGGCGCTGACCAGGGTGAAGCTGAACAGGAACAGCCGCCCGGGCGGCGCGTCCGTCACGGCCAGCAGCACCAGCGCCAGCACGCTCAGCGCACCGAACGGTGCCAGCAGGCCGCCCACCAGTACCCGCGCGCGCGACTGCTGGAGCATCGGCCGGTAGTTGCCGGCCGCCTCCAGCCAGAAAATCGTCAGCGGCGCCAGCACCAGCAGCACCCACAGCCGCTCGCTCAGAGGCGGCGTCGGGCCGGGGGCGGGCGTCAGGAGTTGAAACAAGGGGTATTGCAGCACCCCGCTGCCCAGCACCCAGGCGCGCAGGCCGGGGAAGGCGAGATAGGCTGCCCCAAAGGCCACCCCCATCATGAGGCTGTCGGCTAACCAAAAGAAACGGCGGGGAATCATACTGGCTGGCAAACGCCGATCGGCCGGTTTTGGTCGCTATTGGCGCGCCAGGAATTATACCCTCGCCCGTGCCTCCACCCACTCCGCCACGACGGTGGCAATGCGCTCCCCCGCCCGGCCATCCCAGCCGGCGGGCGGCGTGGGCGGGGCCAGCCACTCGCCTCGCAGCGCCTGCCGCACGTAGTCCACCGCCAGCGCCGGGTCGTCACCCGCCAATACGTTGGTGCCGTGGGTCACCGTCACGGGACGCTCGGTGTTGCGGCGCAGGGTGACGCACGGCACGCGCAGGATGGTGGTCTCCTCCTGGATGCCGCCCGAGTCGGTCAGCACCGCGCCCGCCCCCTGCAGCGCGCCGATGAACTCCAGATAGCCCAGCGGCTCCAGCAGCCGAACCCCTGCCTGCGCCGCCGGCTCCCACAGGCCCCAATCGCGCAGGCGGCTGGCCGTGCGCGGATGGACGGGAAAGATCACGGGCGCTTCGGCGGCCAGCGCGCCCAGTGCCTCCATGACGGCCCTCAGCCCGGCGCGCTCGTCCACGTTCGACGGGCGGTGCAGGGTCACCACCACGTAGCGCCCCGGCGGCGCGCCCAGCCGGGCCGGCATGTCCAGCGCCGCGGCAGCGGACTGGTGACGCAAAAGCGTATCAATCATAGTATTGCCGGCGAAGTGAATCTTCTCCGGCGCGCAGCCCTCGCGTAATAAGTTGTGCTCGGCCTCCGCCTCGGTGATGAACAGCAGGTCAGCCACGGCGTCGGTCAGCAGCCGGTTGATCTCTTCCGGCATCGCACGGTCGAAGCTGCGCAGCCCCGCCTCCACGTGCGCCAGCGGCACACCCAGCTTGCTGGCCACCAGCGCCGCCGCCAGCGTGGAATTCACGTCGCCGAACACCACCAGCAGGTCCGGCCGGCCGGCGGCAAAGTACTCTTCCAGCGCCAGCATCACGCGCGCGGTCTGCGCCGTGTGTGTGCCGGAACCCACGCCCAAATTCACATCCGGAGCCGGCAGGCTCAACTGCTGAAAGAACAGCGCCGACAGCCGCTCGTCGTAGTGCTGGCCGGTGTGGATCAGGCGCGTGTCCCAATCGAGGCGCTGCGCGCGCAGAGCCCGCAGCACCGGAGCCGCCTTCATGAAGTTGGGGCGCGCGCCCACCACCAGGTCAATCCGCGGCATGCTTCCCGTTGCCTCCCAGGCGGGCCTGCGCCACCTGCCACACAAACCAGATGTTGGTCACCAGATAGCGGCGGGCATAGGCGCGCGGGTCCTGCGCCAGCCGCGTCAGCCACTCCAGCCCGCGCCCGCGCGCCCAGGCCGGCGCATCGGGCTTCAGCCCGGCCAGCACGTCGAAGGTGCCGCCCACGCCGATGCTCACCGGCACCCCCAGCCGAGGGCTGTGCTTGGCGATCCACTGTTCCTGTTTGGGCGAGCCGAAGGCCACGAACAGCATGTCCGGCCGGGCGGCTTCGATCTCGGCCAGGGCCGCGGCCTCGATCTCCGGCGTGGTGAGATAGCCGTGATGCCCGCCGGCGATGTCCAACTCCGGATACTGCGCGCGCAGCCGTTCCAGCAGCCGCGCCATCACCTCCGGCCGGGCGCCCAGGAAGTAGGGCCGCAGCCCGGTCCGCGCCGCGTAGGGCAGGAAGGCCTGCGCCACCAGCAGCCCGCCGGAGTGCGTCAGCGGCGGCAGGCCAAGCTGGCGCGCGCCCCACACCACGGCCCATTCCGGCAGCACCAGGTCGGCGGCGCTCACGATCGTCCGCAGCGCCGGGTCGCGCGCCATCAGGTAGTACTTGTTGGCGTTGACCACCGCGATCTGGCGCGGGGTGCGGTCGCGCGCCGCGGCCGTGATCCACGCCAGGATATCGGGCAGGGTGATGGCATCCACCGGCGCGCCCAGGAATTGGACGCGGCGCGGCGCGGCGGCGTCAGGCATGGGCGGCCACCACCCACTCGGTCAGCGCCCGCTGCATCCAGGCCTGCGTCCAGCGCATGTAGGGGATCCGGTTGCGGTAGCGGCGGTTAATCTCATAGTCAAAGCAGCCCTCCGGCGCTTGCAGATTCTCGATGGCCCAACTCGCCATCTGCCCGGCCAGCGGCGCGGCCGCCGGGTCGTCTTGGGCAAACTCCAGCAAAGTCAATATGCTGACCGCCGCGCTGTGCGCGTCCTGCGGGTAGGGGCGGTCCGGATAATAGCGCGGCGCGCCCGCGGGCCCGATGAAGTGCGCCTTCCAATAAGCGTAGCCCCGGCGCACGGCCTCCGCAAACTCGGTCGTCGCCAGGGCGCGCCCCACCCCGCGCAGCCCCAGCAGCACATAGCCGGTGTGGAAGCCGTCCACCCAGCCGTCGTGCGCGGCCTCGCCATACAGCCACGCCCCATCGGCCCGCTGCCGCCGCGCGGTGTAGCGCGCCGCCGCCAGGGCGAGATCGGCCAGCGCCGCCGCGCCGGTGCGCGCCGCCGTCTCGGCCAGCAGCCACGCGCCCAGCACGTTGGCATTGTGCACCCGCCGCCCATCGAGCGGCGTATAGCTGAAACACACCTCTCCCGGCCCGCCGGGCGTCTGCCGCAGATCGTGGCGGATGAAGTCACAGGCCCCGCGCACAAGCGCCAGCGCGTCGAAGTCCGCCAATTGCACGTCCAGCAGCGCCAGCCCCACAAAGGCCGTGTTCACGATGGTGGGTGTCCCGGCCAGCGCAAAGAAATCACGGTTGGGCCAATCAAAGTTGTAGCCCCAGCCCAGCCCGTGCGCGGTGCGCGCCGCGTTGTCGCGCAGCCACTCGGCCAGCCACTGCGCGCGTTCCCGGTGGCGCGTCTCGCCGCTCAGTTGATGCTTACGCCAGTAGCTCGCCAGGAACAGCCCCATCGCCTTGGGGTTGTGCCCGGTCGTGACCCCCAGCAGGGGACGCACGTTCAGCGGGCTGCGGCGCAGGAGCTGCACCCACACCTGCCCCAGCCGCCGCTGCCCAAAGGTGAGGGCCTTCAGCAGCGGGCTGTTCAGCGCATCGTGCGGGTCCCAGCCGCGAAAATCGCGCGCCTCAATCCACGCGTCCAGGCGCGCCAGGGCAGATTCGACGGCGGACCGCTCCATTACAGGTCAACGGCCCGGCCCGTGTCCAGGGACTCCAGGATGGCAAACGTCACCCGCGTGGCGTGGACGGACTCGCTGAACGGCACGGGCGAGGGCTGCCCGGCGCGCACCGCGTCCACCAGGGCCCGCATCTCCGCGCCGTGGCCCTTGTCTGGCGCGGCCCGCCGGGTGCGGGTCTTGCCGCCCGCGTGCAGGTGCAAGGTGTGAAAGTCATCCAGCACCGCCGCGCGCCCGCCGCCGAAGACCTCCAATCGCTCCTTGCCCAGGCTGCGGTCCCCGTTGGCGGCGTACAGCACCGTACCCACGCTGCCGCCCGCGAAGCGCAGGCTCACCGTCAGATTGTCACGCCGGTACCGCCCGCCGTCGGGCGCGGCCTGGGCCAGCACACTCACCGCCGGCCCACCCGCCAGGCACGCCAGCAAGTCCACGAAGTGGCACACCTCGCCCAGGATGCGCCCGCCGCCAATGGCCGGGTCCTGCGTCCAGTGATCGAGCGGGATGTAGCCCGCGTTGACGCGATAGTGTAATAACAGCGGCTCGCCGCCAGCCAGGTGCCGGCGCAGTTCGCCCACCAGCGGGGCAAAGCGCCGGTTGAAGCCCACCATCAGGAACGGCGCCGGTGAAGCCGCATAAGCGGTTTCCACCTCCGCCAACTCGGCCGGGGTGAGCGCCAGGGGCTTCTCTACGAACACGGCCTTGCCGGCCCGCAGCGCCGCCGCGGCCAGCGCCGCGTGGCTGTCGTGCCGCGAGGCGATCACCACCAGCCCCACGGCCGGGTCGGCCAGGGCAGCCGGCATATCCGCCGTGGCGGTCTCAAAGCCCACCCGCTCCGCCACCGAGCGCGCCGTCAGCCCGGACGGGGTGGCGACCACGCGCAGCCGCGCCCCGGCGTGGCCGGCCAGGTGCGGCAGGAGCATGGACTGCGCGAAGCTGCCGGCCCCCAACAGCGCCACGCCCACCCGCCCGCCATCGGGCGCGGCAGGCCGCACTTGCACGGCCCCGCCCGCCACCGGCGCGGGCGCGCCTTCGGGCGGCAGGCCATAGTCCAGCAGCACGCCCAGGAACGGTTCCTGTGTTTTGCCGGTGACAAGGGCATAGGCCCGCTCGGCGTCGTCGAGCGCGAAGGTGTGCGTCGCCAGGGGGGCGGTGTCCACCCGGCGCGCCCGCAGCAGGTCGAGGAAGGCGGCCAGGTTGCGGCCCTCGGTCCAGCGCACATAGCCAATGGGGTAGTCCACGCCGTGCTCCTCGTAGCGCGGGTCGTAGCGGCCCGGCCCGTAGGAGCGCGACAGCCGCAGAGTCAATTCTTTGTCGTAGAACGGCGTGCGCGGCACGTGCAGCCCCACCGCGCCCACCACCACGATGCGGGCCCGGTCGCGCGCCAGGCGCGCCGCCAGCTCGATGGGCGCGCTGGAGGCCGTCGCGGCGGTGAGGATCACGGCATCCAGACCGGCCGGGCTGAACTGCCGGGCCAGCGCGTCCAGTGCGGGATCGTCCGGGGCCGCGGCGGCGTCGGCGCCCAGTTGGCGGGCCAGGTCGCAGCGCGCGGTGTTCACGTCCACGCCCACCACCCGGCAGCCGTTGGCGCGCAGCATCTGCACGGTCAGCAAGCCCAGCAGCCCCAGCCCCACCACCCCCACCGTCTCGCCCAGGGCGGGGGCGGCCTGCCGCAGGCCCTGCAGCGCAATCGCGCCCAGGGTGCCAAATGCGCCGGCCTGATAGCTCACCCCCTCCGGCAGCCGCGCGCACAGGCGCTGCGGCACAAATACCACCTCGGCGTGGTTGGCATAGCCCGCGCCCATGCAGGCCACCCGGTCGCCCACCGCCAGATCGTCCACGTTTGCGCCGACCGCCGTCACCACCCCGGCCAGCGAATAGCCCAGGGGGCTGAGCGCGTCGAGGCGGCTGCGCACCTTCTGGTAGGTGGCGGCCAGCCCGCTCTGGCGCGCGGCGGCCAGCACCTGCCGCACCTGGTCCGGCCGGGCCAGCGCCTTGCCCAGCAGGTTCTTACGGGCGACCTCCACCTTGGCGCGCTCGGTGCCGGCGCTGATGAGCGAGAAGGCCGTGCGCACCAGCACGCCGCCGGGGCGCAGGGCGGGGGCAGGCGTCTCCACCACCCGCAGCTTGCCGTCGCGCTGTGTCTGTACGATTTGTTTCATGCGCGTTCAATCTCCAACGGCAGGCCCAGCGCCTCATCCACATTCAGCTTGGAGATGATAAAGCGCTCCTTGCCAGTCGGCGTCAACTCGAGCGCCTCCACCAACTCCACGTTGATCAGGGTGCCCGGTCCCAGCCGGCGGGCCAGCTGATGCTTCAGCTCGGCCTCGTCGTCGGCGCCAAAGCCGGGCCGCGGCAGCACCCGCACCGTCACCGCGCCCAGGCGCTCCTGCACCAACTGGCAGCGCTCCAGGTTGTCCACGAACTCGTGAATCTGGTCCAGCCCCGCCCGCGGCATCAGCCGGCCGTCGGCGGTGAGGATCACATCATCCTTGCGGCCCTGCACCGGCCCCATCAGCGGCAGCCCGCGCCCGCACGCGCAAGTCTCGTCCAGGGTGCGGCCCACATCCTCAATCACACACCGGATCAAAGGCATGGATAGATTGGTGAGACCGGTATGGATCAGCCGCCCGTCCACGCCCGGCGCGCACGGCTCGCCGCGCTCATCGTCCACCTGCAGCAGCCCATACTCCACGTTCTGATGGTAGCGGCCGTGCTCGCACTGCTGGCTGACCACCAGCCGCTCGCCCGTGCCGTAACGATCCCACACCTTGCCGGCGAACTGCTTCTCGATCACGGCCCGCTCCAGCGGCGTAACCACTTCCGACGAGGTGAAGATGGCCGGCACCGGCGCCACCATGTCGGCCGCTTCCATGAACCGGGCCAGCGCAAACAGGTTGGAGGGGTAGCCGGCCAGGATCTTTGGCGCCCAGGCCCGCAGGCGCTCCACATACACCGGCACTGTCTCGCGCGACAGGTGAAACCCCGACAGGTAGATGCGGCGGGTGACCCAATCATGGCGCCAATAGACTCGGGTGGCCCGGTCGGTCGGCACCAGCACCAGCCCGCGCAGGATCACATGCCAATCGCCGGGCTGGTAGCCCGCCCACGACCAATGCCGGTGAATGAGGGCGTGGTCGAAGATCACCCGCGCCGTGTCCAGCGCAAACTTGAGCGGCACGCCGGTGGTGCCGCCCGTGCGTCCCAGGGTCACGCGCCAGCTGGGCACGTTGCGGGCGCGCAGTTCATCCCAGTGCCGGCGGATGTCCTGTTTGGTCAGCAGCGGCAGCTTGTACAGGTCGCCGTCCGTACGGATGTCGGCGGGGGTCAGCTTGCGCTCGTCCATCACGCGCCGGTAGTAGGGGACGTTGGCGTACGCATGCTCGATGAGCGCCCGCAGCCGCTCTTCTTGCAGCGCCTTCAGGTCCGCCCGCGACCACCACTGCGTGCGCTCCAGCTCCTCGACATACCGGCGGAATACCGCGCCATGTTCCTCCAGCCACTTCAGCCCGCCGTAGGCCGACACCAGCGCATGTTGAACCGCCAGCGGGCTGTGGCGATAGACCCAGCCGATGAGCGGATGGTCATAGATCATGCGCCTAACCCCCTGTCGCACCTGCCAGCGCCGCGCGCTCGATATGGCCGCGCCAGCCAAAGTGCGGGCGAAAGTCCAGCGAGGGGCCTTGGGCCAGATCGGCCAGGCTGCCATTCCAGCCCTCCACGTTCGAGGCGCAGCGCACCGCCTCAGCGCCAAAGCGGGCCAGGGGAAGGTCCGACGCGCGCCAGCCCTCCCGCAGCAGCGGCAGCCGGGCTGGGTCAAAGCCCATCACCACAGCGCACACTGTATCCACCGCCAGCGGGTTGAACCCTGCCGCCACAAGGCCGGCCGGGCGTGCGTCGGCCTCCATCGGGCCGTTGCCTTCACCGGCCACAATGCCATCTACCAGCGTGAAGTAGCCGCGCGGCGCTGCCCGGCGCTGCCCCTCGGCATCGAAATGAAAGAAGGCCCGGTTCAGATCCAGCACCATGCGCCAGGCAGTATCGTTGCCGTGCCAGTTGCCGGAGCGCACCACGTGCGCGGTGTCGCCAAAGACACCGCGGCCCATCCGCTTGACCAGCCGCGCCCAGGCGCCGCCATTGCCCCGGGCCGCCACCAGCAGCCGCTTGAACGTCTGAATGCCCCGGCTCTGGAGGCGATGCGCGCCGGTGCTGACGTCGAACTCGTCTCCCCTCTCCCCGGGCGTGCCCAGCGTGTGGTGCGGCAGGCAATTCCGGTACCCATTGATGCCCACCAGGTTCTTCAGGCTCAGGGTGACACCCGTCTTCTTGTGCGTCTTGAGCTTGGGCAGGTTGATGACGACATCCGCCAGCATGGGGCTGCGGCACAGGACATAGGCATGCCGCCCCCCGCCGTGAAAGCGTGCGGTCTCGGCCACATCGTAATCCGCGCCGTAAAAGCGCCCGTTTAGGCCATAGCTGCTGAAGGCGCTGTGCGCGCCCAGGTCGATCTCCACGTAGCCGGCCGGATCGCCAGGCAGGGTCTCCCGCCGTTCGATGACCTCCCCCTGCATATGCCAGCGGTCGCGCCGCAAATCGAGGATGTCCACCGCCAGGCCGCGCCCAGTGTAGAGCGCCGCGACCTCGCGCAGCTGGAGGCGGCGGCAGATCAGGTCGAAGTCCGAGTCGGTTTGCGGGCCGTCGGCCACCAGTGTGCGCCCGCGCCCGGCCAGTGCGATGGACACATAGTCCATCACCGCCCGGATCACGGCGCCATGCGTGATGATCTGCTCCCACTCCCCGGGCCGTCCCAGGCGGTCCTCCCGAATAAGGTTGGGCTTGAGGAGCACCGTCTGGCCGGGGCGGATGAGCTCCCCCAGCGGGTTCCAGGCGGGCGTGCCAAAGCGGCTGGGGTCCAATTCCAGTTGGTGCAGCGCCAGCCGCACGGCGGCGTAGGCCGGGTTGGGCGCGCCGGCCGGATCGGCTGGAAACGGACACTCCGGGTAAGCCTCCTGCGGAGGGAACGGCGCGCCCGCAGGATAGCGGCCCTCCGTGCGGGCCACAGCCACCAGCGGCGCCGCGAACGGATCAAGCATGGCCGTGTCCATTCTGTGCGGCGTGCAGGCGGACAGCATCCGCACACATGGCTAACGTGCCCGCCGCCGTCCGCTCCCAGGAGAAATCCTGCGACCGGGTGCGGGCCCCCGCCAGCAGTTCGGCACGCAGGGCCTCGTCGGTGGCGGCCCGGTGCAGGGCCTCGGCCAGCGCCTCGTCGTCGCCAGGGTCCGCCGTCAGCCCGGCCGGCCCCACGATCTCCGGCATACTGCTCGCCGCCGCCGTGACCACCGGTACGCCCGACCGCATCGCTTCGACCAAAGGTTTGCCAAAGGTCTCACTGAATGACGGATAGAAGAACACCCGCGCCCCGGCATAGAGCTGGATCAGGTCCGCCTTGGGGACGCGCCCCAGGAACCGTACCCGGTCGCCAACGCCCAACTCGCAGGCCAGAGCAGTCAACGCCGGGACGCGCCCGTCCTGGTCTGCCCCGGCAATTAGGAGATCAAGGTCATCACCATAGTGTGCCCGTTGGCGGGCAAAAGCACGAATCGCGCCCTCCGGGTTCTTGTGTATGAATAGCTGTGATACATACAGCAAGTAGTCGCGCGATTGCCCGAATGCATCGCGCACATGAGCGCGCGCAGCCGCGGCGTCCCCCAGCGCGCCAAAGGCGTCGTCTACAGCCTCATATACGACGCGCACCCGCTCAGCCGGCACGCCCATCCACCGGAGGATGCCTTGCCGCGTGGCCTCCGAGTTTGCCATGACCAGCGTGGCCCGGCGCGCCGATCCATCATGCATCACCCTGCGATACACTCGACGCAGCGCCTGCCACACCGAGGGGAGCGGCGCGAGACCCACAATGTCCGGCTGCGGCTCATGGTGATGCAGGGTACAGATCTTAACTACTGTGGCGCATGGCGCCAGCAGCGGGATCTGATTGAGCGCATGGATCACATCCAGCCGGTGGCGCCGCGCTAGCAGCGGGTATTGTATCTGCTGACTGAAGATGCGCGCCGGGATGTTCTCGTTGGAGGCCGCGCACAACACGTAGCGCAAGTTGGGCGCTTGGGTCGTAAACAGTGCCCGGTTGGCGGGGCTGACGAAGACAAAGAATTCGTGCTCCGGCCCGGCCGCCGCCAGCGCTGCATTCAGCCGTTTCAGGTAATGAATGGCGCTGCTAGGCTGGCGCGGATCTTCGATCAGGGTGTCGAGGCCAATGCGCATAGCAGGATTAGGGCCCGGCGCTCAATCGCGCGCAGTGCACCACCAGGTTGGTGTCGGCGATGCGCACCAGCGGCAGGCGCTGGCTGAGCCGATCGAGATAACGAACGACATCGGGATAGAACCACCAGTAATCATCCCACACAATGGCGCCTTCGGGCGCCAGACATTGCAGGGCATTCTCCGTATCGCTCTGCACCACCGCCGCGCTGTGCCCCCCGTCAATCACCACTAGGCCGGCTTGCGGGACCAGGTCGGCAAAGCGAACCCGCGTGGAATCGGCCCGCACCTGCGTAATGCGCCCGGCCGCCGGGTGGCCGGCGAAAGCCACGCCGATCTGGCCGCGTGAGCGGCTCACCAACCCCTGGTCGGTCGAGTTCAGCCGATCCACCTGGCTGGCTTCCACTGCATCCGGCAAATCTACTGTGGTAATGCGCCCCTCGGCGGGCAGGTTCAGGGCCAACGCCAGTGTACCCACGCCCAGGAACGTGCCGATCTCCAGCGCCGTGCGCGGGGCCAGGGCCTGGCACAGCGACGCCAGCGTGTAGTAGTGCGCCGCGCTGCCCACCCCGCCCGTGCGGATGCTGGCCGGCGGCAGGCTGACGGCGCCGAGCGGCCCCGGGGCCAGGCGTTCCACCACCTCTGGCAGAGGCATGACCCGCAATCGGGCATGCGCCTGAAACTTAAGCGTGCGCAGCGACCAGCGCGCCGCGTCCCAGTAGGGGCGGGTCGCGGCGGAGGCCCAATCCAACCCCAACAGCCGCGCCGCGTCGGTCACCGTGGTCACGGCCGACCAGGCCCGCGCCGGGAGCGGCTTACGCCCGGTCATGGACAATGCCATCGTTCATCATGGCTGCCTCGGCTCGCCGCCTGCCGCCCTGGGCCCAGCCACACCATCACTGCGGGATAGGCCAATCGCCAATCCAATCATCAACCAGACCAAGGACGTTACCCGAGATACTTCCAGGTAGTTGTCCAGCAAGGCGATCTGCAGCAGCATTAGCAGACAGACAGCGGCCGTCAGAGACAACGCCAAGGATTCCGGGCTGACCGCCCGCCGCGCGTCGCGCAGCAGCCGCAGCAACGTTGCGCCATAGACCGCCGCCATGGCCAGGAACCCGAACAGTCCCGTCTCGGCCGGCAAGGAGATGATGCTGGCGGTGGGCCGCGAAACCACGCTGGACCCGAGTGCATACTGGCCCAAGTGCAGGTAGGGCAGCATATACTGCTCGGCAGTCTCGGTCATGTAGAAACCGCTGACTTCGCGGTCAGAAAGGTAACCGATCCCACCGCCTGTCCGGATGTCTGCAAACGTGGTAAAGGCCTGGCTGGAAAAGGCGCCCGGCCCCACGCCAACGAGCGGCCCCCACGGCCGGGTAAACCAGATGTCCTTCATCCGTAACAAGACCTGGACCTTGCCCAGTTCGTACGGGTCAAAGGTCGCAAAACGATTGAACAAGGAGACTTCAGAATAGGGCACGAACCGGACGACGGCAAGGCCCAAGCCGGCCAAAACGGCGGCCGGCAATGCGATGCGCGCTAACAAGCGCAGCCTTCGGACGAGCACCAGCGCCACGACGATGATCATGGAAAGCGGATATAGGACCCACAGGATCTTGAACCCGGCCAAAAAAAACAGGGGCGCCAGCACCAACAGCAGCGCCTTATCCACCCAGTGGGCCAGGCCGCAGAACCACCGTGCGGCCAGCCAGGTCATCACAAGTGCCATGAAGAACGCGGCCTGATTCTGGTTGATACCAAAGGTCAGGACAACGGCATCTGGTTCACTCGCGACCGCCGGCACCTGCGTGAGTCCAAATACCACCCCCACCAGCGCCAGGCCGCGCATCAGCCGAAAGACCCGCGCCGCGTACGCCGGCCCAGGGTCCACGTTCACAATTGCAAGCGCGAACAAGATCGGCGCGACATGCCCCACGATAAACAGCACGGCAGCGGCCGGCAGAATGTCAGCCGCATTGAGCAGCGAGGACAGCAGCCACACCCCGCCAAACATGGCCAGCCATAGCTCGATGTTGAGAGTCCATATGCGGCCGGTGCGAGCGCCCCGAACAAAGAGCACGTACCCCGCCAGCAGCGGCATGAGCCCCAATTCGACGCCATTCAGGTAGCGCGGCAGCACTCCCAAGGTCTCGGTGAACACCCGCATGGTCACCAGGACCACGACGATCACCAGGGTGCCCCACCGGCCCAGTTCCAGAGGGGTGATATGCGACAACCCCAACAGGCGGGCAACGCGCCGAAAGAGAACCCCCGCCCGGCCGACAGAATAAGACACCCATCCGGAGTAGGGCTGAATCATGAAGGAGCGCCTCGCACTGGCGCGGCAGGCTGCCGGATTGCGACTGGTCGAGCAGTTGCCGGATGGCCACCGAGTTGGGTTCCCACGCGGCCGCCAATTGCCACGCCTCGATGGCGGCCAGGTCTTCATGGTTCTCCCAGCGCGCCCGGCCCAGGCCAATCAACAGGTAGACGCGCCGCCAGTCGCCCGGCGTCGGGGTTTGCAGCCCGGACTCATACGCGGCGATGGCAGAGGCAATCAGGCAGGCGGACAGGTCGCTGTCGCCCACGACCAGGTAGGCGCGCCAGTCCGGCCCCAGCGCAAGCGCCTTGCGGGCCTCGGAGAGCGCGCGCGCATCTTCGTCCAGATAGTAATCCAAATACCAGGCCAGCCAGCCTTGCGCCTCCCGGTTGGCGGGGTCCAGGCCCGCCGCGCGCTCGGCGTGCCCAAGGCCCGTCTCAGGCTCGCCCACCACGGCATACTGATCCGACAACTGCATGTGAAATCTGATCCGCTCGGGAACGGTCAGCGGCACCTTCGCGAGGCCATCCTCAAGCACGCGAATGGCGTCCTCCCATCGGCCGTCCTCATTGGTTTCGCCCCGCTGCGAAAAGAGGAGTGTCGAGAGACGAATCCAGATCTCCGCATCTTGACCAGCCGAAGCTTCCCAGTGGCGAATCCGGGTGCTGTTCCCGCTGGCCGCGTATAGATTTCCCAGCAGCAAGTTGCCCAAGACCGGCGCGTAACCCATCTCCAAGGCCTCCAACCCTAACGGAATAGCCTCGGTAATGCGGTCTGCATCGGCATACACATATGCCAGACCGGCCAGCGCCAGTGGTTCGCCGGTGTATATCCGCATTGCCAGGTCAAACTCTGTGCTCGCCCGATCAAGCAGCCTCGGGTCACCGATGGCCGCAACATCGTAGACAGCCGGCCCGCGAATGGGATAGTGCGCAGTCAGCCTGGACTTCATCAGATCCAGAAAGCCCAGATTCACAAGTAACGACCTGGGCAGCTCCACAAGCACCAGCAGGCTCAACACGCAAAGGGCGGCCGCCAATATGCTCGCGAAACGCTTCTGACTGGTTCGTGCGGAGGCGATGGGTGGCGACAACATTCTCTCTCGACCGATCTGAAACCAAGCGGCAGATATCTAGGGAGAGGTTTCCCGACCATCCACCCAGCCACGCCAGGCGCCCAGCCGCCGCGCCGCCCCGCGCCACAACAGCGCTGCCTGCGGCTCTCGCGTCGCCAGGGCCAACCCGCCATACACCCCGCTGAATGCTGCGCCGCCGCCCACGCAGCGGGCCATGGCCAGCAGCCATGGGCTCCATCCAGCCGCCACCCGCGCCGCCAGCACATCTACCACCACCAACGCCACCGCCGCTGCCGCCGCCAGGAGCGCCACGCGCAGCGCATAGCGCGCCAACTCCCAAACGAAAGGCGTGCCCACAATATCCCACAAACCCACGATACTCAACAGACTATTCAACACCATGCCCACGCCAAACCCAATCGGCAGCGCCACAACGCCCGCGCCCGCGCGCAGCAGCGCCGCCGTCACCAGGACGGATGCCAGGGCGGACAAGATGCCGTTGAGCACTACCCGCCCCAATCGGCCAAAGGCCGGATAGGCAGCACGCACCAGCAATGCGTTCAGGGCGCCGCTCACCCCTGCCAGCGAATACCAGCGCAGGCAAGCCGCCGTCAGGTGCAGCGAGGCTTCGTCGTACTGCCCCCGCTGAAACAGCACCGCCACCACCGGCTCCGCCAGCAGAAACATTAACACCGATATTGGCACAAAGACGAAGAACACACCCTGCGCGCTGTTCTCCAGCGCGCGCCGCGTTTCGGCTCCCACCCCCTCGCGCCGGAACTGCACCGCCAACTCCGTCAGCGACACCGTGCCAAACGCCACCGATACAGCGGCCATCAGGTTCATGGCGCGGCTGGCGTAGTTCACGGCTGCCAGCGACCCCTCCGGCAGGCTGGAGGCCAGCGCCCGCTGCACACCGCCCACCACAATCTGGGTCAAGGCCAAAGTCAACAGCACTGGCACCCCCACGGCGGCCGCGCGGGCCAGCCCAGCATGCCGCAGCCGGGGCCAGGCGGGCCGCCACCCAAGCCGCCACTGCGCCGCCGCCAGCAGTCCCAATTGCGCCGCCGCGCCCGCCAGCAGGCCCGCGCCGCCGGCCGCCACCCCCCATCGCCCGCCGCCCGCCGCCAGCCCGGCCGCCACGCCCAGCCCCAGCAGCCCGCGGCTCAGGGTGGGCAAATTGTACTGCGCAGCGGCCTGCAGGCTGCCAGCCAGTACGCTGCTTAACCCCAGACACACCAGGATCAGCCCTGTCGCCGGCAGCAGGCTCACCAACCCGGCATGCTGAGCGGGCGAGAAGTCCGGCGCCACGGTAGCGGCCAACGACCCTGGCCCCAGCAACGCCCAGGCCCCCGCCGGCAAGAGCAGCAGCCCCACCCACACCAGCGCCGCATCCAGCAAGCCATAGCCCGCGTCCGGGCGGCCTTCGGCCTGGTAGGCGGCCAGCGCCGGCACCAGCATAAATGTGCCCACCCCCGTCAGGATTACCCCGGCGAAGGAGTCCACGTAGTACAGCATCACCGCCAGCGCATCCGCAGCCGCGGTGGTGCCGTAGAGGTGCGCTACCACCACCTCACGCAGCAGCCCGGCCCCCAGCGCCGCGATGCTGGCCGCCGTCAGCAGGATGACCGACCGGCTCATCCAGCCTCGGGCTTTTGGGCCACCGCCAGGAGGCTATACTTCAGGCCGTCAAACGGCAGGGTCAGCAGGAGCGAGGCAGCCACCAGCCATTCGCGCGGCGTGCGCAGGGTCAGGCGTGTGGTCCAGCGTTCGGGCTCATCCGGGCGCGCTCGCGGCAGCCGGCTGGTGACGTGCGCCCAATTACTCACGGTCGTCCGCACTCGCTCGAACCCTGCCCAGCGCAGCATCTGCGCCAGCTCTGCCCGCGTATATTCGCGGACATGCCCGAAAAACGGCGTCGCCCACCACGTCGCCAGCGGATAGTGCACGGTGCGGCCAAACAGCAGCCGTAGCCGGGTCCGAACCCAGGCATGGTTCGGCGTGGTCACCACGAGTTGGCCGCCTGGCCGCAAATGATGGCGCATCGCCTCTAGCGCCCCGCGCGGCGATTGGGGCAAGTGCTCGATGACGGCAAAGAACGTGATCAGGTCAAACACCGGCCAGTCTGGCGGCAATCCCTCGGCCATGAAATCCCGCCGGCACACCGTCATTCCATTGCGCCGGAACCGTTCCAGAATATCCTGGGTGGAGCCCATGTGATTATCCTGGTCGGACTCGTACTCGTCGAATCGGTCCAGCAGCCACACCTCGGCGCCCAGGTGCCGCAGCGCCAGCGAGATCACCCCGGCGCCGCAGCCCACGTCCGCCACCTTCAGCCCGCTCACGCCGCCGGGATGCGCCCCCAGAATCTCGTCCAGGAGCCACAGGAGTTCATAGTAGTAGCGCGCCAGGCCGCGCGCCTGGACCTCCGGCGAGAACTGGCCGCATGCCCAGTCGAGCGCCGCCTGCGCCTCGGGGCGCCAGCGCCGCGCCCAGCGCCAATGATTACGAAGCTCTGTTCTGTTCAGCACAACAGTTTACAGCCTGAATGGAAACAATTCATGACGTGAATGATAACGCGTCCGCACCCTGGTCTCAAGTGGTGCCTGGTGGGTGTTTGCCAGCCCGCCGCTTCTCGATTAAAGTGCAGCCGTCCCATGCGCGTCCCCCCTCTCCCGGCCGCCCTGCGCCGCGCCGCGCGAACCGTTCATCGCGCCGACTGGCTCCTCCTGCTGCTGGCCGCCCCGGCCCTGCTGTTCCCTTCACCCCTCCGCAGCCTGGCCCTGCTGCTCGTCGTCGCCGTCTGGGCCAGCGGCTGGATTGCCACCGGCCACATCGTCCCACGCACGCCGCTCGATTGGCCCATCCTGCTCATCCTGGTGATGGTCCTCATCAGCCTGGGCGCCACCTACAGCCTGGAAGTCAGCCTGGCCAAGGTCACCGGCATCGTGCTGGGCGTGGCCGCCTACTATCTGCTCGCCCGCCGCCTGGCCCCGGCCCGCGCCTTCGGCTGGGGCCTGTGGGCGTATGCCGCCCTCGGCGCCCTCTTCGCCCTCGCCGGCCTGCTAGGGACGGATTGGCTCTATAAGTTCCCCCTGCTCGACCGCGTTGTCAGCGGCCTGCCCGGCCTGATCCGCGGTCTGCCGGGCGTCGAGGAAGGTCTCCAGCCAAACTATGTGGCCGGCGCGCTGGTGCTCTTCCTGCCCGTCCAGCTTGCCCTGCTAGCCGGGCTGCCCCCACGCCGGTCCACGCTCGGGCGCGTCCTCCTGCTGGGCGCTCTGGCCGCGCTCACCGCCCTCACGCTCCTCCTCACCCAATCGCGGGGTGGTCTCATCGGGCTGGCCGTTGGGCTGGGCGCGTGGCTGGCCTGGCACGGCCCGCGCGCCCGCCGGCTGCTGCTGGCCGGCGTGGTCATCGCCATCGCAGCAGTCCTCCTGATCGGGCCGGAGCGCGCCGCAGCTCTCCTGCAAGACACCGCCGGCCGCAGCGTCCTCAGCAGCGCCCACAGCCGCCTCGAACTGTGGTCGCGCGCGCTGTATGCCATCCAGGCCTTTCCCCTCACCGGCCTGGGCCTCAATGGCTTCCGCCACGCCCTGCCAGTGCTCTTCCCCATGTTCACCATCGCGCCCGGTTTCGATATTTCGCACGCCCACAACCAGTTCCTGCAGGCCGCGCTGGACCTGGGGCTGCCGGGCCTGGTGGCGTTCGCGGCCCTGGCCGGGGGCGCCCTGGCGCTGCTGGCCGCCGCCCGCCGCCGCACCTGGCTGCCCGCCCGGCGCTGGCTGGCCGAGGGCCTGGCCGCCGCCCTCATCGCGCAACTGACCTTTGGCCTGGCCGACGCCATCGCCTTCGGCGCCCGTGTGCACGTCTTCTTCTGGGGCGTGCTGGCCTATTGCGTCTGCCTGTACGCGCTCACCCAGGCCGAAACTGACAGCGCGCCCGCCCCGGCCCCATGACCGCCCCCCTGCTGGGCCACTGCTGGCCCACCCCCAGCCAGACTTTGCTCCTGCGCGCCGCCCTGCTCCCCGGCGAGGCGGCCCGCGCGGCCTGGGAGGATTGGCGGCAGCACGCCAGCCTGGAAACGCTCGACGGCGGCTCCAAGCGCCTGCTGCCGCTGCTCTACCGCAACCTGCGCGCCCTGGGCGTGGACGACCCCGCCTTCGCGGAATTCAAGGCCGGTCAGCGCTACAACTGGTTCAAGAACCAATCGCTCTTTCACCACTCGGCCAAGACCGTCGCGGCGCTGACCGCGGCCGGCATCCCCACCATCCTGCTCAAGGGCGCCAGCCTGGCCACGCGCGTCTACGCCGACCCCAGCCTGCGGCCAATGACCGATCTCGACCTACTGGTGCCCGAAGCCGATGGCCACCGCGCGCACCAGTGCCTGCTCGAACTCGGCTGGCGGCCTGATCACCCGGCCTTTGACCCGGATGTCCATCTCACGATGCGCCATTCCACCGGCTACGTGCAGACCGGGGGCTACCAACTCGATCTGCACCGCCACGTCCTATGGGACTGCGTCTACCCCGAGGCCGACCAGCCCTTCTGGGCGCAGGCGGAGCCGTTCGCCTTTCACGGCGTGCCCACCGCCACCCTGTGCGCCACCGACGACCTCATCCACGTCTGCGTCCACGCCGCGCGCTACAATCCCTTTCCGCCGGTGCGCTGGGCGGCCGACGCCATCCACATCCTGCGCTCGACCGAACATGCGATGGACTGGGAGCGGCTGCTGCGCCTGGCCGAGACCCTGCGCCTGAGCCTCTCGCTCCACGCCGCGCTCACCTATCTGCAGGCGGCGCTGGACGCCCCCGTGCCCGCCACCGTCCTGGACGATCTGGCGGCCATGCCCGTCACCGCCGCCGAGCGGCGCTTTTATCGGCTGAAGGTCTCCAAGCCCGGCGTGCTGCACGGCTTCCCCCTCATCTGGTATCAGTACGCGCGCCTGGCGCGCGGCTCCGGCCGGCGGCCCACCCCCTGGGGCTATCTGCGCTTCGTCCAGCACGCCTGGAACCTGCCCAGCCTGGCGCGCGTGCCCGCCTACGGCTGGCAGCGCCTGCGGCAAGAGTTGGCGCGCCGCCGCCCGCCCGCGCGGACTTAGCCGGCGGCGGTGCTCACCACCTCGCCGCGGGCACCTTCGGCCAGCCAGCCGCGATACCACTCAATCGTCTGGCGCAGGCCGGCCTCGAAATCCGTGTGGCTGTGAAAGCCAAACAGGGTTTCGGCCCGGCGCGTGTCCAGCTTGCGGCGCGGCTGGCCGTTGGGCTTGGCCGTGTCCCACACGATCCGGCCGGTGAAGCCGGTCAGCCGGGCAATGGTCGTCACCAGGTCCTTGATGCTGATCTCGAAGGCGCTGCCCAGGTTCACCGGCTCCGCGCCGGCATAGCGCTCGGCCGCCAGCCGGATGCCGTCGGCCGCGTCCGCCACATACAGAAACTCGCGCGTCGGCGACCCGTCGCCCCAGACCACGATCTCGTCCGCACCGCTGGCCCGCGCGTCCACACACTTCTTGATCAGCGCCGGGATGACGTGCGAACTGGCCGGGTCAAAGTTGTCGCCTGGTCCATACAGGTTCACCGGCAGCAGGAAGACCGCGTCCCACCCGTACTGCTGGCGATAGGCCTGGGCCTGCACCAGCAGCATCTTCTTCGCCAGCCCGTAGGGGGCGTTGGTCTCTTCCGGGTAGCCGTTCCACAGGTCGTCTTCGTGGAAGGGGACCGGGGTGAACTTGGGATAGGCGCACACCGTGCCGATGGCCACAAACTTGCTCACCCCGGCGCGCCAGGCCTCGTGCATCAACTGCACCCCCATCATCAGGTTCTCGTAGAAGAACTCGGCCGGGTGCTCCCGGTTGGCCCCGATGCCCCCCACCCGCGCCGCCAGGTGGATGAGCACCTGCGGCCGCGCGTCCCTCAGCAGCGCCTGCACCGCGTCCAGGTGTACCAGGTCGTAGTCCCGTTTGCGCGGCGCGGCGACCTCGGCCCCCCGCGCCCGCAGGCCGTCCACCACGTAGCGGCCCAAAAAACCGGACCCGCCCGTCACCACCACCCGCTTGTCCCGCCAATAGGCCTGGCTGTCCGGCCAGCGTTCGCTCATCATCGCCTCCACACTCATTAGCCGGTCGCCGGCCGCGTATCGGCGGGCGCGGCGGTGCTGCTGGCCTCCACCCCCGACCGGATGAACTCACGCGCCAGCGCCAGCGCCACACCCAACACGGCGCCCAGGGCGGCGCCCAGCCCAACGTACGTCAGACGGGCCGGGCCGGTGGCCTGGTTGGGGACGGCGGCCAGGCCCGCCACCTGCGCCACGTTTGCCGCCTGCCGCACCGCCACACTCGCCTCCTGCACCTGGATGACCAGCGCGCTGTACGTCTCTGCCGCCAGGTCGCGGGCGCGGGTAAGCTGGTCGGCCTGTGCCTGGGCCGCGGCCACCTGCCCCTGCAGCGTCAGGATGGCCGGCTCCACCGCCTGCGCCTGGTCCGCCAGGGTCTGGCCTCGCGCCGCCAGGCTCGCCAGCAGGTCCTCGGCCAGGCCGCGCTGGTCCGCTACCGTGGCACTGGTCGCCGGCTGGCTCCCGTCAATCAATAACTGCAAGCGGTTGCCAGAACCCAGCCCATCCAGGTCGGAGCCGAGTTGGCCGCCATACACGCGGCTGGTCAGCGCCAGCAACGCCAGGTCATCGGCCAGGGCGGCGGGTGCGCCGGCCGGCAGGCTTTCCAGCCGGGCCAGCAGGTCCTGCAGGTCCTGGCTCAGCAGTTCGGCCTCATGGGCGCGGTTGAGGTAGTCCGTCAGGCTGGCCTGCTGGCTGTTCAATTGCGCTTGCAGGATGCTCACCGGATTGCTGGCCTGGAAGTCCGCCAGCGCCGTGTCCGCCGCGGTGAGGGCCGCCAGGGCCTCCGCCTCCGCCTCGCGGTAGAGCGCCAGGCTGGCCTGATCCTGCCCATAGAGCTGCCCGGCCTGGGCCGTGAAGGTCTCCGCCCACAGGTTCGCCAGCGCCGCCGCGCGGGCCGCGTCGGTGTCGCTGACTTGCAGGCGCAGCAGCGGCGCGTCCGCGGACGCCTCCGCCTGCAGCCGCCGCCGCAACCGGCTCACCGTGGTGATCTGGTCTAGCAGCTCCGGCCCCGCGGCGTCAAACACCGTCCGCACCACCGTGGTCGACTCCGCCAGCTCCACATAGGCGCGGGCCGAGACCGCGCCGCTCTGCTCCACGCTGCTCAGGTCCAGCGAAATCCGCCCCGGCGATATGGAGACCAGCGCCACCGCCTCGTAGGTGTTTGGCAAGGTCCAGGCGTACACGCCCGCCGCCAGCGCGGCCAGCACGGCCAGCCCCAGGATGACCTTCCAGGCTCGCAGCACCACCAGGATCTGCGCGCGAATGTCAATCTCGTCTTCCATGCTGTGCCTTTCTTTGCCCCATCAACTCGCGTGGCTCTTGGCCTGCCCGGCCGCTTGCCGCAGCAGGCGCGCCTGCACGGCGTGCTGCCAGCGCGCCGGCTCCGCGACCGGCGTCGGCGCGCCCAGCCAGGCTTCCAGTTCCCTCTGGCCCGCCGCCGTCCCCACCCACAATCGCTCGCCGCGCGTCCCCAGCACCGCCGCGCGCACCCCCGGCGCCAGCAGCGCCGGGGCCAGGTTCACGGCTGGATCGCCCGGCCCCAACAGGATCAGCCGGGCGCGCGTCAGCGCAGCCACCACCTCCGGCTGCGCGGCGCCGGGCCGCACCGCGGCCGCGTTGGGCGCGGGCAGTTCCGCCAGGCACCCGGCCGCCGGAGTCCACACCAGCCCGTTCAGCCGCAGCACCGGGTTGAGCCCATTCAGTTCCTCCCACCAAGCCTCCCCCAACCCGCGCGCCAGCAGCTTGCGCGCCGCCGCCGGGTCCTCGGCCAGCGCCGCCAGCGCCTCAATCACTTCCTCGCGCGTGGGGCGGGCCGCGCCGTCCACCAGCCGCGGCGCCAGCAGCAGCACCACCTCACGGCTGAGGGGCGCCGCGGCGCGCACCGCCTCCCCCAGGCCCCCCGCGCCGGGGATGAGCACCAGCGGCGGGTCGCCGCTCAACCGCGGCTCGATCCGCTCAAAGAAGATCAGCGCCAGCCCGCCCGCCCCCACCAGCGCCGCGAAGGCCAGGTTGGCGGTCGGCACCGGCGACCGGGTGACGAACAGCGCCGCCAGGCCCAGCGCTGCCGCCGTCACATACAGGGTGAGCACGGCGCGCGGCTGCCCCACGCCCAACTGGGCCAGCCGGTGCGAGGTGTGGTCCGACCCGCCCTGAAAGATAGACCGCCCGCGCCGGACGCGCGAGATGATCACCAGGGTCGTGTCGAAGATCAGCACCCCCAGCACAATGATGGGGGCCATCCAGGTGGCGCCCAGCGGAAAGTGAATGAAGCGCAGCTTGATGCCGATCACGGCCAGCACAAACCCCAGCGTCAGCGCGCCGGCATCGCCCATGAAGCTGACCGCCGGGGCGAAGTTGTAGAACAGGAAGCCGGCCGAGGCGCCCACCAGGGCCGCCGCCAGGCTGGCCACCAGCCCCTGCCCCTCCAGCGCCGCCAGCCCGAAGAACGCCAGCGCCGCCACCAGCGTGATGCCGGCCGCCAGCCCGTCCATGTTGTCCATCAGGTTGACGGCGTTGGTGATGCCCACCAGCCACACCAGGGTGATGAGCCAGTTGAGCGGGGCGAAGGCGAAGAGCTGCACCTGCACCCCCACCGCCATCACCACGAAGGCCGCCACGAGCTGCGCCCCCAGCTTCAGCCAGGCCGGCATGCCATAGCGGTCGTCCCACAGCCCGGTGAGGAATAATAACGTGGCGCCGCCCAGGATGCCCACGCCCTCCGCCAGCCAGTCGCGGCTGCCGAAGAGCAGGAAGGCGCTCGCCAGCGCCACGTACATCGCCAGCCCGCCCAGCAGCGGCACCGGCAGCCGGTGCGCCTTGCGCAGCCCCGGCTGGTCCAGCATGCCCAGCCGCCGGGCCAGCACGCGCGTGACGGGCGTGGCCAGAAAGGCCAGCAGCCCCGCGGCCAGGATGATGGGCAGATACGGTTGCAGGGTGGTGCTCATGCCGGTATCACAGACCGCCTGTGTGGGGTGGTTCAGCCGCGCCTGCGGCGGATTCTAGCACAGCCGCCGCGTCAGCCCCCGCCGCGCCGCCGCCGCCCGCGCCGCCGGTCCTGGTTGTCCTGCTCCTTGGCGCTCAGCTTGCGGATACTGCCGGCATCCAACTCCACCGTCACCTGGCGGCGCAGCAGCTCCAGCAGCACCCGCACCCGTTCCGAGCCTTTCAGCCGCAGATCGAAGATGGCTTCGTAGCCCGCGAACGGGCCGGAGGTGATCTTCACCGGCTCGCCCTTCTTCAGGTCGGCAAACACAATGCCGCCCGCCGCCTGGATGCTGGCAACGCGGCGGCGCAGTTGGACGATCAGGGTCTCCGGCACGATGGCGGGCTCGCCCCCAAATTCCAGCAGCCCCACCGCCGCCGGCAGCCAGCGCAGCTTCGTCAGCCCCACTTCCGCCAGGTCCACGTGCGCGAACAGATAGCTGGGGAAGTAGGCCCGCTCACGCGCCGCGCGCGGGTTGATGGGATGTACCTTGACCGCCGGGAAGAAGACCTCCATCCCCTGGCTGGCCAATTGCTCCGACACAAACCGCTCGCGGCGCGGCTTGGAGCGGATGACGTACCACTTGCGGCCCACCGGCACGGCGGCCGGCTGGCCCGTCTCGGCGTCGCCCACTAGAGGGTCACCACGCGCGCGCCGCCGCCCGCCCCGCGCAGCGCATTGCGCGTGTCCACCACCAGCCGGGCGTGCGCCCGGATCAGGTCCCAGTCGAAGGCGCTGTGATCGGTCGTGATCACCACGCAGTCCGCCGCCGCCAGCGTCGCCGCCGTCAAGGGCTGCGACGCGTAGCGCTGCTCGCCCACCAGCACCTGGGCCACGTGCGGGTCGTGATAGCTCACCTCCGCCCGGCGCGCGGCGAGCTCCGCCATCACGTCCAGCCCCGGCGACTCGCGCACGTCGTCAATGTCCTTCTTGTAGGCCACGCCCAGCACCAGCACGCGCGCCCCGTTCACCGCGCGGCCCGCATCGTTGAGGGCATCGCCCACCAGCCCGGCCACGTGCTCGGGCATGCGCGAGTTGATGGTATCGGCCAGCTCGATGAAACGCGCGGTGTAGTTGAGCGACTTGAGCTTCCACGACAGGTAGAGCGGGTCGATGGGTAAACAGTGCCCGCCCAATCCTGGGCCCGGCGTGAACTTCATAAAGCCATACGGCTTGGTGGACGCGGCCTCGATCACCTCCCACACGTCCACGCCCAGCTTGGCGCACATCAGCGCCATCTCGTTCACCAGCCCAATGTTCACCGCCCGGAAGGTGTTCTCTAACAGCTTGACCATCTCCGCCGCGCGCATAGTGGAGACCGGCACCACCGTCTCCACCGCCACCGCGTACAGCGCCTGGGCCGTCTCGGTGCAGGCTGGGGTGGCGCCGCCCAGCACCTTGGGCGTGTTGCGCACGCCGTAGTGGGCGTTGCCGGGGTCGATCCGCTCCGGCGAGAAAGCCAGGAACACGTCCTCGCCCACGCGCCAGCCGGCCTCATTCAGCTTGGGTAATAAAATCTCTTCCGTCGTGCCGGGATAGGTGGTACTTTCGAGGACGATCAGGAAGCCCGGATGGGCGTGCGCCGCCACCTGGTTGGCGGCGTCAATCACGAACGACATATCCGGGTCGCGCGTCTTGTTGAGCGGAGTGGGCACGCAGATGCTCACCGCGTCGCACTCGCGCAGGGCGGCATAGTCGGTCGTGGCGCTCAGCCGCCCGGCCTGCGCCAGCCTCGCCACCGTCGCGCCGGGCACATCGGGGATGTAACTCTCGCCGCGCGTGATGGCCGCCACCTTGCGCTCGTCCACATCAATCCCCACCACCGCGATGCCGGCCTGGGCGAACTCCACCGCCAGCGGCAGGCCGACATACCCCAGGCCCACCACCCCCAGGCGCGCCTGGCGCGTGCGAATCTTCTCTAGTAATTGAGTCTTCATGCAACCCCTGGCATTGAATGAGTCGTCGGCAAGGGGGGTATTGTATCATCGTCCCGCGCCCCGTTCCGTGCGCCCGCTCGGCTGATCACGCCCGCTTGCGCCGCGCCGGAAACCCATCCGGGCCGGATCAGCCCTTGCCCCTTCGCCCAAGCTAAGTTAGATTATGGTTATGGCACGCCTGCTGCTGCTCCTGCGGCGCCATCGGCTGTTGGCGGCCTTCCTGGCCGCCGATGCGCTGCTGGCCTGCCTGCTGGCGGCGGCCGCGGCCGGCGCGGCGCTCAACTGGGCGCTGGCCTCCGCCCTGCCCGTGCCCGAGGTCGTGGCGGCGGTGCCGACCCTCGCGCCGACCTCGCCCTACGCGTCGGTGTGGCCGCCCAGCCCTCCGCCCGCCACCTCTGCCCCGGCGGATGAGGGGCTGCCCCCCACACGCCGGCCGGTCCTCAGCGAGACGCTCGTGGGCGGGGCCGCGCCCACGCAGACGCCGCCAGCGGCCACCGGCACCCCCAGCGGGACCGCCACAAACACCCGCCGGCCGCCCACCCCCATCCGGCCCGCCACCCTGACGGCCTCGCCCACAGCCACCCGCACCCTGCCGCCCTCCCTCACCCCAACCCGTACGCTCACCCCCACGCCCACCCCCCCCCCCCCCCCCACCCCCCCCCCCACCCCCACCCTCCCGCCGACCCACACCCCCACGCCGACCGTCACGCCTAGCCCCACATTCACGCTCGTGCCCTCAGCCACCCAGCCGCCGCCCCCCAGCGCCACCACCGGCCCGCCCCCGCCCGTTGCGCCCGGCGGCTTCGTGGGGATGAACGGCGGCCCATTGGAAGGCAACAACAGCAGCTATCCCTATCAGGGCAACCTCTCGCACAACCCTATGCTGCGGGCGGCCAGCTTTGGGTGGCTGGCGCGGGCCGGGGTGCAGTGGTACCGCAACTACTGCTCCGACAGCATCAACCACAGTTGGGCGTTCACGGAGCTGGCGCCCGGCCAGTTCGACTGGGCCGCCTGGGACATCCTGGTGACTGGCGCGCAGAACAGCCAGATCAACCTGCTGGCCTCCATCGGCAACAGCGTGCCGCAGTGGGCCAACGGCACCCCCAACTGGCGCCAGCCGCCCGGCGACCTGTACAGCGACCCGTGGGAGAATACGAGCTGGTACCGCTTCGTGCATACGCTGGTGGAGCGCTACGACGGCGACGGCCAGGACGACATGTCCGGCCTCACCCGCCCGGTCAAGTATTGGGAGGTGTGGAACGAGCCCGACCTGCGCCAGGGCTGGAACCCGCCCGACTATCCCGCGCACCAATTCAACGGCAACGCCCAGGACTACGTGCGGCTGCTGGCCGTGGCCCACAGCGCCATCAAGCACGCCGACCCGGCGGCCCTGGTGGTGGGGCCGGCCACCGCCCAGGTGCCGGGCTTCGGGTACAGCGGCGCCTGGACGATGTGGGACTGGGCCGGCTTCGTCAATGCCGGCGGCCTCAACTACCTGGACATCCTCAGCTTCCACGTTTACTACGACCGCACCGGCTGGGACCCAGGGGGCGCGGTGGACGCGACCCTGAACCAGGTGGACGCCTTCCGTGCCGGCAAGCCGGTCTGGCTCACCGAGATCGGCTGGGAGGGCAACCCCACCAGCGACCACGCCGACAAGGCCCGCAACCTGGTGCGCTCGGCCGTCATCTTCTGGGCGCGGCCCTTCATCGACCGCTACTTCTGGTACTCGTGGCAGGAGTCCGAGACGCACGAAGGCTCCGATCACAAGGGGTTGCTGCAAACCACCAACGGCCTCCCGGCCGTGGGCGTGGAGCCGGACCCGCTCTTCCACCCTGCCTACCTGGCCCTGGACGTGATGAACCGCGTGCTGGCCGGGTATGGCCCCGCCGAGCGTCCCGCCACCCTGAACGTGGGCGGCGCGGCGCGGGTGTATAAGTTCGCGGCCGGCGGGCGCGAGGTGTGGGTGGCCTGGAACCGCCAGGCCAGCGGCACGACCACCATCAGCCTGGACACCGGCGGCCGCACCGTGCGGCTGATCGGGCTGTATGGCGAGGACCTGGGGACCTTCGCGGGCGGGACGCTGACGCTCGGCCCCAACCCGGTCTATCTGACCACCGACCTGAACTGGAACCCGAACGTGGGCCGCATCGCCGGGCGGGTGCGCAGCGCAGCGCTGGGGGCGCAGTGGGCCAACGGCGCGGCCGGCGTCACCGTGCAGATCGCCGGGCCGGTCTCAGCCAGCGCCACCACCAACGCCGATGGCAACTATGTGTTTGAGTTCTTGCCCGAGGGGACGTACACAGTGAGCGTGCCCGGCGGGGGCAGCGCGCAGGTCACCGTCGGGCGCGAGGCGCCCTGGGGCCGCACGTCGTTTACGGTGCCGTGAGGCGCGCCCGGATCTGCGCCGCGTGCGAGTCGAAGTGGCGCTGGACGTAGTGGAACAGGCGCTCGACCGTCACCGCGCCCGAGAGCAATGGGTCCCAGGCCGGATAGAAGACCTGTCGTTGCCACGCGCCCTCCGGTACTGAGTCCAGCGCCCGCAGGGTGGCCCGGTGCGCCCGGTCGTAGGCGGCGGCGAAGAAGGCGCGCGAGGGGCGGCGCGCGCCGAACCGGGTCAGCCGGGCGTTGAGGCCGTCGAACAGCGCCCGCGGCACGACGACGGGGATCAGCCGGTAGGCCCAGTTGAAGGTGAGGATCAGCTTGAGATCGGCCCCCAGCAGGCGCGGCGCGAGGCTCATGTGAAAGAGCACGTCGCCGATCGTCCAGGCCGGGTTATCGCTCGGCAGGCGGTAGGCGCTTGCGGGCACCTCGGCCAGCAGTTGGTGGAAGGCGGCGCGGGTCGCCTCGATCTCAGCCCGCAGTCGTTCGCGCGTGTCCATCTCAGGCCAGCAGTTGGTCCATGATGCGGCTGGTGCGCGCCGCGCTCGCGCCGGTGCTGGGGCACTCGCCCACGCCGTTCAGTGCGTCCACCTCCGGGTCGTGAATCAGGGCCTCGGCGTCGCCGTACCAGCGCGGCACGCCGTGCCGCCGGGCATAGTCGCGGGCCAGGCCGCCGTTGCGGCGCATGACGGCCACTAACTGCGAGTGGTCCGCCTGCTGCAAAGCCGGGCCGCTCTTCACCTTGGTCACGTCGCCGCAGCCGATGATGCCCCACCGGATCGTGCGCACTAGTCGAGCGTCTCCCCATCCGCCCACGCAATCCGCTGGTCCACCCGCCGCGCCAGCCGGTACATGCTGGACACAAACCCCCGCCGGGGCCAGAAGCGCGACGAGAGCAGGTTGGTGCTGCGCCAGTCCGTCTCGCACATCTCGAACCCGGCCGCGCGCGCCTGCGCGAGCCCATGCGCCGTCAGCGCGGTGTTGACCCCCCGGCCCCGCGCCTCCGGCCGCGTCCCCGCCACCGACAGCTCCACCGTCCGCGGCGGGATCAGGAGATTGTCGTCACTCTCGTCCGCGGGCCAGTAACCCTGCATCCCCAGCAGTTCGTCCCCCGCCAGCGCCAGCCACACCGTCGCCGTCGCCTCCTCGGCCAGGTCCGCCCAGCCGGCCCGCGTCTCGGCCACGCTCTCCGGCAGCATCACCCCCCACACCGGCGCCTGGGTCTGCACCTTCCAGATCACGTCCGACATTTCGGCCAGCCGTGGGCCGTCGCCCGGCCCCGCCCGCCGAATCGCAATCCCCTCCGGCACGGGCGGCGCGGCAGGGTCAAGGGTTTCCAGGTCCAGCAGGGCGTGGACTTGCTCGATGCCGAAGCTGAGGGAGTACCAGGCCTGAAGGAGCGCCGGGTCGCTGGCGGGCATAAGAGCAAAGTGCGCGAACACCCCCTGCCGCACCCAGGCCGCCCCCAGCGCCGCATACAGATCGCGCACGGTCTCCACCCCCGCGGCCGGGTCATAAGCGCAGCCCGTCGTGCGCACCCAGCCCGACCGGCCCCACACCTCGCTGATCGCCAGGTCGCCGGCCAGGTAGGCCACCATCACGTCGCCATCCAGGGCCGCATACCCAGCCGCATGCGGGCGCTGGAGCGCGGCCCGCACCGCCTGCGTTGCCGTGACCGGATCTTCAAAGCGGGCCGGCGGGCTCGGCAGGACCGCCCGGTCGCAGCGGTGGCGGGCGGCCAGCAGCGCGCCCGCGGCCGGCAGGAGCGTTTCGGTTAGTGGAACAATTCGCAGCATCATGATGAGGCAGAGGTCCAGGGCGGCGCGGCGAGCAGGCCGGTCAGCCAGCGATGGCTGCGGCGGTGGCAAGGCCGCACGTCAGCCGGCACGCCGCGTCAGGCCCGCCGGGACGTTAAACAGACAGGCCTCGGGGTGAGGGGGGGCACCCAGAGACCTGCCTGTGCCCAGAATATACCTCAACCTGCTGGCGCATGCAAGGCCCTCTCGGCCATCCGGGGAATCTTTTAATCTAAGTCGTTCTGCGGCCTGATTCAAGGCTTTCTCAAGCCACGCTCACTGCCAGTGCCCCCGGCAGGAATTGAACCCACATCAGAGCCTTCTGGTTTGTGTTGGTTTCCCAACTCCCTGGACTATACCTTCGCCCTGGCCTGGCGGCTTTAGGCGGCAGCCGTCTAGTCTCTACACCTTCCTCTCCAGGTTTAGGGCGGCGATGCTACAATGCCGCTTGCCCGAAAAGGCTTGGCTCGGAATTGCCTTGGAGAAAGCTCGTGAACCACTGCTTGTCCTGCGGCCAACAGACCTTGAACCCGAAGTATTGCAGCCGCCGCTGTGCGGCCATTGCCAACAACCAGGCCAAGCCAAAGCGGCTCCGACGGCGATACTTCTGCCAGGTGTGTGGTTCAGAAGCAGGTCATCGCCGGAAGTTCTGTGAACGGCATAGCGCGCGGAGCAAGCCCACCGCCCATACAACCCTGGCGGAGATACGGCAGCGCGCCCGCTACCAGGCCAACGCCCGTATCCGCCAGATGGCTCGCCGGGCATACCGCGACTTGGCTTTGCCGCTGGCGTGCTGCGTCTGTGGCTACGCAACCCACGTTGAGATTTGCCACAAGCACAGCATTGCCGAGTTTCCGGATCTGACCCTGGTGGCCGAGGTGAATGCCCGCGACAATCTGGTTTGCTCATGCCCAAATCATCACTGGGAATTCGACCACGGCCTGCTCTCTCTGTAGGTTCCTCCGAATTTGACTGCTTACATCCGCCAGGTTTCCCCGGCGGAGCCCAACCATTGATTAGGAGTGCCCTGTTCTATCCGTTGAACTACGGGGGCCTGCCCCCGATTATAACCCATCCAACCGGCTAAATCTGCACCCCGTAGACGGTCACGGCCTCGCTCCGGCCGCGGATGAGCCGCGGGCCCAGCGGCTCGGCCTCCACGATATCGGCCACGTGGCTGAAGGTGGCCTCGCCCATCAGAATCTGGCCCGCGGCCGCCTCCTCCGTCAATCGCTTGGCCACGTTCACCACGTCGCCAATCACCGTGTAGTCCATCACCTTCTCGGTGCCCACGTTGCCCACGGTGGCCTCGCCCGAGTGCAGCCCCACCCCCAGCCCCAGCCCGGCCAGCCGCGGCTCGGCCCTGGCCAGATCGGCAAACACCCCCTGCATCTCCAGCGCCGTCTGCACCGCCCGCAGCGGATGGTCGCGCTGCGTCACCGGCGCGCCGTAGAAGGCCATCACCGCATCGCCCAGATACTTGTCGAAGGTGCCCTCGTGCTTGAAGATCACCCGTGTCAGGGCCGCGAACACGCGGTTGAGCACCTCCACCACCTCGGCGGCGGTGTGGCGCTCGGTGAACGCCGAAAACCCCCGGATGTCCGCAAACAGCACCGTCACCGTCCGCGTCTCGCCGCCCAACTGCAATTGGCGCTCGGGGTCGGTCAGGATGGTGTCGGCCACTTCCTCGGCCACATAGCGGTTGAGCACCTGGCGCAGCAGGTGCGTGCGCGCATTGAGCTGGTCGGTCAGGTGCTTGATCTTCAGCAGGGCGCGGGCCCGCGTCATCAGCAGCGTGGACGAATACGGCTTGGTGATGTAGTCGTCGGCGCCAGCAGCCAGGGCGCGGGTGCGCGTCTCGTCGCTTTCCATGGCCGTCACCACCACGATCGGGATAAACTGCGTGGCCGGGTTCGACTTGAGATAACCGCAAGCCTCGATGCCGTCCATGTGCGGCATCTGCATATCCATCATGATCAGGTCGGGCGGGTTGCTGGTGGCCGCTTCCAGCGCCTTAAACCCATCGGGGGCCAAGGTGACCTCAGCCCCCATGTGGGTGAAATAGTTGGCCAGCACGTCGCGGTTCAGCCAGTCGTCGTCCACGACCAGCACGCGCGGCTTGCGGGGAAAGTCCTTGTCAACCAGGCCCACGCGCGCCCCCAAGAAGTGTCATGTGTCAGGTGTCAAGCGCCGCGTGTCACGTGTCACGCATCGTCCACCACGTGAAACTCGGCACGTGACACTTGACACCTGGCACGTGACACTCGTTCCTCACTCCAGCTTGCCCGTCGTCAGCGCCCGCTTCACCTCGCCGATCAACTGCGTCACCGGGATCTCGCGCGGGCAGGCTTCGGTGCAGTTGAAGGCCGTGCGGCAGCGCCACACCCCAAACTGCTGGTTGAGCACTTCCAGCCGCTGCTCGGCAGCCTGGTCACGGTCGTCAAAGATGAAGCGGTGGGCCTGCACGATGGCGGCCGGCCCCACGTAGGTCCCGTTGGTCCAGAACGATGGGCAGGAGGTGGTGCAGCCGGCGCACAGGATGCACCAGGTGCCCTTGTCGAAGCGGTCGCGCGCCTCCGGCGACTGCAGCCGCTCGCGCCCATCCGCCGGCAGCGGCTCGTCGTTCACCAGGTACGGCATCACCGACCGGTAGTGGGCGAAGAACGGCTCCATGTCCACGATCAAGTCCTTGATGACCGTCAGCCCCAGCATCGGCTCCACCGTCACCGTGCCGCCGTCGCGGGCCACGTCCTGCATCAGCACCTTGCAGGCCAGCAGATTGCGCCCGTTGATGCGCATGTTGTCGGAGCCGCAGATGCCGTGCGCGCACGACCGGCGCAGGGCCAGCGTGCCGTCGTGATACCACTTCACCTGGTGCAGCGCGTCCAGCAGCCGGTCGGTCGGCTCCACCTCCAGAGCGTAGCTTTCCCAGTGGGCCTTCTGGTCCTGCTCCGGGTTGTAGCGCTTGATTTTGAGTGTGACCTTCATTAGTACACCCGCTCCTTCGGCTCGAACTTCGTGATCACCACCGGCCGGTAGCTCAGGTCAATCGCGCCCGCCGCCAGGGCCGCGCCGGAGGCCTGGGCGGCGGTGGCAAACGTGTGTGATAACCAGTTGGCGTCGTCCCGGTTGGGGAAGTCGTCGCGCGAATGCGCGCCACGGCTCTCGGTGCGCTTCAACGCCGAGTAGGCCGTCACCTCGGCCAGGTCCAGCAGGCAGCCCAGCTCATACGTCTCCAGCAGGTCGGTGTTGAAGCGCCGCCCCTTGTCGTCGATCTGCACCCGGGCAAAGCGCTGCTTCAGCTCCTGCACCTTCGTCAGCGCGGACTGAATCAGCGCCTCGGTGCGGAACACGCTGACGTTGTCCATCATGATGGCCTGCATCTCGTTCCGCAGCGTGGCCCCCTTCTCCGGGCCGGTGTTGGTGCGGATGCGCTCCAGCTCGGCGGCGATCTCGGCCTCGGGCGCGTCGCCCAGGGGTGCAAACTCGGCCTGGGCACAGAAGTCGCCCATCGCCTTGCCCCCGCGCCGCCCAAAGACCACCAGGTCCACCAGCGAGTTGGTGCCCAGGCGGTTGGCGCCGTGCACGCTCACGCAGGCCGCCTCCCCCGCCGCAAACAGGCCCGTCACCAGACCGTCGCCCGCATTGGCCCGCACCCGCCCGTCGTTGTCGGTGGGCACGCCGCCCATGGCGTAGTGCGCCGTCGGCTGGATGGGCACCGGCTCCTTCATCGGCTCCACCCCCTGGTACACTCGCATCATCTCGATGATATCGGGCAGCTTGCTTTCCAGGTCGTGCGCGGTGACGGGCTTGCCGCCGGGTCCGCTCTGATACTTGTTGATGGTCTCGGGCCGGATGTCGAGATAGACGTAGTCCTTGCCGCCGATGCCGCGCCCGGCCTTCACTTCCAGGTAGATGCAGCGCGAGCACACGTCGCGCGAGGCCAGGTCCTTCATGGTGGGCGCGTAGCGCTCCATGAAGCGCTCGCCCTCGCCGTTGATGAACACGCCGCCCTCACCCCGCGCCGCCTCCGACAGCAGAATCCCCATCTTGTAGATGCCCGTCGGGTGGAACTGGAAGAACTCCATGTCCTCCAGCGGCACGCCGCGCCGGAAGGCGGCCGCCACCGGGTCGCCGGTGAGCGAGTGCGCGTTGGAGGTAACCTGGAACATGCGCCCAAACCCGCCGGAGGCCAGCAGCACCGCCTTGGCGTGAAAGACGTGCAGCTCGCCGGAGTCGATGTTCATCGCCACCACGCCCCGGCAGACGTGGTCGCGGATGATCAGGTCCACCACGAAGTATTCGTCGAAGAACGTCACCTGCTGCTTGACGCACTGCTGGAACAGGGTCTGCAGGATCATGTGGCCGGTGCGGTCGGCGGACTTGCAGGCGCGCATGACGGGCTTGGCGCCGTAGTTGGCGGTGTGGCCGCCAAAGCGCCGCTGCTCGATGCGGCCCTCCGGGGTACGGTCGAAGGGCAGGCCCATGTGCTCCAGCTCGATGACGGCCTCAATCGCGTCGCGGGCCAGGATTTCGGCCGCGTCCTGGTCCACCAGGTAGTCGCCGCCCTTGACGGTGTCGTACATGTGCCATTCCCAGTGGTCTTCTTCCATGTTGGCCAGGGCCGCGGCGATGCCGCCCTGAGCCGTGCCGGTGTGCGACCGGGTGGGATACAGCTTGGAGATGACGGCCACGCGCGCCTTTTTGGCGGCATGCAGGGCCGCCATCAGGCCGGCGCCGCCCGCGCCCACGATGATGGCGTCAAACTGATGGTGCTGGGTCAAGTTTGTCCTCCTGCCGCGCGCCACTGCTCAGCCAGCACGCGGAAATTGATCTACATCTGCACGCCGCCGAACAGCGCCACCAGCCCAATGACCATCAGCACCAGCCAGCCGATGATCATGGCCCACCGCAGCCGCCGGCCCAGAACGGGGTTGCTCACATAGTCGGTGACGACGTTGCGCAGCCCCAGCATGCCGTGCCCGAAAGCGAAGCCCAGCAGCGCCAGGTCGTACAGCCGCCAGCCCCAGTTGGCCCAGCGCATCGCCACAAAGCTCAGGTCAATGTGGTGCACGCCGATCAGCACATCCTGGATGGCGACGTGGATCCACACCAGCGGGATCAGCAGTGCCCCGCTCCAGCGCATGAACTGCCAGATGTAAGTGTCGAGGGTCTTGGGCGGGGCGGCCACGCGGCTGGGAGCGGCGGCCGGGGCGGTCAGCTTGCCGCCCACCATCAGCACGCCCAGGATGACGAAGAAGATGATGGGGATGGCGATGACGGACATGTTCGTGCGGGCGGCCACGTCAATCGCTGCGGGGGGCGGGCAGTTGGCGCAAATATTGTTGACGTACAGGGCGCGGCCCATGAAGTAGGCGGCCGGCAGCCACAGGATGAAGGTCAGCACCGCCACCTTCCAGAACGACTGGCGCTCGAAGTTCTTGTTCCACCAGTGCGGGTAGGTGTCGTACAGGATGATCTTGAGCCCATTCACCCCGTGGAACAGCACCGCCGCCACCAGCAGGATCTCGCCCAGCATGAAGGGCGTGCTGCGGTAAAGGTCGATAGCATGGGCATACAGGTCGGGGATGCCCAGGATTTTGCCGAAGTAAACGGTGGCGGTGTCGAGGATGTGGATGGCGAGGAAGAACAGCGTGCCCAGCCCGGCCAGGCGGTGGCCAATATACAGCAACTGCCCCTCCCGTCCCCGATAGAGCAGTCCCTGCATAAAATTGGACACGGTGGTGCTGAGCGCAGCCATGCCTTGCCTCCGAGAGTGGATTATCCGTGGGTCAAACGTAAAGATTGTATCATCAAGACCGTCTAAACCCAATATTTACCCGGCGGCGCGGCGATTGCGGCCGCTTATAACACGCATAAGCGCGCGGACTATGCGCGCGCCGCGGGTCAGCGCCAGGCCTGGGCGATCCAGCGCTGGAGATGCGTGCGGTCGTACAGCTCCACCGGCGCCCCGCGCGCCCGTTCCAGCGCGCCCTCGGTGTAGACGCTGGTGGTGACGATGATGCCGACGTGGGCCTGGGTGGCGGCCAGCGCGCGGTCGAACCGGCCAATCACCTCCGACGTCACGGGCACCAGCCAGCGCACGCACAAGGCGGCGTAGCGCGTGCCGGCGCGTTCGAGGGCGAAGACCACCTCGCGCGGGGTCTCATCCAGCGGGTCCTGGTGGATCCAATGGCCGTGCACGGCATAGCCCTGGCGCTGAAAGAGGGTGACGAGCGAGGCGCGGAAGTACTCGCTGTCGTTGAGCATGCGGCGCCAGATGGGGCGGCGGCGCAGCAGGCGGGCGCGCATCATCAGAGCCGCCAGAAGCGCCAGGAGCGCCAGGGCGGCGCCCAGGGCGAGGGCAATCAGCAGGAACTGCGCATTGGTCATGCGAGGCGCGGGCGGTGCCGCAGCGGCGCGCGGGGAGTGTAGCGCGGCGGAAGCGAAAGTCAAAACCCGCCCCGGCGCCCCCGGCCGAAGCCGAATCGCCGAATCCGGCGAATTGACTCCTTTTGCCCCCCTATGGTATTATGCAAGCCGGTATTTTTAGGGCCGCTCGCGCGTCCGGGGCGGTTTAATCGTTAAGAAGGGATAACCTTATCAGCGCGTCAGATTACCGCCTCAACGAACAGATCCGCGTCCGCGAAGTCCGGGTAATTGGCCCGAACAACGAGAATCTGGGGGTGCTGCCCATCCAGGATGCCCTGCGCATCGCGCGCGAAGCCAGCAAAGACCTGGTGGAAGTGGGCCCCACAGCGGTGCCGCCGGTGTGCCGCATTCTCGACTACGGCAAGTTCCTGTACGAGCGGTCCAAGAAGGAAAAAGAGGCGCGTAAGGCGCAGAAGGTGATCGAAGTCAAGGAGATTCAGCTCCGGCCCAAGACCACCGACCACCACGCCGGGTTCAAGGTGCGCGATGCGCGCCGCTGGCTGGAAGAGGGCAAAAAGGTCAAGGTGCGCATCAAGTTTCGCGGGCGCGAGATCACCTATCCGCAGATCGCCCGCCAGGACTTGATGGACATCGCCAAGGAACTGGCCGATGTGGGGGTGGTGGAGCAGATGCCGGACCTGGAAGGGCGCACCATGCTGATGGTGCTGGGTCCGAACCCGAAACGCATCAAGAAGGACGGGAGTAAGCCGGCCGAGGCCGGCCCCGCCGAGCAAGCTGGCGAAGCCTAGGACCGACCACCGGGGCGCAGGCCCCGGTGAATTTTGTCTGCCGCAATTGCATGTTGTTTGTAGCCGCGCCCTTGATGGGCGCGCCCGGAATTTGTCGTCTGGATTTCGTAGTCGCGCCCTTGATGGGCGCGCGGCAAGGAGTATCGACCGTGCCACGCAAACCGAAGTTGAAGGGCAAGCAGAAGCTCAAGACGCATAAGGCCACCTCGAAGCGTTTCCGCATGACGGGGACGGGGATCGTGGTGCGCACCAAGAAGGGCAAGGGCCACCTGCGCCGCCGCACCTCGTCGCGCACCAAGGCCCTGCTCACCGAACTGCTGCCGGTGAAGGGGGCCAGCTACATCAAGCGCGTCAAGCGCCTGGCCCCGTACATGAAGAAGTACAAGGCCAACCCGCCCGGGTAATCGTCTGGCCGGGACGTTCGCCCCGGCTCTAGCGCCGGCGCCTTACGGCACTCAACACGCGCTCCCCGCCTGGGCGGGCCGCGGGCCGCAAGCGTTGGCAGGAGTGTTCGCATGGCTCGTGTCAAGGGTGGGGTAACGGCCCACCGCCGTCACAAGAAAATTCTCAAGCTCGGCAAGGGCAAGCGCGGCGCCTATCACCGCCTGTTCAAGCGCGCCAACGAGGCGATGCTGCACAGCCTGTGGTATGCCTACCGCGACCGCCGCAACCGCAAGCGCGACCTGCGCCGGCTGTGGATCGCCCGCATCAACGCCGCCGCGCGGCTCAACGGCACCACCTACAGCCGCCTCATCAACGGGCTGAGCAAAGCCCGCATCGAGCTCGACCGCAAGAGCCTGGCCGACCTGGCCGTGCGCGACCCGCTGGCCTTCGGTAAGGTGGTGGAGAGCGCCAAGGCCGCCCTCTAGGGCCTGACCCGACGAACTCAAACGCGCCCCCGCCGTGGGGCGCGTTGCTTTTAAGCCGCCCCCGCGGGCCGGATTGCGTTTACAATCGGCCCATGGCCCAGCCCCGCCTCGCCCGCACCCTCCCCACCGGCCAGACTCTTACCCTGGAGCAGGGCGACCTGACCGCAGCGCAGGTGGACGCCATCGTCAACGCCGCCAACGCCCATCTGGCGCACGGCGGCGGGCTGGCGGGCGCCATCGTGCGGCGCGGCGGGCGCGTCATTCAGGATGAGAGCGACGCCTGGGTGGCCCGCAACGGCCCGGCGGGGCACAGCCGGCCGGCGCTCACCGGCGCGGGTACGCTGCCCGCCCGCGCCATCATCCACGCCGTGGGGCCGGTGTGGCGCGGGGGCCAGCAGGGCGAGCCGGAGGCCCTGCGTGCCGCCTACACCACCGCGCTGGAGCTGGCCGACGCCGAAGGCTTCCGGTCCATCGCGTTTGCGTCCATCAGCACCGGTATCTTCGGCTTTCCGGTCCGGCTGGCCGCCCCGCTGGCGGTGCGGGCGGTGCTGGACTTCTGCGTCGCGCGGCCCGCCTCCGCCGTGCGCGACATCCGCTTCGTCATCCTCGACGCGCCTACGGTAGCCGTCTTCCAGGCCGAGTTTGAGGCGGTGATTTGATCACTTCCACCACCAACGCCAAGATCAAGTGGGTGCGCCACCTCCAGGCCCAGCGCAGCGCCCGCGCGGCGGAGGGGCTGTTCGTCATCGAGGGCGTGCGCCTGACCGAGGAGGCCGCCCGCGCCGGGGCCACGCCCCGCCTGGTGCTCCACACCGATGACCTGGACCCGCGCGGCCGGGCGGCGCTCGCGGCGCTGGCCGCGACCGGCGCGCCGGTGGAGACCGTGTCCGCGATGGTGATGGCCGCCGCCTCCGACACGCGCACGCCGGCCGGCCTGCTGGCGGTGCTGCCCCAGCCTGCCCTGCCCGTACCTGCCCCGCTCACCCTGGCCCTGGTGCTGGACGGCCTGGCCGACCCTGGCAACCTGGGCACCGTGCTCCGCACTGCCGCCGCCGCAGGCGTCGAGGCTGTATTCCTGACGCCCGGCACGGTGGAAGCCTTCAACCCCAAGGTGGTGCGCGCGGCGATGGGCGCGCACTTCCAGGTTCCCATCGTCTCGGCGGCGTGGGACGGGCTGCCCGGCCATCTGGCCGGCCTGGCCGTGTGGCGGGCCGAGGCCGCGGGCGACACGCCCTACGACCAGGTGGATTGGCGCCCGCCCAGCGCCCTGCTGATTGGGGCGGAGGCGGCCGGCCCCCGCCCGCAGGCGCAGGCCCTGGCCCCCCGCACCACCCGCATCCCCATGCCGGGCCGCGCCGAATCCCTGAACGCCGCCATCGCTGCCGGCATCCTGCTCTTTGAAGTGGTCCGTCAAAGGCGGACCTGACCCCGGCGCGTGGTCCGTTGGTGGAGCCATCCCCGGACCACGCCCAAGGTATAATCACCCCCTCGATGCCGCTCACCGATGTGAATCCTGAGACCGCCGGACCGCGCTCACCCTGGCTGCGCGAAGACGGCATGTTCGACCTGCACCGCGGCCGGCTGGATAACGGCCTGCGCGTGTGGGTGCGGCCGCGCCCCGGCACCGGCACGGTGATGTTACTACTGCAAGTGCCGGTGGGCTCGCGTCATGAGAGCGAAGCCAACAACGGCATCAGCCACTTCCTGGAGCACATGCTCTTCACCGGCACGGCCCGCTGGAGCGAGCAGGAAGTGGTGGACGTCATCCGGCGGCGCGGCGGCGAATCGAACGCCCGCACCGCGCGCGAGGACACCGTCATCTGGCTGCACCTGAAGGCGGAAGACCTGGACGCTGGGCTGGACTGGCTGGCCGAGGTCGTCTTCCGCCCATCGCTGGCGGAGGACAAGTTCAAGAAGGAGCGCCAGGTCATCATCCAGGAGAAGGGCGGCGAGGTGGGCGCCCTGGAGCAGGTGGGCGAGTGGATCGAGGACCTGGGGCTGGGCTGGAACGTGTTCCGCGCCGTGCGGCACAAGCTGTATCCCAAAAGCTCCCTGTTACTGCCTGTCATCGGCGACGACCGCTCGCTGCGGCGCATCACCTACGCCCAACTGACCGCGTTCTACCGCCAGCACTACGTGCCCAACAACATGACCCTGATCGTGGTGGGCGACGTGGAAGCGCCCGCCGTCGTGGCGCGCGCCGCCCACCACCTGGGCGCGGTCCCGGCCGGCGAAGCGCCCCCCGCCCGGCCGGCCGCCCCCGCCGCGCCGGCCGGCGGCTTCAGCCTGCGGCTGCGCGGCCCCAACGTCAACGACCAGGGCCAGATTCTGCTGGGCGCACCCCTGCCCGGCCTCAGCCACCCGGACCGGTGGGCGCTGGGCGTGCTGGCCGAGATTCTGGACACCGTGCTGACGCAGGACATCCGCTACAAGCGCGGCCTGGTGTATGGCATTGACGTGTACCCGGCGCTGTACACCGACGTGGGCCACTTCGTAGTCTACACCGTGGCCGACAGCGCCCGCTTCCCCGAAATCCTGGCCGAGGTGGAGAAGCAGTTGGCGCGCGCCATCGCCGGCGAGTTCGACGAGGCGATGGTGGCCGAGGCACGCTCGGCCATCCGCGGGCGCCTGCTGCTGAGCATGGAGGGCAACGCCGACTTCGCCTGGTGGCTGGCCGGCATCAGCCTGTTCACCCCCGACGGCGAACCCGTCCCCAACCTGTTCGCGGCGGTGGACAGCGTGCGCGCCGCTGACGTGGCCCGCGTGGCCGCCCGTTACCTCAGCCCGGCGCAGCGCCACCAGGCCATCCACCGGCCCGGCCTCACCCCGGCGGCCCTCAAGCGCCCGGCCATCCTCACCGCCGGGCTGGCGGCTGCGGGGCTGGGCGCGTGGCTCGTCACCCGCCGCAGACCCCGTCATCGCGCCAAGTCGTAGGGGCGCAACTTGCGCCGCCGCGCCATCCGCTCCGCCCCGCGGCTGGTGTGCTAAAATCCCCTTACCGTGTCGGCAATGTCGTCTTTGCTCTACCCGCGCCTGCCCCGGCTGTTGCCGCGCCTGATTCACCTGGCGCTGCTGGCCTCGCTGGGCGTGCTGGCGCTGCTGCCGGCCTTCGACCATCATGCCGCCGAGTACAGCCCCTGGCACAGCCACCTGCTGGCCGGCGGGCGCGTGGCGGTCAGTACGCCCGCGCATCACGCTCACCCCTACGCGCAGCCGCACACCCACCCCGCCGCGCTGGGCGCTCCGGCCCTGGCCGAGACCAACGGTGTCGTCTTTGGGCCGAACCCCCTGGCGGGCGTCGTGTCGCTGCTGGCCGCGCTCGATCAGGTGGTGCCAACCGGCCTCGCGCCGCTGGCCCTGCCCGTGGCTGCGCTGTGGCTGCTGTGCGCCCTCGGCTGGCTGTGGCCGCGCGCGATCCAGTCTCCGCTCCCCGATCCGCCGCCGCGTCTCCGCCGCGACTGACCCCGGTTCGATTCAACACGATAGCGGCTTGCCCAGACCGGCTGGACCGGCTGGTCTTGGCTTTACAATGTCAAGGAGACAACCCAATGAACAAGCGAATCATCCTGG
The DNA here is from genome assembly GCA_964497615.1 of uncultured Anaerolineales bacterium. Taxonomy (GTDB): domain Bacteria; phylum Chloroflexota; class Anaerolineae; order Anaerolineales; family UBA6663; genus CAZCEC01. The sequence goes on along the minus strand of CAZCEC010000007.1, from coordinate 56,077 downwards.
CCGCGGCAGTGCTGGCGCTGCTGGCGGCCTGCGCCCCCGCGGGGCAAAGCGCAACATCCGATCAGCTCTCGGCCCTGGAGGCGCGCGTGGCCGCGCTGGAGGGCGGCAGCACCGGCCCGGGCGGCGGCCTGGTGGACATGGAAACCCGGCTGGCCGCGCTCGAAGCGCAGGTGACGGCGCTGGAAGAAATGTCCGGCGAAGGCGGCCACGGCGAAGTCAACCTGGCCGACATCGCCATTGCCCAATACATCCTGGACACTGCCGGCTTCCACGGCATGGACGAGGCCCTGAATGAGACCGGTGTCATCGAACCCTCGTACCTGAGCGCCGCCAACCGCGTCGCCAAGGTCGTCGGCGCCACCACCTGGCCCGAGGACCTGCACGGGCCGGTCGAAGCCTTCCAAACCGCCCTGACCGAGTTCGCCGCCGCGCTGGAGGCCGACGACGCCGAGACGGCCGCCGGACTGGCCCCGGCCGTCCACGAGACCCAGCACGACCTGTCGCATGCGATAGATGGAGTCCTGGGCGGTGAGGGCCATGACCATTAGTCCAGAACGCCGCTCACTGGCAGACACTCGGCGCGGCGCCTGCGCGCCCACGAGAGCGCCCAGCCAGCGCCTGCGGCTGCTGCGCGCCCTCGGCGTGCTGGCCGTGAGCGTGGTGTTCATCGGCGTGGGCGTGGCATACGCCCACGCCGACTATGCCCGCTCCGCGCCAGGGGCGGGCGCAGTGGTGGCCGAGGCCCCCGCCCGCGTGGACGTGTGGTTCACCCAGGACATGTTCCGGCGGCAGGGCGAGAACTGGCTGCGCGTGGCCGGCCCGGACGGCGCGGAGGTCACGGCCGGCGAGGCGGTGATCGACGACGACGACCGGCGGCACCTGTGGGTGGAACTGTTGCCCGATCTGCCGGCGGGCGAGTACACCGTCACCTGGCACACCCTCTCCGCCGAGGATGGCGACGACGAGGAGGACACCTTCACCTTCACGGTGGACCCCGAGGCCCCGGTCACCAGCACCCCCATGCTGCCGGACGAGGCCGTGCTGCCGTCGCCCACCGCCCCCCTCATCACCGAAACGCCCGCGCCCACTGCCACGCCTGCGCCCGCGGGCGGGTGCGGGCAGGGCCTGCTGCCCGCTGTTGGTCTCGTCCTGGCCGGCGTCACCCTCCACCGCCGCAGACGACCGTGAAGCTCAGCCACGCGCCGGATCGGGGTTCAGTCACGATGAAAACTCGCGGCCTGCGGTCGGCCCGCCCCGGCCTCATCCGCGGCCTGCTCCTGGCAGTCTTGTTGCTTGGCGCTCTCCGCGTGGCCACGGCCTCGGCCCACGCGCTGCTCCTGCGCTCCTCCCCGGCCGCCAACGCCGATCTCACCGAGCCGCCGCCAACGCTTGAGCTGTGGTTTACCGAGCCGCTCGAAGCAGGCTTCAGCGGCGCGCGCCTCTTCGACTCATCGGGACAGGAACTGGAGCTGGGCGCGGTGGTGCTCGACCCCGCCGACAACACCCACCTGAGCCTCCCGGTCGGCCAGCTTGGCCCCGGCATCTACACGGTGGCCTGGCAGACGCTCTCACAGGCCGACGGCCACGAGTGGTACGGCTCGTTCCCCTTCACCGTGCTCAACCCGGACGGCTCGCGGCCGTCCGGCAGCGCCCTCGACGTGGGGGGGAGCGGCCGGGGCGAACTGCCGCTGCCCATCGAGGTGGCGATGCGTTGGCTGGCCCTGATGGGCGGGTTGTTGCTGTTGGGCATCCCGGTCTTCGTGCGGCGCGTGGTCCCGCGCGAGCCGGCGGCCCTGGCCAGCCGCGTTGCCGCGCTGGCCCTGCCCGTGCTGTGGATCGGCTTGCTGCTAGCGCTGGCCGGCAACAGCGGTCAGGCGCTGGTACAGGCTTCGCGGCTGGGCGGGCTCGATCAGTTGCCGGGCGTGCTGCTGGGCACCCGTACCGGCGCCCTGGCCCTGGGGCGGCTCACCCTGGCGGCGGCCATTGGCTTGCTCTCGCTCTGGCTGCCGCTGCCCGCGCGGCTGAGGGCGGCGGCGCCCTGGCTGCGCCTGGCTGTGGGCACGCTGTTGGCCGGGCTGGCGGCCTTGCTGGCCCTGGCGGGCGGGCGGGGCGAACCCCTGGCCTGGCTGGCCCTCGGCGTGGCGGCCATCGGCCTGGCGGGGGCCGCCCTTGCAGTCCGCGCCGGTCCGGACCGGCTGTGGACGGTGGCCGCCTGGCTGGCGGCGGCGCTCCTGCTCGGCCACTCGCTCACCAGCCACGCGGGCGGCGTGCCGGGCAGCTTCTGGGCCGTCCTGGGCGACTACGTGCATCTGCTGGCCGCCGCGGCGTGGGCGGGCGGCCTGGTGATGCTGGCCGGAGTGCTGTGGGCGGGCTGGGCGAATGGCCGCGCCAACGGCGCGCGCCTCGACCTGTGGCCCGCCGTCCGGCGCTTCTCCCTGCTTGCCAGCGGCTCCGTCTTCATCCTGGCGCTGACCGGCCTGTTCAACAGCCTGGTCGAAATCCCCTCCCTGGCCAGCCTGTGGACCACCCCCTACGGCCAGGTGCTGCTGCTCAAGCTGGCGCTCGTCGGGGCGGCGCTGGGCATTGCCTTCTTCAACCACCGGCTCGTCAATGGGCGGCAGAAGGCGCTCCCGGAGGCGCAGCGCCTGGCCGCCCTCAACCGGCGGGTGCGCGTCGAAGTGGCGGTCGCCCTGGCGCTGATGGTGAGCGTGGCCGTGCTGGTGCAGACCCCCGTCCCGCGCGGCGCGGCGGCCACGGCCTTCCAGCCGCAACTGCCCTTCACCACCGTGCTCACCGCCGACGATCTGTACATGCATGCGCAGGTCGCGCCCAATGTGGCCGGCGAGAACCGCTTCTGGCTGCACCTCTACCACGCGGCCGGCACGGACATCGGCGAGGTGCAGTTGGTGCGGTTATTATTCAACTACCGCGACGTGCAGTTGGGGCAATCCAGCGTGGACCTGGAGGCGCTGGGCCAGAACACCTTCCAGGCCGAGGGCGCCTATCTCAACCAGGCGGGCAACTGGGACCTCTCAATCTACGTGCGCCGCCGCGGGCTGGACGACACCCTGGCGCAGTTCAGCGTGGCCGTGCCAGCGCCCACGGGCGACCTGGCCGGCAGCACCCCCTGGCAGAACCCCGTGCCGGCGTTTCCGGCCGCCCTGCTCGGGGCCGGCGTGCTGCTGGCGGCGGGGCTCGTCCCCCTGCTGTGGCGCGGGCCGCTGGGCGGGCTGGCGCGCTGGCGCCTGGCCCAGGTGCAGGTGGCGGGCGGCGTGGCGCTGGTGGGCGCGTTTGCGCTCAGCGTGGCGGGCATCCTCGAGTGGCGCAACCGCGCGCCCGCCGAGCTGACCAACCCCATCCCGGCCTCACCCGAGTCGCTGGCCCTCGGCCAGGCCCTGTATGCCGATAACTGCCTGCCCTGCCACGGGCCCACCGGCCTGGGGGATGGCCCCGTGGGCCGCACCCTGCGCCCGCAGCCCGCCAACCTCCAGGTGCACATGATCCCCGGCGTCCACGCCGACGCGCAGATCTTCGACTGGATCACCAACGGCTACCCCAACTCGCCCATGCCGGCCTTCAAGGACGTGCTCACCGAAGACGAGCATTGGCACCTGATCAACTACATCCGCACGCTCGTCCCGCCCGGCCTGCCCACCCCGCCGCCCTGAGCCGCCCCGGCGCCGGATAGGCCTGGGCTGCTGCCGGGGCCGGCACCGCGGCCAGCTTTTCGCCGGCTGCATTTGACAACCCCGCCCCGGCAGGGTACACTACCGTCGCTCTCGTGGTCACGCACTACCTGCCGGCGCCGCAAGGCGTCGGCTTTTTGTCCGCGCGAGACTTCCCGGCAAGGAGGTGATACCCAGTGACAAGCGTCAGCTTACGACCGAATGAATCGCAGGAGCAGTTGTTCAAGCGATTCAAGAAGAAGGTCATGCGCAGCGGGCTGCTGAGCCAACTGCGCAATAAGCGCTGGTTCGTCTCCAAGAGCGAAGTCCGCCGGATCGAGAAGAAGAAGGCCATCCGCCGCATCAACAAGCGGAAGCGCCGCGACAACGAGGAATAGCGCCAGCAACTGGCCCGGTCCCTGCGACCGGGCCGTTTTTATTTCCGCCCGTCCAGCGCCGCCAAAAAGCCAGTCATGGCCCCCAGCGCCCCGGCCGCATCCGCATAGGCGCGCACCGAAATGCCCGGCTCGCTGTTGCCCGTAATCATCTTTGACACCCGCGCGCCCTGCCGGTACAGGCACAGCACCGGCTTGCCCAGCCTCAGCGCCAGCGCGATCTCGTAGCCCACGCCGTGCGACGGGGTGCTCACCTCCGCGACCAGCGCGTCCGCCGCGCGCACCCAGGCCACGTCGCGGGCATAGACGACGCCTGGCTCGATGGAGGCCTCCTCGGCCATGATGCCGGGGTCGGCCAGCGCGGCGGTGGGCACGCTGTGGCCTTGCCTCAGCAGCGCCTCCACCAGCGCGGCGTAGATGGGCTGATCGGCCCGGCCGCCGGTGAGCGAGCAGGAGAAGTAGATGTTCATGCCGCCTCCGGCGCGCGAGTGTAGCATAGAGCCAGCGGCAATTGCTCCGCAACCGCCCTGGGCCTATAATCTCCGCCGGAGGGTGGGCCATGAAAACCGACAGCTTGCGATTTCTTCAGGATGAGGCGGTGCGGCTGGCGCAGGAAAACAGCCTGCTGCGGCAGGAGGTGAGCGCCCTGCGCCAATCGGTGCGCGCCCTGTCCACGGTCTATGCGGTCTCGCAGAACATCACGCCCGAGGTGGACGTGCTGATGCTGCTGAGCGAGATCCTCGACGCCGCCATGGCGGTGCTCAAGGCCAATGACGGCACCATCATGCTCACCGACGAGGCCACCGGCGAACTGGTCTTCACCGTGGTGCGCGGCGGTGCTGCCGACCGGCTGGTGGGCTACCGGCTGCCCCAGGACGTGGGCATCGCCGGGTGGGTGGCGCAGCACCAGCAGCCGCAGCTCGTGCGCGACGTGCGCCGCGACTCGCGCTTCTATCCGCAGGTGGACGAGGCCTTTGGGTTCAACACGCGCTCGATGGTGTGCGTGCCGGTCTTCCTGGACGACGGGCGCGTCCTGGGCGTCATCGAAGTCCTCAACAAGACCTCCGACCGCGACTTTACCCAGGACGACCTGAACCTGACGCTGGTGGTGGCCGCCCTGGCCGCCACCGCCCTGCGCCGCGCCGAACGCGCCATCGAACTGGCCGAGCGCGATAAGCGCCGCACCACCCTGCTCCACTCGCCGGCCGGAAACTGAATTGAGCGTGGACGCCGGCCTGGACAGCCTGGCCCCCGGCCAGACGATTGGCCCCTATCAAATCCTCAGCCAGATCGGCCAGGGCGGCATGGCCACGGTGTACAAGGCCTACCACCCCGCCATGGACCGCTACGTGGCGCTCAAGGTGCTGCCGCGCCAACTGGCCGCCTCGCGCGAGTTCACCGGCCGCTTCGAGCACGAGGCGCGGCTGATCGCCAAGCTGGAACACGCCCACATCCTGCCCGTCCACGATTATGGCGCCGCCGACGGCTATTCCTTCCTGGCGATGCGCTATGTGGAGGCTGGCACCCTCAAGGACCGTCTTCAGGCCGGCCCCCTCACGCCGGACGAGATCGACCGCTACTTCACCCAACTGGCTGATGCGCTCGACTACGCCCACGCCGTGGGCGTCATCCACCGCGACCTCAAGCCCTCCAATGTGCTGATCGACAAGCGCGGCAACCTGTTCCTCACCGATTTCGGCATCGCCAAGCTGCTGGAGGGCAGCCCGGCGTTTACCACCACCGGCGCGATGATCGGCACGCCGGCCTATATGAGCCCGGAGCAGGCGCAGGGCCTGCGGGTGGACCTGCGCACCGACATCTATTCGCTGGGGGTCGTGCTGTACGAGATGGTGACAGGCCGGGTGCCCTTCGAGGCCGATACGCCGCTGGCCGTCATCCTCAAGCACGTCAGCGAGCCCCTCCCCCTGCCCACCAGCGTCAAGCCGGACGTGCCGCCGGCCGTGGAGCGGGTGCTGCTTAAGGCCCTGGCCAAGCAGCGCGACGACCGCTTCGCCACCACCGCCGATTTCATCGCCGCCTGGCAGGCCGCGCGCCCGGCTTTGCGCGCCATGGCCGAGCCGCCCGCTGCGGGCCAACGGACCTTCGTGGCGACGGCCCCCACCGCGCCGCCGGCCCCCACGCCCACGCCGCTGCCGACCGCCGCCTCTGCGGCTTCCGCCTCCGAGGCGGCCAGCCGCACCCCGCTCCCGCAGGCCCCACCGCCGCCCGCCCGCCCGCGCGGCCGCCTGGCCCTGTTGGGCGGCCTGGCCGGCGCGGCCGTGCTGGGGTTCGTGGGCCTGGTGGCATGCGGGGCGCTGGCGCTGGTGTGGCTCAACGGCCAGAACCCGGGCGGGTCCACGCCCGAGCCCACCGGTCAGCCCACCGCGGTGATTGTTGGCGACGGCGCCTGGCAGTCCTGGGTCGCGGCCAATACGAACTGGGTGACGGCCATGACCGGCGACGGGCAGCTCATCACCGGCGGGCCGGGCGGCGTGGCGGGCTGGGACATGGCGGCGGGCGAGCCGGAGGACCAGCTCACCAGCGCGGGCGGGCTGCCCAGCCCATTCGTCACTGCCCTGCTGGCTGACGCGGACACGGAGCGGCTGTGGATCGCCACCGACGCCGGGCTGGCCTCCACCGACGGCCAGGACCTGGTGGTCTACGGCGAGGACGAGGGCCTGGACAGCAGCGTGGTCCAGGCGCTGGCGCGCACCAGCGGCGGGCTGCTGGCGGGCACGGCCTATGGCGGCCACGACGGCACCGGACTAAACCTGCTCACCGGCGACGGCTGGCAGCCGGTGCCCGGCTTCCCCTCGCTGGACGCCTACGACGACGAGCACCTGTCCACCTACGTGACTGCCATCCTGGAAGACGGTGACGGCGATCTGTGGGTGGGCACCGACAACGGTCTGGGCCATTACGACGGCGACGCCTGGACGCGCTATGCCGGGGACGAAGGGCTGCCGGGCGTCTACATCACCGCCCTGGCCCTGGTGGACGGCGACGTGTGGGCCGGCACGGAAAACGGACCGGCGCGCTTCGACGGCGAGGGGTTCCGGGTGGTGCCAGACCTGGAAGGCTGGTGGGTGCACGGCATCCTGCCCACCTCGACCGGCGAGGTGTGGGTGTCGCTGGGCGGCGGGCTGGCGCGCTGGACCGGCTCCGGCAGCAACTGGCGCTTCTACGAGCCGAACCTGCTGCCGTCCTACGACATCTATCGCGGGGTGGAAGGGCCGGACGGCACGCTGTACTTTGGAACGGACGACGGCGTGCTGCGCGTGGCCGGCGACGAGCGCAGCGTGTGGCGTGCGCCGAACGTCCCTGCCGTGGCCGCGTTCGCGTCGGTGCGGGCCGAGCCGCAGCTTGGGCAGTTGTGGTTTGCCGAGGAGTATGGCGACCGGATCGATGTGTTCGACCTGGCCAGCGAGACCTGGCAGCCCGGCTTCAGATTAGACTGCGACTACTGCGTCCCCCTGGCCCGCGACGCCGAGGGGCGGCTGTGGGCGGGCGGCGACCTGGGGGTGTGGATCTTCGACGCCGACGGCAACCTCGCCGCGCACCTGACGACGGACCAGGGCCTGCCCGATGACGCCGCGTATGGGGTGGCCTTCGCGCCCACCGGCGAGGTGTACCTGGCGACCCTGGGCGGCGTGGCGGTGTACGACGGCGCGGCCGTGACGGCGGTCTACGACGCGGACAGCGCCGGGCTGAACAGCGACGAGGCGCACGGGGTGTGGGTGACGTCCGACGGGGCGCTGTGGGTGGCCGCCGGCTACGGGATCAGCCGGCTGGACCTGAGCGGCGAGTGGACGCACTACGGCACGGGCGACCCGTTTGAGTATGAGCCGTGGATCAACGACCTTGCCGAGGATGCGAATGGGGCCGTGTGGCTGGCGACGGATGGCGAAGGCGTGTATCGCCTGGCCGAGGGCGCGTGGACCAAATTCTCGCCCAGCGACACCGGCGCGGGCCTGCCCTCGACGAACGTCAAATCCATCACCCTGGCGCCCGACGGCACGCTCTGGTTCGGGCTGTATTATTCCGGCGCCGCGCACTTCGATGGGACCACCTGGGTGTCGTTCCAGGTCGAGGACGGACTGATCCACTCCAACGTCAACGACATCTACGTGGACGACCAGGGCCGCGTGTGGTTCGCCACCAGCGGCGGCGTGTCGCGCTACAGCCCCTGAAACAGCAGCAGGGCCAGGCAGACGGATCTGCCTGGCCCTTCCATGCTTCTAGCTTCGGATCGCCGCCCCCAGTTCCTCCGTCAACCGCTTGATGATCTTGGCCCGCAGCTTGGCGGCCTCGGCATCCGTCAGGGTGCGGTCCGGCGCCTGGTAAGTGAGCCGGTAGGCCAGGCTCTTCTTGCCCGCGCCGATCTGCGCGCCCCGGTACAGGTCGAACAGGGTCACCTCGGCCAGCAGGCTGCCCCCGGCCGCGGCGATGGCGTTCTGCACGGCGACGGCCGGCACATCGTCCGGTACGATCACGGCCAGGTCTTCCTTCACCGGCGGATACTCCGGCACCGGCGCAACGTCGAAGCGCTTGTTCACCTGATCCAGCAGCAGGTCCAGGTCCAGGTCGGCGGCCAGCACGGCCTGGGCGGGCAGGTCGAACTGCTCACAGACCAGGGGATGCACCTGGCCCAGCCAGCCGGCGGGGCGGCCCTCCAGCAGCAGCCGCGCGGTGCGGCCCGGCAGATAGGTGGGATGCTGGGCGGCTGGCTCGGGCGGAGCGAAGCTCACGCCCTTCGCCGGCAAGCCCGCCAGCACCGTCTCCACCACGCCCTTCAGGTCGAAGAAGTCCATCGGCGTCCGGTCGGCGCCGGGCCAGGCCAGCGGCTCGCGCGGGCCGGTGAGCACGATCACCAACCGGCGCTTCTCGTCCGGCAGTTGCGCGTCGTTCTCGCCGCGCAGATAGACCGGCCCGATCTCGAACAAACTCAGCCGGTCGTGATGGCGCAGGTTGGCCGCGGCGATGTCCAGCACGCCCGGCAGCACCGTGTGACGCATCACCACCCGGTCGGTGACGATCGGGTTCGCCAGCGTGACGTAGGGTTGGTCGTCGGGCGCGGCGGCGGCGGGCAGCACGCGCCGCTCGCGCTGCGGGGCGGTGAGGGCGTAGGTCACGACCTCCTGCAAGCCGGCCTGCACCAGCAGGTCGCGGGCGCGCTCCTCCAGTTCTAGCGATGGGTTGCCGCGCTGGGGCGGCAGCCGGTCGGCCAACTGGGTCTCGGGGATGTTCTCGTAGCCGTGGATGCGGGCGATCTCCTCGATTAGGTCGGCCTGGCCGATGACGCCCGTGCCGATGTCGAGGCGGTGATCGGGGACGGTGACGCTGATGGTCGTCGGAGGTCGGAGGTCGGAGGTCGGAAGGTCGGTCAGACTTCCGACTTCTGCCTTCTGACTTCTGACCTCGCACTTGAACTCGAGTGACTGGAGGATCCGAACGATCTCCTCCACCGGCAGCCGCACGCCCAGCAGCCGTTCCACCTCGGCCGTGGGCAGGTCCACCAGTACGGTGGGCGCGGGCAGCGGGTAGGTGTCGGCCAGGCCCGCGGCCACCACGCCGCCCGCCCACTGGCGCATGCGCTCGATGCCGCGCCGCACGCCGCGCTCGGTCATGGCCGGGTGCACCCCGCGCGAGAAGCGATAGGCCGCCTCCGAGGGCAGGCTCTGGCTCTTCACCGTGCGGCGGATGTTGATGAACTCCCAGGCCGCGCCCTCCAGCAGCACGTTGGTGGTCGTGTCGCTCACCTCCGTCTCCGCGCCACCCATCACGCCGCCCAGCGAGAGCGCGCCCCGCTCGTCGCACACCAGGATGGTGTAGTCATCCAGCTTGCGCGCTACGCCGTCCAGGGTGGTCAGGGTCTCCCCCGGCGCGGGCAGGCGCGTGATGATCGTGGGCGTTGCGCCCTCGGCCCGCCGCAGCAGCGCGTCGTAGTCGAAGGCGTGCAGGGGCTGGCCGATCTCCAGCATCACGTAGTTGGTGGCATCCACGATGTTATTGATTGGGCGCTGCCCCGCCAGCCGCAGGCGGCGCTGCACCCAATACGGGCTGGGGCCGAGGGTGACGCCCTCGATCAACGCGGCGGTGAAGCGCGGGTTCAGCTCCGGCGTCTTGATCTCCAGCCTCAGCCGCCCGGCGAGGCTCGGCCCCGCCGCCTGCACGCTATAGTCGGGGTGCCTCAGCGGCTGGCCGGTCAGCGCGGCCACCTCGCGCGCCAGCCCCAGCACGCTGGCGTTGCGGGCCATGTTCGGGTTGATCTTGACCGTCAGGACCACATCGCCCATGTAGTCGGCCAGGGGAACGCCCACCGGCGCATCGTCGTCCAGCAGGATGATGCCCTCATGCTCATCGGAGATGCCCAACTCCTTTTCCGAGCACACCATCGAGTAGGACTCCACGCCCCGGATTTTGGCCCGCTTGAGGGTCATCAACTCGCGGCCGGGCTTGTGCCCGTCGTAGAGCACGCTGCCCTCGCGGGCGTAGGCCACCTTGAGGGGCTTGGGCAGCGGCCCCTGCCCCTTAAAGGGGAACAGGTTGGGCGCGCCGGTGAGCACGGTTTGCTCCGCGCCGCCCCCGTCGTCCAGGCGCAACAGGGTCAGCCGGTCGGCGTTGGGGTGCGGCATGACTTCCAGGATTTGGGCCACCACGATCTTGTCGGGGTTCCAGCCCAGGCCCTGGGCGGCGGGGCCGCTGCTCTTGAGGTGCGGCGACAGGCCCGCAATCACGCCATCGGCGGGGCCGAGGCCCACGTACTCCAGCTCTTCCACCTCCAGCCCCGCGAAGGTGAGCTTATAGGCCAACTCCTCCGCAGTGAGGGTGATGTCAACGAAATCGCGCAGCCAACTCAGAGGCACTTTCATAGTCGCAATACTCCAGGCAAGGGCATAAAGGGTCAGAGGGGTATAAAGGGCAAGTCGTTTGCACTGCCCTTTATGCCCTTTATGCCCCTTACACCCCTTGCATTAGAACTGCTCCAGGAACCTCAAGTCGTTCTGAAAGAAGTACCGGATGTCCTCGATCCGGTGCTGCAGCATGATGATGCGCTGCGGCCCCATGCCGAAGGCAAAGCCGGAGAACTCGGCCGGGTCGTAGCCGCCGTTGCGCAGCACGTTGGGGTGCACCATGCCGCAGCCCAGGATCTCCAGCCAGCCGGTCTGCTTGCACACCGGGCAGCCGCGCCCGTCGCACACGAAGCACTCCACATCCATTTCCGCCGATGGCTCGGTGAAGGGAAAGTGGTCGGCGCGGAAGCGGGTGCGCACGTGCTGGCCGAAGAGCCGCCGGGCGAAATCGCTCAGGGTGCCCTTGAGGTCGCTCAGGGTCACGTGCCGCCCCACGGCCAGCCCCTCCACCTGGTAGAACTGGATGTCGGCCCGCGCCGAAATCTGCTCGTAGCGGTAGCACATGCCCGGCAGGATGATGCGGATCGGCTCCGGGCAGTACTGGCGCATGGCGTGGATCTGTCCGGGCGAGGTGTGCGTGCGCAGGATGACGTTGGGCGTGGTGGTGTAGAACGTGTCCCACATATCGCGCGCCGGGTGGTGGGGCGGGATGTTGAGGAACTCGAAGTTGTATTCGTCGGTCTCCACTTCGCGGCTGCGGTAGATCTGGAAGCCCATGTCGGAGAAGACGTCGTAAATCTGGCGCAGGCCCAGCGTGGCCGGGTGCAGCCGCCCGCGCGTCACCGGCCGCCCCGGCAGGGTCACGTCCACTGCGCCCTCGCGGGTGGCGCGCTCCAGCTCGGCCTGGCGCAGCGCGGCGGCGCGGGCGGCGTGGGCGTCTTCCAGCGCGCGCTTCACCTCGTTGCCGCGCTTGCCGAGGGCGGGGCGCTCCTCCTTTGAGAGCTTGCCCAGGTCGCCCAACACCGTCATCAAGGGCGAGCTGCGGCCCAGGTGGGCCACGCGCCAGGCCTCCAGCGCGGCGGTGTCGGCGGCGGTTTGCAGGGCCGCCAGCGCCGCCGTTTCGATGTGGTTCAGTTGCTCCAGCATAGCCACTCCTTAAACGAATACTCCCGCCCACAACAGGGACGGGAGTGATTGACCCGTGGTACCACCCAGCTTGGCCCGGCGTTGGCCGGGTCCACTTTGCCCCAACGGCAGCCAGCCTCAGCAGCGATTGGGTGCCCCAGTAACGCTGGGCTTGCGGAGGCGGCTATTAGGCCCCAATGGGGCCATTCACCGGCTCGGCTCGGGAGAGAACTTCGGCGGGGGCGTTCCGGGCCGGGCTTGCAGTCGGTGACCCAGCCTCCCTGGCGGTCGTGACCCGCTTACTTTTCTCCGTCACAGCCTGTGGGCTGTTCGATTGGCCTTGATTATCGGCAAAAGCGGGGGACTGTCAAGGCCATTGCGCGAATAGTAGGGGTCATGACATTTGCCGACACCGCCAGGGGCGCGATAGCTCCGCTGGCAAATGTCATGATCCCTGCGACGATTATCCTGGCAGGTTCAGCGCATTCAGCGCCGCTGCCGGTCCCGTGTAATACAACGCCGTGCTCTCCGGCGTCAGTTCGTCGCAGAACTGCGCGGTGTCCTGCGCCACGCGGCGGTTGTGGAACAGGTCATGGACCACCTCCACCGGGCGCGGCAGGTCGAAGCGGCGCGGCCCCCCGGCCACGGTGTGCACGCTCAGCAGGTCGGGCGTGGCGTACAGCACATCGCCGTCGCCGTTGTAGATGTGCGCCCCGGCGTGGCGGGCGATGCCGCGCAGCACCGCCGAGGGCAGGTTGGGCGTGGCGGCGTAGATGGACGTGAACGGCTGCGCCGCGCCCGGCGGCTGGTAGGGCTTGAGCCCCAGCCCCGGCTGGCAGCGCCCCAGCCCATACACCACCTCGCCCAGGATGGTCGCCTCAGCATCGGCCAGGTGGAAGATGGGGCCGAGGGCGCGGGTCGTGCCCCAGAACATCTCCTGCGACAGCCCGCGGGTGATGGGGTGCTTGAAGTTGGTCAGGTGCCCCAGCACCGACCAGTAGCTGCCGCTCTTGTGGAAGTGGAAGCCGGTCAGTTCCGTCATGTGGTCCACGTGCGCGGGCGCGGCGGCCTCCTGGTTGAGGTAGCCGGGCGCGTAATACCACAGCGCCGTGCGCCCCCCCGTGCCCAGGATGGCGTGCAGCGCGCGGCGGCGGGCATGATCCAGGTGGAAGGCATTGAGGAAGACATAGAGCTTATAGGGTGGCAGGTTGCCCTCCAGCAGGTCCTCCAGCAGGTACAGGTCATGCGGCGCGCCGAAGCGGTTCAGGCTCACCACGCGCTGGTGGGCGATGAGGGGCAGGTCGATGTTGTTGCGGTTGCTCTCGTAGCGGTAGCTCTCGTCGTCCAGGAACACGGCCACATCGGCGCTCGGCTTCCGGTCCAGGTTCAGCGCCCACTGCCCCAGCCGGTCATATACCCGGTGCCAATGCGGCATCTGCGGCTTGAGGGCCGGATCCTCCACGAAGTAGCTGCTCTCCATCCAGGTGATGCCCAGCCCGTGGGTAAGCACCTGCGCAAAGTTGCGGTGATAGATCGGCAGGGTCTTGTCCTTGGGGTGCATCCGGCCCTGCGGGTCGAAGTTGTTGTGCATCAACGTGTCTTCTTCGAACAGGTACAGCTTGCCGTGCAGGCGCACGCTCTCGGTCGGCTGCATGGGCAGGCCGTCGCCGCCCATCCCCCGAAAGGCGTAGCTGTACGGGCTCACCACAAAGTCAAAGTCCGGCGAGCGCAGCACCCGGCGCAGCCCCAGGTGGCCGCTGCGCTGCACGGTGGAGACCTCGCTGCCCGTCAGATCGCCGGTGTTGTCGTTGAAGAAGCAGTTGTTCCAGGCCAGCTCCATCAGGTAGCCGAAGAACGCGCCGGTGAGTTTCTCGCCGTGGGTGGCCTCTTTCACCGCGCGGCACATGCCCAGCAGCGCCTCCGCGGCGGCATCGGCATAGCAGGCGTAGAAGTCAATCGTCTGCCGCTCGCGGCTGGGGTCGCGGAACAGGAAATGCGTCGTCGCCGCCTGCGCCTCCCCGGACGGCACCTCGGCCGTCTCGAAGGTGACCGCCGGGTCGCCCCAGGCGGCCTGCAGCGCCGCCTCATCGCCCTGGTAGTGCTCGCGCAGCCAATCGCGGAAGCGCCGCTGCATGGCGGGGCTGAAGTCGCCCGAGGCCGGGCTCATGGACGACCAGTCCTTGATCCACTCGCCGCAGGTGCCGGTGCAGAGCTGGTAGGCGATGACGCGGTCGTACAGCCCCACGGCGCGCAGGTGCTGGACGTAGGCGCGCAGGAAAGCCTGCACCCGCGCCTGCCACGCCGCCGATGCAAACGAGGCCGACAGGCGCTGGCCGTCGGACAGCACTTCCACTTCATCCGGGTATTCCTGGTTCCACCAGTTGCCGGCCATGAACTTGGTATCAAAGCTGATGCGCAGCAGGAACAGCGCCTCGGGGTCCACCGCCAGAATCTTTCGCAGCCGGCCCGCGGTCGGCGTGAAGTCGAACTGGCCGGGATCGGCCGGGCGCGGCCCATACCACTCGTCCCCGGCAGCGTCGATCGAGTAGATATGGATGCCGGCGGCGGCAAAGCCGCGCATGGCGTCCTCGGTGATGGCCCACCCCTCCGGGGTCGGGTCCAGCCCGCCGATCAGGTGGATATTGGCGTAAGCGGGCTGGTCATTCAGAAAAAGCGTTGGCGTGCCGTTATGGTTTTTAACTTGAGCTTTCATTGGGATCATTAATGCATGGGCGTAGGGGAGTGTGGGCGCGCCCACACTCCCCTACGCCCATACACCCACACTTCACTTGATTCGGTATCCGCCTTCTTCGTTATTAAAAATCCAGCCCACCACCGCGCCGATGGCGATGTCGTCGCCCAGGTAGGCCTCGCGCGTGACGGCCGCCGACCCGCGCCCGCGCAGGCGCTGGGCCTCGCGCTGCATCTTGGTGAAGCGCGCGTGCCAGCGGCGCAGGTTGCTGGGGCGCAGGTCCACCCAGCCCTTGGCCGCCCACTTGTCCAGCGCCGCCGGGGTCAGGAGCACGCTGTTCGCGCCCGGCGCCTCGGGGATGCGGATGTGCGGCCCGCGGATCAGGCTTTGCCCGTCCGGCGTGAGCACCGGCAGCCCCACCGAGACGATGGTCTGGCGCAGGCCGGCGTCGCCCTGCACCAGCGCGTCCAGCGCCCTCGCCAGCGCCTCGGGCGATTGCTGGAGCACCGCGCTCAGGGTGCCGCACTGGAGCTTGAGCAGGTGAGCCTCCCACAACAGCTTGCCCAGTTCCGGCGGGCCAAGCTGGCCCAACGCCACCGAGTGCGAGCCCGTCTCGCGCTCCAGCCGCGTGATCTCCTCCAGCGCGAAGTGGCGCAGGTAGCCGGCGCGGTAGGTGGGGTTCATCACGGCGCTGTCAATCGCGCCGATCACGTCGAAGCCGGTGTTGCTGCCGCGCACCTCCAGCACCACCTGCCGGGCGATCTCCTCCGGGGTGATGAACTCCATCTGCCGCTGGTGGGTGATGGCCTCGAACTCGCCCTTGGTGAACACCCCGTTCTCGCCGGTGTCCACCACCACCATCTCCAGCTTGCTCAGCCGCTGGTAGTCGTCCTCCGGCTGGCGCAGGACCAACCGCTCGCCCAACGGCTCGGTGCGGCTGGCAAAGACGTGCACCGGCTGGCCGTGCTCGCGGATAGTGCGGCGGGTGATGTCGGCATAGCCCACCATTGCGCCCGGCTTCACTTCCTTCACCACCGGCCCGCCGGGCGTGCGCGCCATCAGGAACAACAGCCCCGTGTGGGCAAAAGCGATGGCGGTCTTGGTCATCAGTTGCGCCGAGGGCCGGTCCTCGGAGTGGGTGTAGGGGATGTTCAGCCCCATGCCACCGGTGCCGGTGGTGCCCACCTTCAAGTACAGCCGCGTGCCCGCCGCCGACATGGCGCGGTGGATGACCAGCACATGCCGCACCAACTGCGGCACCGACTGCGAGATCAGCAGCATCTCCAGCGCGCGCTGGGCTGGCTCCAGTTCGGCGGCGCCCGGTTCGCCCCTCGCCACGCGCGCCGCCATCTCCTGGAACGACTGCTGAGCGACGACCGAGGCGGTGTACACGTCCTGGTAGCTGATGGCGGTGGCGGTGTTGATGCTGTCCACCACCACGTCCGGCTGGTGCTCGCGGATGAGTTGCGCCAACTGCGAGACTTCGTAGGCGTGGTCGAGGTCGCCGAACAGGTCGGTGTACAGGTCGGCGCGGCGCTCGGCAGAGGCAAGCAGCCGGCCGCGGGTCAGGCTCTGGCGGCGGTCCTGCTTGTTCCACTCCGCGCGCAGGAAAACATCGCCCCAAAACCCCACGAACTCCACCGCCGGGAACTCACGCTCGAACTGCTCGATGGCCTCGCGCACCTCCTGCTGGTAGAGCGAGGCCACGATGATGCGGCGCGGCGCCAGGTTGCGGGCGATCTGTCGCACGACCTGTGCGCCGATCATGCCGCCGCCGCCGAGGATGAGAAACGTCTCGTTCATTCGCGTGACGAGTGACGGGTGACCGGTGTCGAGTGACGAGTGGCGAGTGTCGGTTTCCGATTAGTCACGGGGTACGGCCCGCGAGGCTTCAATGGATTGGATCGTCTTGGTAAGCCCGCCAATGATGTGATCAAGGGTGGCAATCCGCTGCGATACGACTTCGGGGCTTAGGAGATGTTTGGCACGTTCGAATCGGCCCCGGCTCTCACGTGCTTCGCCCCGGGCAATCTTCAAATGCTGAGGCAGCTCCCTTCCGAACCCGCGACCATAACCTTCTTCGATGTTGGCACAAATTGAATCCAGACTCCGGACTTGTTGCTTAACCAACTCCCGCCCCCGATAGTCTTGTCCCATGCGGTCTGAGTCGGACCAGAAATCGTCAAACAATTGCCGTGCCAGGCGATAGATCCCGAACGATTCAAGGCGATCGCTTGAAGTGGTCATCTCGCCGCTTACCCTGAGTGATCCTTGGCATACAGAGCAGTTTCGTCACTCGTCACCCGACACTCGTCACTTACCGTTGCCGGGGGGACAACTCCACGCTTTCGTCGCCCGCGAAGAGGCCGCCCAGGCCCTCGGCGCGGGCAGCGAGCACGCGGCTGGGCGCGAAGTACGGGAAGTCCCACTGCACCTCGTCGCCCGCCTGCTTGCCCGGCACCGGCATCAGCCGGGCGGTGAGGGGCTTGTTCAGCCGCAGGGCCAGCGCGCCCACGTCCAGCAGGATGGCGGCCAGGGCGCTGGCCGTGATGTCGCCGGGCAGGGGCACCGTGTCCAGGCCCGCCCCGCAGACCGTGCAGTAGAGCAGCAGGTCGCTAACGCTCAGGCGGCCAGCGGCGGCGCGGGCAGCCAAAGCCGAATCCTCGAGCACCGGGAAGAACAGACCGGAGAAGCCCACGTGCGGGAATTTGGCCCGGTCGAGCGAGTCGGCCAGGAAGGCCGCCGCGGCCAGCGCGCCGTGCAGGCCGATGGGCTGGCCGGTGAGGCGCTCGATGGCCGTGCCCAGCGACCGCGCGGCCTCCGGGAAGGGCGCCAGGGTGAAGTCAATGCCGCCGAACCGCGCGCCGCGCGCCTTCTTGGCGGCCTTCACGATCCGGCCGGCGTGTTCCTCCACCAGGTGGACGAGCCGGGCGCGGGCCTCCGCCAGGGTGGCCGCCTCGGCGCAGGCCGTGACGGCCAGGTCGGCGGCTTCGACCCCAATCGCGAAACTGGGCGCGTTGCCGTCGTGGTAGGCGGCGGGAAAGAACGGTGCGCCGGGGGCCACATTGGCCAGGGCCGCGAAGCGCAGGTTGCCAAACCCATCCGGCGTAAGCGTGGCGCAGGCATGAATCACGTCGGCCGCCCAGCGCGCGGCAGACAGGCTCAGCCCCCCGCCCGGCTCAGCCAGGCTGGCCGCGGCAAACACGTGATCGGTGGCTCCAATCGCCTCGGGGATGGCGTGGTAGAAGGCCGGGCCGTCGCTGGGGCGCGCCGGGCCCAGGGTGGCATAGTCCAGCTTGTGGACGAAACAGGCCGCTTCCAGGTCCAGGGCCAACTGCTGCACGCGGGCGGGGTCGCCACCCAGCACGCGTGGGAAGGGCGTGATGGCCAGCCGCGTGGTCTGCACGCTGTAGCCCGCCTCGACCAGGGCCGCCTTAACTTCGGTCACGGCGCGGCCGGCGGCGGCGAAGCGCTCGTCGTCCAGGGGCAGGCCGGGATCTAGAAAATAGGTGACGGTGCGGATGTTCATCCGGGTGGGGGCGCGGCGCGCCCGGCAGAGTCTACCACGACCAGCGGGCCAACCGCTACTCGACCGCCGCCAGCGCCTCGATCTCGATCAGGAACTCGGGCCGGGCCAGGGCCTGGACCCCGACCAGGGTGCCGGCCGGGGGGCGGTCACGCGCGATGAACTGATCACGCACCTCGACGAAGGCGGCGCGGTACTCCGGCTGATAGTTGACGATGAAGATCGTGAGCTTGACCACCTGCGCGAAGGTCGCGCCGGCCGCGGCCAGGGCCAGGCGCAGGTTCTCGAACACCTGCCGGGTCTGCGCGCGCAGGTCGCCCGCGCCCACCACCTGCCCGTCCGCGTCCAGCGCCACCTGCCCGGCTATAACAATGAGCTTGCCCGGCGTGAGCGTGACGACGTGGGTGTAGCCGCTGGGCTGCGATAGGCCCTCCGGCTGGAGAAACTCAAGGTCTGGCATGGCAGGGTCCTCCCTGGAATGACGAGCCGCGGCGGGCTACGCCCCGGCCTGGGACGTTTGCGGGCGCGCGTCGCCTTCCACGCACTCGGCGACGGCGTCCAGGGCGTTCAGGTCGCGCGGGCGGCGCAGGCGGCGCACGGGCACCTGCCGCAGCAATGCCGCGCACTGGCGCAGATGGCCGGCGGCGTCGAGCTGCGGCAGGGCGCGGGCGGCATACGAGTAGCGCACCAGCTCGATCACCGCCGCCTGGCCTTCGATGGGCGCGACCGCGATGTTTTCGCCCTCTTCCAGTACATACAGCCGGCCAAGGGGCAAAGGTTCATCGGCAAAGCCCGCCTCCAGCCGGCGGGCGCGCTTCTCCAGGTCCGGCCGCAGTTGGGGCAGGTGCGCCGGGTCGGCGCCGGTGGAGGCGGCGGCCTCCGGCCAGAGCTTGATTTGCGGAAAGCCCGGATAGATGAGGATGGGGCCGGCGTGGGCGGCTTCAGCCGCCACCGCCACATAGTCGTCGGCCACCAGCAGGTGGCCGCGGCGGTGCAGCGCGGCGGCCATGGTGCTCTTGCCCCAACTCGAGCCGCCCAGGAAGCCGGCCACCTGCCCGCCCAGGCTGACGGCGCTGGCGTGCAGCACCAGCCATCCCCGTTGGTGGAGGGCCAGCGCCAGCACCGGCCCCAGCAGGTACAGCCGCAGCAGCCGCGCCTCGACGCCGGGTGCGGGGTCGATCACAATTTCGCGCCCGGCGCGGATGAGGTAGGCGCCGGCATCGCGATAGGCCAGGCAGAATTCGGCCGGCGTGGTCCAGCGCGCGGCGGAGGCGCCGTCATACTCGGCGGGCGCGTCCACCGCCCCCAGACGGATCGTGAGATCAGCGGCCGCGCCTGCCGGTGCGGGCGGCAGCTCGGGCAGGGCCAGTTCGGATTGAACAATCAGGCCGTAGGCACGGCCTAAAGACCAGGGCATGTCAAGCGGCGCATCGAACCGGCCCTGCGGCGCGCAGCCAGGGCGGGTCGGGCCGAGGTTGTCTGGCGGCAGCCGGTCTGAGCCGGAACGGCGCTAGGCGCCGTCGACCACGCCGCTGGCGTCGCCGCCGCCGATGCCGCCCGACTGCGTCAGGGTCTCGACCGTGCCATGGACGGTGAGGCGCGGGGCGGTGTAGGCGCGCTGCGGCGTGGGGATGGGAGCTGGTTGAGGCTGAGCAGCGGGAACAGCTTGATCGGTCATGACAGTCTCCGGGTTGGGCACGCGGCGTTACCGGGTATCGACCCCGCTGGCGCCGTCAATGCCACTTGTATCTTGCGTCAGGGTCTGCACGGTGCCGTGCACCACCAGGCGCGGGGCGGTGTAAGCGCGCCGCTGGCTGGCGGCGGGCGTGGTCTCCGCCTGGGTTTCAGGTGTGGTCGGCTGAGACATGGGTCGCTCCGTGGGCAGGATCAATTAGGTATCGTCAATGCCGCTGGTGCCGTCCACGCCGCTCGTGCCGAGGGTGAGAGTCTGCACGGTGCCGTGCACCATCAGACGCGGGGCGGTGTAGGTGCGGCGCGCGTCAGTGGCGGGCGTTGGTTCGGTCTTATGATCTTGTTCGTTCATGCCGTTGCTCCTGATTGAGACGCCTGTGGATGGATAGGCCCGGTAGTGTATCCAAATTATCCACAGAGTCAAATGAACCCCGCCTGCCGCAGCCACAGGCCCAGGTGCAGCGCGCGGGCCAGCCGGCCCAGGGCGCGCCGGTGCCGGGGATGCTCGTGCTCGCCGTGGGCCGCCGCCATGTGGAGCTGCGCCTGGTCGCGGGCGATCACGTCCAGGTCCAGCCACTCCCCCGCCGCCCGCGCCGCGCCCAACAGCCGGTCCAGCTCCGGCAAGTGCGCGTCCATCAGCGCGCGGCTCACGCTCTGGATGGGGATGACCTTGTCGCGCCGCCAGCGCACGGCCTCCGGCAGCACGCCGGCCATCGCCCGCCGCTGGATCAGGCGCGACCAGCCGCCGCTCAGACGCTGCTCGCCGGGCAGGCCCAGACAGAACTCGATCAGCCGCCGGTCGTGGAACGGGTGGCGCACCTCCACCCCCGTATGCGCGGCCAGATGGCTGAACACCTCGGCCTGCACGGCCGTCTGGCCAAGGTAGAACTGGCTCTCTTCGACTGTGGTTTGGAACGTGGGCTGGCGGTGCTCGATGCGGGCGAGCAGGGCCGGGTCGGCGCTCACCCGGCGCGCGAAATCGGGCTGCATCACCGTTCCAGCGGCCCAGCCCAGCGGGCCAAAGCGCGCCCGGTCGCGCAGCCGGCGCCAGCCGCGCCGGACCCCCGGCGGGAGCTGCGGCACGATGCCGGACGAGAAGAAGTAGCCCAGCACCGTCCGGCGGCTGAGCCCCAGGCCGCGGCCCAGGCCATTCACCTCGCGCGCGGCCGTCAGCCAGCGGCCGGCGCGCACCAGTTCCGCGAAGCGCAGGTTGGCGTGCGAGACGACGGCATCGCCGAAGTCGCCGCCCAGCAGCGCCCGCGCGCCAGCCGCCCGCGCTGTTTCGTTGGCCAGCGCGTGGAGCGACAGGCCAAAGTTGTAGTACGGCTCGCCCACCGCGGCCAGCAGTTCCTCCACGCGTGAGACGATGCTGTGCCCATCGCCGCGGAGAGGGTGATGGTTCAGCCCGCCCTCGGCCAGCACCGCGGCCATGAACTGACGCTCATCGGAGGCCGGCGCCGCCTCGTACAGCAGGGAGAAGGTGTGCAGAGCATCGCCGCGCCCGGCCAGCAGGAGCCGCGCCAGGCACACCACCGACGATGAGTCCAGCCCGCCGCTGAGCATGGCGCCCACCGGGCCGGCGCTGCGCAGCCGGGCGCGCACAGCCTCATCAAGATGATGGCGGAAGCTCTCCGCATAGGCCTCGTCCGAGGGCAGGCGCGTCTCGCGCGGCGCGTTCAGATCCCAGTAGCGGCGCAGGCGCGGGCCGTCCGGCGATAGGGTGAGCGTGTGCGCGGGCGGCAACCGATAGATGTCCCGGTAGAAGGTGTTGACCAGATCGTTGCCGCCGGTGAGGTACATCGCCACCCGCGCCTCGTTGACGGCGCGCGGCACGCCGGGAAAGCGCGCCACCGCCTCCAGCGCCGAGGCAAATACCAACAGCCCTGGCCCGTGAAAGTAGAAGAACGGGCGCCCGCCGAAGATGTCGCGGGCGCAGAACAGCTTGCGCTCGGCCGCGTCCCAGATGGCGAAGGCGAAGTCGCCCAGCAAATGCTCGGCGCAGGCCTCGCCCCAGCGGGCATAGGCCGCCAGGATCAGGGCGGCATCGGTCTGTCCGGCGTCGGCCAGGCCCAGCGCGGCGCACAGCTCGGCGCGGTTATCCAGGCGCGCGTCGGCGGTGATGGTGCGCCCGTGCGCGCCGTATGGCTGCTGTTCGGCAAGCGATTCGGGGGTGACGCGCAGCAGGCCGTGCGTCAGCCCAACGGAGCCAGCCTGCCAGGTCCCGCTGCCGTCCGGGCCGCGCGGGGCCAGGCCGGCGCGCAGGGCCTCCACCTCGGCCGGGTCCACCGGCCGGCCATCCAGCCGCACCACACCCGCAATGGCGCTCACACTGAGCGTCCTCCGGTCGCAGGGTCCGGCGCAGCGACCCGCCGGCATGCGTTCTGGTTGCGCGCCAGACAGCGAGGGCTAGAATGGCCAGCAGTCTGGCGGAGGGCCGTGGGCAGGTGTTGGCCGCGTGCGCGCGCAATACCGGACGACTGCGGCCCAACCCTGCCCGCCCCGCCCAGGCTGCTTACTCCTCGTCTAATGGACCATTTCGCTGTTCGCATCGCGCAAGTATAAGCGAGCAGCGGCGCGGCCACCGGCGCTCAATAAACAAGTTTGCCTGGAGGTCAACCATGAATGCTCATCGCCGCTTCCTCTCCTGGTTGGCGCAGCTTTCTCTGGTGTGGCTGCTGAGCGGACCAGGCGCTCAAGCCGCCGCCCCATTGCCGGGCGGGGGACCGCCCAACAATGCCATCGGCACGGCCATCACCTACCAGGGCCAGCTCAAACAGTCGGGCGGCGCGCTCACAGCCGTGTGCGACATGGCCTTTCGCCTGTACGACGCGGCGCAGGCCGGGATGCTGGCCGCCAACCCAATTACCACCACCGTGCCAGTCACCAACGGCCTGTTTACTGTCGGGCTAGACTTCGGCGTGGCGGCCTTCACCGGCGATGCGCGCTTCCTGGAAACCCGGGTGCGCTGCCCGGCGGGCTCCGGCGGCTATACCACCCTCAGCCCGCGCACCACCGTGACGGCCGCCCCCACCGCCCTCACCTTGCGGTCGGGAGCCGTGATCAGCGGCACCGCCGACCCGATGTTGACGATTCGCAGCCTGCAGAGCGATGGCGGCCTGGCGCTGCAAGTGAATTCCATTGACGACGGGATCGACATCTTTACCACGGCCCAGTACGGGCGCGGCTTGAGCACCATTGCGAACGGCGCCAATGGAACCGGCCTCTACGCCTATGGCGGAACCGTTGGCGCCTCGGCCTATAGCCCCACCGGCACTGGCCTCAGCGGCCGGTCGGACACTGGTACGGCGCTGTTCGTGAACGGCGACGCGCGGCAGACGCGCGCTGACGGCGGCTTGGTGAAGGCCCTGGCCCTGGTGACGGGCGGCGGCGGCGGCGGCAGCATCAGCCGCTGCTACAACGGCCAGGTCGACCCGCCCGCCAGCACCGCGCCATGCGGCTTCAGCCTGGCCACCAGCACTGGCACCTTCACCGTCACGTTCGGCTTCACCGTGTCAGACCGCTTCTTCTCCGTGACCCCCTTGTATGAGACGAATGCGGCGGTGCATGGCACCGTCTATGCGGTTGGTTCCAACTACGTCGTCGTTAAGCTGTGGAACGACAGCGGCGCGCTGATCAACAGCGCCTTCTTCATTGAGGTGTATTGAAGAGGGCGGCCGTCCCGGCTGGTCAGGACCCAAAGCTACGCGCCCGGCGCGCCGGGGTCCGCCTCGCGCACGTCCACCAGATTGTGCTGGCGCAGGTCGGCCAGCAGGGCCTGCAGGTCCTGCTGCGCCTGCTCCGGGCTGACCGCATACTCGGCCAGGATGGCAGCCCGCACCTCGCCCACCCGGCGCGGCTGCTGGATGAAGCGCCAGATGAAGGCGCCCACCTCGTTCAGGCCGAAGTAAATGCCGCTCTGGAGGTGCAGGATGGCGGCCTCGTCCTCAAGGTCCACCGAGGTCTGGTCGGCGATGGCGGTGATGGTGGCGGTGTCGGGCAGCATCCAGTCGTCCTTTGAGTCATAGTCCCAGGTGCGTCAGCAGGAACTTCATCCGCCGCCGCAGCGCATCCAGCCGGTTGGCGGGCTTGAGAAACAGGTGCCCCTCGTCGGGGTAGATGTGCACTTCGTGGGGCACGTTCAGGCGCTGGAGGATCCTCGCCGCCTGCTCGGTCTCATCCGCCGGGCAGCGCGAGTCGTTGCCGCCCGCCAGCATCTGCACCGGCGCGACGATGTTGTCCAGGTAGAAGATGGGCGAGTATTCGCGGTAGCGGTCCGCATCCTTCACCGGGTCACCGAAGTTCTCTTTGTCCCAGTGCTGCAAGTCGGCGCGCTCGTTTTCATGCTCGGTAAACCAGTTAAGGAATGGCACCACCGCCGCCCCCACCGCGAACACCTGCGGGTGGCGGGCGAGGGCCGTCATCGTCAGATAGCCGCCATAGCTGACGCCCGTAATCGCCAGCCGGCGCGGGTCGGCATAGCCCGCCTGCACCAGCCACTCGGCCCCGGCGATCACGTCGCGCATGTCGCCGCCGCCCAGGTCAAAGCGGTTGGCTTCCTGGAAGGCGCGGCCATAGCCGGTGCTGCCGCGATAGTTCGGGGCCAGCACCACGCACCCGGCGCTCACCAGGTACTGCACGCCGATCCACCATTCGTTCTTGAACTGCCAGGTGGGGCCGCCGTGCACCCATAGCACGGCCGGCGCCTGGCCCGCGCCCGGCTTGCCCCGCCGCATGCCACGCGGCTTGTACAGCAGCCCGGAGATGGTGAGCGGGTCGCTGGGCCAGCGCACGACCTCGGGCTCGCGCAGGGCGTTCAGGTCCAGGCGCGCGGGCCGCGAATCAGTGACCCGGCGCGGGCGCGCCCGGCGCTTGCGGGCCGGGCGGGCGCCGTCCAGATTGAAGACCCACAGGTCGGCTGGGTAACGCGCGCCGTCGAAGAGCGCCGTCAAGCGGCGGCCATCGCGGCTGAACAGCGGCCGGCTGTGCACGCCGGCCCCCACGCGCAGGTCCTGCACCGCGCCGCTGGCCAGGTGGTGCAGCCGCACCGCGACGTCACCATCCACGTTCCAGGTGTAGGCCAGCCGCTGCCCATCGGGCGACCAGGCCGGTTCGCCGGCCTCGTAAGTGGCGGGCGTCACCTGCGTCAGTGCGCGCGTTTCCACCTCAAAGACTAGAATGGCGGTGATGCCGGGCGCATTGGAGGCCAGCGCCAGCCGCCGCCCATCCGGCGACCAGGCCAGGTTGAAGGCATCCACCGGTCCGTGCGGTCCGCCCACGATAATGGGCGCCTCGTCCAAATCGGCCAGCGAATACAGCAGAGCCCAGGACTCCTGCCCGGTGACGCTTGTGTTCACGGCCAGCCAGCGGCCATCGGGCGAGAAGCGGGCGGCGAAATCGGAGTAGGCGTGCTGGGTGACGCGGCGGGGCGCGCTGGCGCCGTCCGCGTCAATCAGGTGGGCGGCGAACTGGCCGGGCCGGTCGGAGACGTACGCGAGTAGACGGCCGTCCGGCGACCAATCGAGATTGGCGTTGATGGTTTCATCCGGGGTGCTGGGAGTCAGGTTATGGGTCTGGCGGGTCTTCAAGTCATACACAAACAGATCGTGCCGCTCGTCACCGCCGTAGTCCTGCGCGTAGGCCAGGCGGGCGCCGTCGGGCGAGAAGCGCGGCGCGGCGCAGGCCTCGGCCGTGCGCGTCAGCCGGCGCGGGCGGCCCCGGCCGGCGAGGGGCGCCAGGTAGATCGCCCGCGAGCCGGCCTTGTCCCACACCACGGCGGCCGCGCCGCCTTCAGGCGAGAGATCATAGTCCCAGACGGCGGGCACGCGCACCAGTTGGTTGAGATTGAGGCGGGAGCGTTTTGGCATGGCGCGAGTGTAGCCGGAACCCGCCGCTTGGCAAACCCCGGCCCGGCATGACCCCATGCGTGTCCGTCCTGATGGCGGCCTACAACGCCGCGCCCTACGTGCAGGCCGCCGTCGACAGCATCCTGGCGCAGACCTTCACCGACTTTGAGTTGATCGTCGTCGACGATGGCTCCACCGACGAGACCCCCGCCCGCCTGGCCGAATGCGCCCGGCGCGATGCGCGGGTGCGCCTGTTGAACCTGCCGCACGCCGGGCTGTGCACGGCCCTCAACCGCGGGCTGGCGCTGGCGCAGGGCAGCCTGGTAGCGCGCATGGACGCGGACGACGTGGCGCGGCCCGCGCGGCTGGAGCGGCAAGTTGCGTTCATGGACCGGCACCCCGAGGTGGGGCTGTGCGGGACGTGGGGCGAATTGCTGGACACCCGCTCCCGCATCCTGTGGCGCTATGCGGTGAGTGACGCCGAACTGCGCTGCCGGCACCTGTTCGAGACCGCTATCATGCACCCCTCGGTGATGCTGCGGCCTGAGCTGGTGCGGGCCGTGGGCGGCTACGATCCAGACTACCCGACGGCCGAAGACTACGACCTGTGGGTGCGGCTGTCCGAGCACACCCGGATGGCGAACCTGCCCGAGCCCCTGGTGCTGCACCGCCGCCACGCCACCCAGGTGACCCACGCAGCGCGCGCCAGCGGCCAGGGCGTGCAGGTGACCGGCCGCATCCGGCTGCGCGGGCTGCGGCGGCTGGACCTGGAGCCCAGCGCAGAGGAGTTCGACCTGCACAACGCCCTCGGCCGCTGGCACTTCGAGCCGGCGGCCGAGGCGCTGGAACGCACGGATGCCTGGCTGGCGCGCATCCGCGCCGCCAACGAGGCCGTGGACCGCTTGCCACACGCCGTGCTGGCCGAGGTGCTGGCCGACCGCTGGCAGCAGGCCTGCCAGGCCGCGGCGCGGCGCATCGGCTTCCGCGCGTTAGGGCGCTATTGGCGCTCGCCCCTGGCCCGCCACGCCCGGCTGAATGCCCATCGCTGGTATGTCTTCCTGCGCAGCACGGCCCTGGGGACGCTGGGCTTGCGGCCCCGGCAGCGCAGCTAAGACGTTGACGCCCGTCACGGCGTCGTCAGCGTCGGCATGCGCGCCAGGATCGCCGCCGCCTCGGCCTCATCCGCCCAATGCGGCTGGTGCAGGCTCTTGATGTGAATGGGCAACAACCGCCACCCCGCCAGCCGCGCGCCCTCGAACGTCGCCTCCAGCACCGCCCCCTGCCGCGTGCGCCACGGTCCCTGATCGAAAACAAAATTGCCCAGCGCATAGGCCGCCACTGCCTCGGTCCCGTCCTCGGCCGCAAACACCTCCACCGGCTGCACCATGTGCGGGTGGTTGCCGATGATGAGCGCGGCTCCGGCCGCCGCCATCGCCCGCGCCCATTCGCGCTGCTGCGTCGTGGGCTGTTCGCTGTACTCGATCCCCCACTGCGGCAGGACAATGACAACATCGGCCACGGCCCGCGCGGCGGCGATGGCGTCCAGCAGAGCGGGCAGCGTTTCTTCCGAAAGCGGCGCGGTGCCCGGCCGGTCCGCCGCCGCCCACGTCTCGTCCCCCACCTGCGTCACGCCCAGGAACGCAAACTGCACGCCCTGCCGCTCGATGATGGCAGGCTGGCGCGCTGCCATCAGGTCTTCCCCGCCGCCCGTGGCGGCGATGCCGGCCGCCTCTAAATGGGCCAGGGTATCGCGCAGGGCCGCGTGGTCGCAGTTCCAGCCGCGCGCGCCGCAGTCCAGCGCGTGGTTGGTGGCGACGGTGATCAGGTCGAAGCCCGCGTACACCAGCCCCTCCACCGTGCGGCTGGGGCCGATCAGGTTCATGGTCTGCGGGCAGGGCGAGGGCCGGCTGAGGTCAGAAATCGAGCCATCCAGGCTGCCGGCGGTGATGTCGGCGGCGCGCAAGGCCTCGCCCACGATCTGGTACGGCAGGGTGAAGTCATTGTGCGTCAGCGCGATCTGCGCCGGGCAGCGGC
The DNA here is from genome assembly GCA_964497615.1 of uncultured Anaerolineales bacterium. Taxonomy (GTDB): domain Bacteria; phylum Chloroflexota; class Anaerolineae; order Anaerolineales; family UBA6663; genus CAZCEC01. Next base: position 28,251 of record CAZCEC010000007.1, on the reverse strand, counting down.
CGGGGTTGATGTCGCCGGTGAAGAGGAGGGTGAGCGTCGGGGGAGGCGGCGAAGTGCCCGTGGGGGGCCTTCGGCTCTGGGATGGTGCGGCGCTGAGTACCGCGCTGGGCGTGGGGGTGGCCGTGGGTGAGGGTGTAGGTGTGTAAGTGGACAGTGGAATGTTAGCTGCGGCTGGTGGACTGCTTGGTATTGTCGGCCCGGCGGCCGGCGGCGCAGTTGTGGCGAGTGGGCGGTCGGGCGGCGGCGGCGCCTGATCCGGCACTTGCGCTGCCGCGCACGCCGCCAGCACGGCCCCCACACAGTTCGCAACAATTCGCGAAATTCGTGGCAAAAAAGCCTGTGTCAGGCCGAACGCGCCAGCTTCGCCTGCACGCGTTCCAGCCGCTGGTTTAGCCCGGCCACCGCCAGTTCGCGCCGCCAGCCGCCAGGCAGGCCGCCCACCAGGGCCAGTGCGCGCCGGGTCCACGCCTCGGCGCGGCCCAGGTCGCCGCCGTGCCACTCGTAGTACTTCGCTAACTCCACAAATGGTGAGGCATCGTCCAGGCTGAATGACGCCAGTTGCTCCCACAGCGGCACGGCCTCCGCGCGGCGGTCCTGGCGCTTGAGCAGCGCCGCCAGCCGCGTGAGGCCCAGCGCCCGGTCGGGCAGCTCCAGCTTGCCAGCTAGCGCCCGCCGGAAAGCGGTTTCAGCTTCCGCGCCGCGGCCCTGGTCCTCATGCCAGCACGCCAGCCGAAGCAGGTCCGCGGCCTCTGGGATGGGACGACCGACCCCGTCAGCGAGCGTGCCTGCGACCGACGACCGGCGACGACCAGCATGGGACGGCTCGCCGCTGCCGGCCAACGCGGGGCGACTTCGTCCTTCGTCGTTCGTCCTTCGTCCGGCCGCCGGCAGCGGCGTGGCGAACGTCTCCAGCAGATGCGCCGTCAGCGTGACCATCGAGAGGATGTCCACCGTGTTGTGATAGATCACGCGCCGCATCTCGCGCGGGTTGCCGGTGCGCAGGTAGGCCTGGTAGAGCTGCGGGATGAGCCAGCCGGGCACGTCGTCGTCCTCACGCGCAATCTTAAAGACGCCGCGCTCTATATCGCCCAGGCCGCACGAAGGCAGCCGCCCGCGATACAGCCGGCGGGCCGGCATCAGCAGGTCCAGGTGCGGGCGCTGGCCCAGCGCCCCCCGCTGGCGCGTCAGCGTCAGCCGCGATTCGATCAGCGGCAGGTCGAAGGCCTTGCCGTTGAACGTTATCCAGCCGGCGCGCGGCGTCAGGTCGGCCACCAGGGCCTGGAACATCGCCCGCTCGCTGGCCGTTTCGGACAGGAAGTATTGCCGCACCACGAAGGCATCGCCCTCGCATACCCCTACCCCGACCAGGAACACCAGCGTGCCCGCGCCGCCGGCCAGCCCGGTGGTCTCGGTGTCGATAAACGCCAGCGCGCGCATGTCGGCGCGGCCCAGCGCCTCATCGCGGGCCAGCCGCGCCGCCGTGGCCGGGTCGTGGGCAAAGGCCTCGGCCAGGGTGCGCGGGCCGTGTTTCTGGTTCAGGGGGTAGCGGGTCTCAATGAGGTGATAAGCGCCCCGCCCCGCCGCGATGCGCTCGCCGGGCAGCTCGTTGGCGCCGGCCTGTGCGCCGGCTTGCGCCGGCCGCGGCGCCTCGGGCGGCGGCTCGGGGGCGCGCTGCTTGTGGGTGCGCAGCCTTTGCAGCCTGGTGCGCAAGTCAGTGGCCGGCATCAAGCAATCCGTAGCCGGCGGCTTTATGCCGCCGCTACCCTCTGGGCCGCCGGCTCGCCCCCCGGCCACGCCACCTCGGCGTAGCGCGTCTCGCACGGCGCGCCCTGCGCATACCTCACACGTCGCGCGGTGAGATCGGCCGTCAGGCTCCACAGGGTCGTGTGGCCGCCCGCGTGCCCGCACAGGCCGGAGGCATGATCCTGCAGTGCTTCGCTTACGGCCTCGTCCCCGCCAGCCCGCAGACGCTCGCGCCGGGCATAGAGATAGCCCAGCCGCGCCTCCGAGTGTAATAGCTTGCGCCCGCGCTGGTAGCGGCGCAAGTCCGGGTGGCGATAGTGGTTGGACGCGGCCACGAACCCGCCCTCGCGCTCAGCCACGCGGACGGCCTCGGGGTGCGCCTCCACCACGGCCAGGTCTCCGCCCAGGTCTGCGATGAGATAGTTGAAGGGATGCAGGTGCCGCACGCGCAGCAGCAGGTCCACCGCCTCGCGCGTGCTGGCGCAGGTCTCCAACACCAGGCGCGGCAGCAGGTGGAACGGCACCCCGGCGCGGGCCTCGGCCGGCTCATCCGAGAGCGCCACGTGCAGGCAGATGAACAGCCCGGCGTCGTTCACCCCGTCATAGCGGCCGCCCGGCACCGAGCCGCGCGTGCCCAGGCTGGGCCGCCCGCGCTCTGGGCGCAGCCGCAGCCGCTGGCGCACCCGCTGCACGGTGTGGAAGTCATAGTTGCGCCCCACCCGCACATGCCCATCCGCCCCCGCCACCGCGAACGACGAGCAGCCGCCCTCGGGGTATTGAGCGCCAATGACTCCCCCTTCCCTTGGGCGCTCGAAGAGCGCCGGGATGGGGGCCGGGGGGATAGGTCTGGCCCGCAGCCGCATCGAGCGCCGGCACACCCCGCGCAGCAGGTCGGCATACGGCAGCGCCTGGCTGTCGGCGTAGCCGCGCAGCTCTTCCAGCAGGGGCGGGTGCAGTTCGGCGATCTGGCGGGCGCAATCCTCGGCAAAGGCGAGGGGCGGGGGCGGCGGCCACCAGGCGGGCGAGACGAACCGCTCGGTCCGCGCGCCCTGGGCCGCGCCGAGGGCGTAGTGCGGGCCGCTCAGGTCAAAACACTGATAATCGGGCGGGGAGGGCGTCACGTGACAATGATCAGGCAGAAGAGGTGACAAACACCAGTCGGCTTACGGCGCACCCTCGGCTATTATACCGTTCAGAGACGAACGTAGGTTCACGGTTGTCTCCTCCTTCGACCCTCCCTGTGTGGGAGATTCCGCCGGGCGATGCCAGTCACCCGGCGGAAATCTTTAACGGGCCAGCAGCAGCCAGCCCGCAATGCCCAGCATCACGCCCACCGCCAGCACCAACGCCGCCAGCAGCCACAGTTTCACCGTGTCCACCGGCTTGTCGCCGGCCACTTTCCCGGTCTGTCCATTCACCAGCACGCGGAACGCGCGGCCGTGATAGTGATAGTTGCCCACCCACACCGGCAGCAGCGCCAGTTGGTAGGTCTGCCCCGTGAAATCAGAGCCCGTCACCTGCAAATTCGTCACCACCCGGCCCGGCAGCGCGCGCTTCCACAGCCGCGCCGTCAGCGCCTCGATCATGGCCGCGCGCCCGTCCAGCGAGGCCTGCGCCAGCGAGATGTCATACGCCCCTGCCGGCCAGCCCGCCAGATACTCGGGCTTGTAGACCACCGCCTGCTCAAAATCGAACGGCTCCAGTTCGCGCAATAACTTGGCCGGCAGGGCGCGCGTGCCCGGCTGGAGCCAGTGCGTGAAGAACTGCGTCTCCTCGCCGGTGCGCGTCACCGTCCTGGTCTGCCCGTTGACCTGTTCCTGCACCTCCGCCCGCCAGCGCGAGGTGAGCGCGGCGTTGAAGCTCCAGAACGGCACATACACCGGCATCAGCCCGCTGCCGCGCGCCAGGTGCGCCAGATTGTCGGGCGCCAGGAACCCGCGCCCCAGCCAGGCGCGCACCGCCTTCAGCACGGCCCCGCTCTCCAACCGCATGGGGATGACGGCCTGCGGCGGCAGCAGTTCGGCCTCGGCCTCGGGCGCGGCCAGCAGCGCGGCCGTGCCGCAGAACGGACACACATCCGAGGTGCGGCCGGGCGGCAGCACGCTGGCCGCCCCGCACTGGCGGCAGGTGTAGCGGCGCTCGGCCTCGGCCCAGCGCTGCCCCTGGCGCGTGGGCAGGGTATAGTCCAGCACTGCCTGGATAGCCTGGGCCGGCTCCTCCGCCACCACTTCCACGTAGCCGCAGTTCTCGCAGCGCAGGTCCACGATCTCCGGCTCGAAGCGCAGCCGCCCCCCGCAGCGCGGGCAGGTGAAGGCGCGGCGCACGGCGGCCGGCTCGGGCGCTTGCGGCGCTCGGGCGGGCAGTGCCTGCCCCTCCGGCACCACGTCCTCGGCGCGGATGCGGCCGGTGAGCAGCCCCAGCCCGCGCCGCGCGCCCGCGTGGGCGGGGTCGGCGGCGATGGCCCACTCCAGATAGCGCTTCTGCTCAGCGGGGTCATCGGTGGTGGCGCTCAGCCACAGCCAGGCGTCGGCGTGGCCGCGGTCATAGTCCACCGCCTGCTGAAGCAATTGCTGCCCGCGCTGCCGCTCACCCGCCTTCACCGCGTCGCGCCCGTGGCGGAACAGGTCTTCAGCCGAACGCTTGCGGCGCTCGGCGTCGCGGTCCAGGGTGCTCATGCGCCCTCCAGCAGTTGCCGGGCGGCGTCCAGGTCGGCGGGGGTGTTGATGTTGAAGAAGCTCAGGCGCCGCGGGTCGTGCCGCTCGATCTCGGCCTCGTCCACGAACCGCACGCGCACGTCCGGGAAAAAGCTGATGACCCGCATCTTGCCGGCGTCCAGCGCGGCCCGCATCGGCCCCAGGCAGGCGCGGGCATACACGGCGCGGAACGGCTCGGCCTCGCCCCCCAGGCGCGGGATGACGGCGTCGCCCTTCGGGATCAGGCCGATCAGATAATCCAGCAGGGGCCGCACCACGAAGGGCATGTCGCAGGCCAGGCACAGCACGTGCGGGCGCGCGGCGCTGTGCAGCGCGGTGTACAACCCGCCCAGCGCGCCCTTGCCCGGCAGCACGTCAGTGAACATCGGCAGGCCCAGGTGGGCGTAGTCGCCGGGCCGGTTGGTGATGAGGATCGTCTCTTCGCCCAGCCCCTGTACCCCCGCCAGGACCGTCTCAATGATGGTCGGGCCGTCGGGCCGCAGGCGCACAAATGCTTTGTCGGTGCCCATGCGGCGGCTTTGCCCGCCAGCCAGGATGGCGACGGTGAGGGGGTAAGACATGGGGGGATTATACGCCGCCGTCTTTGAGCGCGCCCGCTACGACCTGGTGGTGGACTATGCTCAGCCCGCCGTCCCCCCCATCGCGCCGCACGACGCCGATTGGGCGCAGTCGCTGCTCAAGCCAGCGGCGGGTACTGGCGGCTAAAAGCCTCGATCCGCCGAGCGCCACACGCCCACGCCCAGCAGCAGCAGCGCCGCCGCCAGCCCAATGCCGGCCAACGCCACGGGGAACTCGGGCCGGGGCGTCGCCAGTCCGGCGTGCTGGAAGAAGACGATCAGCCGTTCCTGGGCGCGCTGGAGCGCCTCCGGTGTGACGAACCGCCAGAAGGTCAGCGCCACCACGACCATCAACGTCGCCAGCAGGCCAAGGGCGTAATCCAGCCAGGCCAGCCGGAAGCGTGGCGGCGCGGGCAGGGCGCGCAGGCGCGCCATGACGCGCGGGGCCAGGCTGGCCGGCGTGGGCCGCAGGGGGTAGGTGCGCAGGGCGTCGTCTACGACGGCGTCCAGTGCGCGCTCACGATTGGGCAGCGTGCTCATGCGGCGGCCTCCTCCAAGGCGCTCAGCGCCTGCCGCAGCCGGGCGCGCGCCCGGAACAGGCCGGTCTTCACCGTGCCCAGCGGCAAGCTCAAGATACCCGCAATCTCCTCGTACGGCAAGCCCTGCTGAAAGCGCAGCATCACCAGCATCCGGTAGCCCTCCGGCAGCTCGTCAATCGCGCGGTGCAGCCAGGCCCGCAGCTCAGACGCCTCGGCCTCCACCGCCGGGTTGGCCTCCGGGGCGTCGGGCAGGTCGGCGGCCTCGGCCACGCCCAGGGCGGCCAGGTCGCGGCGCAGGCGCGGCAGGCGGTTGTAGCACAGGTTGGTCACGATCCGGTACAGCCAGGTGCGGAACTGGGACTGCCCCCGGAAGTTGGGCAGCGCCTGCCAGGCGCGCACGAACGCTTCCTGGGCCAGGTCTTCCGCTTCCTGCTCGTTGCCCACCGCCCGCCAGGCCAGGTTGTAAACGAACTGCTGGTGCGCCAAGACTAGCGCGCCAAAGGCCTCCGCCTCGCCCGCCTGCGCGCGCCGCACCAACCCCGCTTCGTCGTCACCGGATGCCATCGTCCCTACAGTTTAGACCGGTTTGGGCGGCAAAAGTTTCATTGAAACTTTCCCGGCGCTCCCCGGTCTAATCCTGTGACGGCCGATCACAAAGGAGTGACACATGCAGCGAAAATGGTTGATTGTGGGGGTGCTGGGCCTGGCCCTGCTGGCGGTGTGCGGCGCCACCCTGCTCGTCTTCTGGGGCACCGTGGGGTTGCTGCGCGATGGCGGCGTGCGCTTCGAAGGCTTCGGCGAAGCCAACGTCTCCGCCACCGCCACCGAGGAGCAGCGCTTCACCGTCTCGGACGGGGCGCGCCTGGACCTGACGACCCTCTCCGGCGACGTGGTGGTGACGGGCGGCCCAGGCAATGAGATCGTGGTGACCGCCAACAAGACCGGCTGGGGGCGCGACGACGCCGACGCCCAGGTGAGCCTGGATGAACTGATTGTGACGATGGAGCAGACCGGGAACACCGTCACCGTCAAGGTGGACTGGCGCTCGCCGGGCATCGTCATCGCCGGCAACGTGCGCCACGGCCGGGTGGACTTCACCGTCCAGGTGCCGTCCGAGGCGGCGGTGGACGCGTCTACCACCTATGGCGACGTCAGCGCCAGCGGCCTGACCGGCGGCGCGGTGCTGGCCTCGAACTCGGGTGAGGTCTCGGCCAGCGGGCTGGAGGGCGAGGTGGAAATGCGCTCCGGCTACGGCGACGTGACCCTGGAACAAGCTGCGCCCAATACCGTCACCGCCCGCTCCAGCAGCGGCACCGTGAGCCTGGAGCAGGTGGACGTGGACGGCAGCGTGGAGTTGTCCAGCGGCTACGGCAATGTGAGCTTCGAGAGCGGCGCCGCCGAGGCGGTGGAGGCCAGCACCAGCAGCGGCAGTGTCACCCTCACCGACCTGAACCTCACTGGCGCGGTGGAGGCCCGCTCCGACTACGGCGACGTCAGCGTCACACGCGTCACGGCGCCCGGCGGCTACACCCTGGCCAGCAGCAGCGGCGATGTGGCCCTGGACGGCGCCGCTGGGCAAGTCTCGGCCGAGAGCGGCTATGGCAATGTCAGCGTGGAAAACGCGGTTGAGGTCACCCTCAGCCTGCTCAGCCGCGGCGGCACGGTCAGCTTCGCCGGCAGCCTGGGCGCGGGGCCGCACACCCTGCGCAGCAACTATGGCAACGTGAGCCTGCTGCTGCCGCCGGACACCGCCGCCGACATCGAGTTGTCCACCGGCTATGGCAGCATCCGCTCGGCCTTCCCCATCACCCTGTCCGGGGACATCGAAGAAGAACACTGGCAGGGCACCCTGAACGGCGGCGGCGTAAGCCTCACGGTGCGCACCGACAGCGGCAGCATTACCCTCGACATCCTCAACTCATAAAGGAGATCGCACATGAGCGACGATATCTTGATCCCGATTTGCAGCCTGGGCTTCTTCTTCCTGATGTTCGGTTTTATCGCCCTGATGCGCTACCTGGGCTATCGCGAGACCCTGGCGCTGGCCGAGAAGGGCCTGGTGCGCGGGCGCATGCGCGGCAACGGCGGCAAGGACACCCTGCGCTGGGGCATCGTCATCACCGCCGTGGGCCTGGCCCTGTGCATCGGCATCTACCCGCTGGGGTTCGTCATCCAGAGCGGCTTCCCCCTGGGCTTCGGACCGTGGATGCTGGTCGGGCTGATCCCCACGTTCTTCGGCCTGGGCCTGATCCTGATCTACGTGCTCACCCGCGACGACGATAAGCCCAAGGACACGCCGCCGGCCCCGCCCATGGATCAGGGCAGCAGCGCCCCCTGACCCGCCGCCGGGCCTAAGCTTGGCGCGGGCCGCACCCGCCCAGACCGGCCAGGTTTTGCTTGAGCACACCCCACGGTTGTTCTCAGGCCAAAGCCTGGCCGGTCTTTTGCGTCCGGCACACGGCGCTGCTCGCCACGGTCCGGCGCATGCACCAACGCTGAGAGACAGCCGGGAGCCGGAATCCGGCGGCGGGCGGCTGGTACAATGGCGGGTGGATCGCCCTGGAGACTGCCCATGACCACCCTCCTGCTAGCCACCACCAACGGCCTCGTCGTGGCCCACCCCGACGGCGCGCACGGCTGGCGCATCGCCCGCCGCGCCCTGCCCGGCCTGCACATCACCAGCCTCATCGCCCGCGAGGGAGTCATCCTGGCTGGGGCGCGCGATGGGGTGCGCCGCTCCGACGACCTGGGCGAGACCTGGCGGCCCATAAACACCGGCCTCACCCAGCCCTACGTGCGCTGGCTGGCCTACCACCCCGGCGTGTCGGACTTCGAGGTTGCCGGCACGGAGCCAGCCGGACTATACGTCTCGCGCGACGGCGGCGGGACCTGGCGCGGCGCGCCCGAGGTGCCCGCCCTGCGCGACCAGCATCACTGGTTCCTGCCCTATTCACCCGAGGCCGGCTGCGTGCGCGGCTTTGCCTTCCACGGCCAGCGCGCCTACGCGGCCGTAGAGGTGGGCGGCGTGCTCCGCTCCGACGACGGCGCTCACACCTGGCAACTCGCCGCTGGCAGCGACGGCAACCCCAGCCTGGACGGCCCGCCCGAGCCTTTCATCTATCCGGATGTGCATTCCATCCACGTCCATTCCTCGTCGCCCGACCGGGTGTATGCCCCCACTGGCGGCGGCTTCTACGTCTCCGCCGACGGCGGCGCGACCTGGGACCTGCGCTACGAGTGCTATGTCCGCGCCTGCTGGGTGGACCCCGCCGACCCGGACCACCTTCTGCTGGGTCCCGCCGATGGCGTGGGCAGCCGGGGTCGCATCGAAGAGAGCGGCGATGCGGGGCGCACCTGGCAGCCGGCCTCCGGCGGGCTGGACGTGCCCTGGCCGCGCGACATGGTGGAGCGCTTCACCCCGGCTGGCGGCAGCTTGCTGGCGGTCCTCGACCGGGGCGGGCTGCTAGCCAGCCGCCTGGGCGAATGGCAGTGGCAGCGCGTGCTCACCGACGCCGGACACGTGAACGCCGCCGCGGCGATGGAAGCCGAGTAGGACTACGCGCCCGCCCTACTTGAGGCCGGCCATGTGCCGCACCACGCGCCGGCACATCTCCGCGTCGGCCAGGGCGCGGTGGGGGCCGGTGATTACACCGGCGCTGTCCGCCCAGCGCAGGCGGCATTGGGCCGCGGCCTTCTCCAGCGTCTGCCAGCGGTAGTCGCGGCGGTAGGTGTTCCACTCGCCGTGGTGGGCGGCGTAGAGCCGCATAGCACACACGAACTCGGCCCGGCGCAGGGAGGCATCCGGCACGCGCGCCAGGGCGTGTGTTTGCACCAGCATCTGCTTGTCGAAATCGGCGTTGTAGACCACTACCAGCCGCCCATCGAGCACGGCGCAGAGTTGGTCCGCCACCTGCGCGAAGCGCGGGGCGGCCGCCACATCGGCGTCGCCGATGCCGTGGATGGCGTAGGCGTCGGGCGGGATGGGGCGCACGGTGCGGACGAGGGTGTTGAGCAGCACCGCCCCCCGCGCATCCACCACGGCCAGGTCGCACACCTCGGCGGTGTGGTCGAGGCCGGTGGTCTCGGTATCCAGGAAGACGGGGTCGCGCGCAAGCCACGCGGCAGCGGTTTTGGCTTGATTGGGCATGACGCCATTGTAGTCCTGTTAGGGTACACTTAGTATATGTCCGCGATACTGCCCGAGGCGGTGACGGTTGAGCTCAAGGACGGCACGCTTGTCGCCCTGCGGCCCATCCGGCCGGACGACGCCCCGCGCCTGCAAGCCTTTCACACGCGCCTGTCGTCCGACAGCATCTACCTGCGCTGGCTGAGCGCGCACCCGGTGCTAAGCGACGCCGAGGCCGCCGCCCTGTCCACGGTGGACTATGCCACGCGCATGGCCTTTGTGGCCACCCGTCCGGTGGATGGGGAAGAGCACGTCATCGGCGTGGCGCGCTATGGGGTGGTCACCCGCGAGCGGCCCGATGAAGCCGAGGCCGCTATCGTGGTCGAAGACGCCTTCCAGAGCCGCGGGCTGGGCACGCACCTGCTGCGGGCGCTGTGGACGTATGCCCGCGCCAACGGCATCCGCTACTGGGTGGCGGAGATCAACGTCGAAAACAGCCGGATGCTCAAGTTCATCCAGCGCGGCGGGCTGCCCACCACCCGCCGGCTGGAGAGCGGCAGCTGGCAGATCAGGATCGATATTGTGCCGCCCGAACTGCCCCCGGCGGCGCAGGGCAGCTAGCCCCACCCACCTCCTTTGTGGACGAATGTAACTTAAAAGCCGGGACGAACGTCCCTATTTCGCGCGTGCTGGTCGTGAAAAAATGCGCGTATTCCGACCAAGAAGCGAGGAGATAGAACCCATGTCTGTGAAGTCTGTTTCGCGCCGCAAATTCCTGGCCCTGGCCGGCGCTGGCACCGGCCTGGCGGCCGGCCTGGGCGTGGCCGCCTGCGCCACCGGCCCGTCCGTCACCCCGCAGTCCATCCCCACCCCAATGCCGGGGATGCAAATGAACGAGCCGACGCCAGCCGCTGGCGGCACCAGCGCCGACGAGATGGATGCGCTGCACAAGGCGGGGGTGGAGACGTTCGTGGCCGGGGCGGGCACCGATCCGAACTTCTGGCGGCCGCCGCTGGAGTTTCGCCTGGAAGACGGGGTGAAGGTGTTCGAGATCACCTGCACCGAGGGGCCGTGGGAGGTGGAGCCGGGCAAGCCGGTGCCGGCGATGATGTACAACGGGCTGGTGCCGGGGCCGGAGATCCGCGTGACGGAGGGGGACCGGGTGCGGGTGTTGTGCCACAACGAGATGCCGCAGAGCACGTCCATCCACTGGCACGGGGTGCTGCTGCCGAACAACATGGATGGGGTGCCGTATATCACGCAGGACCCGATCCGCACGGGCGAAACCTTCACGTATGAGTTCACGGCCCGCAACCCCGGCTCGCATATGTACCACTCGCACCACAACGCGGCCGAGCAGGTGACCAAGGGGTTGATGGGGTCGTTCGTGATCGAGCCGCTGGACAAGAGCACTGAGCCGCCGGTGGACGCCGACTACACGATGATCCTGAACGACAGCGGCATTGGGCTGACCATCAACGGCAAGAGCTTTCCGTACACGCAGCCGATCGTAGCGCAGTTGGGGCAGACGATCCGGGTGCGGTACATGAACGAGGGCCTGCTGATTCACCCGATGCACCTGCACGGCATCGCGCAGACGGTGTTCGCCAAGGACGGCTGGGCGCTGGCGTCGCCTTACAAGTGCGATACGCTGAACATCGCGCCGGGCGAGCGGTATGATGTGACGATCCTATGCGATGAGCCGGGCATCTGGGCCTATCACTGCCACATCCTGACGCACGCGGAGAGCGCGCACGGGATGTTTGGCATGGTGACGGCGCTGATCGTGCAGTAGCAAGGGGGTTGCCTGGCGGTTTAAACCGCGGCAACAAAGAGCACCAAACCCGCCTCCGCGGGTTAGGCGAAGACAACCCTATACGCGTATGGCAAAGTCCTGCCAGGCGGCGCGGCTGCGGTCCAGGGATGGACCGGGCGGCGCGGGCCTGGCAGGTTTGCGTTTGGGGACAGCCGGCGAATCGAATTCGCGCCTGGAGGCCTGCGGCCGCCGCGTCCCTCTCCAGGGACGCAGGAAGCGACGGGCGAGGCAGGGCGGCAAACGCGCCGCCGTTCGCGGCCCTTAAAGGGACCGCGCTACGGGACACAGGCGGGTCTAGGTGATGAGGCACCCCCTTCCCTTGCAGGGAAGGGGGGCGGGGGGTTAGGTCTGGGGTTAGGTCGGCGCGGCCGGCAGCGTGGCCCGCACCTCCGCGCCGCCTTCGGGCGTGGAGTCGATGGCGACCTGGCCGCCGAGGGCGTGGGCGCGGTCGTGCATGTTGGTCAGGCCGTGGCCGACGCGCTGCTCGACGCGCGCGGGGTCGAAGCCGCGGCCGTCATCGCGGACGCTGAGGGTGATGTGGGCCGTATCGGCGCGCAGGGCAACGGCGAGGCGGCTGGCGCGGCTGTGCTTGGCGGCGTTGCTGAGGGCTTCCTGGGCGATGTGGAAAAACACCAGCCGCCCCTCGGGGGTGAGGCGGTCGTTGGCGTCGCTGTCGGCGGTGAACTCGACGGCGATCAGGGTGTTGGCCTTAAACTCGGCCAGCAGGCGCTCCAGGGCGACGACCAGGTCGCTGCCTTCGAAGCGGCGCGGGCGCAGGTCGAGGATGTAGGCGCGGATGTCGCGGATGGTGGCGTTGAGGCCGTCGATGGCCAGGCGCAGGCGGGCGCGGGCGGTGGCGGCATCGCCGTCGGACAGCACGCCGTCCACGTATTCAAGAGTCAGGCCAACGGCGTAGATGGACTGGATGATGCCGTCGTGCAGGTCCATGCCGATGCGCTGGCGCTCTTCGACGACGCGCAGTTGCTGGACCTGGCTGTACAGGCGGGCATTCTCGATGGCGAGGCCGGCGTGGGTGGCCAGCAGTTCCACCAGCGCCTGGTCGGCGGCGGTGAACTCGTCGGCGGCGCGCTTGTCGGTCAGGTACAGGTTGCCGAGGGTGCGGCCCTTGTACTGCACGGGCACGCCCAGGAAGCTGTGCATGGGCGGGTGGTTGGGCGGGAAGCCGTAGGAGAGCGGGTGCTGGGTGAGGTCGCGCAGGCGCAGGCTCTCGCCGCCGTGCAGGATGACGCCCAGGAGGCCGTGGCCGCTGGGGCGGTGGCCGATGCGGGTCTCTTCTTCGTCGGTGAGGCCGTGGGTGACGAACTCGGCCAGGTAGGCGCCGGTCTCATCGGGGACGCCCAGGGCGGCGTAGCGGGCGCCGGCCAGCCGGGCGGCGGCCTGAACGACGCGCCGCAAGGTCTCGGCCAGGGCCAGATCGGACGACACGGTCAGGATAGCGTCGAGCAGTTCGGGGAGTTGCTCGGCGTTGAGCTCGAGGTCTATCAACTGGGTGCCGGTAATTGGAGCCATTAGGGCGCATTTTACTCTAAGGCAGCGGCGCTTGCCATATTAATCCCCCCGCCAGTACAATACGCCCATGACGCGCCAACGGATTATGCTGGTGGACGACCACGAGGTCGTCCGCCTGGGGCTGAAGGCCCTGATCGAACGCCAGCCGACGATGGAAGTGGTGGCCGAAGCGACCACGGCGGCCGAGGCAGTCGCCAAGAGCGAGGCCCACCGGCCAGACGTGATCGTGATGGACATTCGGCTGAGCGGCCCCAGCGGCATCGAGGCTTGCCGCGAGATTACCACGGCACTGCCGTCGGTGAAGGTGATTATGCTCACCAGCTACGCCGAGGACGACATGCTGTTCGCCGCCATCCGCGCTGGGGCGGCGGGCTACGTGCTCAAGCAGGCCGGCGGGCAGGACGTGATCCGCGCGCTGGAGGCGGTGGCGGCCGGGCATTCGCTGCTGGACCCGGCGCTGACCGAGCGGGTGTTCAACGAGGTGCGGCGGGCGGCCCGGGCGCAGGAAGTGTCGGCCTTTGCGCCGCTGACCGAGCAGGAGCGGCGGGTGCTGGCGCTGGTGGCCGAAGGCAAGACGAACCGCGAGATCGCGCAGGAACTGCACCTGGGCGAGGGCACGGTGCGCAACTACGTGAGCAACATCCTGGGCAAGTTGGGCGTGGCCAACCGCGCCGAAGCCGCCGCCTATGCCACCCGGCACAACCTGAAAGACGCGCTGTAATCACTTGATGAGCCCCGGCCAGGGCAAAGCCTTCCCTCGCACCCCCTCATACAACCGGCCAGCCTGGCGAATGCTTCGCCCCTGCCTTGCGCTGATAGCGCTGGGCGCGGCGCTGCTGGCGTGCGCCACGGGCGACGCGGCCGGGCCGGTGGGCACGGCGCAGGCCCTGGCCCAGACAGCCGAGGCGGCGGGCGGCACGGCCGTCGCCAATTTCCCGCCCACGGCCACGGCGCTGGCGGCCACGGCCCAGGCCGCGGCGGCCACGCTGGCGGCCCAGGTCACCCAGTCCGCCCCCACCCTGGAGGCGGCGGCCACGCAGATGAGCAATGCGGCGGCCACCGCGCGGGCGGCGGCCACAGTGGTGGGTGACGATGCGGCCGCGGCTGTCATCCAACAGTATGCGCTGGAGGTGCTGGGCCTCGAGGTGGAGGTCATCCGGGCCGGCGGGCTGACGGCCGATATCGAGCGGCAGGTGGAACTGCCGGAGGATGGCGAAGAGGCGCAGGAGTCCACCGCGAATGTGGCGGTGGAGAGCTATGGGGCGGTGCTGAAGGATGGGGCGGCGTCGGTGAGCTACGGCAGCGGGGCGGTGGCGGGCGATATCAGCGTGGACATCAACGCGTCGAGCCTGGGCGCGTTCTCGTTCCAGATGGCGGTGCCCAACAATCAGGCCGACGCCTTGACCCTGGCCTTGCAGACCTTCCCGGCGCTGGCGGGCCGCAGCTTCACCCCCTTCCCCGTCAACCGCGGGTGGGCGTGGGTGTCGCTGGGGAATGTGCCGGGCATGGACGCGCAGACGCGCCAGGCAACGCTGGTGGCGGAGGAAGTGCTGCTGGCCGTCACCCCGGCGGCGCTGGGGCGAGGGGTGGTGTCGGTGGTGGTGGGCAAGGGGGAGTTCGCGGCCGAGGTCGTCCCCTAAAGTCTAGTTCGTCTCCGGCGCGGGGGCGATGACGCCCTCCAGGCCGCCAGTGCGGTCGATCTCCCACGGATAGACGATGCGGGCGTCGGTGATGGCGGCGTAGTAGGTGGGCCAGGCCTTGGTGAACAGGGTGCGGCTGGGGTTGTAGTGCAGCACGCACAATTCAGGCGCGCCCCCGGCGGCCTCCACGCGGTTCTTGACGGCGGTGATGGTGCGGCCGCTGCCCCAGACGTCATCCACCACCAGCACCCGCCGGCCGGCCAGCAGGCTGTCGTCGGGGAATTGCAGGAACTCCGGCCAGACGAGCAGCTTGGCGGGGCCGGTATCGGTGGGAAAATCCACCGCCGCGGTCAGGACGACCTTGATGTCGAGCGCCTCGCTGATGAGGCCGCCGGGGACGATGCCGCCGCGCGTGATCATCAGGATCGCGTCGAAGGGGTCCTTAAACTGCGGCAGCAGCACCGCCATCAACTGGTCCACATCATCCCAGGTAATGATTTCGTTGCGCATGGTTCACGATCCGGTTCTCAGGCCCGCGCCAGCACGGCGGCCAGGGGCGCGGGGACGGCGGCGGCCTCAACGGCATAGCCCTGAGCCACGGCGCGCTCGGCCTCGCGCGCCCACAGGAACAGGCAGGTGTGATAGGCGGTGGTGACGTAGGAAGTGAAGGCGGTGATGAGGGCGATGAGCAGCCCGGCCGCCGGCACCGCCACGGCCAGGGCCAGGATCAGGCTCACATTGACCAGGACCACAAAGATGCCGACGCCCACGGCCACCGCCGCCAGCACCAGCAGGAAGCCCACGACGCCGACGACGGCGCTCACGCCGATCTCGGTGACAGCCACCAGCAGCAGGTTGTTCTTAACGATGTAGGTGGCGCGCTTGAGGGCCTGGGGCAGGTTCAGGTCCTCGATGACCATGGCCGGGAGGACAAAGTAGGTGGCGGTGGTCCAGACCGTATCCAGGATGCTGGCCAGCACGCCGCCGGCCACATTGCCGCGCCCGCGCCGGCCGCGCAGGGCGTTCTCCACCAACTTGACGACGGTAGAGGCAGCGGCCAGGCTGACGATATCGAGCGCATCACGGCGGACGATGGCCCAGGCCTTGTCCATGCGGCCGTCGCCTTCGGCCAGCAGGCCGTAGATCAGGTAGGCCGTCATGCCGGAGAAGACATAGGCCACGGCGTATTGGGCGAAGATCAGCAGCGCGCCCAGCCCGTACAGGATGTATTGGGTGAAGTCGCTGCCGCTGCCGATCACGGCCACGAGGATGAGCGGCACCGCGCCGATGACGCCCACCACCGTGCTGACGACCAGGCTGATGAAGGAAGGCTTGAGCAGGTCACGGTCCTTGCCGGCCAGGGTGATGGCCTGCCTCAAGAAACCAAACCCGCGCCGAATTGACTCGAACATGGCACGCTCCGCGAGGGGGGAATGCCGTGATGATACCAATGGAACAGGCAACACGCAACCGGGTGAGTGCCGGCGGTTCAAACCGCGGCAACGAAGGCACGAAGCCGACCTTCGTCGGCTGTTGGCCGGCGCAGATGTCGCGTGAGGGCTTCGGCTGGCTGGCCACTATAATGCCCGCATGGCGGTGCTGCTGCAGGTAGACTACAAATCGCAATACGACGCGGACGCGGCGGCGTCGCGCAACGACTGCGGGCCCACCTGCCTGGCGATGCTGGTCAACGCGCTGGGCATCGCGGCCACGACCGATGTCGTCTTTCACCGCACGGGCGCGGCCTCCGATGGGTACGTCTCGATGGCGCAGTTGATGCGGGCGGGCGAGAGCTATGGCACGCCGCTGGAGTTCCGCAGGGGCTGGGACCTGTCCCAGCTCCACGCCGCGCTGGACCGGGCGCAGCCGGTGATTGCGCTGGTGCATTACGGCGCGTTCTCCGAGGTGGAGCCGGGGGTATCCACCCAAAGCTCGTTCCGCGGACCGCACTTTGTGCTGGTGGTGGGCTACGACGACGAGGCGGTGGTGGTGCACGACCCGCTGTGGACGGGCAGCCGCCGCGACGAGGGCGCGTACAAGCGCTGGCCCAACGCGGTGTGGCTAAGGGCCTGGGGCGAATGCCACCAAGACTGCGACGCCGAGGGGCGCTGCAACCCGGACTACGCCGTGCTGATCTCGGTGCGGCCGCTGCCGGACGCCCAGCGCACCCACGCGCCCGCCGAAACCCTGCGCCGCGCGCGGGCCAAGGCCGCCTGGGACGGCCGCCCCCTGCCCAACCTGAGCCAGCCCGGCAACTGGCACGCGCACCGGGAGGCGCTGGGCGGCTGGGGCAAGCGGACCGTCGCGCACCGGGTGCAGCGGACGGACACTTTATGGCAGTTGGCCAAGGCCTACTATGGCGACGGACGCAAGCTGAGCGTCATCCAGCACTTCAACGGGCTGGCCGCCGCCGACATCATCCACGACGGGCAGGTGCTGCTGATCCCGGAGCCGCTTTTACCGGGCGAGGTCCCCGCCGAGCGCCAGCCGACGGGTGTGACGCCGGGGGTGATTGACGGCGCACCTTAAAGCCGCCAGGGCCCGGCGGCTCGGCAATCAGCCCACCATTGTGAGGTTGGAAGCCGTGGGAAGCGTGTTTCAAGCACGAACAACGTGATCAATGTGATTGCCACCAGCCCCATGAGCACCATCCCGTAGCGTACAACTCGTTTCACGAATCCACCTATAGCTCTGGCGCGAGGGTCTATCAGTGCACAGGCTGGCCAATCAGCGCCCATGGTTCGCCCAGGACGTGCGTGAGGAAGACGATGCGCTCCTCGGGGCCGGTGAGCTTGAGCTGCTGGATGAGGGCCTCTGGCGCCAGGGGAGAGCCGCGCTTCTTGACCGTCACCCGCCCCACGTTGAGCGCCCGCAATTTCTCCCGCAGGCGCTTGAGTTGGAACGGCAGGGCGGCTTCGATGGCGAAGGCGCGCGCCCAAGGCGTGGGGCGGGCTTCGGCGGCGGTGAGGTAGGCGATGTCGGGGTCGAGTTGGCGGGCATCAAGCTGTGCGGCCAGGGTGGTGACGAGGCCGGCGCGCAAGATGGCGGGGTCCGGCTCGTAGAGAACGGCCAGGGGCGGGCCGGCGGGCGGGGGCGCGGACTCGGCGACGGGGTTGGGCAGCAAGGTGTGGACGGCATCGCCCTCCAACCGGGTGGCGCGGCGGCGGGCGGTGAGCAGGGGACCAAACCACAAGGCGCACTCCTTCAAGTCGCCCCGGTCGGAGATGAACTCGATCTCGCAGTCGTAGGCGGCCAATTCGTCCAGGTCCACGCCGGGGGAAATCTTAACGCCGCCGGCCGGGACCTGGGACAGCCAGCGCCGCACGGTGTCGAGCGGGGGCGCATAGTCGCGCACCGAGAAGCGCCGCCGCCCGCCCACGCGCCGGGCCGGGTCGAAGAAAAAGCCCTGCACCTCTTCCAGAGCGTAGTCGCCCAGGTCGGCCTCCACCCACTGCGCCCGGTCGCGCCGGTCATAGGCGGCCAGGTTCTCCGCCGCCATTGCCAGCCGGAGGGGGTCGTTGTCCACGCCCGTCACATAGCAATTCTCGGCCAGGGCCAGGGTGTCGCCGCCGATGCCGCAGCCCAGGTCGGCGACCGCGCCCAGCCCGGCAAACCGCGCGGCGCGGTAGCGCGCGATGGCCTCGCCGGAGGCCTGCTCCAATGCCTCGCGCGTGAAGTACATAGCGGCGGCGCGGGTGAATTTGGGGGCGGCGCGAACGCGCAGGATGGCGGTTTCCAGCGCGGCCTTGGCCAGGGGCGCGGGGATCATCTTTTGCAGGCGCTGGAGGTGGGTCAGGAAATCGTCCTCGCGCGGGGCGAGGGCCTGCGCGGCGGCGAGGGCCAACTGGCCGGCGGGGGTGAGGAGGGCGTGGAAGTCGGGGAGGTCCATTGAAGTGCATTATAGGATGCCACGGATTTGGAAGCGGATGACACGGATTGGGCGTTGCAGGACAGAGCGGGCGAGGGGAGGCGGTGGGCGCGATATAATGGCGGACATGAGCAACAGTAATCCGAGAGGTGAATGGATGCGGTGGCGCACGGCCACTGCAAGCATGGTATGGGTGAGCGCGGCGATGCTGCTGCTGGCGGGCTGCGGGGGGCAGGCCGCGGCGACGGACACGGGCGGCGACTGGGTGGTGCTGGACGACGTGGACATCGACCCAGAGGCGATCCTCCTGCACGGGGCGACGGAGGCGGCGGTAGCGCCGGTGGAGATGGACCGGGCGGCGGCCGAGGCGGTGCTGCCGTTTGCGCTGCACCTGCCGGGCTGGGTGCCGGAGGGCTTCGCGGCGCTGGAGATGGTGGAGGTGGTGGCGCCGGAAGAAGTGCAGGCCGGTGACTACGCCAGCGTGATCGTCACCTGGGAAGACACGGCCGGCGCGCAGGTGCAGTTGCAGGTGAGCGCCAACGCGGCCGGGCCGGGGCTGGGGGCGGCGGGCGCGGGCGAGAGCGTGAGCGTCAACGGCAACCCGGCTACGCTGATCGAGACGCAAGGGCTGGGGCCGAGCCGCTTGAGCCTCAGTTGGGGGCGGATGGGGTTGGATTACCGCCTGACGGCGGACGGCGACGCGCTGGCGGGCAACGATCTGGTGCGGATGGCGGAGTCGATTCCGTAGATCATTCCTCGCCAGTGATGGCGGCGCCGGGGTCTACCGGCAGGGGCGGGCCGGCCGATAGCTCCCGCACCGCTTCGAACGCCGGGTTGAGCAGCACGGGCAATCCCCAGGCTCGCGCCGCCTCGGCCGGGAACTTCCCCACTTTGTTGACATCCCTGATCGTTCCGGCCAGCACGGCGGACTGCATGAAGGCCACGGCTTTCACCAATCCGCTGAAGGCCAGCAGCGCCGCTTCGTTTGCTTCCGGGTGAAGCACCGTCGCCGCGCGCCATTCGATTCGGTCGGCGGGCGATAGTCTCCAGGCCGGCTTGTTAGGCGTTTGAGTGATGAGAACGAAGATGAAACGAGGCGCGAGGTCTTCCGGCTGAGTGAGAGTCAAAGCAGCGGGCGCGGCCTCGGCGGCCAGGCGGGCGTGGCGCTCCAGCGGCGCGCCCAGGGGCGGGCGCTCGCCGCGGTACAGGGTGAGCGGGCCAGCGGTCTCCACCAGGCAATGGATGAGGCCGGCGGCGGTGAGGGCGGCCAGCAGGGCTTCAGGCGGGGCGGCGGCGGCGAGGATCAGGCGGCCGCCAGGGCGCAGGCGTTGGGCGAGCGAGGCAACGGCCTCAGGCGGGGCTGCGCCAACCACGGCGTCGAAGGCGTCGTCGCGCGTGAAACCCCGTGACCAGGGCAGGCGCGCTCCTACAGCCGGCCCCGGCTCTGCGTCACTGGCGGCGGTGACCAGAGCGAGACCGGCCAACTCGCCGGCAGCGGCGGGATCGAGCGCCAGCACGCGGGGCAGGCCGGCGCTGGGCGGCAAGTGCCGGGCAAACATGTTTGCCACGCGAACATGCAGGCCGGGCAAACAGGCGCGCCAGGGCGGCGGGCGCCTAGCCCTTGCCCTTGCCGCCGCCCTTGGCGGCGGGCAGCGCCTTCATCAGGCGCAGGAACTCATCCCACTCTTCCTTAAAGAAATGCACCGTCACGCTGCCCAGCTCGACGTTGTAGGTCATCTCGCCGTCGGGTTCGTCGGCGGTCCAGACCATGTAGTTCTGGGTTTCGGCCAGGATGGTGGTGGGGATGTTGGGTTCAGAGGCCATGCGTGTCCTCAGCTTTCGTGAGTGGGTGAATCGGTAGTCATGAATGCCGCCAGCACCTTGCGCAGGGCCAGCAGGCTCGCGCCGGCGTGGGCCTGCTCATCCAGGCCGGGCACAGCGTAGCGGCGCGCGTAGGCGTTGGCTTCAAAGTCCGCCTGGGCGAGGGCGCGCTCCAGCGCGGCGCGCACGACGGCGCGGCGTTCGGCCTCCCAGGCCCGCACCTGCTTGGTCCAATAGATCGTGTACGAGAAATCCACCCGCGGCGGGCCGGGCGGCCGGGGCGCGGCCGGCTTGGGCGGCGCGGGGCGAGGCCGCAGCAGGCGGCGCAGGTTGATGGCGGCGTTGCGCAAGCGCCGCCGCCAGCCACGCGGCGGGCCAAGTGGCCCAGGACTGGACACCGGCTCAGGCCCCCCGCCGCGGGCGCATCCGGGTCCAGACGCCGGAGGCGCGCAGCCGCAGCCAGCGCCACCAACGGACTTCGGTGGGGGGGCGGGGACGCGCGGGCGGGTCGGGCCAGGGGTCGAGATCGAACATCTTGCGGTAGACGTACTGGCCGACGAGGCGCAGGGTGGCCATGATCGGCGCGGAGAGCAGCAGGCCGATGATGCCGGCCAGGTTGGCGGCGATGAGGGCGCCCACCAGGATGACGATGGGGTGCAGGTTTAGGCTGCCGCCCAGGATGCGGGGCACCAGGAAGTTGTTCTCGATCTGCTGGAGCAGGATAGAGGCGATGAGCACCACGATGGCGAAGGTGAGGGGGTTGAGGCCCAGCCAGTTGGAGGTCTGGAAGAGCGCGATGATGACGGCCGCGCCGCCCGCGATGAGCGGGCCGACGATGGGCACGAACTCCAGCACGCCCGCCAGCAGGCCCAGCACCACCGCGTAGCGCACGCCCAGGACCCACATGGTGATGCCCACCACCAAGCCCATCACAATGCCCAGGGTGATCTGCCCGCGCAGGAAAGCATTCCAGATGGGGCCAAGCTCGGCCAGCAGGCGCTTGATGTCGTACTCGTATTCGTCCGGCACGATGCGGTCGATAGACAGGCCGATGTTGCCCAGGTCGTTGAGCAGGTAGTATGAAATGACCAGGATAAACAGCACCCAGCCCAGGGTGGAGGCGGTGCCGGTGGCCAGGTTGCTGACCAGCGTGCCGGTGCGGCTGAGGGCTGGCTGGATGGCGTCGAACACCTGCTGGAGGATGGGCTGCCAATCGCCGGAGCGCAGGTCGATGAGCAGGAACGGCCCAAAGGGGCCAATGGTGAAGGGCTGTGAGGGGTCGAAGGTGAACGGGCCGATGGTGATGGGCTCGCTGAGGATGGCCTCCAGCCGGCCCACCGGGTCGGCGGCGATGGCCTGGACGGTCTCATACAGGGCCTGCACCTGGTTGGCCAGGGCGATGCCAGCCACGGTGAGCAGGGTGACGATGAGGATCAGCACCAGGATATAGATCAGGGCGGCCGAGGCGCGCCAGGACAGGCGCGTGCGCTGGGAGATGGTGGCGACCACCGGCCGGAGCAGATAGGCCAGGATGACCGACAGCACCAGGGGCGCGATCATCTGCTGGAAGCGGACCAGCACCGCGCCGAGCAGCACCACCAGCACCATCGAGATGAGGAACTTGGTCATCACCCCCCACCGCGGGGAGGGCCGGGGCGCCACCTGAAGCTCCTGGGAGGCGGCCGGCACAGGCGGGAGGCGGGGCGGTTCGGGCGGAGCGGGGGATTGGGTCATAGGTGGGGGCGCAGGCGGCACTGAGAACCGTCACGGGATGAAGGGATTTTACGCGATTTTGGTTGATTTTCCTAAAGTGAAAGAAAAAGGCCGGCCGCCTGGGTGGGCGGCCGGCCTGAACGGGTAGATTTCTCGGCAACTGCGGCGCGGGTTAGCGGCGCGGGCCGCGGCCCCGGTCGCGGTCGCCGCCGCGGTCGCCGCCACGGCCACCGTCGCGGCCCCGGTCGCGGTCGCCATAGCGGCCGCCGCCGCCGGGCCGCCCGCCGCCGGAGGGCTTGCGGTCGCGCTCCAGGGCTTCCTCGGCGGTCCAACCTTCCAGCACGGCCTGGCGGCTGAGGCGGATCTTGCCGCCCTCGTCCACATTGGTGACCATGACGGTCAACTCGTCGCCGACGCGGGCCACGTCCTCCACCGAGTTGACGCGCTCGGAGGCAAGCTGGGAGATGTGGACCATGCCGTCAGTGCCGGGCAGGATTTCCACGAAGGCGCCGAAGTCGGTGGTGCGGACGACCTTGCCGGTGTAGATCTGGCCGACGCGGGCCGTCTCGGTCAGGCCTTCGATCATCTCCTTGGCGCGCTGGGCGGCCGGGCCTTCGGTGGCGGCGATGAAGACCGTGCCGTCGTCCTGCACGTCGATCTTCACGCCGGTGTCTTCCTGAATCTTGCGGATGACCTTGCCGCCGGGGCCGATGATGGCGCCGATCTTGCCCGGGTCGATCTTGATGATGGTCAGGCGCGGGGCATAGGGCGACAGCTCGGGGCGCGGGGCGGCGATGACGCTCGCAATGAGGTCGAGAATCTGGCCGCGCGCCTCGCGCGCCTGCTCCAGCGCCTGCGAGAGCAGTTGGGTGGTCAGGCCCTTGATCTTGATATCCATTTGCAGGGCGGTGATGCCGACGGCGGTGCCGGCCACCTTGAAGTCCATATCGCCCAGGTGGTCTTCCAGGCCCTGGATGTCGGTGAGGATGGCATAGCCGCTCTCATCCTTGACCAGGCCCATGGCGATGCCAGCCACGGGGGCCTTGATGGGCACGCCCGCATCCATCAGCGCCAGGGTGGAGCCGCAGACGGAGCCCATGGAGGTGGAGCCGTTGGAAGAGAGCACCTCCGAGACGAGGCGCAGGGTGTAGGGGAACTCGTCTTCGGTGGGCAGCACCGGGATGAGGGCGCGCTCGGCCAGCGCGCCGTGGCCAATCTCACGCCGGGAGGAGCCGCGCAGGGGGCGCGTCTCGCCGACCGAGAAGGGCGGGAAGTTGTAGTGGTGCATGTAGCGCTTCTCGTCTTCCGGCGAGAGCGTATCCAGTTCCTGGGCCTCGCGCGGGGTGCCGAGCGTGGCCAGGGTCAGCACTTGGGTTTCGCCGCGGGTGAACAGGCCGGAGCCGTGGGCGCGCGGGCTGAGGCCGACCTCGGCCGCCAGGGGCCGGATTTCCTTGAGGCCGCGGCCATCGGGCCGCACGCCGTCGCGGATGATGCGCGAGCGGACGACGTCTTTCTCGATGTCGTGCAGGATGGCCTTCACATCGGCGGGCAGCACGTTCTGGCTGTCCTGGTAGGCGGCGCGGATGTCGGTGGTCAGGGTCTCCAGGGCCAGGCTGCGCTCCTGCTTGCCGGACACGCTCATGGCCTCGACCATCCGGGTGCCGACGCGGGCCTCGATGTCCTTGATGAGGGTCTCGTCGAGGATGAAACGCTGGTACTCGCGGGTGGGCTTGCCCACTTCGCGGGCCATCTGCTCCTGGAGATCGATCAGGGGCTGAATGGCCTTGTGGCCGAACTCCAGCGCCTGGACCATCACGTCCTCGGGGATTTCGTCGGCAGCGCACTCCACCATGACGATGGCGTCGCGGGTGCCCGCCAGCCGCAGGTCAAGGGTCGAGTCGGCCATCTGCGGGTAGGTGGGGTTGGCGACGAACTGGCCGTCAATCAGGCCGACGCGCACGGCGCCCACCGGGCCGTCGTGGCCGGGGGTGCCGAAGGGGATGTCGGCGATGGTGAGGGCGGCCGAGGCGGCCACGATGGCGAGCACGTCCGGCTGCTGAACCTGGTCCACCGACAGGGCGGTGACGATGATCTGGACGTCGTTGTGCAGGTCCTTGGGGAAAAGCGGGCGCATGGGCCGGTCGATGAGGCGCGAGGTGAGGATGGCGCCGGCCAGGCCGGCCAGCTTGCCGGTCTCGATGGTGACGGTGTGCTCGCCGAGGGTGGTGCTGAACTTACGCGCTTCGGGCATTGGGTACCTCCATGCCGGGCGCACGTTGATAGACGCGCGCCGCTAAGCCGGCGGCCTGGAGGTTAGGGACTGGAAATTGGCGCGCAAGCGGGCGAGGCGATCAACGCGGGCCTGCGCGACACGCTCCAATACCCAACCTGGGGCGGCCGGGAAACGGATGACGACAACCGGAGCGCGAAAGAAAACGAGTAGATGGGCCGGTTGCGCTCCATCTACTCGTGGGGGCGGGCGTTACTTGCGCCGCAGGCCCAGCCGGTCGGTCAGGGCTTCGTAGCGCTGCGGGCTCTTGCCGCTGAGGTAGCGCAGCAGGCGGCGGCGCTGGCCGACCATCTTGAGCAAGCCGCGCCGGGAGGATTCGTCGCCCTTGTTGGCCTTGAGGTGCTCGGTGAGCTGGCTGATGCGGTTAGTGAGCAGGGCCACCTGGACTTCGGGCGACCCGGTGTCGCTGGCGTGGGTCTTGTAGTCGTCGATTACCTTGGTCTTTTCTTCTTTGTTCATCGTCATGACGGCCGCCCTCCTTTAGGCGGGTCACCCTGCGGCTAGCCCAGCAGGCCGGCGCGCGGGTCGAGTCGGAAAGTGGGGGAATTATAGCATACTGCCGCTCTCCACCAGGGTCTTGAACCGCTGGACAAACCGGGCGGCGGGCGCGCCGTCCACAGTGTCATGGTCGAAGGTGAGGGTCAGGCAGAGGTGCTCGCGGTTCTCCAGCCGCCCGTCGACCAGGGCCGGCCGGGGCACGAGGCCGCCGATGGTGACGGTGAGGGCATGACCGGGCAAAGCCAGGCCCCAGCCGGCGCCGCGGCCGAACATGCCCACCGAGGAGACCATGACGGTGCCGCCATACCGCTTGACGATGTGCGGGAAACGGCGCACGAGGCGAAAGAAGAAGCGACGCAGGCAGCCGGGGATGAGGACGTAGGGGCGGAGGTTGAAGCCGGAGGGATCGGCGCTGGGGGCGCTGGACTGCGCCTGGCGCAGTTCCTGGTGGATGGCCGCCACGGATTTGCTTTGGGCAGCGCGGAGGATGATCTGCTGGGCGTCATACTGACTGCCGGCCTGGCGCTCGACGGGCACGGAGACGTCCACATCATCGAAGAGGATGAGCCGGTTGCGCCAGTCGCGGTAGGCGTGGACGCGCTTGTGCTCGGCCACCGCCCGCGCGCAGCAGTGGATGATGAAGCCGGTGAAGGAGAGCGACTCGCCGGTGCGCTCCTTGTGTTCCCGCAAGAGCCTGCGCGGCTCACTGACATCCACCTCGATGAGGGCATGCATGGCGTGCATGCGGCTGCCCGCTTCCAGCCCATCAATGATGAGCTGCCGGAAGGCGGGCAGGGGTTCGACGGTGTAGGTGGGGGAGACCATCGCGGCCGGCGGCGCGGCGGGCTCAGGCGCGCGGGGCGCGGCGGGTGAACTGGTAGAGGCCCAGCGCGGCCAGCGCGACGACGGAGACAACCACGGAGATGCGCGGGTCCCACAAGGCGCTGAAGAGGACGAGCAGGGCGGCGAGGATGGCGATGACGCCTTCGGTGCGAGTAGTCACGGGAGGGTCCTTTCAATTGTGGAGCAACAGGCCCCGAATGGTTGCGTTGGGCGGCGAGCGCCCCTATGGAGAATACGAGGCGAGGCGGGGGGAGGGTTGCGGGCTTCGCGGGACAGGCGCGTCACCCAGCGGGGCGACGGGCGACCGTGAGGCGTGGAATGATATTGGTGCGCCCTTCCCAACTTCCATACTCTGCCATCGGTCTGAATCGAAGCGTCGTGAACTCAAAGTGAAAGTCCTTGCGCTGGCGCTCGGCCATGGCCGCCGCGTGACGCTCAGGCCGCGGCACCGGGCTGTGACCACGGACCATGTCGACCATTTCCCGCTGGGAATTCCACACTGAGAAGGTGGAAACCGTGCGCGGCAGCCGGATGGCCGCGATCGCCACGGTTTTCGCCGGGTCGTCGCGAACCAATTCCTCCACCGGCCGGCCCCACCAAATGAAGCGCGGCACTTGGGGTAGCCGCATCCGCGCCAGCGTCACCGCGACCACCGGGGCCGCGGGGTCCTGCTCGCCAACGCTGCCGGGAAGGTTGCCGAACTCGCTGACGCGGCCCCAGCGGCGCAGAAACTCCATCCGGACATGCCAACCGGCAGCGAACGCGCGCCCAAGCGGCGTACCAGCAAGAAAGTCGTCGATCGCACCCTGACTCTCCCACGCCGCGAACATGGTCAGATGGCGGAACTGCATCCGGGCCGGTGACAGGATCGGCGCGCCGAGCGTCATCTTCGTCATGCACTCGGCGTGATTAAGGCCAGGGACTGTCTGCCCCGTCGGTGGCCGCCAGAGCGCGCTGACCGTCGTGCCCAGCCTGGTCTCTGTGAAATGAAAGGTAAACACTGTCACAGGTTTTTCGCCGCCCACCAGCACCCTAAGATCGCAGCAGCCTGATAATCTCCGCCTGATCCTCGGCCTCCAGGCCACTCAATGAATTCCGAATAATCCAGTGCGCGCCAGCCGGGGCGCGGGCGGCGTGCTCGCGCAGAAAGCGGGCCACCTCGCGCGGGCTGCGCGGGCCGAGGGCGGTCAGCACGGCGGCGGCGGCGCGGCGCACCTCGGCATCGGTGTCGTGCATGGCGGGGCGCACCACCGCCAGCGCCTCGGGGACGTTGTCCCACTGGCGATCCTTGAGCAGGGGCAGGACGCTGGCCAGCGCCAGGCGGCGCACCCAGCGCGCCGGGCTGGCGACCCAGTGGCGGGCGAGATCGAGGAAGCGGGTAGGGTTGGTGCGGAAGAGCGGGCCCAGGCCCAGGTCGGCCAGGGCATCGGCGGTCTCGCCGCTTTCGAGGCTCAAGGCCCAGCGCTCCACCAACTCCAGCGCATCGGTGACGGCGTAGGAGGCGACATAGCCCAGCACTTCGGCGGCCAGGCGGCGCTCCTCGCGCGAGCCGCCCGCCCACAGCGCGTCGGCCAGGCGCAGGGCGGTGAGGGGGTCGGCCAGGGCGGGGGCGCGCAGGGCGACGGCGATGGCGCGGACGACGGGCGGAGCAGTCTTGTAGGCAAAGCCGCCCGCGCTGGCGACCATGCGCGGGCTGAGGGTGTGAGCGCGGTCGGCGTAATCGTCCAGCAGGCGGCGCACGCTCGCCGCGGCGGCCTCCGGCTCGGGGAACTGCGTGACGAGGCGGTCGGTGCGGGCGCGGAGGGTGCTCGGATCAATGGGCGGCATCGGGGGCAGACATGAGTAAGTGTGCAGGTATGTAAGTGCGACTTACACACCTGCACACTTGCTCACGATCCTAACCGCTCTTCCAGCCGCGCCTTCACGCCCAGCCACTCACGCGCCAGGATGGAGTAATAGACCGAGGAGCGGATGTGGCCGTCGGGCATGATCATGTGATCGCGCAGCACGCCCTCGCGCACGGCGCCCAGCCGCTCGATGGCGCGCTGGCTGCGCTCGTTGCGCAGGTCGGTCTTGAGCTGGACACGGAGGCAGTCCAGGGTCTCGAAGGCATAGGCGAGCAGCAGGAGCTTGCTCTCGGTGTTGGCCGCGGTGCGCTGGTATTCGCGCGCATACCAGGTGCCGCCAATCTCCAGCCCGCGGTGCGGGTGCTGAATGTCCATGTAGCGGGTGGCGCCGATGGCGCGGCCGGCGGCCAGGTGATAAACGGCGAAGGGCAGGTCGTGGCCGGCGGCCTGGCGGGCGAGCATATCCTGCACCCAGGCGCGCATGCCGGCTTCGTCAACAATGTTGGCGTAGGGCATGAAGCGCCAGATGTCGTCGTCCCGGCCGGCCAGGGTCAGGTCGGGGACGTGGGCAAGGCTAAGGGGCTCCAGCCGCACGATGCGGCCGGTGAGGGTGACGGGGTGGAGGTCCATAAGGGTGATTGTACTCGCGAGTGGGGAGGGAGGGGGACTCAGGGGAAGGAAGGGACTCGGGGGGCAAGGGGTATAA
>CAZCEC010000006.1:92307-139422 GCA_964497615.1 uncultured Anaerolineales bacterium | reverse complement strand
GCCCACCCCCACCGAGACGACGACCCCGCCTCCGCCCAGCGCCACCACGCCCCCGTCGCCCCTGCCGCCCTCCACTTTCACGCCCACCAGCACCGACACCGCCCCGCCGCCCAGCCTGACGCCAGGACCGACGGCCACACCGCCAGGCGGCTTTGTGCTGTTCGAGTCGGGCCGGGCCGGGCTGCCTAATCTCTATCGCATGTATGCCGACGGGTCGAGCCAGACCCTGCTGAGCGCCACCGCGCCCGTGGTCACGGAGAACACCAACGCCGCCTGGTCGGCCGCCGCCGGCCGGCTCGTGTTCCAATCAACGCGCGACGGCAACCTGGAGATCTACTCGATGCTGCTCGACGGTGGCAGCCCGCTGCGGCTGACCAACACCGGCGCGCCGGACCGCGACCCGGCCTGGTCGCCCAACGGGGCGCGGATCGTGTTCGTCTCCGAGCGCGACGGCAACGCCGAGATCTACGTGATGAACGCCGACGGCTCCGGCCAGACGCGGCTGACCGACAACGCCGCCGCCGACCGCGACCCGGCCTGGTCGCCTAACGGGGCACAGATCGTATTCGTCTCCGAGCGCGACGGCAATCCCGAAATCTACGTGATGAATTCCGACGGCGGCAGCCCAACGCGCCTGACCGACGACGCCGCCCCCGACGGCTCGCCGGCCTGGGCGCCCAACGGCACCCTCATCGCCTTTGTGCGCGGCGCCGACGCCGCGGCCGAGCTCTACCGCATGGCGCCCGACGGCGCCGGCCAGACGCCCCTCACCAGCAACCTCGCCGCCGACACCGCGCCGGTGTGGGCGCCCAACAGCACCCTGCTGGCCTTCGTCTCCGAGCGCGACGGCAACCCGGAGATCTACCTCAGCACCCCCGACGGCACAGTGCAGAGCCGGCTCACCAACTCGCCGGCCCGCGACGCCCAGCCAGTTTGGTCGCCGGACGGCGCGCGGCTGGCGTTCGTCTCCGAGCGCGACGGCAACCCCGAGGTCTACGTGATGCTGATGGCCGGCACCAGCCAGACGCGCCTGACCAGCGACGGCGCGGCGGATGCGCCGGTGGCGTGGGTGCCCTAAAAGGGGCTGTTTGCGCAGTGCCAGCAGAGCCAATCGCCTGCCGGCGCGTGTTCGGCGGCTGGCGCCGTCACCGTGCTTTCTGCTTTTCGACATACCGCACGCCTGCAATGGTCCTGAAATGCTCGTCCTGTGTCCAGAGCGTGGCGTCAAACGCCACGGCCGTTGCCAGAATAATGCTGTCGGCCATGGGCAAACCTAACTCGATGGACGTTTTCGCCGCCCGCAGCGCCAGCGGCGGATCGAGCGCGACCGCTTGCCCCTGGAGCATTTGGGCCACCGCTTTGAGCGCGTCGCTTTCCCCGCGTTGCTGATAAACCCGCTTGAACACCTCATATACGCTGACGGCTGGAACGATGAGTTCTGTTGTCTTTTCGATGGCGGGCGCGAAGAAGTCCGCGTTCGGCTCATCCGCGAAGTATTCGAGCCAACCCGATGAGTCCACGACGTTCATACGCGGTCGGTTTCGCGCTTGAGGGTGGTGTCAATCCCTTTGAGAAATCCGCGGGCTTTTTTGGCGGGCAGGATCGGAATGAGTTCGATCCGATTCTCGTAGAGGAGGACTTGGACTTTTTGTCCGGGTTTGAGCCCCAGGGAGCGCCGCACACTCAACGGAATGACGACTTGAAACTTGGGTGAAACCGTCACGACTTCCATCACTGGCTTGCCTTTCGGTATCGATAGGGAAACCGTATTACAGCCGCTATTTTACACTCAAACGCGATTGATCTCGCATTGGGTCCACGGTCATGCCGGCGGTGGACTGAATTATGCACCGGGCAGGCCATCTTGCGACTCCCCGCGCACCCGGTATAATTGATCCGCTAAGGGGACCGGTTCAGTCGACAATTGCCCCCCTTGGCAAGGAGTCTGAATCGCAGATGTCCACCTTGCCCAATTTCGCTTATTTCCAAGGCAAAATCGTCCCCTACGCCGACGCCAAGATCGGGGTGGCCACCCATGCCCTGAACTACGGCACCGGCTGCTTCGGGGGCATTCGCGGCTATTGGAACGACGAGGAGGCCCAACTCCTCGTTTTTCGTCCCTACGATCATTTCCGCCGTTTCCTCCAGTCCACCCGCCTGCTGGCCATGGACCTGAGCCAGACGGAAGAAGAACTCGTAAATGTGACCCTGGACCTGCTGCGGGCGGAGGGCTTCCGCCAGGACTGCTACATCCGCCCGCTGGCCTACAAGGCCGATGAGACCATCGGCGTGCGCCTCCATAACCTGCGCGCCGAAGTGACTATCTTCTCCATGCCCTATGGCCGCTACGTGGACAACGAAGAGGGCGCCCACGTCACCATCTCCTCCTGGCGGCGGGTGGACGACAACACCATCCCCGCCCGCGGCAAGATCACCGGCGCCTACGTCAACTCCGCCTTTATGAAGACCGACGCCCAGGTGGCCGGCTACGACGAGGCCATCGCCCTCAACCAGAACGGCCACGTGGCCGAAGGCTCGGCCGAGAACCTGTTCATGCTGCGCGACGGCGTCGTCGTCACCCCGCCCGTCACCGACAACGTGCTGGAGGGCATCACCCGCCGCACCATCATGACCCTGGTGCGCGACGAGTTGGGCATGGAGGTGGTGGAGCGCTCGATTGACCGGAGCGAGCTGTACCTGGCCGACGAGCTGTGGCTGTGCGGCACCGGCGTGCAGATCGCCGCGGTGTGCCACATCGACCACCGGCCCGTGGCCGCCGGCAAGATGGGCCCGCTGGTGAGCGACCTGCGCGAATTGTACTTCGACGTCGTCCGGGGGCGCGTCGCCAAGTATCGCCACTGGAACATGCCGGTGTACGTCAAGGAACAAGCCGCCGCGGATTAGGTGTGTCGGCGGGTAAGAGTGTAAGGCGCCTTACACTCTTACCCGCCTTCTACTTGCACCCATGGTTTTCCATCCCCCCCGCCGACTCGGCCTCCTCATCGGGTTGGGCGCGCTGATCGTCCTGCTCGGCGTGGACGCTGGGCTGTTGGCGGTGCTGCGCGCCAACCCCCTGTCGTTCCCCGGCACGCTCAGCCTGGGTCTGCTCGTCGCCAGCCTGCCGGCCATCGCCTGGCTGGCCTATCGCCTGTATGGCCTGCTGCGCTCGCGCTACGTGGTCAGCCGCAACGCCATCGTGGTGGAGTGGGGCGACCGCCGCATCGTGCTGCCCATGCCCTTGCTGGACGAGGTGCGCGCCGGGGCGGAGGTGGACGCGCCCGCGCTGCGCCCGCAGGGACTGGCTTGGCCGGGCAGCGCCGTGGGCACCGCCGCCGTCGAAGGGCTGGGCCAGGTGGAGTTTCTGGCCGCCACGGGCAAGCCGGGGCTGGTGCTGCTGCGGCACGCCGAATCGTGGCTGGCCATCTCGCCCGCCGATCCGCAAGCCTTTCTCGAGACCTTGAAAACCTTCCGCCTGGAAGGCCACGCCGAAGAGATCGAACCGGAATCGCTGCTGCCGGCGGTGCAGCGCTGGGGCCTGCTGCACGACCGGCTGGCGCTGGCCCTCATCGCCGCGGGCGGGCTGAGCGTGCTGCTGCTGGTGGGCTACCTGGCGGCGGTGGCCGGCCAACTGCCAGCCGAGATCGCCCTGCACTTCGATGGGCAGGGCCAGCCCGACCGCTTCGGCCCGCCCACTGGCCTGCTCATCCTGCCCGCCATCGCCGGCCTCACCTGGCTGGTCAACACCTTGGGCGGCGTGTGGTTCCACCGCCGGCAGACCGATCGCGCCGCCGCCTACCTGCTGCTGGGCGGCACCCTGCTGGTGCAGGCGTTGGTGTGGGTGGCCACGGTGCGGCTGCTGACGGCTGGGAACAGCCCCGCTTAACTCCTCCATCCCGGCCTCACATTTCCCCCACAATCTGGCGGCAAGCTACGCCATACATACCCTTGCCAAAATCGGTCCTCTTTGATATAGTTTCGCCCGCTTAACTAATTGGTCCGCTTAACTATGTCAACGACTGAACTATTCCACACCACTATGCGCCAGTGGGTCGAGGTGTTCATGCGCCGCTCGATGCGCGAGATGCACCGCTTCCTCAAGGACAACGACCTGAATATGGGGCAGTACAGCACCATGATGCGGCTCTTTCACGATCCCCATTGCGGCGTCAGCGATGTGGGCGCCCAACTCGGCATCACCAATGCCGCCGCCAGCCAACTGGTGGACAAGCTGGTGCAGCAGCGCCTGGTGGAGCGCACCGAAGCCGAGCACGACCGGCGCGTGAAGGAACTCTCGCTGACGCCCAAGGGCCGGGACTTGATCGAAGGCAGCTTCCGCGCCCGCCTGGGTTGGGCCGACGCCCTGGCCGAAACCCTGCCGCCCGCTCGCCGTCAGGCCGTGATCGGCGCCATGCAGGCCATGATCGCCGCGGCGAACGAGTTGGACGAATTGGCCCCGGAGGAGTCCGCGTAGTGAGCGAACGCGCGCTGGACCTCCAGGACCGGGTGGCCCTGGTGACGGGCGCCACCGATGGCATTGGCCGGGCGGCGGCCCGGGTGCTGGCCGAGCGCGGCGCTACCGTGCTGGTGGCAGGCCGCAGCCCAGCCAAGACCGAGGCCGCGGTGGCCGAAATCCGCCGCGCGGCCGGGCACGCCCAGGTGCACGGCCTGCTGGCCGACCTGAGCATCCAGGCCGAGGTGCGCGCCCTGGCCGCGGACGTGTCACAGCGCTGGCCGCGCCTGCATATCCTGGTGAACAACGCCGGGGCGGTGTTCGGCGAGCGCGGCGAGACGCCCGACGGCATCGAGCGCACCTGGGCGCTCAACCACCTGGCCTACTTCCTGCTGACCCGCCAACTGCTGCCCGCGCTGCGCGCTGGTGGTACGCCTGAGCGCAAGGCCCGCGTCGTCAACGTGGCCTCGCGCGCCCACCAGCGCGTGCGCGGCCTCCGCTGGAACGATGTGCAGTATCGCCGGTGGTATTTCGGCCCGCTGGCCTATGGGCAGTCCAAGCTGGCGAATATGCTGTTCACTTATGCCCTGGCCCGCCGCCTGGCCGCGGCCGGCGAGCCCATCACCGCCACCGTGCTGCACCCCGGCGTGGTGCGCACCAACATGGGCCGCAACAACCGCGCGCCGTGGTGGCGGCTGGGCTACGGCGTCATGGGCTGGCTGGGCATCTCGGCCGAGCAAGGCGCCGACACCATCATCTACCTGGCCGCCGCGCCGGAGGTGGAGGGTGTCAGCGGGCAGTATTTCGTGGAGCGCCGCGCCGTGCCCTCCTCCCGCGCCTCGCGCGACGAGGCGGCGGCGGAGCGATTGTGGGCGCTGAGTGAACACATGACTGGTACGAAGGAGCATCAATCGTGAATAGACCCAATTGGCGCGAACGCCGCGCCGCAATGCGGGCCGGCCCCAAGAACAACGGCCTGCGCCGCGCCATCCGCTATCTGCTGCGCTTCCGGCGGCAGGCCGTGCTGCCCTACCTGTTCCTGATCGTTGCCACCCTGGCGCAGTTGGCCGTGCCGCGTATGGTGCGCAACGTCATCGACGCCGTCACCGAGGGCGTGATCGCCAGGCAGGTGCTGGCCGGGCTGGAGCAGATCCCGGCCGGGTTCCTGGGCCAGGCCCTGCCCCGCCTGCTGGAGGCGCTCAGCCTCCCCGCGGATTGGAGCGCCGATCAACTCGCCGCCGAGATGACGGCCCGGCAGGACGGCGCGCCCACGGCCCTGCTCACCGCCATCGTCGCCATCGTGGTCTTCGCGGCGGTGCGCGGGGTGTTCGCCTTCCTGCAAGTCTTCTGGGCGGAGCGCAACTCACAGAGCGCGTCGTTCGAGATGCGCAACGACCTGTTCGCCAAGATCCAACGGCTGTCGTTCTCCTACCACGACCGCAACCAGACCGGCCAGTTGATGATCCGCGCCACCGACGACGTGGAGAAGGTGCGGCTGTTCATCGGCCAGGGGTTGGTGCAGTTGGCGGGGGCGGTGGTGCTGCTCACCGGCACGCTCATCATCATCTTCAGCACCAACGCGCGCCTGGCGCTGGTGGCCCTGCCCATCCTGCCCGTCGCCCTGGTGCTGTTTATGATCTTCGGCGGCATCAGCGCGCCCCTGTTCGCCAAGGTGCAGGCCAAGCTCTCGGCCCTCAACACCATCCTGCAGGAGAACCTGGCCGGCATCCGCGTCATCAAGGCCTTTACGCGCGAGCCGGAAGAGCAGGCCAAGTTCCAGACCGCCAACGAGGCCGTGATGCAGCAGCAGATCACGGTGGCGCGCGTGTTCACCTTCCTGTTCCCGGTGATCTTCCTGATCGCCAACCTGGGGCAGGCAGCGGTCCTGTACTTCGGCGGCCAGCAGATCATCGCCGGCACCCTCACCCTGGGCGAGTGGCAGGAGTTCAGCCTGTACCTGATCTACATCTTCCTGCCCGTGGCGCAGTTTGGCTTCATCATCACCCAGCTTGGGCAGGCCTCGGCCTCGGCCGGCCGCATCTTCGAAATCCTGGACGCCCAGAGCGACGTGGTGGACAAGCCCGGCGCGCAGACCCTGGACGCGGTGACCGGCCGGGTGCGGTTCGAGGACGTCACCTTCCGCTACTTCAACAGCGGCGAGCCGGTGCTCAACAAGGTCTCCTTCGAGGCGCAGCCCGGCCAGACGGTAGCCCTGCTGGGCGCCACCGGCTCCGGCAAGACCACCATCATCAACCTGTTGCCGCGCTTCTACGACCCGACCGAGGGCCGCATCCTGATTGACGGCCACGACCTGCGCGACGTGACCCTCGACAGCCTGCGCGGCCAGATCGGCATCGTGCTCCAGGAGACGACCCTGTTCACCGGCACCATCCGCGACAACATCGCCTTTGGCCGCTCGGACGCGACCATGGACGAGATCGTGGCCGCGGCCCAGGCCGCCGCCGCCCACGACTTCATCACCGGCTTCCCCAACGGCTACGACACCGCCGTGGGCGAGCGCGGCGTGACCCTGAGCGGCGGACAGAAACAGCGCCTGGCCATCGCCCGCGCCCTGCTGCTGGACCCGCGCATCCTCATCCTGGACGACTCGACCAGCAGCGTGGACGTGGCGACCGAGGCCCACATCCAGCACGCCCTGGACCGCCTGATGAAGAACCGCACCAGCTTCGTCATCGCCCAGCGCATCAGCACGGTGATGCAGGCCGACCAAATCCTGGTGCTCGACAAGGGGGGGGTGGTGGCGCGCGGCACCCACGCCGAATTAATGGAAGACAGCCCCATCTACGCCGAGATTTACCGGTCGCAGTTGGTGGAGGATGCGCCGGCTGTGTCAGAAGAGCCTGCCGCCGCCTAGCGTGGGGTTTGGGGATGGCGGGGGATGGGCCGTAGGCCCATCCCCCGCCATCCCCAAGAGGATCAAGGAGAGTATTCAATGTTCGGTGGACCCGACGGCATGCGCCGTCTCATGAGCCAGGACCAACTCAAGCCCAAGCGCCTGGGCGAAACCCTGGCCCGCTTTGGACAATACTTCGCCCCCTACTGGTACATGCTGATCCTGGTGGGCGTGCTGGTCATCACCTCCACCTGGATGCAGGTGACCACGCCTGACCTTATCGGCCAGGTGGTGGACTGCTATCTGGCCCCGGCCGCCGCCAGCAGCTTTGGCGGCTTCCCCGGCGCGGGCGGCGGCGAGGCCAGCGCCTCCCAGTCCAACTGCTGGCTGGCGGCTGAGCCCGGCACCCTGGGCTTCACGCAGAACACCATGCAGCGCCTGGTGGGATTGAACGATTTCCCCCTGCCTTCCGCCGACGCCAGCCTGCTGGACGACGCCGCGCGGCTGGACGGCCTGGGCCGCCTGATCCTGGTCATCATCGGCCTGTACCTGGGCAGTTCCGTGCTCACCGGCATGATGTTCTTCAGCATGACCTGGGCCGGCCAGCACGTGCTGCGCGCCATGCGCCAGGACGTGTTCCGGCACCTGCACCGGCTCTCGCTGGGCTACTACGCCGAGCACGAAGCCGGCGACCTGATGAGCCGCATCACCAACGACTCCGACACCATCCAGCAGGCCCTCAGCTTCGCCCTCATCAACGTGCTGGGCGGCCTCCTGCTGCTGGTCTGGATCGCCTACAACATGCTCACCAAGAGCGTGCCGTTCGCGCTGCTGAGCCTGGCGGTGGTCCCCATCATGGCCGTCGCCACCCTGTGGTTCTCCGATCAGGCGCGCAAGGCCTTCCGCCGCACGCGGGTGGAGATGGGCAGCGTCAACGCCGAATTGCAGGAAGGCATCTCCGCCGTGCGCGAGGTGCAGGCCTTCAACCGCGCCGATGAGAACATCGAGCAGTTCCGCGTGACCAACGCCGCCAACCGCGACGCCAACATCCGCGCCGTCAGCTTCACCAGCGCCCTGGCCCCCACCCTGGAGGCCCTGGGCTACGTGGCCCTGGGCATCGTCACCGGCGTGGGCGGACTGTACCTGCTGCGCGACGAGCCGCTGTGGGGCACCACCGTGTCGCTGGGCCTGGTCATCACCTTCCTGGGCTACGTGCAGCGCTTCAACCAGCCCATCCAGCAGATCGCCGTGCTGTGGACCAACATCCAGAGCGCCATCGCGGGCGGCGAGCGCATCTTTGGCCTGCTGGACGAGGAGCCGGGCGTGCAGGACAAGCCCGGCGCCAAGGACATGCCCCCCATCCAGGGGCGGGTGGAGCTAGACCGCGCCTCCGCCGCCTACAAGAAGGGCGTGCCCGTGCTCAAGGACGTCACCTTCACCGCCGAGCCTGGCCAGACCATCGCCATCGTCGGCCCCACCGGCGCGGGCAAGACCACCATCATCAACCTCCTGCCGCGCTTTTACGACGTCACCGGCGGCGCGGTGCGCATTGACGGCCACGACGTGCGCGACGTGACGGCCCGCAGTCTGCGCGGCCAGATCGGCATCGTCCTGCAAGATACCTTCCTGTTCAGCACCACGGTCATGGAGAACATCCGCTTTGGCCGCCCCGGCGCCACCGACGACGAAGTCATCGCCGCCGCCAAGCTGGCCCACGCCGACAGCTTCATCGAGCGCCTGCCCGAGGGCTATCAGACCGTGCTGGGCGAGCGCGGCAGCGGCCTCAGCCAGGGGCAACGGCAACTCATCGCCATCGCCCGCGCGGCGCTGGCCAACCCCCGCATCCTGATCTTGGACGAGGCCACCTCCAGCGTGGACACCCGCACCGAGCGCCTGATCCAGCGCGCCTTCGATGAACTGCTCACCGGGCGGACGAGCTTCGTCATCGCCCACCGCCTGAGCACCATCCGCAACGCGGACCAGGTGCTGGTGCTGGACCAGGGCGAGATCGTGGAGCGCGGCACGCACACCGAACTGTTGGCGCGGCAGGGCTTCTACTACAACCTGTACATGAGCCAATTCCGCCGCGAGGAAGGCGAGCCGGACGCGGCAGCGGTGGCCGGGAATGGGGCCAAGGCGCACGCGGGGGCATAATGACCACCCTCCACGCCACGCTTATCCCACCGCCGCCTGATCCGGGCGCAGCGCCCGCGCCCGGCCGCTACTGCGTGGACAACATCGGCCCGCAAGGCCGGCGGGTGCGCTGGCGCTTCGGCTGGCTGGCGTTCCTGTTCGGCGCGGCGCTGGCGGCGGCCCTGTTGCTGTTGGGCGTGGATGGCTGGCCGCGGCTGGTGGTCTATCTGCCCTTCGCCGTGGCCGGCGTCAACTGGCGCCAGGCCCTGGAGAAGACCTGAGTATCGCTGGCCGCGCGCGGTGCGCGCGATCTGGATGACGGCGAGCAGCGCGTCGAAGACAGCGCCGAGCGCCGGCAGATCCGGCGGCAGGCGCTGGGCGTCGTCCTGCGCGGGTCGCTCATCGGCCTGGCGCTGACCGTTCCCATTCTGCTATTGCCCTAAACCGGTCTTATGCCAAGGCACACAAAATCTAGCGCAACTGAGTTCAGTTGCGCTAGATTTTGTGTGTAGCCTTCATTTGTGTATGCTGAGAACTACTTGATGCTGGCGTTGAAACTCCAAGGGCCGAATATTTTGAAACTGTCACCACTGAATGCGATTGCCTCAGCCTCCTCTTGGCTCATACTGTCTGGCTTGCTTTCGATCGTGGCTTCCGCCCCGTACTCACGGGTTACACACGCCAGTGTAATGCCTGTATTTCGGGCATCGAGTGAAGCCTGCACTGTGTTGAGATAAAAATCACACTCAGTCCCTTCGTCTGGAAACATTCTGATCGCCTCGAAGGTGAGGCTGTAATTCGCGCCCGCCAAGGACTGAGGTGCGCCCTCGCCAAGATCAAATGACAGACGATCGCAACGCATGCCTTTGCCATTGTTCTTATCAGTTGGCTCCCAACGCTCCACCGGCTCCCCGTCAACAAAAGTTGTGACCCGTTGCTGTCCATCAATCGGCGGGTCTCGAAACTCAATGGCGGTCGCCGTGAAGCTATCCGCCCGAATGCCATTGAGCTCTAGTGTTGCGCCGCGGATCAACCAATTGCTGCTATCCGGCTTGTCAAAGCAGACATTCAGCAGGAACTGCCTCCCATCCATTTGCGAGTCCGAGATGCGAAAGCTTATCCCATTGGCAATCTGGATCAGGTCGTGAGCTTCGGGCGTGGCTGTTGGCGCTGTTGGCACATCAGCAACGGCCTCGGTTGTATCTACAGCGGATAGTTGCACACCGCCTTCAGGTTCCTGGCTGACGGCTTCAGCAACGGTTTCCCGAAAAGCTAACCGTAAGGCGACACCAGCTATTATTGCTAGAGTGACGAGGACGAGAACTACAGCAAGTCGTTTCTGCATCGGACGGTGATCACTGAAATGGTCGCGATCCATCATGTCCTCCTTAACAGCGCATCTTCGCGGACGCGTGATGGCAAGGGGTCACGCTGACATGGAAGAGCGCTCCGCCACCAACCATGACAACACCGGTGCTCATATTATGTCACTCCCTATGGCGACAACTCTAGCAGGCGGTTCCAAGATCGACAAGGGGACCAATCGTCTATTGCCCCCTTACCAAATTCGGATTGCCCTCCTCCTCCCTCCATGCTAGACTCGCGCCTCCTACCCCCGGCTCTCAAGGTAAACGGCGGCAGTGCGCATCAAGTTTTGGGGGGTGCGGGGCTCCATTCCCACCCCGCTCTCCACCGAGCAACTCAACGACCGGCTGTACCAGGCCCTGGCCGGCGCGGCCGGGGTAAACCTGGCCGACCCGGCCGCCATCCGCGCCTACCTGGCCGGGCTGCCGCCGAACGTGCGCTCGGTGGTGGGCGGCAACACCACCTGCGTGGAGGTGGACACCGGCACCCACACCCTCATCATTGACTGCGGCTCCGGGATGCGGGCCCTGGGCCTGAGCCTGATGGCGCGCGAGTTTGGCCGCGGCCGGGGCACCGCCCACATCTTCCTCACCCACGCCCATTGGGACCACCTGCAGGGCTACCCCTTCTTCGCGCCGGCCTACGTGCCCGGCAACCGCCTCATCTTCTACGCCGTCAACCACAACCCGCAGACCTGGCTGGAGCACCAGCAGTTGGCCCCGGTCTATTTCCCCATCCCGCCCAACGCCATGCCGGCCGAAAAGGAATTCATCCAACTGCGCGAGGGCGAAACCGTCACCCTCGGCCGCACCGTGGTATCCAACCTGTCGCTCTATCACCCCGGCACCGCCCACGCCTACCGCTTCGACGACGGCCACAGCCGGTTCGTGTTCGCCAGCGACGGCGAGTACAAGGCCCTCACCGACGCCCACCTGCGCCGCTACACCGATTTCTTCGCCGACGCCGACGCGCTGGTCTTCGACGCCCAATACTCCCTGCGCGACGTGTTCCTGAGCAAGGCCGACTGGGGCCACTCCTCGGCCATCATCGGCGTGGACATCGCCGAGCGCTCGCGGGCCAAACGGCTGATCACCTTCCACCACGACCCCACCCACTCCGACGAGCAGGTGTACGCCATCGCCGCCGCCGCCCGCGAGTATGCCCGGGTGAACCAGGTGCAGCCCGACACCCTGGTGCTGGTGGGCACCGAAGGGCTGGAGTTGTTCCTGGGCGAGCCGCCGGGGCTAACCGTCACCGAAGATAGACAGGACAGCCTGTGGACGGTGGCCCTCGCCGGCCAATTGAACGGCGCCACCGCTCCGGAAGCCGAACAGCGCCTGCGGGCGGCCCTGGCCGAAGCCCCCGCCGGCCGCGTGCTGCTGGACCTCACGCGGCTGGCGGCAGCAGATGCGCCAGGCGTGCTTGGCCTGCTGGACGCGGCCAGCCAGTCGGACGGCGCGGCGGCGCTGGCGGTGCTGGCGCCCACCGAGGCCGTGCGGCGCGCCCTGGAACAGGCGGGCGTTGACCGGCTGCCCATCGCGCGCACCCGCCAGCAGGCGCTGGCCGCGCTGGCCGGCCCCGCCCACCTGCGGCTCACCGCCGCCACCGTCGCCGGGCAGTTCCAATTGGAAGACCTGCTGTTCGTGGACGAAGCCGGGGTCGTGTATCGCGGCCGCGACCTGCGCACCCAGCGCCCGTTGTGGGTGCGGGTGGTGGCCGGCCCGCGCGGCGACCCGGCCCGGCGGCAGTTTGTGGCCGGGGTGGAGGCCTGGCGCAAGGTGGAACACGCCAGCCTGATGCCTGCCCAGCCGGTGGTGGAGATGGACGAATGGGTGGCCTATGCCACGCCCGAGCCGGATGGGCTGTCGCTGCGGGAGTGGCAGGCGCGCCGCCCGGCCTGGCCGGAGCAGTGGCGGCTGGCCGGCCAGCTCTGCGCGGCGCTGGCCGCCGCCCACGGCCATGGGCTGATCCACGGCGACCTGCACCCCGAGCACTTCGTGGTCAGCGGCGTGGCCCGGCTGGCCTGCACCCCGCTGTTCGCGCCCGCACCCGAGACCGCCTTCGCCGCCTATCACGCGCCCGAGCAGTTGCGCGGGCACACGGCCGGCGCCCGCACCGATGTGTACGCGCTGGGCATCATCCTGTACGAACTGCTACTGGGGGCGCACCCCTTCGCCGCCGAGACGGACGAACTGCGGCTGACCCTGCAACTGCACAGCCAGCCGCAAAGCCCGCGCCTGCGCTGGCCGGAGATCCCCCTGCCCCTGGAGATGTTCCTGCTGCGGCTGCTGGCCGCCGACCCGGCCGAGCGCCCGGTGGACGGCGCGGCGGCGCTGGAACAACTCAACGCCCTCGGCGCCATTCACCGGTAATTGGCTGGCCGCCCCGCCCTGGCCTACTTGAACTTCGCCTTCGTGGCGTCGCTGCTCAGGCTCGCCAGCACCATGTCGTTAGCGAACAGCGAGCCGTCCAGGCGCGTGCCGGTGACCGCCAGCTTCTTCCCCTTGTAGGTCTTGGGCGCCTGGGTCAGGCTCGGCTCCCACCGCAGCCCTGCGACGGTGACGGAGTTGTCGGCGGCGATGATCCCCTTCTCGCCGGAGGCCACAAAGCCGCGCTCAAATTTCAGCGTGATCTCCCCCAGCGACTGCCGGCCCTTCAGCTCGGTTTCCAGCCGCACGATCTCCCCCGCCAGGTCGTCCAGCTTCAGCTTCTCCAGCGGCACTTTGGCCCGGTTGAGGACGATCTCAATGCCCTGCGCTGCGCCCGCCGCCTTGTCGGACAACGTCTTGTTGCGGCCGGTGGCCTTGGCCTTGGCGATGGCAGTCTCCATCGCCTTAATGGCAGCCCGCACCTGGGTGGATTGAATCTGCTTGGCCGCCGCCAGCGCCTGCTTGGCTTCCTTGACAGTTTTGGGTTTGGGCTTGACGGTCCGAAAGTCGAGCTGCTTCCACGGGATGGCGTTCCAGGCCTTCTCAGCCTTCGTCAGCTCCGCGCCCAGGCCGGTCTTGGTGGCCTTCTTGGTCTTGTCCTTGAAAGATTTCTTTGTCTGCCAATGCGCGTTGGTGGCCGTCTTGGGGAACTTGGTGCTGAAGTCAATCATGTTTCCCTCCTTTGGGTTGAGACGTGACTACGCCGACGCTTGCAGCGCGGCGCGGGCGCGGTCGGCGTCAGGGCGAGCGCCCAGGCTCTCGAACGCCGCCAGGGCTTCGGTGAAGTGGGCGCGGGCGTCGGCCGGGTCCGTGGCGGCCTCGGCCAGCTCCAGATGCGTGCGCGCCGCCTGCCAGTCCGCGCCCAGGGCGGTAAACATCGCCAGGGCCTGGGCCAGCCGGGCCTGCGCGGCGGGCAGGTCGCCCCTCAGGCGCTGGGCCACGCCCCAGGCGCGGTGGGCGATGGCCCGATAGAGCGGGTGCTCGTCGCGGGCGGCCAGCGGCTCCAGCCGCGCGGCGTACTGCTGGATGGCGGCCGAATTACGCTGGTTGACGGCGGTCTCGGTCAGGAGCATGTAGACGTCGTGCTCGTGGGCCATGGTGCCGCGCCGGACGGGCTGG
Organism: uncultured Anaerolineales bacterium; assembly: GCA_964497615.1. Classification (GTDB taxonomy): domain Bacteria; phylum Chloroflexota; class Anaerolineae; order Anaerolineales; family UBA6663; genus CAZCEC01. Next base: position 125,072 of record CAZCEC010000006.1, on the reverse strand, counting down.
CCGGCCTTGCTGAGCGACGTTTCCATGTTTTCGGTGACCAGGGCGAACTCGCCCTGCGCCTGCAGCGGCAGCGATCGTCAATAGAACTGGTTGCGCTGCCATTGGTCGGGCGTGCCCGACATGCCGACCATGTACTGATACGACTCGTCGGCATAGGCGGCGGCCCGCGCCCGGTCGCCGCGCAGGGCGTGCACGCTGCCGCTCAGGGCCACGAAGAAGCACGTCTCGCCCACCCGCCCGCGGCTGTAGCTTTGCTCCAGGGCGCGCCACTTGGCCTCGTCGGCCAGCACCGCGTCCCACTGGTCCAGCCGGTAGGCGCACTGCACTTGCAGGCCAACGGCATTCGCCTGCTGATCCACCGCGTGCGTCTCGACGGCCAAGGCCTCGGCCTCGGCCAGGTAAGGGCGCGCGGCGGCGTACTCGCCGACGTACATCAGCGCGGCGCCCATCGAGCGCAGCGCCTCCAGCCGTTCGCGCGGATCGCCCTCCAACTGCTTGGCGCACACGGCGTGCCGGCGGCGGGCCACCTCCAGGTGCTCGCGCAGACGGCTGCGCCCGTCGAGCACGGTGGCCAGCGCGCCCAGCGCCTGCGAGAGGTCGAGCGGGCTGTCCAATTGCTCGGCCAGGGCCACGGCCTGCTCGGCGTGGCGCTGGGCGGCATCCCAATCCGCCGGCTCCCGCACGCGCCAGGCATCGGTCGATAGGGCCACCAGGCCGCGCACCACCTCGGGGTGCGGGCCCTCGGCGGCCCGCTGAGCCACCGACCGCCCCAGGCTGGCGCGGGCCGCCTGCGCCTGGGCGTTGGCCTGCTGAAATTCCTCCAGCCCCACCGACCACTTGAGTTCCGCCACCACCTCGACGATCTTGCGGTTGAGGCGCAGGTCGTCGAAATCGCCCGCCCCCGTCAGTTGGGCGCACACCGCCAGGGCCTGCTGGTAGCCCCCGAGGGCAGCGTGGCCGGCGCGCAGCAGGCGCTGCACATCAGCCCACTCTTCCAGCAAGCCGGCACGGTGGCGCAAGTCGCTGACTTCGTCCGGCGCCAACTGGTCCAGGGCAGCGCGCAGGTTGTGGGCGGCCTGCTCGTAGGCGAAGACGGCCAGGGCCTGCTGCGCGGCGCGGCGGCAGTAGGCGGCGGCCTTCTCGCGCTCGCCCGCCTGGGCAAAGTGGTGGGCCAGCAGCCCGGCGAAGCGCTCGCGGTGCTCGGGATACAGGGTCTCGATGGCCTCGCCCACCCGGCGGTGCGCGCGGCGGCGGCTCTTCATCAGGATCGTCTGGTAGACGGCCTCCTGCGTCAACGGGTTGCGGAAGGCGTATTCCACCTCCGGCACGCGGGCGGCCTCGCGGATCATGTCCAGTTGGAGCAGGGTGCGCAGGCGGCCGTCCAAGGCCGGGCTGGCGTCGTCCACCGCTGCCAGCACACGATGATGGAAGGACCGGCCGATGACGGCGGCCATTTGCAGGGTGCCGCGGGTGGCGTCCTCCAGCCGGTCGAGTCGGGCGGCCAGCAGGCGCTGGAGGTTGTCGGGGATGGCGAAGTCGGCGCCGGTGGTCGTGGCCGTCCAATAGCGCCGCGTGGCGCCGTTCTCCACCCGGTCCTCGGGCACCACCGCGCCGTTTTCGATGAGGGTGCGCACGACCTCTTCGATGAAGTACGGATTGCCGCCGGACTTCTCCAGGATGGCGGAGCGCAGCCGTGCAGGCAAGTCGGGGGTCGCCAGCAGCCGGTCGAGCAGTTCGTTGCTCTCCGCTTCGGACAGGGGCAGCAGATCGAGCTCGGTGTAGATGTGGCGGTGCTCTTCGTCGGCGGCGCGGCGCAGCCCCCAGGCCGGCGACTGGCGCTCGGCGCGCAGGGCGCAGATGAGCACCAGCGGCATCTCGGCGGTCAGGGGCAGGAGTTGGCGCAGCATTTCCACCGAGGCGCTGTCGCTCCAGTGCATGTCGTCCAGGGCCAGCACGGTGGGCTGGGCCCCGAAGCGGGCGCGCCACACCGCCTGCATCGCTTCCAGCAGTTCGCGCCGGAAGGTCTCGCCTTCCAGGGCCAGGCCGTTGCCCTCGGCCACGCCAAAGAGCGTGGCAAAGACGTGGGCGGCGTGCCCCTGCGCTTCGGGCGGCAGCCCGGCCACCAACTCATCCAGCCCAGCGCGCACGCGCTCCGGCGGGGCGTCGTAATCCAGCCCGGCCACGCGGCGCAGCAGGCGCTGAAAGAGGCCGTAGGCGTCGTGGCTCTCATAGGACAGGCTAGAGGCGTCGAACCAATGTCCGTGTGCGTCGTCGCTGGTCACCTGCCCCACGGCCTTTAGTGGGGTTCGTCCTTCGTCTTCCGTCCTCCGTCGGTCCTCCGCCAGGCTCTGAAAGATCAGCCTCGCCTCCGCCACCAGCCGGCTCTTGCCCAGCCCCGCCTCACCCAGGACGCACACGATGCGCCCGACGCCGCGCTGAAGGTCATCCATGATGCCGTGGAAGGCGCGTAGTTCCGCTTCGCGGCCCACCATCTCAGCACGCAGGCCCTCGATTCCGCGCAGGCGGGTGATCTGAGCCTTGCGCCGCAGCACGCGGTACGAGCGCACCGGCTCGCTCTTGCCTTTAACTTCGATCTCGCCCAGCGGCTCGCAATCGAACAGCCCGGCGATGTGCCGGTAGGTGTCGTGGGCGATCTGAACGGTGCCAGGGATGGCCGTCTGCTCCATCCGGGCGGCCAGATTGATGGCGTCGCCGATGGCGCTGTATTCCAGCCGCAGGTCGGACCCGACCGCGCCGACGACCACTAGCCCAGTATTGATGCCCACGCGGACATTGAAGTCGATGCCCCACCTCGCCTGCACCTGCTCGCGATACGGGGCGATGGCAGCGGTGATATCGAGGCCGGCCAGCACGGCGCGCTGCGGGTCGTCCTCGTGGGCGATGGGCGCGCCAAAGAAAGCCAGGATGGCATCGCCCATCAGCCGGGCCAGGGTGCCCTCGTACTTGTAGACCGGGGCGATCATGTGGGCAAAGGCGCCGTTGATGATCTCGGTGAAGTCCTCCGGGTCGAGCTGCTCGGCAGCCGCGGTGGAGCCTTTGACATCGCAGAAGAGCATGGTGACCACGCGCCGCTCGCCGACCATGACGCCCGTCTCGCGGGCGGCGGTGAGCTTGCGCAGCAGTTCAGGGGGGATGTATTGGGAGAGGGCGGGCGCGGGCGCGCTTACCGGAACGCCGGCTGGTGGGGACGCCCGCGTGCCCGTCAGCGCGGCCGCCGCGGGCTGAGCTTTGGCGGGGCGCTGTCCTTCTGGGGCCGCGCTAGGTCGGGCGAGGTCGTGACCGCAGTTGTCGCAGAAGAGGGCGTCCTCGGGCAGGACGGCACGGCAGCGTGGGCAGGCAAGCGCGAAGTGCGCGCCGCAGTAGCGGCAGAAGTTGGCCCGGTCGCGGTTGGCGCGGCCGCAGTTTGGACAATCCATGGATAGGGCAAGTGTAGGCCGGTTGGCGGGGGAGTCAAGGTCTCGGACAGGCTTCACCACAAAGACACAAAGACACGAAGGCGCACGAAGGGGGAAAAGGGGTGGCAGTCGCGGCCCGTTAAGAGACCGCACTGCGCTGCGAGGGACGTCTGCGATTGGCTGTACGCGGCGGTAGGGAGGCGCGCTGGCGTGGGAGGTGGATGTTTGAACGCTCGGCGCCAGAATTTGTAATACTTGATAGACCTGGTCGTGGTTCTTCACGGTGAGCGGAGGCAAGCATGGAATATCGTCCTGAATCGTTAGGCGCCTCAGGCGCCCGCCGGGCGCTGGTGCCGCTCACCCGAGACGACGGGGTCGCCCTTGTGGACCTCGATACGTTCAGCCTCCTCGGCACCCTCGCCACGCGCCCCCATCCCCAGGACATCGTGATCAGCCGCGATCAGACACGGGCGTTCGTCTTGGAGATGGGTTCCAACGACGCGCCCGGCGGTTCTATCGCGGTGGTCCATTTGGAGCGCATGGAGATCGAGCGTCGCATTGAGCTGACCCCTTATCGCCAGCCGCATTGGGCCCAACTCAGCCGCGACGGGCAGACTTTGTGGGTGGCCTGCGCGCCCGACCAGGCGGTGCTGGAGTTGGAGATCGCGAGCGGCGCAGTGCGACAAGTATGGCGCGTGCCGGATGTGGGGCCGTGGATGTTCACGTTGACGCCCGACGAACAGTGGCTCGTGGCGGCCGGCTTCGACAGCGCCACGGCCAGCGTGACGAATCTGGCGACGGGGCAGACGCGCGGCCTGACCCTGAGCGGCAACCCGGTGGGCATTGCCGCCGCGCCGGATAGCGCAGAAGTGTGGATTGGGGCAGTGGGCGCCGACCGGATTTGGGTGATTGATACGGCGTCGGCGGCGGTGACAGCGGAGTTCGCCAGCGCCGCCATCGGGCCGGTGCGGATGGCCTTCACGCCCGATGGAAAGCAGGTCGTCGTCACGAATGGCCGCGGCAGCACCGTGACCGTCTACGAGGCGCGCACGCGCGCCCTGCAACTGTCGGTTCCAACGGGCGAAGGCTCCTATCCGAAAGGTCTGGCCCTCAGCCCCGACGGCGCAGTAGCCTATGTGTCCCTGATGGGGGCGGGGCGGCTGCTGGCGCTGGACGTGGCCAGCGGGGAGGTGCGCGGCGAGTTGGTTGTGGGCAAGAGCCCGGAGCGCGCGGCGCTGTATACGCCCGCCCACCCAGGCGCCGCGGAGGCTCCTCCATGACCTACACCCCCGATCCGCGCGTAGACGCCTACATTGACGCCCTGCCCGCCTGGCAGCAGGCCATCTGCCGCGAGGTGCGCGCGCTGGTCCACGCCGCCGACCGTGAAGTGGAGGAGACGATCAAGTTCACCAACCGCCCCTACTTCGTGCTGCAGGGCAACATCTGCGCCTTGCTCGCCGCCAAAGACCACGTCAACATCTTTCTCTACGACGGCGCCATCGTCCCAGACCCGGAAGGCATTATCACCGGCGGCCACACCAACCAGACCGCCCGCACCGTGGCCGTCCGGGAAGGCGAGAAGATCAACCGCCGCGCGCTGGCGGCCATGTTCAAGCAGATCATCGCCAACAATCGCGCCGGGGGCTGGCGCAAGCTGAAGCGCCAACGATAATCCGGCCGGGCCCAGGCCTGCCGCGCCGCGAACGGCAGGGACGTCCCGCCGATATCCTGCTGGCGCTCCCGGTCCGGCATGCGCTGGCCGTTACGACCGGCCTGCGGCGTAAGTCCGCGACTTGCTGTGTGTGGCCGCCGGGCGGTAGCGCCACTCCACCGGCGTGAAATGCGAATCGTGCAGCCATTGCAGCACTGGGCTGAGGGCGCTGGGGGTCAACGTGAACGTGTCGTGCCCGGCCGCGAAGGGATAGGCCTGACCCGGCCCGGCCAGCCGCGCGTAGAAATAGCCGGCATGCCCCTGCGGCGCAGCGCGCTGGCGCGGCAGGTGGACGGCACCCTGCCAGGCGTCGTTGGTCAGGCGGGCCGTCGGCGCGCCAGCGGCCTCGGCCCGGTAGCCCCCGCCGGCCGCGTCGTTCACCTGAAAACGGACCGGCGCCCGGTCCGCCAGTTCGATGGCGGCGGCATAGTAGGGCGTCCGAAAAAAGAGCCGCTCCATGAAGGCCAGCGCGCGGTTGGAGTTGTAGGCGTGAAGCAGGTAGCCGCCCTGGGCGGCCTCCGGGGCCGCTGGCTCCGCCAGGGTGAGCACGATGATACTCTCGTTGAAGCGCACGCCCATCCAGCTCAGGTCCGTCGCGCCCAGCGACACCTCCGCCTGGCCGTTGACGCTTTGCGGGGTGAGGCCCGTGCCGGCCAAGTGCGCCGTCCAATAGGCGAGATCAGCGCGGCCGACAAGGTTTAGCTCACGGACGGACTCGACGATGGTGGTGTAGCGGAGGCTCACGCCTGCACGTCCAGGATGAGGCGCGCCGCCGGGCTGAGGCGCTGGTAGGTCTCTGGGCGGATGTAGGCCCTCTGGTCGAGCTGCTGCGGCTGGCCGCGCCGGGTGAAATAGGAGTGCAGTCCGCGCCGGGGCCGGTCGGTGCGGTTGAGGGTGCCGCCGTGCCAGGTGTGCGAGTTGAAGATCACCACCGTGCCAGCCGGCGCCGTCAGCACCACCTCGTCCGGGTGCGGCTGGGCGGGGTCGGGCATGGCGTCCTTGGGAACCTGCCCGCTCCGGTGCGAGCCGGGCACCACGCGCGTGGCCCCGTTCTCCGCGGTGAAGTCGTCCAGCAGCCAGATGGAGTTGCAGACGTAGTAATCGCCGGGCGCGACGGCGCCACTCCAGTCGGCATGCAGCCCCTGGAGGCCAGAGCCCGGCAGCGCGGCGCGGTAGTTCAGCGAAGACAGCTTGAGATCGCCCCGCAGCACATGGCTGATGGCGGCCAGCACGCGCGGATGGGTGAAGCACACTTCAAAGATCGGGTCCTTGTTCACCAGGTCGCTCAGCCGGTTGGTGCCCGCTTCCTGGTGCACCTCGGTGCCGGCCTTGTCGCCTTCGAGCGCGATGAGCTCATCGGTCCGTTCACAAATGCGGGCGATCTGCGCGGCGGACAGGATGTTGGCCAGCGGCAAATAGCCATCCCGGTCCAAGTGGTCCTTTTCGGCCTGGCTCAAGGTCTGGTCGGTGACCCCGAGGGCGGCCAGGGCTTCGTGCACCTGCATGCCAGTCTCTCCTGTGGGTGAGCAAAAAAACGCCCGCTCGAGGACGACCTCAAGTCGGCGCCTACATTATAAACCGGGGGCTGCGGCCCGCAAGCGCGGCGCGGACTGCGGCCTGGCCCAGGCGCGGGATAGTGGGCGAGGAGTGCCGTGCCCCGCTCAGAGCCGCATTGTGACAGGATGCAGGTTTGGCCCCGCGCGCGTACAATTCCGCCCCGGCGCGGACGCTTTTGATGGCGGCCGCACGGCCAGTCTCAAATACGGGGGCCACTGACCAGACTGATCCTATGCTTGATGTCACCGTGTTGATCCCGATTGGGCATGAACCGGCGGGCAGCGCTCATTGGCTGCCGCGCACGGCCGAGGCGCTGCGGCGGCTGAACCTCACCTACGAAATTCTGCTGGTGGGGGCAGGCAACCCGGCCCCCACGGGTGCTGGGCCGGACGAGGCCGTGTGCGTGGTATCCCCGGAGGGGCCCGGCTATGGCAGCGCCTTGCGCGCCGGACTGGCCGCGGCGCGCGGCGCCTACCTCCTCACGCTGAACGTCGGCCTGGCCCATGACCCGGACCTCATCGCGGCGTTGTGGCAGGCGCGCACGCAGGGCGACGTGATCGTCGGCTCGCGCTATGCGCCGGGCGGGTCGGCCGTGATGCCGCTGGGCCGGCGGGTGCTCAGCCGCACCTTGAATGGGCTGTTCCGGCGCGGCTTGTCGCTGCCGGTCCACGATCTATCGAGCGCCAACCGGCTCTATCCGGCGCATCTGGTCAAGAGATTTGCCCTCGAGAGCGCTGACTTCGATATCCTCAGCGAGATCCTGGTGAAGTGCTACGCAGCCGGGATGACCATCGCCGAGATTCCCATCCGCTACTGCCCCAGTGACGGCGGGCACCGGTACGCGGCGCCTGTGCGCCTGGCTTGGGCCTACCTGCGCACCTTCGGGCGCATGTGGCGGCTGCGCAACTCGATCGAGTGCGCCGATTATGACTATCGCGCCCACGACAGCGTCATCCCGCTCCAGCGCTACTGGCAGCGGCGGCGGCACGCCCTCATCCTGGCACTCGCGGCCGGCGCGGGGACGACACTGGACCTGGGATGCGGCTCCAGTCACATCCTGGCCGATCTGCCCGCCGTGGTTGGCCTGGACCTCTTGCTGCGCAAGTTGCGCTTCGCCTGGCGCTTTGGCAAGCCGCTGGTCAACGGCTCGATCTGGGCGCTGCCGTTTCCCGACCGCAGCTTTGACTGCGTGGTGTGCTCGCAGGTCATCGAGCACGTGCCCGGGGGAGAAACGCCGTTCCTGGAAATGCGGCGCGTGCTCCGGCCCGGCGGCCGGCTGGTGATCGGCACGCCCGACTACGGGCGGCCCATCTGGCCGCTGATTGAGCTGGTGTACGGGCGCGTGGCGCCGGGCGGCTATGCCCACGAGCATATCACCCACTACACCCAGGCGTCGCTGGCGGCGCTCCTGCAGCGCCTGGGCTTCCGGGTGGAGCAGACGGCCTTCATCCTGGGTGCAGAGATGATCCTGCGTTGCGTGTATGAGCCCGAACCAGCATGCGAACCGCTGAACCGTGAGGCAGGCGCGCCGCAGCCCCGGGTAGCGGCATGAGATCGGCTCATGCCTCTTGATTCGCGTGTCGGGTCAGGCGCCGCGCCCCAGGCGAGGTGGCGCGTGCTGGCCGCCGCGCTGATGCTGGCGGCGTGCGGCGCCCCGCCCACTCCCGCCGCGCCCAGCCTCGCCCCGCCCACCGCCACCCTGGCCCCCGCCCTCAGCCCCACCGCCACGCCCGCCGCCACGCCCACGCCCCGGCCTGCCGTGGCCCTGGGCGACGCGCAGATAGTGGATGGCGGCGGCTTTTCGTTTCGGCCTCCGGTCGGGTACGACGTGGACACGCAAACCGGCCAGGTGGGCATTTTCGACCCGTCCGGCCAGATCATCATGTCGTTCACCGGCGACACCCACAACCCGCGCGGCCTGCCAGCGGAAGAGATCGCGCGGCTGTTCCTGAACGGCATGTTCGAGGCGGCCGGCGGCGCGTACACCCCGGTGACCACGCGCACCGTGGTCATCAGCGGCGTGGCCGGCCTGGCCTACGATCTGGCGGGCACCTACTCGGGCGCGCCGGTGCGCGGCCGCGCCGTGATCGTGATGCCCACCGATCAGCATTACCTGTTCGGTCTGGGCCTGGCCAACCTCACCCGCGACCCGCAGCGCTGGGCCAACCAGGGCAGCCGCCTGTTCGACGCGCTGGTGCAGAGCGTCGTCTTCAGCCTGGCGGTCGAGGCGGGGCCGCCATAGTGCAGAAACCGTCCGCCTGTTCGGGCTGACGTAGCAGGAACCAGCCGCCTGTTCGGGCTGACGTAGTCCGGCCCTCTGCGAAGCGCCCCTTTGGGGTTACGGGCCGGCCCCCGGCCATCATCCCGCGCCCGCGCTACTGCGCCTGCCCGGCCAAGAACTCACTCACCGCCGGCTTCGGCCTCAATGACAAATTGCATTTTCGCCTACGGCTTGCGGGCCGTAATCAGCGCCGAGAAAGGCTGCCCCACCACTGGCGCTTCTCCGGTCTTCGGCTCCACCTTCACGTCCACAAAGCCGGCCGCCGCCAGCCCGCCGGCATAGTCGTCAGTGGTGAGCGCGCCGGCCACGCAGGCGCTCCAACTCTCCAGGTCGCGCGCCACTTCGGGCCTCATCGCGCCGTCGGTGACGATGTCGGAGACCGAAACGCGGCCGCCGGAGCGTAGGGCGCGGAACATCTCGGCGAACACGCGCGGCTTGTCCGGCGACAGATTAATCACGCAGTTGGAGATGACCAGATCAATGCTGCCGTCGTCCACCGGCAGGGCCTCGATGTGCCCTTTGCGGAACTCGACATTGGCGGCGTTGAGGCGGGCGGCGTTGGCGCGCGCCCGCTGCAGCATGGCCTCGGTCATGTCGATGCCGATGACGCGGCCCGTGGGACCCACGCGCTTGGCGGCCAGGAAGCAGTCAATCCCGCCCCCGGAGCCCAGGTCGAGCACCACGTCGCCGGGCCGGATGCCCGAGTGGGTGACGGGGTCGCCGCAGCCCAGCGAGAGCGCGGTGACCGTGTCGGGCAGCGCGATGAGTTGTTCGGCAGGGTAGAGCGGGGTGCAGCAGTCTCCGGCGCGCGGGCCGCAGCACGCGCCTTCTGATTCGGCAATCGCGCCGTAATGCTCGCGCACAGCGGCGTGCACTTGGTTGGGGGTAACGTCAGACATGGGTTTGCTCCTACGTCAAATCCAATTGGGCGACCCAGGCGCGCAGACGGGCTTCAAGATCGTCTCGGGCGGCGCGAAAGGCCAGCCGCTGTTGTTCAGGACCGCCCGGCGCAGCAGCCGGGTCGGGAATGCTCCAGTGAATGCGCCGGGCCGAGCCGGGAAAGACCGGGCAAGCCTCGGCGGCGTTGTCGCACACCGTAATCACATAGTCGAACGGTTCCGACAGAAACTCGTTCAGATGCTTGGAACGCTGGCCGGCCAGATCCAGCCCGTGCTCGGCCATCACGGCGGCCGCCAACGGGTTGACGCTTGAGGGCCGCGTGCCGGCGCTAAAGACTTCCAGCCGCCCCCCGGCCAGGTGGCGCAATAGCCCCTCGGCCATCTGCGAGCGGGCGGAATTGGCTGTGCATAGAATCAATACGCGCATGGCGTGAGTCACGTTGCGCCGGGGGTGGCTGGCGGGCTGAAGCTCCAGGCTGGACATGGTTGGCCTCAAGGCCCAAGGGGCCGCGGTCCCCTCGGGCATTCGGCCATAACGACCGCCCCCTACCCGCCGCAGCACCCGCCCCCGCCGCAGCACGCGTCGTCGTCGCAGCAGTCACTGCCGGCCGGGTCATTCCACAAATACTTGGACATTGGATTCACCTCCTCTCAAGTGGAGTCACATCGACATTTGTCGATGGATTTGGGCAAAAAAAGAGCCCCCTACCCCTTGATCTCATTCACCAGCACGACCGTAGCCTTCTCCTCCGGGGCGAAGGTCGTCATCAGTTGGCCGCAGCAGTAAACGACGCGGCTCTGGTCCAGGGTGTAGAAGGTCTGCTTGCCCTCGGGGCGCGCCTCCACCAGCCCGGCCTCGCGCAGGATCGCCAGGTGATGCGAGACCGTCGGCTGCGACACGCCGATTTGCTCCGTCAAATCGCCCACCGACACCCAGCAGCAGCAGCAGGCGCGCATGATCTTCTGACGCGTCTCGTCAGCAATGGCCTTGGCAAAGAGGACGGGTTCCTGGGTGCTCATGCCGCTCAATCCCTGGCGCTATTATATCGAAGTTTATCTATATGTGTCAAGCGCGCCGCCAGCGCCCGATTCCTCGGCTCAGACCGCCTCGGCATGACGTCCCCCGATGGGGCTAGAACTGGAACTGGTCGTCGCGCAGCCGCACGACCTTTTTGTTGTAGTTGGTCACGTAGCCGCGCAGCCGCCGCTCCATGTCGTCCCACAGCGGTGCGTCCAGCAGCGCCTCCACCGCCTCCTGGTCGTCGGCGATGAACTCGACCAGCCGCTTGGGGTAGCGGCCATAGGCGGTGTGCCAGGCGCCGTTCATGTGCAGGCCCAGCGACTGCACGGCCGGCACCAGCTCGCCCAGCATGAACTGGAAGTAGCTGTCCTGCGCATCGGGGCTGATGTCGTAGGTGAGGATAAGCTTGTAACGCTGATTGTGGATGGGCGGCATACGGGATCCTATTAGCGGGGGTGGTTGCTGCCCGAGCGGTCGGGCAAGTCCGAACGATACCGGTTAATACGGCTGCGCACGGGCCGGGGCGCGCCGGGCCCAAAGAGCCGCACGCTCTCCGGGCGGTCGGTCCACAAGCCGGGGACGGGCGTGCCGCAGTGGGGGCACGCGCCCTGGGCGGTGATGGCATAGTCGAGGATGCGGTAGCCGAAGCGCGTGATCAGGCGCTGGCGGCACTGGTGGCAGACGGTGTGCTCGTAGTCGCCCACCTGGCCGGGCAGGTTGCCGGCATACACATAGCGCAGCCCCGCCTCCTGCCCGATCTCGGCGGCGCGAATCAGGTGGCTGACGGTCGTGTTGTCAGGCGCCGTCATCTTGTAGTCCTGGTGGAAGGCGGTCACGTGCCAGGGGATGTCGGGCGAGAGGGCGGCCAGGAAGCGCGCGGCGTCCATGAGCTCTTCGGTGCTGTCGTTGAAACCGGGGATGACCAGGGTGACGATCTCCAGCCAGAAGCCCATCTGGTGCACCATCTGGATGCCGTCGAGCACGTTCTGGAGCACGGCGCCCAGCTTGCGGTAGCTGCGGTCCGACATCGTCTTCAGGTCGATCTTGTACCCGGAGACGTAGGGCCGGATATATTCAAGCACTTCGCGCGTGGCGTTCCCGTTGGAAATATACACGCATTTCAGGCCCGCCGCCACCGCTTCCTTGAACACACCCACCGCCCACTCGCTGGTGATGAGCGGCTCGTTGTAGGACGAGCCCACCAGTTGCGCGCCCTGCCGCTGGGCCAGCGCCACCAACTGCTGCGGCGTCACCGGCTCCGGCCGCGCCCCCGACTGCTCCGAGGCCGGGTCGCGCAGGGCTTGGCTTGTCACCCAATTTTGGCAATAGGAGCAGTGAAGGTCGCACCCCAGCATCCCGAATGTCAGCGTGTCCGACCCCGGATAGACGTGGAAGAAGGGCTTCTTCTCGGTTGGGTCGCACTGGAGCGCGCCCACGTAGCCCCACGGCACGCGCAGCTCGCCGTCCTGGTTGAACCGCACCTGGCAGATGCCGCGCCGGCCCGGCTTGATCAGGCAGCGATGGCCGCAGGCGTAGCAGGTGACGGCCCCGTCGGGGCGTTTTTCGTATAGCTCGCCGGTGAGGGTGAGGGTGTCGAGGACGGTGGCGAGGGGCGAGTCGTTCGCGGCCATGTCGTTGATGCATAAGAATTATAGCACCCGCAGGGCCCGCGCGAGGGCGTCTCGGGCGGCAACCGCACGGCTACGCCTCGCCGAGCACCGCCGCGAAATACACCAACTCCCTCAGCCGCGCCTCGCCCCCAAAGCCCGCCGCCGCGTCGGTGTCGCTGGCGCTCGCCGCGCCGGCCTGCGCGATGCGCGGGCCGCGCCCCGCCAGCGGCTCCGGTCCGGGGCGCACCATCGCCATGTGGCCGATGCCGCTCGGGTTGGACCAGACGGCCACCACGGGCACGCCGCGGTTCGCCAGCCGCTGCGCTTCCCCGGCAGGGACGGCGTGCCAGCGGTCGGGGTGCTGGCGCAGCCACCTCAGCATCGCCTCCACGTCCAGCCAGCGCTTGGCGCCCGCTTCATCCAGCACATACAGCGGGATGGGCGCGCCCAGGCTGGCCGTGGCGTCGGCGACGAACAGGTTGCAGTAGGTCTCGCCCTCGCCGCGCTGATTGGGCTGGTAGCGCGGGTTGTGCTCCACGTCCAGCCCGTCCAGCGCAAGCTGATAGCGCAGGCGGCGGGCGTGGTCGTGTGCGTTGAGGGCGGCGGCAGTCATGCGGCCGAGGATAGCCGGGATGGCGCGCGGCGCAAGCGGCGGTCGGCGGCTATAATCGGCCCGAGTCCGAAAGGAGACTCCTGTGACCGAAACCAAGGATTGGAGCGACATGCAGGCCCTATCGGCCCGGCTGCTGCACGAGCGCACCGGGCAGGACGTGGCCGCCTGGAACAAGCGCATCCGCGCGCAGAAGCCCAAAGACGAGCCGGCCCTGCGCGCCTGGCTGACGAAGGAAGGCGTCACCGGCTATGCTCAGACGATGCTGGTGCACGAAACCTTCGGCTACCCGGAATGGCTGCTGGCCTCCGCCGACGCGCTGATCGACGGCCAGTATGCCGCGCGCCCCGCCCTGCGCCCGGTCTTCGATGCCTTGCTGGACACGGCCGCCGGCCTGGGCGCGGTGACGGTCCAGGCGCGCAAGACCTACGTCTCGCTGCTCACTCCGCGCCGCACCTTCGCCCGCGTCCAGCCAGACAGCAAGGGCCGCGTGAACGTGGGGCTGCGGCTCGCCAAGGGCAAGCCCGGCGGGCGGCTGGCCCCGTCCAAGATCCACGCCTCGATGCCGGTGCAGATCAGCCTTGCCTCCCTGGACGAAATTGACGACGAAGCCCTTACCTGGCTTCAGAAAGCCTACGACGAGAATGCTTGAATCCAACAATTCAAACCGCGCCCTGCGCATCCCGAACTTGAGCAACGCCCGCGACCTGGGCGGCCTGCCCACCCGCGACGGCCACGCCACGCGCTGGCGCTCCCTGCTCCGCGCCGACGACCTGCACCACCTCACGCCGGCCGGCCTGCAAGCCCTGCACGACTATGGCGTGGAAACCGTGCTCGACCTGCGCTGGGCGGAGGAGCAGGCGCGCTTCCCCAGCGGCTACCACCCCGGCGCCAACGGCCGCCGTCTGCGCCACGTCTCGCTGCTGGGCCCCAACCCGCAGGCCTGGACCGAGCGCTCTCAGAACGCACCCTGGGAGCAGTGGAACCGCGCCGTGCTCGACCACGCCCAGCCGGAGATGGCCGCCGCCCTGCGCGTGGTAGCGGAGGCGCCGTCCGGCCCGCTGCTATTCCACTGCGTGGCCGGCAAGGACCGCACCGGTCTCGTCGCCGCCCTGCTCTTAGCCCTGGCCGAAGCGGAGCCCGACGCCATCGCGGCGGACTATGCCGTCAGCGCCGAGAACCTGCGCGCCGCCTGGCTGGCCGGCCAACCCGAGGAAAAGTGGCCCGAGATCATCGAGTCCCTGAGTTGCCCGCCCGCGCGCATCCACACCGCCCTGGCGCACGTGGACGAGCGCTATGGCGGCCCGGCTGGGTACGCCGCCGCCATCGGCCTGAGCGACGCCGAAACACAGCGCCTGCGCGCCCGCCTGCGCGGCACTCCCCCAAACGAGTGAGCCCCTTATTGGTGTGCCCAACCTGCGCAGGTCACGGCGCACCGCCGGGGTGCAGGCTTTGGGTTCTTGTAGTAGCGGTTGTGCGAAGCCCGCCTTTGGGGTCAACCGCCGCTGCCCGCCTGCGGCCGGACGCCGGGCGACCATGAGCGTCGTCACCGGCCCGTCGCCCATCCACGGCACCGGCGTCTTCGCCGCGCGGGCCCTCGCGCCGGGCGAGACTGTCCTCATCATTGACGACTCGCGCGTGGTGGACGCGGCCCATCCCCTCCGCCCCGAGCTAGGTGAGTTCGACTACCACTGCGACTACCTGGCCGGCGGCAAGGTGGTGCTCATGCCCTCCCCCGAGCGCCACATCAACCACTCCTGCGACCCCAACTCCTACGTCAAGACCCGCCTCGGCCTGCGCCATGTCCTCGCCCGGCGCCCCATCGCCGCGGGCGACGAGATCACCAGCGACTACCTCATCAACTGCCACGGTGGCACGGTGTGGCAGTGCCGCTGCGGGGCCGCCCGCTGCCGGCGCACCATCGTCTCCAGCTTCTTCGACCTGCCGCTCGACCTTCAGCTTGAATACCTGCCCCTGCTGGACGATTGGTTCGTGGAGGAGCACGCGGCGCGGGTGGAGAATCTGGGGCGCCGGACCCAGGCGCTCGATGCGGCCTTGCAGCAGTCGGTGCAGAAGCTTGGGCCGCTGGCCGGGCTGTGATTCACTGAGCGGCGCGCTGCCTTCACCGCAGTGTGCCCTCGCCCTATCATTGTCATTCCGAACCCGCCTCAGCCCCCTCGTCCTGCTCAAGTCCGAAAGCGGGTGAGGAATCTCGCACTGCGAACCGCCGCCTCGCCCCCGCAGTGTTCTGGGGTAAGGGAGAACTGCATCGTCAGTCGTCCACTCTGCCTTCTACTCCCCCACCCTCACATCCACAAACGCCGTCATCCCCCACCGCAGCCGCCCCTCCCCCGCCTCTACCTCAATCGTCACCGCATACGTCACGTTCCCCCGGCTCGTCTCGGCCACCTCTGAGATTTCTACCACCGTCCCCGCCAGCGTCTCGCCCGGCAGCGCGTCCAGCGCAATCGCCACCGCCTGACCCGGCCGCACCAGCGCCACATCGCTCTCGGCCAGGTCCACCGTCCGCACCTGCCAGCGGCTGAGGTCGGCCAGCACCACGGCAGGCAGCGCGGGCGTCGCCAGCTCACCCACTTCCAGGTTGACGCTCACGAGGGTCCCGGCGAACGGCGCGTTCAGCGTGGCCTGCGCCAACTGCGCCTCGGCGGCAGCCTGCGCGGCCTGGGCCGCCTCCAGCCCCGCGTGCGCCAGGTCCAGCGCCGCCTGCGCCTGGGCGACTAATGCCTCAGCTTGTTCTAGACCAGCTCCAGCCTGCAACACCCTGGCGCCTGCCTGTTCCAATTGCGCCTCAGAGACTGTCGTTGGCTCATCCGGTGAGGCCTCTACTGCCAGGGTCAGCGCAGCACGAGCCTCGTCAACAGCAGCTCCGGCGCGTGTTCGGCCTGCTTCGGCCGCCTCAACCCCTGCCTCCGCCTGGGCGATGGCAGCCAGCGCCTGGTCCAGCCCCGCCTCCGCCTGGGCCATGAGGGCGCGCAATTCGTCGCTCTCCAGCCGCACCAGGGGCTGGCCCGCGCCCACCGCCTGACCTTCAGCGACGAGCACCTCGACCACGCGCCCCGTCAGCCGGAAGGCCAGCGCCGCGTCGCGGATGGGGACGACCACCCCCTCCGCCGAGACCAATTCCGGCGGCGCGGGCGTGACGGTCGCCGCCCCGGTGGGCGTGGGCGTGGCCGGGAGGGGGGCCAGGTACTGCCGATAGGCCGCGTACCCCACCCCCGCCAGCACAATGACGACGATAACTCCAACCACAACGCGTGTTCGCGACATAGGTTCCCTTTTTGTTGGAGGTCAGAGGTCAGACGTCGGAACGTACTCTGACGTCTGACCTCTGACCTCCACTACTCGTGCTTCACCGCTTCCACGATGTTCACCCCCGCCGCCTTCCAGGCCGGGTACAGCGCCGCCAACTGCGACACCACCACCGCCACCACCGCCCCGGCCAGGAAGGGCGCCCACTCGAACACATACACCAGGTCATACCCCGTCATCTCGTTGAGGGCATTGACGAACACCTGCGACAGCGCATACCCAAAGCCCAGCCCAAACGCCCCGCCGATCACGCCCAGCGTGGCGGCCTCGGCCAGCACCATCTTGGTTGTCTGCCAGCGCGTCAGCCCCATCGCCCGCAAACTGCCAATCTCGCGCTGGCGCTCCAGCACATTCATCATCAGGGTGTTGATCACCCCCAGCGCCGCCACCACCAGCCCGATCACGCTCAGCACATCGAACAGCCGGAACGACTGCGCCGACACCTCCAGGATCTTCGCCTTGAACTCCTCGATCGTCTCCACCGACACATTGCGCGACGCCCCGTACCGGTCTTCAATCGCCGTCTGCACCTGCGCCGTCGTGTGGCCCGGCGCCACCGCAATCGTGAAGCGGTCCACCCCGCTGTGCCCAAACCAGCGCCGCATATCGCTCCACACCCCGCTCACGATGAACCCCTGCCCGGTGAAGTCCACCACCACCGCCGCCACCTGGAAGTCATGCTCGCCCCGCCGCGTCACCAACCGGAACGTGTCGTCCTGGCCCACGTCGAATAGGTCGGCCACCACCGTGGAGATGAACAGCGCGTCGCCCTGCGCCAGGCGCGCCCAGGCGGCCTCCGGGTCGCCCTGGCCGGCGGCGAACTCGATATCGGCCACGCTGCGGTAGCTGGCCGGGTCAAGCGCGGCGAAGATCAGGTCGTCGTCCACCTCGCCGCCGGGGGGCACGTCGGCCGGGGCCACGCGCACCGGAAAGTAGCGGATCTTGGTGATGGCGCCCACGCCCGGCACGGCCGCCAGTTGCCGCTCGAACTGCTCGCGCAGGGGCAGCGGCGCGCGCACGTACAGGTCGCCGCCCAGCGCGGTCTCGATCCATCCGGAAATATCGCGGGTGAAGGCCGTGGCCAGCGCGCTGTTGGCAATGACCATGGCGATGCCCACCAGCAGCGCCGCCACGGTCAATGCGGTGCGGCCGGCGGCGCGGCGCACATTGCCGGCGCCCAGCGCCCCCTCCGGCCCAAAGACCGCCAGCGCCAGGGGCCGCGCCAGCCGCTCGGCGGGGGGCGCCACCGCCGGCACCAGCAGGGTCGCGCCCAGCATCAGCAGTAGGATGGCGGCGCTGCCCACCGGGAAGTTCACCTCCGGCCGCCACTCAAGCGGATACAGCGCGGCCCAGGCGGTGAACAGCAGGGCCGCGCCGGAAAAGACGCTGCTCCGGCGCGGGCGGGCGGCGGCGCTCCGGCCCACCACGCGCAGCGCCTCCAGCGGCGAGGTGCGCGCGGCTTGCAGGGCGGGGGCCAGGGCGCTGCCCACCGTCACCACCCCGCCCACCGCCAGGCTCTGCGCCAGGCCGTCCAGCGGCACGCTGATGGTGTTGATTTCGGTCGCCACCACGCCGCCCAGCATCACGATCAGCCCGCGCGCCAGCGCCAGGCCAAAGGCCACGCCCAGCGCCGAGCCCAGCCCGCCCAGCACGGCGGCCTCGGCCAGCACCAGTTGGAAGATCTGGCGGCGGTTCATGCCCAGGGCGCGCAGCAGGCCCAGCTCGCGGGTGCGCTCCAGGATCGTCATGCTGAAGGCGTTATAGATGAGGAACGCGCCCACGAAGAGCGCCACCACCGAGAAGAACGACAGCCCCTGCTGGTAGGTGGCCAGCATCTGCGACACGAGTTGGCCGCGCGCCGCCGGGTACACCACTTCATAGCCCTGGCCCAGCCGGTCCGCCAGGCGCTCCTTCAAGTCAGCCAGCGCGGCGGGCGAGGCGGCCGTCTCGGGCGCGGCCACCACCGCCACCTCATCCAGGCTGTCGCCGCGGGCAAACAGGTCCTGCGCCACGGGCAGGGGCACAAAGGCCACGCTGCCATCGTTGATGAGGCCCGCGCCGCCATAGGCCACCAGCCCCACGATCTCCAGGCGTGCCTGGCCGGCGGGGGTCAGGATCACCAAATCATCGCCCACGGCCAGGCCGCGGTCCAGGGCATACTTGTCGGTGAGGATGGCTTCGTAGGCGTCGCTCTCCAGCCAGCGGCCGGCGGCCAGGTCATACTGGCGCACCTGCCGGTCCAGCCGCGGGTCCACGCCGAAGAGCACCAGGTGGTTGCCGGCGACTTGCCCGTTAATGCCGATCGCGATCTGCCAGTTCTCGGCCTCGCGCGCCAGCAGGGTGACGGCCTGGACCGCGGGGGCGGCGGCGGTCACCCCCTCCACGGCCGCCACGCGCGCCAGCGTGCCGCCCGCCAGGCCCTCGCCGCTGGCCGTGCTGGGCAGCACCACCAGGCTGGCCTGCCCGGTGGTCTCGTCGAACACGGCGCGGATGGAGCGCAGGGTGCTATCGTTAGCAATCGCGATAGCCAGGATGACGGCCACGCCCAGCACGATGCCCAGCCCGGTCAGGGCGGTGCGCATCCAGCGGGCGCGCATATTGCGGAACGCCAAAACAATCGGCGTCAGAAAGGGCGGGGTATGCAGCACTTACTCCAGCTCCGCCATCACATCCATGATCGCCTGGCTGTTGTGACCGGGGGCGCCGTTGCGCAGCTCGCGCACACTGAGGCCGTCTTTAAGGAACACCACCCGGTTGGCGTACGAGGCGGCGCGCGGGTCGTGCGTGACCATGACGATGGTGGCGCTCAGCTCGTCGCAGGTCCGGCGCAGCAGCGCCAGGATGGCAGCCCCGGCCTTGGAGTCCAGGTTGCCGGTGGGTTCGTCGGCCAGCACGATCTCGGGATCGTTGACGAAGGCGCGGGCAATCGCCACGCGCTGCTGCTGGCCGCCGGAGAGTTGGTCGGGCTTGTGGTGCTTGCGGTCGGCCAGGCCCACCATTTCCAGCAGCCCGGTGATCTTGTCACGGTGCTGGCCCAGGCTCTGCCCGTCAATCAGCAGAGGCAGGCCCACGTTCTCCTCAGCGGTGAGGGTGGGCAGCAAGTTGTAGAACTGGAAGATGAAGCCCACCTTGCGCCGCCGCACGATGGTGATCTGGTTGTCGGTGAGCCGGGAGAGCGGCTGCCCGGCCAGGGTGATCTCGCCATCGCTGGGGCCGTCCAGCCCGCCCAGCAGGTGCAGCAAGGTACTCTTGCCGGAGCCCGACGGCCCCATGATGGCGACGAACTCGCCCTTGTTCACCACCAGGCTCACCCCCGCCAGCGCGCTGACGGTAACGGCGCCCATGGGGTAATGCTTGGAGACGTGGTCGGCCTTCAGAACGGAGGACATATCGATCTCCCAGTAGTTGTTACCGAATGGTAATGAAAAACCGCACGCCCTGTAATCGCCATGCGCTAGAATCACGTCTGATGAACATTAATGCTCGGCGCTTTGCCGCTCTTCTCAACTTAGCCATTGGTGTTGGCCTGCTGACAGCTTGCAGCGCGCCTGCGCCCAGCGCCACCTCATTAGCGCCAACCCCTAGCCCGCCCACGTCTACCGGTTCCGGACCTACGACCAGCACCATTACTCCCATTGTGCCAATACCCGTTGCGGATGGCACTCCCACCGCGCCGGTCGCGGCGCCCACGCGCACCCCGACCCCGATTCCCGGCGAGTCCATCGTGCCCATCGCCGAAGGCGCCACCGTGCGCTTCGATACCTGGTCCCCCGACAGCCGCTGGCTGGCCTATTGGGTCTTTGAAGCCGAGCACCTTACCATTCTCCCTGTCGACGCTACCAGCACCCTGCACCTCTACGACCTCGACACCGGCCAAACCTGCGCTCACCCGCAAATCCTCAGCCAGGACTATCGCGACACGCTCTCCTGGCAATCCTCGGAGCACTTCATCGTCTCCACCGGCTCCACCGTCTGGCTTGGCGCGCCCTGCGCCGAAACCTTCACCCCGGTCGAGGGTTCGACCGACGCCACGCCCACCCCACCCGATCCCGGCCTCTCACCCGGCAGCGACTACCTGGCCGCGACGACGGTCATAACCACGACGGGCGGCATCCTGCAACTCTCGACTACCGTGACCGAAGCCGCGACGGGTACGGTGCTCCATCGGATCGAATGGGAGACCGAGCAAGGGCTTGGCGACTACACCGGCTGGCTGGGCGGCGAATGGATCACCGACCGCCAATTTCTCATCTGGGAAACGCGCCGGCAGGGACCGCTCGTTGTTGAAGTTGCTGGCGGCGTTATCGAAGCGGCGCCAGCGTTGTTTGGCGTGCCGGCCGAGGCTGGCCCAGGGGTGAGCCTGCGCACTGTGGCGGCACCCGCACCCAGGCTGGAAGCACCGCACCTGCTGCTCATTGGCGTGGGCATCGAGGCCAACTTTCCGCCCGTGCGGCTCTACCATCCCGAAACGGGCCAGGTCGAAGCACTGCAATACACACACTTGTGGGGCCACGCTTTTACGCCCGATGGGCAGTGGGTGCTGCTGGACGCGCGCCCAATTCGGGACGGCTACGAAAGCTATTCGTTGTGGACGCAGCCCATTGACCCGCCCGGCGGCGTGGCGCGCTTGATCGGCGAGGGGAAGGCCGCCTGGTCGGCCGATTGGACGCGGGTCGCGTTTGGGCTTGACCATACGCTTACAGCCGTGACCTTCCCGGAAGGCGCCGGCCTGGGCGCTTGGGTCGCCAGCGAACAATACAGCCTCTTCCCCTATGCGTGGTCGCCGGACGGCCGCTGGCTCGCCGTGGTGGGCGCCACTGGCCGGCCGCAAATGGCGCTGTTCGTCATCGAAGTGGCCGCGCCGGACGCGGCGATCACCCCTGGGCATACGTCCGGCCTTTCCAACGCACACCCGCCCCCGTGATTCCCCGCGCCACCGCCGTCAGCATCATCGCCGCGAAGATGGCGGCGCCGAGAGGCAGGGTCAGGGCATACCAGCGCGGCAGGCCCAACTCCCGCGAGACCCGCGTGCGGACCAGGGCGACGGCCACCCACGTGATCGCCGCCTGGGCCGTGACGAGGGCGGCGGGCAGGCCGCCGCCGGCCGCCCACCAGGCCGCACCAGCGATAAGCCAGCCCGGCAGGAAGAGCGCGCCGGCCAGCGCAGTGAGGATACCCACGATGAGCAGGGGCAGGCGCCCGTCCAGCCCCAGATAGATGTTCTTCGTCCAGCCCTGCCACACCTCGGCCAGCCCGGTGTACATGCGGGTGCGGGCCAGGGCGCGGCCATCGGCCAGCAGCAGGCGATGCCCGGCACGCTTGACGTTCTCCGCCAGGGCCTTGTCCTCTACCAGGGAGCCGCGCAGGGCGGCGTGCCCGCCCACCGCCGCGTACGTCTCGCGGCGGATAAGGATGAATTGGCCGTTGGCCACCGCCTCCGGGCGGGCCGGATCGTTCACGCGCTCGGGCGGAAAGCCCACCGCCAGCGCGCTGAAGACCAGGGGCATGATGACGCGCTCCCAGAAAGAGTTGAGTTCTTGATGGGTGAACAGGCTGAGCATCTCGGCGCCATGCGTCAGCGCGGCGGCATAGGCGGCGCCGATCAGGTCTGGCTCGGCGAAGGTGTCGGCGTCCACGAAGCAGAACCAGGCAGCCTCGGGCGGCGCGGCCCGCACCCCCTGCGCCAGGGCATGCGGCTTGCCCGCCCAGCCCGGCGGCAAGGGCTCGCCGCTTATCACCCGCAGCCGCACCTGCTGCTCTCCCCCTTCCCTGCCAGGGAGGGGGGCTGGGGGGGTAGGTCGGCTTGCCAGCTCGGCCAGAATCTGCGGCGTGTCGTCCGTCGAGCCGTCATCCACGACGATGACGGCGAGATTAGGATAGCGCTGGGCCAGCAGGGCCGCCACGCAGCGGCGGATGTTGCGGGCCTCGTTGCGGGCCGGCACAATGACGGCGATGAGCGGCCCATTGCCGGCCAGGGCCGCCATGCCGGGCGTCACCCGCAGCCCAAAACGGTGGAAGCGGTGAAGCCACCAGGTGAGCGCCAGGCTGCCGATCAAGGCCAGGGCAGACAGGATGATCCAGGGCATGGCCGTTCGCCGCTATCGTTGGCCGTTGGAGGCGTCCACCGCGGCGTGCGTGTCGCCCAGGACCCCGTTCCAGAGCACGGCGACGAGCCTTTCCAGTTGGTCGCCCAAGGGGAACGGCGTGTCGGCCGCGCACCACTCAAAGACCTGCTGGAAGTAGACGCCCGTGATCGCGCTGCTGAGGAGTTGCACGTCGTGGCTGGCGGCCACCTCGCCGCGGCGCTGGCCCTCGGCCAATAGGACGCCCAGACTCTGCCGAAAACGGCTGCGGTGTGGGTCAGTCATGATGACGGCCGGGAGCTTGAGGTATTCAAACACCGCCACTCGGGAGAGCTCCCGGTCGGCCTCCACGATGGCGGCCAGCTCGCGCAGCACGGCGACGAGCTTTTGGCGGGTGGTGAGCGCCGGGTCGGCCAGGGCAGTCTGCACGGCCGCGGCGGTCGCCTCAGCCTGGCGTTCGCCCAGATGCTGGAGGACGGCCTCCTTAGAGGGGAAGTAATTAAAGAAGGTGCCGCGGGAGACCTCGGCCGCCTGGGCAATCTCTTCCACGGTGGCCGCGCCAAAGCCCTTGCGCCGAAAGAGCTCCAGCGCCTCGAAGTAGAGACGCTCCTTAGTGGCCGCTTTCTTGCGCTGGCGCAGCGAAGGTTGAGAAGGGGTGTCCACGGGCCTCAGCCGAACTCAATCTTGGATATGAGTTCAAAATTGAACCGAAGTTAAACAATATCAACTGGCGCTTGAACTGTCAACACAAATCCGGAGCCAAAATATCCGTAAAAATTGACATTGAAAAAGGCGGGATGTATAATGCTTCCACTCATCCAGTATGAGCCGCGCAACATGGCGCGGACTGGGTTGTGGGGCTTGCTGCGGAGATGAGATAGTACCCTTCATATTGTCACCTCTCACCAACCAGGCCAACCAACTCGGCGTGCCATGTTTCGATGGATCCCGCCGAGTTTTTGTTTGGTCGAGGATGGTCCGACACTATGGCCGACACAGAACCGGATTTTAGAACCCTCTTCGAAGGCTCTGAAGATACGCCGCGGCCTCAACGCGGCGACGTTCTGTCTGGCCGGGTGGTGGCCCTGGACACCCAGGGGATGATCGTGGACCTGGGGCTGAAGCGCGACGGCGTCGTGCCGCGTGCCGAGCTGGACAAGCTGCGCGAAGAAGGCGTGAACTTTGAGGTGGACCAGGAAGTGCCGGTGGTCGTCATCGAGCCGGAGGACAAAGACGGCAACCTGCGCGTCTCGGTGAACCAGGGCCGCCAGCAGAAGGACTGGCTGACGGCCGAGCGGCTGATGGCGACGGGCGAGATGTGGGAAGGCACCGTGGGCGGCTACAACCGCGGCGGGCTCATCGTGCAGTTTGGCGATGTGCAGGCCTTTGTGCCCGTATCGCACATCACCGACCTGCCGCGCGGCGTGCCGGAGAACGAACGGCAGGGCCGGCTGGCGCAGTTGGTGGGGCGCGCCATGGGCTTCAAGGTGATCGAGGTGGACCGCCAGCGCCGCCGCCTGGTGCTGTCGCAGCGCAACGCCCAGAAGGAATACCGCGAGAAGCAAAAGGCGCGGCTGCTCTCCGACCTGGCCGAAGGCCAGGTGCGGACCGGCACCGTCACCGGCTTGCGTGACTTTGGCGCCTTCGTCGACCTGGGCGGCGCCGACGGGCTGGTGCACATTTCCGAGCTGTCCTGGCGCCGGGTGAAGCACCCCAGCGAAGTGCTGGCCGTGGGCGACAGCGTGGAAGTGGAAGTGCTGAAGGTGGACCGGGAGAGCAAGCGCATTGGGCTGAGCCTCAAGCGCCGCCAGCCGGACCCCTGGCAAAGGGTGGGCGAGCGCCTGCAACCCGGCCAGACCGTGGAGGGTGCCGTGACGCGCCTGGCCCCGTTTGGGGCCTTTGTGGACCTGGGCGAAGGGGTGGAAGGCTTGCTGCCTACCAACCAGATTGCCAACCAGCCGGGCGTGGTGGAAGGCGCCACGGTGCAGGTGCGCGTCTTAAATGTGGAACCCGACCGGCAGCGGATCGGACTTGCGCTCCAGCGGGTTTTGACTGAGTTGGCGCCCGAGCCTGAGTATGACCAGGACCAGGCGCCGGAAATGGCTGAAGAGCCGGCGGCCGAAGCTCCACCCGCGCCGGAAGCCGAGGCGCCGGCCCCCGCGGCTGAATTGAGCCAGGCGCCGAGTACAACTGATGCGCCGGAGGCTGAAGCCCCGGCCCCGCCCGCGCCGGAAGCGGAGGCGCCGCCGCCCGCGGCTGAATTGAGCCAGGCGCCGAGTACAACTGATACGCCGGAGGCTGAGGCCCCGGCCCCGCCCGCGCCGGAAGCGGAGGCGGGCCCTAACGCCGGCGCGTCGGAGGACGCGTCCACTGGAGAGGAGAAGGTTTAGAACGCATGGCAAAGACTGAGGAGAAGATTGTGGTGGAGGGCACGGTGACCGAAGCCATGCCCAGCACCACGTTCCGGGTGCAACTGGACAACGGCCACATGGTGCTGGCCTATCTTTCGGGGCGGCTGCGCAAGTACTACATCCGCATCCTGCTCGGGGATCGGGTGAAGGTGGAGCTCTCGCCCTACGACCTGACGCGCGGGCGGATTACCTACCGCTTCAACAGCGGGAGCGCCCCGCCGCCGGACGCTACGGCGGCGCGCTAGGCCAGAGTTGATGACCGCCTCAATGTCTGAGGCGGTCTTTATTTTCTAGCGATAATCGCCACCCACTCCTCGATGTGCTCCTGCGCCGCGATGGTGAGGCCGGCGGCCTTGAGGGCGGCGATGACCTCGAACGCCTGCGAGTCGAGGATGCCCGAGACGACCAGCAGGCCGCCGGAGGCCACGATCTCCCCCAGGCCCTCCCCCATCAGTTTGACGATGACGCGCGCCAGGATGTTGGCGACTACCAGCGGCGCACCCTTCCACCCTTCTCCAAATTGACCGGCCAGCACCTCGGCCAGCGAGCCGGCCGCCACGCGCACCTGCCCGGCCACGCCGTTGGCGCGGGTGTTCTCCCCCGCCACGCGCACGGCTTCGTCGTCCACATCCAGGGCCAGCACGGCGCTCGCGCCCAGCCGGGCAGCGGCGATGGCGAGGATGCCGGAGCCAGTGCCCAGGTCGAGCATGGGCTGGCCGGGGCGCAGGTGGCGCTCGATGGCCTGGAGGCAGAGCTGGGTGGTGGGATGGGTGCCGGTGCCAAAGGCCATGCCAGGGTCGAGGCGGATGGCGATGTCGCCCGGCTCCAGCGCGGGATCGAGCCAGGCGGGAATGACCATCAGGCGGCGGCCGATGCGCAGGGGCTGGAAGTTGGCCTTCCAGCTTTCGGCCCAGTCGCTCTCGGCCACGGGGCGATAGACGGGGGCGGGCAGGGGCAAAAGCTGGCCCAGGTGCCACAGGGCCTGCTCCAGTTCGGCGCGGCGGGTGTCGAGCGAGGCATCGGCGGGCAGGTAGGCGCGCACCAGCAGGTCGCCGATGGGCCGGGCCAGGTCGGTGTCGAGCGAGATGTCGAGGCGGGTAGCCTCGATGGCGACGCCCTCCGGCGCGAAGCGGGTAAGCACGTCGGCGACGGCCTCGGCGGCTTCGCCGTTGACGGTAAGGGTCACTTCAAGCCAGTTCATGGGGCTGCGCGCCCATGAAGGGCGCAACTACGGATGGGCGCATGGGCGGTGCGTCGAGCCAGATAATGGCACTGCGCGCCCGTAACAGGCGCGACTACAAAGAGCTGCGGCGAGCGTTAGCCCCCGCCGATGAGCACGTCGCGGATGCGGTCGATGAGGCCGCGTTCCTGGGGCACGGCGTCGGCCTCGAAACTCTTGGCCAGTTCCTTGAGCAGCTTCTTCTGGTCGTTGGAGAGCTGGGTGGGTGTGGCGACGGTGACCAGCACGTACATGTCGCCGCGGCCGCTGCGCTGCAGGCGCGGCACGCCCTTGCCGCGCAGGTGGAAGATGGTGCCGGGCTGGGTGCCGGCCGGGACCTTGATCTTCTCGGCGCCGTTGACCGAGGGTACGGTGATGTCGGTGCCCAGGGCGGCCTGCGCCAGGTTGATGGCGACCTCGAGCACGATGTCGTCGCCCTGGCGGCGGAAGTGCTTGTGCGGCAGCACGGTCAGGGCCACGTACAGGTTGCCGTTCGGCCCGCCGTTCAGGCCCGGCTCGCCCTCGCCAGACAGGCGGATCTGCGTGCCGCTATCCACGCCGGGCGGGATGTTGACCGACAGGCGGCGCGTCTGGCGCACCTGGGTGCGGCCGTGGCAGGTGTGGCAGGGGGTGGCGATGGTCTCGCCCTTGCCCTGGCAGGTGGGGCAGGTGGAGACATTGACCATGCTGCCCAGGAAGGTCTGGCGCACCTGGCGCACTTCGCCGCTGCCGTTGCAGGTGTGGCAGCGCACGGGGGTGGTGCCCGGCTCGGCCCCGCTGCCCTTGCAGGTGCCGCAGGCTTCGTGGCGCGTCACCTGGATTTCCTTCTCGACGCCGCTGATGGCCTCCTCGAAGGTGATGCTCAGGTCGTAGCGCACATCGGTGCCGCGGCGCGGGCTGCGGCGGGTGGTGGTGCGGGTGCCAAAGCCGCCAAAGATGCTCTCGAAGATGTCCTCCATGCCGAAGCCGGAGAAATCGGGCGCGCCCGCGCCGCTGACGCCGGCATGGCCGTAGCGGTCGTAGGCGGCGCGCTTTTGCTCGTCCGAAAGCACGGCGTAGGCTTCGCTGACTTCCTTAAAGCGGTCCTCGGCGCCCGTCTCTTTGTTGACGTCGGGGTGATATTGCTTGGCCAGCTTGCGATAGGCCGAGCGGATTTCGTCGGGGCCAGCTTGCCGGCCCACGCCGAGGCTTTCGTAGTAGTCGCGTTTGGCAGCCACAGTCAGAAAGACGAAGGACGAAAGACGGGTGACGAAGGCGGAACGCGAGGCTTCGTCCTTGGTCCTTCGTCCTTCGTCGGGCCTTTGCTAGGCTTCCTTATACTCGCCCTCAACCACATCGTCCCCGCTGGGGCCGCCGGGGCTGTCGCCGCCGGGGGGCGGGGTCTGGCCCGCGCCCATATCGGGGCCGGCGCCGGGCTGGCCGCCCTGCCCATACATGGCCGAGCCGATGCCCTGGACCGCCTGGTAAAGCTCGTTGGTGGCCTGGGTGATGGCGTTGAGGTCCTGGCCCTCCAGGGCCTTGCGCACGGCCGCCACCTTAGCCTCCACCGACGATTTGACGTCGGCCGGCACCTTGTCGCCGCCCTCGCGCAGGGCCTTCTCGGCGGTGAAGATGGCGGCATCGGCGGCGTTGCGGGCTTCCACCTGCTCGCGCCGCAGCTTGTCCTCGTTGGCGTGCGACTCGGCCTCGCGCACCATCTTTTCGACCTCGTCCTTGGACAGGCCGGAGGAAGCGGTGATGGTGATGTGCTGGCTCCGGCCGGTGGCCTTGTCGGCAGCCGAGACCTTGAGGATGCCGTCGGCGTCAATGTCGAAGGTGACCTCGATCTGCGGCACGCCGCGCGGCGCCGGGGGGATGCCGTCCAGGATGAAGTTGCCCAGCAGTTTGTTGTCGGCCGCCATGGGGCGCTCGCCCTGGACGACCTTGATCTCCACCGAGGTCTGCATGTCGGCGGCGGTGGAGAAAACCTGGCTCTTCTTGGTGGGGATGGTGGTGTTACGGTCAATGAGGGAGGTGGCCACGCCGCCCAGCGTCTCGATGGACAGGGTCAGGGGGGTCACGTCCAGCAGCAAGATGTCCTTGACCTCGCCGCCCAGCACGCCGGCCTGGATGGCGGCGCCCACGGCCACCACTTCGTCGGGGTTGACGCCCTTGTGCGGCTCCTTGTTGAAGATCTTGCGCACAGCGTCCTGCACGGCCGGCATGCGGGTCATGCCGCCCACCAGCACCACCTCGTCCACATCGGCGGGCTTGACCTTGGCGTCGTCCAGGGCCTGGGTGACCGGCCGGATGGAGCGCTGCACCAGGTCGTCGGTGAGCTGTTCCAGCTTGGCGCGGGTGAGGGTCATGTTCAAGTGCTTGGGGCCGGAGGCGTCGGCGGTGATGAAGGGCAGGTTGATTTCCGTCTGGGCGACGGTGGACAGCTCGATCTTGGCCTTTTCGGCCGCTTCCTTGAGGCGCTGCAGGGCCTGCCGGTCGGCGCGCAGGTCAATGCCCTGGTCGCGGCGGAACTCGTCAGCCACCCAGTCGATGATGCGCTGGTCGAAGTCGTCGCCGCCCAGGAAGGTGTCGCCGTTGGTGGACTTGACTTCGAACACGCCGTCGCCCACGTCGAGCACGGAGATATCGAACGTGCCGCCGCCCAGGTCGTAGACGGCGATGGTCTCGTCCTTCTTCTTGTCCAGGCCATAGGCCAGGGAGGAGGCGGTCGGCTCGTTGATGATGCGCA
The DNA here is from genome assembly GCA_964497615.1 of uncultured Anaerolineales bacterium. Lineage (GTDB taxonomy): Bacteria > Chloroflexota > Anaerolineae > Anaerolineales > UBA6663 > CAZCEC01. Next base: position 96,196 of record CAZCEC010000006.1, on the reverse strand, counting down.
GAACTTCCAGCCCGGCGATGCGGCCGGCGTCCTTGGTGGCCTGGCGCTGGCTGTCGTTGAAATAGGCCGGGACGGTAATGACGGCCTGGGTGACGGCCTCGCCCAGGTAGGCTTCGGCGTCGGCCTTGATCTTGGCCAGGATCATGGCGCTGACCTCGGGCGGGGAGTATTCCTTGCCGCCCATGTGGACGCGCACGTCGCCATTGGGCGCGGCGCTGACCTTGTAGGGCACAAACTTAAGGGCCTTCTGCACTTCGGCATCGGCATACTTGCGGCCCATGAAGCGCTTGATGGAGAAGATGGTGTTCTCCGGGTTGAGGACTGCCTGACGGCGGGCCACCTGCCCCACCGTGCGCTCGCCGTTCTTGGGGTTCACGGCCACCACCGACGGGATGAGGCGCGCCCCCTCGGAGGAGGGAATGACGACCGGCTCGCCGCCCTCCATGACGGCCACGACGGAATTGGTGGTGCCCAGGTCGATGCCAATGATTTTTGCCATGCAGAACTCCTGTCAATCAATCAATTAGTCAATCAGTGAATTGGTCAGCCGGTTGTTTATTTTGCCACGCGAACCAGGGCGGGCCGGATCACGCGTTCGCCCAGGCGATAGCCCTGCCGCACCACGCCGATGACGGCGCCTGGCTCGTGGCCGTCGCTGTCTTCGTGGGTGACGGCTTCGTGCAGGTTGGGGTCGAAGGGCTGGCCCTCGGCCGGGATGCGCTCGACATTTTCGGACTCGAGCACGGTTTGCAGCTTGCGCTGGATCAGGCTGACGCCCGCGGCCCAGCGCGTCAGGGCTTCGGCGCTGGCGTCGTCGCCGGGGCGGTCGGCCATGGCGCGGTCGAAGTCGTCCAGCGCGTCCAGAAAGCGGCCAATGACGCGGGCCGCGGCGTATTGGTGGGCCTCGCTCTGTTCCTTTTCAACGCGGCGCTTGTAGTTGGCGAACTCGGCGCGGGCGCGCTGCCAGCCTTCCAGGTATTCCGCGGCCTTGGCCTTGGCCTCATCCAGCGCAGCCTGCAGCTCGGCCAGCGGGTCGGGGGCGGCCTCGGCAGCCGGGGCAGTCGCTTCCGCGGCGGCGGCCGCTTCCAGGTTATCGGAGAGATTGTTTTCGTCGGTCATCAGGATCAGGACTCGCTTATTCGGTATAGACTTCGTACATCATGTCGCTCATCAGCCCGGCGACAAAGCGCACGGTGGAGATGGCGCGGCCATAGGCCATGCGCTGCGGGCCGAGCACCCCCATGGCGCCGGTGGCATAGCCGGCCACGCCGTAGCGGGCCAGCACCATCGAGCAATCCTTCAACTCCTGCCACGAGTTATCGCCGCCAATGACGACCTCGATGCCGCCCACATTGGGCGAAATGGCCTTGGCCAGAAATTCTTCCAGGTAGGTGCGCTCTTCGAGCACGCGCAGGGCCTGCCGGGCCGACTCGGAGCCGGCAAACTCCGGCTCGGCCAGCACCGTGCTCACCCCGTCGCGAAAGACCTCGCCCGCGGAAACGGCCTCGGCCTTGTACATCATCTCAGAAATCAACCGGCCCACTTCCTGTTCCAGCGTGGGCAGGTGCGTGGACTGGGCCAGCACCCCATCGCCATCCAGTCCCAGACACTGCGCATTGATGCGGTTGGCGGCGTCGCTGAGCTGCTCCTGTGAAGGCGGCTCGGCCAGGGTGAGCATCTGCTGGCGGACCTCACCGCCCTGGAGCACCAGCACCAGCAGCACCAGCCGCCCCTGGGTGGCAATCAATTCCAGGTGCTTGAAGCGGGCCTTTAGCTGGCGCGGCGCGGTGACCAGGCTGGCGCCGCGGGCGTGCTGCGCCAGCACGGAAGCCGCCAGCCGCATCCACTCGTCCACGTCGCGGTGGGCCTGGAAGAACTGGTGGCTGATGGTGCGGCGCTCGGCCACAGGCAGTTCGTTCTCGCCGACGATGCGGTGGACAAAGTAGCGATAGCCCTGCTCGGTGGGCTCACGGCCGGCGGAGGTGTGCGGCTGGCGCAGGAAGCCCTTCTCGGTCAGGGCGACCATCTCATTGCGAATGGTGGCCGAGGAGACGCCGAGGTTGTATTTCTCGACCAGCGCCTTGGAACTAATGGGCTGGGCGGTGTCGATGTATTCGCGAATAATCAGGCCAAGGATGGTGGCTTGGCGTTCTGGCAGGGTTTCCATAGGCTATTTCACCAATTAGCACTCTCGGCTCGAGAGTGCTAATTCAGACAGAAACATTATACCGCCTGTGGTGGGGACTCGCAAGAGTTGCTTTGACTGCCTGTTTGGAGGGGGGTCAGGGAGGCAGGACTGGACGAGCCGATCACTGCTCCCAGGTCTTCAGGGCGCCGGCCGGCGTGGTGGTGGGGAGCACCTTCACCAGACGCTGCCGCTGCTCGTCATCCAAAGTGACGAGCGGGCAAGCGAATCTCAGGGCCACCGCGGCATAGACCGCATCAGCGCCCCGCAAACGATACTGGGCGGCGATGTCGGCGGCCTGCTGCGCCAGGCCAATCTCAAGAGGAACCAGGACCAGATGGGCCAGGCGGCTGAGGGTGCGCGCAAAGGCTTGGGCCAATTCGGTGTCCTGCCGGCCTCGACCGATGGCCGCGGCGACTTCGGGCAGGAGCAAGGTGGGGCTGATAGTGGGAATGGCGCCCGCCTGAAGCCGATCCAGGAAGCGGTAGCTGTCGGCATGGCCGGTCTCGCTTGGGTTAAAAGCATTCAGGAAGACACTGGCATCCACGACAAACGGGCCGGCCACGGCGCGACCTCAGCGGCGCAGGCTGGAGAGCAGCTCGGTGCTGGTCTGCGGCGACCGCCAACCCCGGCCGATCTCCTCGCCCAGGCGGGTCAGCTCGGCCCACACGGCCTCCGCCGGCTCGGCGGGCGCATTCGAGCCTGGCGCCTGTTCCAGGGGGATCAGCAACCCAATGGGTCGCCCATGATAGGTGATGACATAGCGCGCCCGGCGCTTCCAAACGTTACGCATGATGGCGGACGCGCGCGTCTTCAATTCTCGAATACCAATGTCACGCATGGGATGCCTTCCCATTGGAAGTGGTTCCTAATGTGACCACATTCTAACAGGGACTGATTCGCCGGTCAATGGGCCGGGTCAACCGGCAACTGCAAATAGAAGGTGCTGCCAGGCAGCGCGGCCTCGTCGTGGCCGGGGCTCTCCACCCAGATGCGGCCGCCGTGGGCGCGGACGACGCCGCGGGCGATGGCCAGGCCCAGCCCCGGCCCCCCGCCCTTGAACATGGTCTTATGCGACGAGTGCAGGTCCACCGACCCAACCTGGTAGAACTTCTCGAAGATCAGCTCGTGGTGTTCAGGGTCCAGCCCAATGCCGCTGTCGTTGACGCTGATTTCGGCGCCGGGCCGGCCGGTGGGCAGCACCACCGGCCGGGTGCGGACGGTGATATGGCCGCCATCGGGAGTGTACTTGATGGCGTTGATGACCACGTGATAGACCGCCTTCTGGATCAGGGTCGGGTCGGCGTTGATGGCCGGGGTGTCGAACGCGTGCTGGATGTGGATGTGGAGCTGGCGGTCCTCGGCGTCGGCCTCCAGCCGCCGCACGATGTCGTTGACCACGCTCTTGAGCGGGACCGGCACGGCCGCCAGCCGCACCCGGCCGCCCGTGTCGCTGTCAATGCGGCTGATGTCGAGCATGGCGTTGACCACTTCGTGCAGGCGCTCCGTGCCGCGGCTCAGGCCGTCCAGCGCGGCGGCCAGCATGGCGTTGTCCGGCTGGCGGTTCTCCTGCTTGATGACGTTGAGATAGCCCTTCATCACGGTCAGCGGGGTGCGCAGCTCGTGCGCCGCCACCTGGATGAACTCCAGCTTGTTGCGGTCGAGTTGGGCCAGCACGCGGTTGGTGCGCTGCAGGTCCACAAT
>CAZCEC010000006.1:0-92297 GCA_964497615.1 uncultured Anaerolineales bacterium | reverse complement strand
AGGATCGGGTTGAGCCGCGGGGCCACGCTGACCATCGCCATCTGGTCGTTGGCCCGCATGCGGTTGAGGGTGGTGCGGATGATGCTGATGGCCAGCCGCGGGCTGCGGTTGAGGATGGCCTCGAAGTCGGCCTTGTCGATCTCCAGCACGGTGCAGGCGGTGCGGGTGCGCACGCTGGCGGCGCGCGGCGCGTTCTGAATCAGGGCCATCTCGCCCACGTAGTCGCCGGCAGTCATGTGGCGCAGCACCCGCTCGCCGTCGGCCTCGCTGACCTTCTTGGTGATGACCACCTCGCCCTCGGCCACGATGTAGAAGGTGTCCTCAAAGGCGCCTTCCCGGCACAGGAGATGATCGGCGGGGTAGCGGTTGACCTCGGTCAGGCTGGACAGTTCCTCCAACTCGGCGTCGGACAGGCCGGCGAAGGTCTGGGCCAGGAGGGTGGTTTTGTCAGCCGGCTGCGCGATCATGGTTCTGGCGCCAGTGGCAGGGTGAAATGGAAGGTGCTGCCGCGCCGCAGCTCGCTCTCGACCCAGATGCGGCCGCCCTGAAGCTCGACCAGGTTCTTAACGATGTTGAGGCCCAGGCCGGTGCCGGAGGCCATGTCGCGGGCGGCCCGGTCTTCCGAGCGGAAGAACTTGCTGAACAAGCGGCGCTGGTCCTCGGCCGAGATGCCGATGCCGGTATCCTGCACGGCGACGTGCACATGCGCCTCGGCCCCATTGCTGGCCGCCGGCACCGCCCGGACGCGCAGGGTAATGCCGCCGCCATCCGGGGTGTACTTGTTGGCGTTGGACATCAGGTTGGTGAGCACCTGGACCGCCCGGTCGCTGTCGGCCAGCACCGGCGGCAGGTCCGGCTCAATCTCCAGCTTCAGGACCTGCTGCTTGGCGGCGATCAGCCCCTGGGTGCCGTGCAGAACCTGATCCACGATGTCCTGGAATGCCAGCGGGCGCAGGTCCAGGTTCAGCCGCCCCGTCTCGATGCGGGTGACGTCGTTCAGGTCGGTGACGATGGTAGTCATCCGGTCCAGGTTGCTGGCGATGGTGGACAGGAACTGGCGCTGGGTGTCGTTCACCTGGCCCACGGCGCCGGCCAGGATCAACTCGGCCGACATCTTGATGGCCGTCATGGGCGTCTTGAGCTCATGCGCGGCCACGGACACGAACTCGCTCTTGGCGATGTTGGCGGTATTCACCTCGGCATACAGGCGGGCGTTGGTAATGGCAATGGAAGCGTGGTCGAGCAGGCGCGTGACGAAGGAGACCTGCTCATCGCTGAAGCCATCCGGCTCGGTGCTTTCCAGGTTGAGCAGGCCGATGACGGCGCCCTCGCGGATGATGGGGATGGTGAGCTGAGAGCGGGTGGCGGGCAGGATGCCGCGATAGTCGCGGTCGGCGCGCACATCGCGCACCAGGTTCAGCTCGCCACTGCGCACGACCCGGCCCATGATGCCGCGCTCGATGGACAGCGGCTTGTCGCGCAGCTGCTCGACGGTGTCGCCGTAGCCGCGGGTGGCGATGATGGTGATGCCCGCCTCCGAAACCATGCCCACCGAGCCGGCCGAGGCCTGGGTGTTCTTCATGGCCCAGTCCAGGGTCAGGTCCATCACCCGCTGCACGTCCAGCGCGGTGTTCAGCTCGCGGTCAATACGCTGCATCACCGACAGCTCGGCCACGCGGTCGCTGAGGGCCTGGTCGGTCTGCGCGAACAGGCGGGCATTCTCGATAGCGACGGCGGCCTGGCCGGCGAAGGCCGCCAGCAGGTTGCGGTCTTCGTCGTTGAACGGCGCGCCGCTGCGCTTGTTGATGACCTCCAGCGCGCCCAGGGTGCGCTCGCCGCGGCGCAGGGGCACCACCATCAGCGCGCGGGTGACGAAGCCGGTGCCGGCGTCGGTGCCGCGGAACCAGCGTGGGTCGTTCTGCACATCGTTGACGATGAGCACGCTGGCCGACTCGATAGCCTCGCCCACAAAGCCCTTGCCCGGCGCGATGCGCATGCCCACCAGGTCCTGCCCCACCGGCCCGGCGGCCACACGGAAGATGTACTCGCCGGTCTCATCGTCGATCAGGAACAAGCTGCCGGCCTCGCAGCCCAAAATGCTCATGGACGACTGCATGATGCGTTCCAGCATCGGGTCCAGGGCCAGGCTCTCGGCCATGGTGGTGCTCACCTCGTTCAGGGTGGCCAGTTGCCGGGCGCGCTCCTCCGCCTTCTGGAAGAGCTGCGCCTTGACGATGGCCGAGGCGGCCTGATCGGCGATGGCCCAGAAGATCTTGAGTTGGTCCTCGGTGAAGACAGCCTCCTGCCCAGCGGCGGCCACGGCCATCACGCCCACGGTCTCGGCGCCAGCGTTGAGGGGCACCCCCATCCAGGCCAGGCGTTCGCTGCGCCGGGTGCGCGGGGGCAGGCCGCGGCGGCGGCACTCGGCCACGTAGTCGTCGGTGCGGATGGGCTGACCAGTTCGCCAGACCTCGGTTTCGAGGCCGCGGCCAATGGGCCAGGGCTTGTTCTCCTCGGCGTTGTGGCGCTCGTCGTCTTCCAGGTAGAAGGCGAAGCTGAAGGTGTTGGTCTGCGTATCGTTGAGCAGCAGGTAGAAGTTGCGGGCCGGCACCACCTTGCTGGCCTGGGCATAGATGAGCTCCAGCAGGTCGTCGTAGTTGAGGGTAAAGCTGACGGCTTGCGATACCTGGCTGAGCACGTTCAACTCGCGTACCCGGCGCTCCAGGTCGCTGGTGACGGTGGCGCGCTCGACGGCCAGGGCGGCCTGATCCGCCAGGGCCTCCACAAAACGCAGGTCGTCGCGGGTGTAGGGCTGGCCCGAGAGCTTGGGACCCGCGGCCAGCCAACCCGCCAGGCCGCTCTGGCCCGGCAGCGGCGCATAAATGGCGGAGCCGAGCACGGCCAGCCGCGCCCGGTCACTGTGCAGCGACGCCGGCAGGGGCGTATCGGGAGTCAGGTAAACGGCAGCCCGGTCGCGGGCCAGGGCGGCGGCCAGGGCGCTGGCGGCGGGGAAGCGGAGTTCGGTGTGTGTGTGTGTAGGTGTGGCCGTGGAAAACGAAGCCGCCCTCCCGCTCCCCTGCCCCCCTGCGCCGTTACCGTCCTGAAAGGCGGCGTAGTCGTCGTTGACCGAATCTTTAAGGTAGAGATGCAGATGAGCGGGACGGAGGGCGCCGTCGAGCTGCTCCTGCAAGGCGCGGGCGATGTCGGCCAGGGTCTCGGCGCGGGTGAGGGCCCGGCCAAAGGCCTCCAGCCGCTGGCGATAGGCGCGCTGGCCGCGGAAGAAGGTGTTGTTGATCAGGGTTTGCAGGCGCTCGCGCACCGGGTTGAAGGCCGCCACCAACAGGAACACGGTGAGCCCCACAACCAGCGGATTATTGGCCGGCAGCATCGCGCCCGCCAGCAGGCTGAAGCCGGTGAGGATCAGGCCGTAGGCGGCCAGGGCCAGCACCGCCACCCCGGCATAGAGCAGCAACTGCGAAGTGACGTAGTCGGCATCCAGCAGGCGGTAGCGCAGGATGGCAAAGGCGACCACCGCGGGGAAGACCACCAGCAGGGGCAGATCGCGGGCGGCATTGAGCGGGGCGGTGTCGGCGATGAACAGGGGCTGGAGGGTCCAGATGAGGAGCAGCGCAAAGGCCACAACGGCGCCGATGAGGATGACCTGGCTTTGCTGGCGGACGATGGGCGACGGGCTGAGGACGCGCCGGTAGGCCTGCATGAGCAGGAAGGCCAGGATGCCCGCGCCGAGGTAGAGATAGCAGTACAGCCAGGCGCCAATATAGCCGCTAGTGTGAACGGCGCCCGGCTGGTACAGGGTGAACAGCGCAAAGCCGGCCAGGGCCAGCCAGGGGACAAAGGGCAGCACCCGCAGACCCGGCCAGCGCCGGACGAAGCGCACTTCCTGCGGGAAGACCAGGCTGAGGGTCATCAGGCTGGCGCCCGCACCGGGCACGGCCAGGGTCCAGGCCCAGGTGAACCAGTGGGTGGTGTACAGGTCCAGGATGCCGCCCAGCCCGACGGCGGCGGCAGTACAGAAGAGGACGAAGGCGCGCCCGGCCACCTCGTGGCGGCGCAGCCAGAAGACGACCAGACCGATGACCAGGTAGACGAGCCCCACGAAGTACGGCACCGCGAACAGCGCCATGAACTCGCGGGCGGGAAAGACCGTGAGCGGCACGGTGATGTCACGCTCGGCGGCGCCTGCGGGCCCAAGCGTCAGGGTGATCGAATCACCCACCAACTTGCGCGACAAGACGGCGGCGATGTCGCTGGCCGAATCCACGCGCGCCCCATCCACCCTCAGCAGGGGGTCACCTGGCTGAGCGCCAGCCGCGAAGGCGGGCAATTGGTTGGGACCCGCGGCGCCGTAGTCATTGAAGAGCAGGGTATGCTCCACGAAGCCGCCCAAGAAAGGCTGGCGGAGGGTGCGGAAGGCCAGCAGGGGCGTGGCGATGAGATAGAGGCCCAGCGCCAGGGGCAGCACCACCAGCACCGCGCCGCGGCCAAAGCGGTCCCAAAAGGCGCGGCGTTCGGGGGCAGCCTCGGAGGACGAACTGCCCAAGGGTTCGGCGGTGGAAGTCGTAGACGCCATGCCGCCGATTCTAGGCAAAACTAGGTTTGAAGCAAGTTAGTGCGGCAGGGCGGGTGCCTGTGCCTCCCGCCCTGGCCTCAGCAGCCGCAGCGCAGCCAGCAGCAGTGCGCCCATCAGCGCGCCGCCCAGCAGGAAGGGCGCCGAGGCGCCCAACCCCTGGAAGATGGCCCCGCCCAGCAGCGGTGCCAGCGCATTGGCCGCGCTGAGGAAGGCCGAGGAGATGCCCAGGGTGCCGCCCACGTCATCGGCGGACACGCGTTTGGTGATCAGGCTGTTGATGCTCGGCTGGAGGATGCCGCCGCCGATGGAGGCGGGCACCATGGCTGCCAGGATCCAGGCCAGACCAAACCAGCCCAGGTTGTCGTCGGGTGGCAGGGCGATCGGCAAGTCGCTGGCGGTTGGGTCCAGATTCCCGCTGGCAGCCAGTTCCTCGGTGAGGGCAGCCTGGGAATACCCCGGGAGCGGCTGGCGAGGTGTCAGCGCAGTGAAGGTCAGTCCGGCGGCCAGCAAACCTAGTCCGGCGTAGATGAGGCGGCGGTCGCCCCAGCGCCGGCTCCACTTGCCCACCAGGCCGCCCTGCACGGCCACGACAATGACGCCCACAAAGACGAAGATCACGGCGTTGCCAGAGGCATTCAGGCCCAGCCGGCTGAGGGTGAACAGCGCCAGCAATTGCTCGAAGCCGCCGAACGCAATCTGCTGCGCGAAGATAAGCACCAGCAGCAGGCCGACCTGCGGATGGCCGATGGCCCGGAGCATGGCGCCCGGGCCTAGTGCGACCTGACTCTTGGCGGCGCCGCGCTTTTCTACGGGGTGGGTTTCGGGCAGCCACAGCCAGGTGAGCAAGATGGACAGCGCCGAGAAGCCAGCCGCCACAAAGGCTGGCACGTGGTAGTTATTGCCGCTGGCTTGCAGTGAGACAAAGGCGATCACCGGGCCAATGATGAAACCCAAGCCAAAGGCCGCGCCAATGAGGCCCAGACCCTGGGTGCGCGTTTTTTCGGTGGTGCTGTCGGCGATGGCGGCCTGTGCCGTGGAGATGTTGGCCCCAGAAAGGCCATCCAAAATCCGCGCCAGGAAGAGCAGCCACAAGCTGTTGGCCAGGCCAAGCACGATGAAGCCCACGAGTGTGCCGGCCTGGCTAATGAGCAGCACCGGCCTGCGCCCGTAGCGGTCTGAGAGGCGCCCAAGCAGAGGCGCGCCGGCAAATTGCATCACGGGGTAGGCTGCCCCCAGGAGGCCGATGGTGAGCGCATCGGCCCGAAACGAGGCCGCATACAAGGGCAAGAGCGGAATGATGATGGTGAGACCCAGCAAGTCAATCAGGACGATGACAAAGATGGGCAAGATGCGGCGGAAGTCGAGCTTGTCGCCGCTAGCAGCAGATGTGTCAGAGGTAGTCATAGGTCCGGTCTATCCAAAGGGTCAGTTGGTCCTGCCAGGCTGGCGGCGCTGGGTCAGGCTTTGGGGCGCGGCGCCCGCGCAGGCTTGCGCCTGGCACGGCGGGCCGCCAGTTTCGCCAGGCGGCTGTCGAGCCAGGCCAGTTCGGCGCTAAGGTGGTGGATCTGATGCTCACTGACCCACTGCAGGCTGCCGCCATGGTCGGGCACGCCCGGGCGGCGGCCAGGGCGGTCTCGAGCGCGGTGCGGCGGACAAGCAAGCGCGCGTGAGCCTCAGCCGCGGGCAGCGTGTCAACAAACGCCAGGCCGGCGTCGCCTGGAAAGTAGGCCGTCAGCCAGGCGCTCAAGTTGGCGCGGAGCAACTGCTGGCACTGGTCCTCGCCAGTTGCGGTCCGGCTGAAGACCCGCCGGCTGGGGCGTTTGCCTGATTAGTTTGGTCATGTCTGACGAGTCAGGGCTGAGTATATGGCAGCACCGGCCGGCGTCAAGCGCTGCGCACCCCACCCCGGGCCGGCCGGGGTGCGGCGCTGCCGCTGCTGGGCGGCTCGATCAGCCGCGCTGCGGTATAATCGCAAGAGTTCCGACATCATCCAAAGCCAACGCCCATGCCTGAAACTGAAACCAAAATCCGCGTGCTGGTGGCCAAACCCGGCCTGGACGGACACGACCGGGGCGCCAAGGTAATTGCCCGTGCGCTGCGCGACGCCGGGATGGAAGTGATCTACACCGGCCTGCGGCAGACGCCCGAGATGATCGCCGAGGCCGCGCTGCAGGAAGACGTGGCGGTGGTGGGGCTATCCATCCTGTCGGGCGCGCACATGGCGCTCGTGCCGCGCGTGCTGGAGCTGCTGCGCGCCAACGGGCTGGACGACGTGCGGCTGTTCCTGGGCGGCATCATCCCCGACGAAGATGTGCCGGTGCTCAAGCAGATGGGCGTGGCCGGCATCTTTGGGCCGGGGGCCAGCACGGAGAGCATCATCGCAGCCGTGCGGACGAGCGTAACGGCGACGACCGACGACGGACGACCGGCGACCGGGACCGATCGCTGAGGGCCGGATGATCGATCCGTCCGCGATTCTGGCTGGCGACCGGCGGGCGCTGGCGCGCCTGCTGACGCAGGTGGAGAATGGCACCGAGGCGGCCGGCCAGGCGCTGAGAACCCTGTTCGCGCATACGGGCCGCGCGCGCCGGGTGGGCATTACGGGACCGCCCGGCAGCGGCAAGAGCAGCCTGGTAAATGAACTCGCCAAGCGGCTGCGGCAGGGCGATGGGGCCGGCCGCGCGCCCGCGACCGTGGCGATTGTGGCAGTGGACCCCAGCAGCCCTTTCACCGGCGGCGCCATCCTGGGCGACCGCATTCGCATGCGCGACCTGGCCGGCGACCCCGGCATCTTCATCCGGTCCATGGCCAGCCGCGGCACGCTGGGCGGACTGGCGCGGACGACGGCGGATGTGGTCAATGTGCTCGACGCGGCCGGCTACGACGTCGTCCTGATCGAGACGGTGGGCGCGGGCCAGAGCGAGGTGGACATTGCCCGCGCCGCCCACACCACCGTCGTTGTCGAAGCGCCGGGCCTGGGCGACGATGTGCAGGCCATCAAGGCCGGCCTGCTGGAAGCGGCCGACATCCTGGTGGTGAACAAGGCCGACCAGCCGGGCGCGGAAGCCGCGCGCCGCGCCCTGCGAGCCTCGCTGGACCTGGCGCACCCCGCCGCCCGCCGCTGGACCAACGCGGACGGGGCGCACGCTGGCCGCGGACATGGGCCAGAGTCAGTGGAAGCGCCGGAGACGCCGGACGAAGCGTGGGTCCCGCCGATTGTGTCCACGGTGGCGGTGAAGGGCGAAGGGCTGGAAGCGCTGCTGGAAGCCCTGGACCGGCATCGCACGCACCTGGAGACCAGCGGCGAATTGCGCCGGCGCGAGCGCGAGCGGCTGGCCCACGAGCTGGAGGCGCGGCTGCGCGACTATCTGCTGGCGGACCTGCGCCACCGGGTGGGCCCGGCGGCGCTGGCCCGCACCCTGGAACGGGTGGCAGCGCGTCAGCAGGACCCGGGGAGCGCCGCCCGGGAATTGGTGAACGCCATCTATCAAAGGAGCCTGGAACCATGATCCTCGGCCAACGCATTCGCCTGCGCCCGGTTGAAAAGGACGACCTGCCCCGCTACGTCAAGTGGTTCTCCGACCCGGACGTGCGCGCCAACCTGGCGCACTACCTGCCGGTGAGCCAGGCCCAGGAGGAGAAGTGGTTCGAGCGCAATATGCAGGCCGGCGACACGCAGACGTGGGCCATTGACGCACAGCCGGACGACATGGCGGTGGGGCCGTGGGTCCACATCGGCAGCGCCGGGCTGCACGAAATCAGTTGGCGCGACCGCAACGCGGAACTGGGCATCATCATCGGCTCGCGCGACTACTGGAACCGGGGCTACGGCACCGACACCGTGGCGACCCTGGCCGGCTGGGGCTTCAACACCCTCAACCTGCACCGCCTCTTCCTGCGGGTGTTCGCGGACAACACGCGCGCCATCCGCTGCTACGAGAAGGTGGGGTTCCAGCACGAGGGCCGGCTGCGGCAGGACAGTTTCTCCAATGGCGCCTATCGTGATACCCTGCTGATGGGGCTGCTGCGGAGCGACTGGGCCGTGCCCACCCTCGCCTAGCCCCGAAGCGGCGAACGAGCCTGCCAGGCGGGCAGTCCCGGTCCTGGGCAGGCCTCGGGCCCAAAACGAGACAGATCAGGCAGCGCATAACATGCCCCCTCACCATCGCGATACCGGAATGTACGGCGACATCAAGCTGTTCAGCGGCACGGCCTGCCCGGAGCTGTCCACCGAGATCGCCCGCTACCTGGGCGCGCCGCTGGGCGGGCGCGACATCATCAAATTCCCCAACGAGAACATTTTCGTGCGGCTGCACAACAGCGTGCGCGGGCAGGATGTGTACGTCATCCAGACCACCTCCTCGCCGGTGAGCGACAATTTGCTGGAACTGCTCATCACCATCCAGACCCTGAAGCTGGATTCGGCGGCGCGCATCACGGCGGTGGTGCCCTACCTGTGCTATGCCCGGTCCGACAAGAAAGATCAGCCGCGCGTGCCCATCACCGCCCGGCTGGTGGCCGATATGATCGAGGTGGCCGGGGCCGACCGCTACATCACCATGGACCTGCACGCCGGGCAGATCCAGGGTTTCTTCTCCATCCCCGGCGACGTGCTGACCGCCTTTCACATCCTCAGCGCCTACTTTGTGGACAAGCGCGCCGAGTTGGTCAATCCCGTCATCGTCACCGCCGACCTGGGTTTCGCCAAGAAGGGCCGCAACTTCGCCGCGCGGCTGGGGGCCAGCATGGCCTTCATCGAGAAGCGCCGCACCGGCAACGACGCCCAGGCGCAGGCCATGACCGTGATCGGCGATGTACAGGGCCGCGATGTCGTTATCGTGGACGACGAAGTGGACACGGGCGGGTCAGTGTGCCAAGCGGTGGAGATCGTCAAGGCTCACGGCGCCCGCGATGTGTACCTGTCGTTCGTCCACCCCATCTTCTCGCACCCGGCCGTGGAGCGGCTGGGCGCCCTGCCCATCCGCGAGATCGTGACCACCGACACGGTGCCGGTGCCGCCCGAAAAGCGGCTGCCCAACCTGAAGGTGCTGTCGGTGGCGCCGCTGCTGGGCGAGGTCATCCGGCGCGCGCACGAAGGGCGCAGCGTGGGCGAGATGTTCAACGAGTAGAGCAGAGAAAGAGAAATAGAAAGAGGCCGGTCTAGCCGGCCTCTTTGCTTTACGCGATGGTTACGGCTGCCAACCAGCGGCGATCAGCAGATCAAGGACGTGGGCGGAAGGCTCGGGGACACGCTCAAGGACGACATACGTGGCGCTCTGGATAAACTGCCATTCGCCGAGGTCACTCAGGCCGTAACGTTCGACGGCCAGCAGCCGGCCGGTTTCGGCGTCAAAGCTGGCGCGCTCTTCCACGGCGGTATACTCCGCGTAGGTCGTCGAATTCATCTCGCGCGCGGAATACAACAGCGTGCGCCGGCCATCGGCCGCAGTGTGCTCGGATCGAGCCACATCTACAGGGAAGCGGGTATCCAACAGCCATTGGCTGGCATAGCCTAAATCAAACTTGATTGTAGGGTCAGAAGCCGCGGTTTCAATCCCGAATGTCAGGTTGCGCCAAAGTGCGCCAAACAAAACACTGTCTTGTACTGATTGACCTGCCTCATTAAGCATCTGGCTCGTCGCAGCAATGATGTGCAGTTCGTCATCAAGTAGATACCAAGCGTCTTGGCTAAAGTCTTCGGGGATTGGCGTGCCATCGGGCAAGTCGCCGGCGGAGTAAGAGCGAGTATCGTCAATCGCGACCATCATGTGCAGCCAGCCTGGGCCAGATAGCATTTGTCCGGCTACTCTTTCATTAAGCGCTAACACCTCGGCAGCCAGCTCGGCGCGACTGGGGGTGCTCGTCGGAATGGGCTGGGCCAATACGTTGCTGGGCAATGTTGGGATGGCCGTGGGAACGGCAGGTGTGAGTGTAGCGGCTGGCTGCTGTGATAAGCCGCTCGCCCCTGGTTTTGGGTTCATAGCGCAAGCGGCGGTGGCAAGGCCCAGGATGAGAATCACGCCAGACTGCGCCCAGCGGGTCGGCAAGCTAAGCATACGCGCTATTGTAGCTTGGGCTGGCTGATAGCACATGGCGTTCAGTCACCGTTTTCCCTATGCTATAATTTTCAACAAGAGTGGTGACGGGTTGGAATAGATGAGCGTGCGGCACATTTTCGCACGCATTTTGTTTTTGCCGGAAACGGCATAAAGGACGACACGAATGTTTCGCAGATTATCGCCTCTAGTTGGACTTGCACTCGCAGCCCTGGCCTGCGCCGTTATCCCCAGCCAGCCCACCGAAATCCCCGGCGGCATCGAGACTTCCGCCGCCGCGACCCTGACGGCGCTGGCCCCCACCCTGCCGCCAGCCACCGAGACCCCACCCCCGGCGCCGACCGACACCGTGCCGCCGCCCACCAACACGCCCGAGCCGTTTGCGTGCGTGGTAGCCTATAGCGACTTTGTCTTTGAGACCGGCGCGGGCAGCGTCACCTGCCTGGGGGCGGATGGCACGCCGCGGGTGCTGGCGACCGGCAACCGGCCCTTCAGCCCGCTCATCTCGCCCGATGGGGCCCTGGTGGCCTATAGCGTCGAAGTGTCGGAGGGCATCAGCCAGTTGTGGGTGGTGAGCGCGGCCGGCGGCGATGCGCGCCTGCTGGTGGGGGCGGACCAAATTCCCAACCCCGATGCGACCCTGGTGAACTCGCCGGGGCACTATGAGTGGCTGGCCGGCACGCACACCCTGGCCTTCGACACCCGTTTCATGTTCACCGGCGGGCCGGTGGGGCCGGGCGAGTACATCAATCGCGACCTGTGGACGGTGAACGCCGACAGCGGGGCGCTGGCGCCGGTGCTGCCCGCGGGTGCGGCCGGGGCCTTTGCCGCCTCGCCCGATGGCGTGAATATCGCCCTCTCGCGGCCGGAAGGGCTGGACCTGGTGAACGCCGACGGCACAAACTACCGCCAGAATGTCATCACCTTCCCGTCCATCATCACCTACAGCGAATACCAGTATCGGCCGCGCCCGCAGTGGGCGGCGGACGGCACGTACTTCAGCGTGTCCATCCCATCCCCCGACCCGATGGCGGCGGACGTGAGCACGGCGCTCTACCGGGTGGCGGTGGACGGCACGGTGTCGCCCCTGGGCACAGTGGCGGCCAACACCGTCTTTGGCGGGGCCATCAACCCGCCGTTCTTCTCGCCCAACGGGCAGTATGCGGTGTACTCACTGGGGATGGCGGACGGCAGCGGCGACGTGATGCACACCCTGCAATTCCTGGCCGAAGGCGGCTTCGGCGACACCGCCGTGGGGCCCGATCAGGGCCGGCAGGGCTGGGGTTGGTCCCCAGACTCGGCGCAGTTCGCCTACACCCTGTTCCCTGACGGCGTCACCGGGCAACTCTTCGCCACCGCCACCACCGTCGAGACGGTGACGCCCCTGGCGGCGGGCCTGACCGCCCTGCGCGACCTGGAGTGGGAGAGCGGCACGAGCGTGGTCTTCTTGGGCATCATCGGCGGCGGCGACGTGTGGTCGCTGTACCGGCAGGCGCTGGGGAGCGACCCGGTGCTGCTGGCGGGCGGGCTGAGCCTGCAGGCGTATATGGACGTGAAAAACTAGCCGCTGGAAGTAAGAAGTCTGAACCGAAGCGCCCGGGACGTCGTTACCACGCGCAACGACTTCCGGGCGCTTTGTTATCTGCTGCTGGCCAGTGATGGCCAAGCGCTCGAGGAGATCAGCAAACACCCGATGCCCGCATGTTATAATCCTCGCTCCAAACGGTTGATTGGTTCTCAAGGTAGCCCATGTTTCGCAACCTCATCAAAGCTATTGCCGGCGACCCCAACAAGAAGGATATTCAGCGGTTTTCCCTGGTCGTCGCCGAGATCAACGCCCTCGAGCCGGAGTTCCGCCAACTGAGCGACGCCGAACTGCGCGGCAAGACGGATGAATTTCGCGCCCACCTGAGGGCCGCGCTGAAAGGCCTGGACGACGAAACCGAGCGCCGCCAGACCGAGCAATCCACGCTGGACGACCTGGTGCCGGAAGCCTTCGCCGCGGTGCGCGAGGCCGCCATGCGCACCATCGGCCAGCGGCACTACGACGTGCAGCTCATCGGCGGCATGGCCCTGCACGGCGGCAAGATCGCCGAGATGCGCACCGGCGAGGGCAAGACCCTGGTGGCCACTCTGCCGGTGTACCTGAACGCGCTGGTGGGCCGCGGCGTGCACGTGGTGACCGTCAACGACTATCTGGCCCGCCGCGACGCGCGCTGGATGGCCCCGATCTATTCGCTGCTGGGGCTGAGCGTGGGCGTGCTGCAAGAGGCGGCCCGCACTGAGAACGGCCGCAAGGCGTTCCTGGTGGACCTGGAGAAGGAATCGACCCAGGAAGACAATCATCAACTGCGGCTGGTGGACCGCCAGGAAGCCTACGCCGCCGACATCGTCTACGGCACCAACCACGAATTCGGCTTCGACTACCTGCGCGACAACATGGCCCTGTCGCTGGACGCGCGGGTGCAGAACGGCGGCAGCGGCTCCGAAAGCCGGCGCTACTTCGCCATCGTGGACGAGGTGGACAATATTCTGATTGACGAGGCCCGCACGCCCCTGATCATCAGCGGGCCGGCCCAGGAAGACCCCACCCAGTACATCCGGCTGGCGCAGGTGGTGCGCCAGCTCAGCCCCGACGACTATGAGATCGACGAGCGCGGGCGCACCATCTCCCTCACCGAGATCGGCGAGGCGCACGTGGAGCGCCTGTTGGGCCAGCCCCTGCGCGACCCCGACCGGCCGGAAGACATCTCCCCGGAGCAGGCCCGCATCCTGGGCCACCTGGAGCAGGCGCTGCGGGCCGAGTTCCTGTTCAAGCGCAACAAAGACTACCTGGTGCAGGCCGGCAAGATCGTCATCGTGGACGAGTTCACCGGCCGGCAGATGGTGGGCCGGCGCTGGTCCGACGGGCTGCACCAGGCGGTGGAGGCCAAGGAAGGCGTGCCGGTGCAGCAGGAGAGCGTCACCTACGCCACCATCACATTGCAGAACTACTTCCGCCTATACCAGAAGCTGGCCGGCATGACCGGCACGGCCCTGACCGAGGCGGAAGAGTTCGACAAAATCTACAAACTGCCGGTGCTGGCCATCCCCACCAACCTGGAATACACCGCCGGGCAGAGCGCGTCCGGGATGCAGGAAGTGGAGTTCAAGGAAGACGGGCTAAAGTTCAAGTACTTCGCACGCCTGGACGACCCGCAGACGCCGCTGTACTGGCGGCGCAAAGACTACCCGGACGTGGTGTACCGCACCGAAGAGGCCAAGCTGCGGGCGCTGACCACGCAGGTCATCCAGCGGCACGTGCTGGGCCAGCCCCTGTTGGTGGGCACCACCTCGGTGGAGCTGTCCGAGCGCGTCTCCGAGCGCCTGCGGCCCGAACCTCTCCAGCGGCTGGCGCAGGTGCTGCTCATCCGCGATGCCTGGTTCGAGAAGAACAACAAAGAAGAAGACGGCATGCTGGTGCCGGAGCTAAAGCCGCTCAACGCCGATTTGTATTCGCTCAACCGGCAGGACCTGGCCAAGCAACTGCGCGAGTTGGACCTATCGTCGAACCCGGCCGGCGACGAAAACCTGGCGCGGCTGGCGCGGCTGCTGGACCTGCCAGCCGGCTCGGAGGCGGGCCTGGCGGAGGTGCTGCAAGCCGGCATCCGCCACCAAGAAGCACGACGAGGAATCGCGCATCATCGCCGACGCGGGCGCGCTGGGGGCAGTGACCATCGCCACCAACATGGCCGGCCGCGGCGTGGACATCAAGCTGGGCGGCGAACTGGCCGAAGAAGCCCTCAGCGCCGTCAACCGCGTGCTGCGCAAGGCCGGCCACCCCGACCCGTACAACCTGCGCAACGAGGCGCGCCAGGAAGAATTGCTCAAGATCCCGCGCGAAGAGTGGGGCCTGTACCAGAGCGAGTGCGACTACTTCCTGCAGGCGATGAAGGACGCCGTGCGCGTGAAGGAAGTGGGCGGGCTGCACGTCGTAGGCTCCGAGCGGCACGAGTCGCGCCGCATTGACAACCAGTTGCGCGGCCGCGCCGCCCGCCAGGGCGACCCTGGCTCGTCGCAGTTCTACCTCTCGCTGGAAGACGAGCTGATGCGGCGCTTCGCCGGGCAGAACGTGTCTGACCTGATGCAGCGGCTAAAGATTGACGACACCGTGCCCATCCAGGCCGGGCTGGTGAACCGCACCATCGAACAGGCCCAGTCGCGCGTGGAAGGCTACAACTTCGACGTGCGCAAGCACCTGCTCGAGTACGACGATGTGCTCAACACCCAGCGCAACCGCATCTACGGCCAGCGCGACCGCATCTTCATCAAGGAGGACGTCACCGACGACTTCCTGGAGATGATGGAAGCCGAGGTCAATCAGCGGGTGGACGCCGCCGGGGCGGACAGCGAGGGCCGCTGGAAGCTGCTGGCCTGGCTGGAAGAAGCGCAGCCTTCCCTGCCGGTAGACCCGGAAACGATCTACCCCTCCTACCTGCTTGAGATTCTATTGCGCGACCTGGAAGACGAGGCCGATAAGCCAACGGCGCTGCTGGCGCTGGCCCGGCAGGCGCTGGAGACCGAGCGCGCCCACCTGCTGGACGCAGTGGAAACCCAGGCCGACCAGGTGGAGGAGCGGCTGGAGGCGCAGGTGAAGTCCAAGCGGGCCGAGGTGGAACTGGCCCTGGAAGGGCTGGAGAACGAGGCCCAGGAGACGGGCAAGGACGTGGACCCGCGCGCCGCCACGCAGGTGGTGTCGGAAGTGTTGGGCGTCAACTTCAGCCTGAGCGCCAACGAGCAGAAGAACTTCGACTACGCCCGGTTCAAGAAGGAACTGGGGCGCCTGGCTGAAAGCGCCACCGCCGCCCGGATGCGGGCGGGGCTGGTGGGCACCGTGGAGCGCCGGCTGGGGGCGCCCCTGGGCCTGCCGCGCGAGTTCAAGGCTGATGAAGACTGGGACGTGGTGCGGAAGCAATTAGTGGAGGCCGCCGAGCAGAGTCACCGCACCAAGGCCGAGCGCAGCCTGGGCGAGATCGAGCGCGAGCTCAAGCAGCACCTGCCGGCCAACCCCACCCGCGATCAACTGTCGCGGGCGCTGATCAGCATGGCCATTGGCTCGGTGACGGGTTTCGACCAGAAGACCCACCGCAAGGTCTCGATGCGCACCCAGCGCCTGAACTACTTCCACGTGGCGGGCGAGATGGTGAGCGACTGGACGGTCGCGGACCTCAAGCAAGAGATCCGCGACCACCTGCGCGGCGCATTGGAGGCGCTGCACCAGATGTGGGGCGAAGCCGAGTTCCGCCGGCTGGGCGGGTTGCGGGCCGCCGAAACGCCCGCCAGCCTGCGCGCCGCCCTGGAGGCCGAGCCGGAGGTGGCGGCGGCGCTATCCGCGGCCAACACCCTGGGCGAACTGCCCGCCGAGGCGCGCCCTGCCGCCCGCCGCGCGCTGGGCCGCGCCACCGTCAACCAACTGCTGCGGCAGATCATGCTGCAAGTGATCGGCAATTTGTGGGTGGACTACCTGACGTCGGTGGAGGCGCTGCGCACCTCGGTGGGGCTGGAAGCCTATGCTCAGCGCGACCCGCTGGTGGCCTACAAGAGCCGCGCCTACGACATGTTCCAGGAACTGCTGGTCAACATGCGCGCGGGGGTGGTGGTGCGGGCGTTCACCTATCGCCCGCGCACGGATGCCCCGGCGGCAGGACGCACAGCCGCGCCGGCCGCGGCGGCCGCCCCAGCCATTCCGGGCAACGGCGGCGCGCCCGCCACCCGCCCGCCTGAGGCCGCCAACCTGGGCCGCAACGAACGCTGCTGGTGCGGGTCGGGCAAGAAATACAAGGACTGCCATTGGGACGCGGACCACGCCGCCGAGCAGGCCCCCGTTGGCGCGGCGGCCGCGCCGGCCACCGGCGGCGGCAAACGGCGGCGGCGGCGGCATTAAGCTGGCTGCCAGAATCAAACCCGCCTGGCGCTCACGCACAGCAGTGCGTGAGCGCCAGGTTCGTTAATGCGCCGGTGCGGCTACGAGCGGGGGGACAGTGCCTGGGTGAGGGCGCGCAGGCGGGCCTGACACCGCAGCAGAGCGGCCAGCAGCGCCAGGGCCATGAGCCCCAGGAAGATGGCCCCAATCGAATCCGTCATGTGGACCGTGATGGGGCTAAAGGTCTCGGAGCCCGGGCCGGGCGCGAGCGGGTCCATAACGGGCGGCTGGGCGAACGGCGCGGCTACAGCGGCCACTCGGCCAGGATGCGGGCGGTCTCTTCGGCGTGCCCGCTCTCGTCGAGGACCATGTTCTCAAGCTGAACCTGAAGGCCCTTGTCGCCCAGGGCGCCGGCTTGCTCAGCGCGGGCGGTGTAGTCGAGGGTGGCCTGCTTTTCGGCCGCCAGCACGGCTTCGAGCATCTCGCGGTTGGTGTGGGCCGCCGGCACCGGGCGGGGCGCGGTGACAGGCTCGCCGCCCAGGGTCACGATCTTGTTGGCCAGGAACTGGGCATGGCCCTGCTCGTCGGGCACTTCGGCCATGAAGAACTGCACCAACTGCGGCCGGAAGGGTCCGCTGGCCTTGGCGGCGTAAGTCAGGTACTGAATGATGGCGCCCAATTCGCCCGCCAGGTCCTGATTGAGATGGTTGATCATTGTCTGCTTGTCCATAAGACCTCCTGTTCGAAACTGCGGCCATGCACTGCCATTCTAGCCCACGGCCGGCGCCGGCCAATAGTGTCAATTGACCGGGTTTGGGGGTGACGCGGGGTGTCATTCGGCGTGAGCCGGGGCGGCCCGGCCGGTCGTGGTTGCCCATCACCCCCGTTCACGGTATTATCGCGCGCTCACGATGCACAGCCCCACGGGCAACCCACCACTGCGCGCTCGCCTGGCCCGACTGCCGAAAGTTGATCTGCATCGGCACCTCGAGGGTTCGCTGCGCCTGAGCAGCCTGCTGGATGTGGCGCGCCACGCCGGCCTGGACGTGCCCCACGACGAGGCCGGTCTGCGCCCGCTGGTGCAATTCGCGCCGGGCGACCCGCCCACCTTCCGCAACTTCCTGTCGAAATTCGACGTGCTGCGCCGCTTCTACCAGTCGCCGGAGATCATCCAGCGCCTGGCCTACGAGGCCGTGGCCGACGCCGTGCACGACAATGTGCGCTACCTGGAGCTGCGGTTCACGCCCGCCGCCCTGGCCAAGCAGCGCGACTTTCCGCTGGCGGAAGTGACCGACTGGGTGGTGGCGGCCGTGGACCGCGCCCGCGCCGACCATCCGGGGCTGGAAGTCAAGCTCATTGTTGGCGTCAACCGGCACGAGCCGGTGGAACTGGCCGAGCGCGTGGTGCAGATCGCCGCGGACCGCCAGGCGCAGGGCATTGTGGGGTTGGACCTGGCCGGCGACGAGGTGAACTACCCGGCCGAGCCGTTCCGGGGCGTGTTCCAGGCGGCGGGGGAGGCGGGCTTAGGGTTGGTGGCGCACGCCGGGGAATGGCTGGGCGCGGACTCGGTGCGCGACGCGATTGAGCACCTGGGCGTGCGGCGGGTGGGGCATGGGGTGCGGGTGGTGGATGATCCTGCTGTGGCGGCGCTGGCCCGCGAGCGTGGCATCGTGTTCGAGGTCTGCGTGACCTCCAACTACCAAACGGGTGTCATCCCGGCGTTAACGGCGCATCCGTGGGCCAGGATGGGCGAACTCGGTCTCCAGACTACCCTCAACACCGACGATCCGGGCGTCTCCAATATCACCCTCAGCGGCGAATATGCCACCCTGGTGGAAGTGCTCGGCCGCTCGCCGGTTGAGATCGAGCAGGCCATCCTGACTTCCGCCGCGGCAAGCCTGCTGCCCGACGAAGCGCGGGCCGCGCTCGTGGAGCGGTTGCGCGCGGCGCTGGCGGACCCGGCGGCCGCCGGCCCAGTCGCCTGACGCCAAGCGCCCGCTACTTGCTCTCCCATGCCGCAATGGCGGCGCGGATAACGTCGCGCACCTCGGCGTCGGGCACGTCGTCCACGGAAGTGTAGCTTTCCCCTTCCAATTCAAAGATCGCGTCGCCGCGGGGGCCGGGCCGCATGCGAATGCCGCGGTTCGCCAGGGGCGTGGCCAGCAGCCGCGCCTGCAGCACTTCGTCGATCTGCTCGGCGATGGTGAGCGTGGGCGCTTCGGGGATCTTGGCCATTTCGCGCAGCACCTGCATTTGCTTGAAGGGATTCATGCTGGGTGGCGGCAGCGGCCGGGGGGCCGCGGGAGCAGCAGCCGAGGGCGAAGAGGCGCGAGGCGGCAAGGGTGCCGGGGGGCGGGGGGCCGGGGGCGGGGCCGCAAACGAGGCGGCCGGGCGCGGTGCAACGTCGGCGGTGTGGGCGGTTTCGACGCCGGCAAAGTCGTGCAGGTCGCGCAGGGTGGTCAGCAAACCTTGATAAACCGCCGGGTCGTCCACATCGGCGGCCTGACCGTAGCGCCGGCCAGCAATTTCGATCACCAGCCGGCCGGTCAGGTTATCGCGCAGGACGCGCAGCACCTCGTGGGCGCTGCCCTTGGGGCGGCCGCCAAGTCCCAGCCGGTCGGAGAAGGAGGCCAGGGGACTTCGGCCGGGCGCGGCAGCGGGCGTTGAAGCCGGGGCCGCGGGGGCCGCACCGGGCGCGGGCGTCTCGCCGCCGGGAGCCGGCTCAGCTGGCGCCGGGGCGCCCTCCTTGGCATCCTTTTTGGCGCGTTCATCGCGCATCAACTGCATCCCCACGAACAGCAGAATCAGGCAGCCGGCCAAACCCAGGATGCCGACGATGAGCAGGACATAGGGGTTATTCATCAGCGGGCTCGCTTTCCGGGCAGGCGCTGGCAGCCGGGGCAAAAGTGCGTGCCGCGCTGGCCAACCACAATACGGCGCACGGGCGTGCCGCAGCGCGGGCACGGCTCGCCGGCCCGGTCATAAACGCGGAAGTGGTGCTGCATCCCCCCGCCCCGGTACACCCAGTCAATGCTGGCGCCATTGTGCCGGATGCCGCTCCGCAGGGCGCGCCGGATGGCCGCCCACAGGGCGCGCACTTCGGCGGGGGTCAGGCTGTCGCTGCGGCGCAAAGGGTGCAGCCCGGCCAGGTGCAGGGCCTCGTCGGTGTAGATGTTGCCCAGGCCGGCGATGAAGGTCTGGTCAAGCAGGAGGGGCTTGAGCGCGCGGCGGCGCCCGGCCAGCATGGCGCCCAGGCGCGCAGCGGTGAAGCCCGGCTCCAGCGGTTCCGGCCCCAGCGCGCCGGTGACGTCTTCGGCCTGGGGAACGAAGAAGACCTTGCCGAACTTGCGCGTGTCGCTGAAGCGCAGGGCGGTGCCGTCGGTGAAGTGGAAGATGGTGTGGGCGTGCTTATCGGGCTTGGCGTGGCCGTTCACCACCAGCAGGTCGCCGCTCATCTTGAGGTGGATGAGCAGGGCGCCCGCGGGCAGATCGAAGATGAGGTATTTGCCGCGCCGCCGCACACCCAGCACGGGCTGGCCGCGAAGCTGCCGCTGGAGCAGGCGCGGCGCGGGAAAGGCGATGTGGCGCGGCCAGCGCACCGTGACGCGGGCGATGGTCTTGCCCACCACCGAGGGGCCGCGCGCTGCGCTGCCCTCGCGCAGTTCGCGCACAACGGTCTCAACTTCCGGCAGTTCGGGCATGGGGCGGATTATACAATGTCGCGGATTGTTTTAAGTAACCGCTCGAGTCCCCCAGTAGTATAATCACGCTTGTCAGCCTGTTGGTACATTTCGAATCGAGTCGCGCGGCCCCACTCGTTATGTCCTTCGTCCACCTCCACTGCCATACCGAATACTCGCTCCTCGACGGCCTGTCGCGCATCCCGCAGCTTGTGGCGCGGGCCAAGGCGCTGGGCCAGCCCGCCCTGGCGCTAACCGACCACGGGGTGATGTATGGGGCGGTGGAGTTCTGGCAGGCCGCCACCGACGCCGGGATCAAGCCCATCATCGGCATGGAGAGCTACCTGGCGCGCGGCAAGATGAACGAGCGCCTGCCGGGCGAGGACCAGAAGCCCTTCCACCTGCTGCTGCTGGCCCAGAACATGACCGGCTACAAGAATCTGCTCAAGCTGGCCAGCAAGGCCCAGTTGGAGGGCTTCTACTACAAGCCACGCGTGGACAAGGAATTGCTGGCCGCGCACGCCGAAGGCCTCATCTGCACCACGGGCTGCCTGGCAGCCGAGATCCCGCGGCTGCTGACCGAAGACGGCCAGCCCGACAAGGCGCGCAAGGAGCTGGACTGGTACTACGACGTCTTCGGCCCGGAGCGCTTCTTCTTCGAGCTGCAGGACCACAGCCTGCCGGAGCTCAAGGCGCTGAACAAGGCGCTGGCCGAGCTTCAGCCGCGCTACAACGCCCGCTTTGTGGCCACCAACGACGTCCACTACGTGCTGCCGGAGGAGGCCCGCCCGCACGACGTGCTGCTGTGCATCCAGACCTCCAAGCTCGTCACCGACCCCAACCGGATGAAGATGAGCGACGGCTCGTACTACCTCAAGAGCCGGGCCGAGATGGAGGCCATCTTTGGCCACTTCCCCGGCGCGCTGGACAACACCCTGTTGGTGGCCGAGATGTGCGAGCTAAACCTGAAGACCAAGGGCTATCACCTGCCCGTCTTCCAGGTGCCGGAGGGCCACACCGCCCAGACCTACCTGCGCGCAATCTGCGAGCGCGGGCTGCGCGAGCGCTACGGGGCGCGGGCCGACGACCCGGCCGTGCGCGACCGGCTGGAATACGAGCTCAAGGTCATCCACGACATGGGCTTCGACGCCTACTTCCTGATCGTGTGGGACCTGGGCGAGTTCGCCAAGTCGCGCGACATCTGGTGGAACGTGCGCGGCTCGGGCGCCTCGTCCATCGTGGCCTACACCACCGGCATCACCAACCTCGACCCGCTGCGCAGCTCGCTGATCTTCGAGCGCTTCCTCAACCCCGGCCGCATCTCCATGCCCGATATTGACCTGGACTACCCCGACGACCGCCGGGCCGAGATGATCGAGTACACCGTCCACAAGTATGGCAGCGACAACGTGGCGCAGATCATCACCTTCGGCACCCTGGGCGCGCGGGCCGCCATCCGCGACATCGGCCGGGCCATGGACATCCCGTTGAGCGAGGTGGACAAGATCGCCAAGCTGGTGCCGGGCGGCCCCAAGGTCAAGCTCAAAGATGCCTTCGACATCCCCGAGTTCAAGGACCTGTACGACTCGCAGGACTACATCCGCGACCTGGTGGACACGGCCGGCCAGTTGGAAGGGGTGAGCCGGCACGCCAGCACCCACGCGGCGGGCGTGGTCATCTCCGACAAACCGCTGGTGGAATACCTGCCCCTCAACCGGCCTACCAAGGGCGCGGGCGACGACGGGCTGGGCGTGGTGACGCAGTTCCCGATGGAGATCATCGAGAAGATCGGGCTGCTGAAGGTGGACTTCCTGGGGCTGGCGACGCTGACCATCATGCGCCGCGCCTGCGACCTGATCGAACAGCGTCACGGCCGCCGGCTGACCCTGACCACCATCCCCTACACCCGCCGGCCCGACGACCCCGCCGCCGACGCGGACGTGAAGCCCTTGTTCGACCTGCTCTCCTCCGGCCACGTGGACGGCATCTTCCAGGTGGAGTCCGAGGGGATGCGCAAGGTGCTCACCACGATGAGGCCGAGCGAGTTCGAGCACATCATCGCGGTCGTGGCGCTCTACCGGCCCGGCCCGATGGACTACATCCCCTCGTTTGTGCGCCGCATGCACGGCGAGGAAGCCATCGCCTATCATCACCCCGACCTGGAATCAATCCTGGGTGAGACCTTCGGCATCATCGTCTATCAGGAACAGATCATCCAGATCGCCTCCAAGATGGCGGGCTACTCGCCCGGCGACGCCGACCAGATCCGCAAGGCGGTGGGCAAGAAGATTCAGGCGGAGATCGCGCGCCACCGGCAGAAGTTCATCGACGGCTGCGTGGCGAATGGCTACACCCCGGCGGTGGCCGAGGCCGTCTACGGCGATATCGAATTCTTCGCCAACTACGGCTTCAACAAGGCCCACGCCGCCGACTACGCCATGATCACCTGCCAGACGGCGTATCTCAAGGCGCATTACCCGGTGGAGTACAGCACGGCCCTGTTGTCGGTCTCGCGGCACGACACGGGCAAGGTGGCGCTGTACGCCGCCGACGCGCGCCGCCAGGGCATCCAGGTGCTGCCGCCGGAGGTGAACACCAGCGGGCTGGATTTCACGATCGAAGAGAACAGCAAAATCCGCTTCGGCCTCGCCGCCGTCAAGAACGTGGGCGAGGGCGCAGTGCAGGCCATCCTGGACGCGCGGGCGCAGGGCGGGCCATTCCGGTCGCTGGACGACTTCTGCCAGCGCGCCGACCTGCGGCTGGTGGGCAAGCGCCCGCTGGAGTGCCTCATCAAGGTGGGGGCGCTGGACGCATTTGGGGCGTCGCGGGCGCAGTTGCTGGATGGGCTGGATCAGATCATGAACGCCAGCTTATCGCACTTCCGCGCGCAGGAGGCGGGGCAGCTCTCACTGTTCGGGGGCGCGGCCATGGAATTCGCCGGGGTGCAGCTCGCCAAGGCCAAGAGCGAGATCAGCCGGCGCGAGATGCTCAGTTGGGAAAAAGAGCTCATCGGCCTGTACGTGAGCGACCACCCGCTCCAGCCGGTGATGGACGACATCCAGGCGCTGGTGACGGACTACAGCAAGCAGCTCACTGAGGACGACCATGGCCGCGCGGTGGTGATGGCTGGCGTGGTGACCAACCTGCGCCCGCACTACACTAAGAAGGGCGACCAGATGGGCTTCGTGAGCATCGAAGACCTGCAGGGCCACCTGGAACTGGTCGTCTTCCCGCGCACCTGGCGCGAGGTGAGCCCGTGGCTGACCCTGGAGCAGATTATCGTCATTTACGGCAAGGTCGACTCCAAAGGCCAGGGCCAGCCCAAGATCATCGTGGATCAGTTGACGCGTGAGTTCAAGCTGACGCGCCCGGCGGAGGGGGCCGCCCCAGCGCGCACCGCTGCGCCAGCCGCCCGCCCATCAGGCGGCTCGGTCCCGCCCGCCAGCCGGCCGGCGGCAGAAGCGCCGCCGCGCCCGGTCAGCGTGAGCGATTGGGACGACAATGACCCCGGCCTGTGGCTGGACGCCGAGATACCGCTGCCAACGGATGATTGGGGACCGGGGGAAGACCTCACGCCGGTTCCCGCTGCAGCCGATGAAAACCAGGTGCCTCGCCAGGAGGGGGGAAGCACAACTGGGGCAAACAGCCAGCCAACCGCTTTGCGCGGGGAAGCCGCGGCAGCCCAGGCGCGGGCCGGCGGCGGCGAAGTGCCCGCCCAGGCGGCGAATGGCGGGGGGGCGTCCGGTGCGGCACGGGGCCACCAAGCGCCAGCCTCGGCGCCTGCGGGCGGCAATGGGGGCAGCCAGGCCAACGCAGGCGCGAATGGCGGCAACGGCGCCGCGCACAGCCCGGCGGGGGCCGCCAGCGGACGGAACGGCGGAGCCGGCGGGGGCGCGCCGCCCGCGCGCAGTGTGGCCCGCCCCCGGGCCCTGGCGGACTCAGGGCTGGCCAGCGCCATCCGCGAGCCGCGGGCGGCCGCGCTGGCGCCGGCTAGCGCCACTCCCTGCCGCCTGATCGTGACCGTGATGAGCACCGGCGACAAGGAGCGCGACCGGCGCCGCCTGCGCCGGCTGCACGGCTTGCTGACCTCCTATCCCGGTCAGGACCATTTTGAATTCGCGGTGCAGGACTACGACGACCGGAGCTACCAACTCCGCTTCCCCAACGACACCACGGGGTATTGCGCCGCCCTGGAACGCCAGTTGCACGATCTGCTGGGCGAGGGCGCCGTGGACATCCACCCCCTCTGAGTGAGCCTATGCGAACAATTGGCGTGATGACTTCGGGCGGCGACGCGCCCGGCATGAACCCGTGCGTGCGGGCGGTGGTGCGCACGGCCCTCAGCAATGGCCTGCGGGTGAAGGGCATCCGGCGCGCGTATGAGGGGCTGGTGGCCGGCGACTTTGCCGACCTGGGCGCACGCGACGTGGGCGGCATCATCCAAAAGGGCGGCACAGTGCTGATGACGGGGCGCTTTCCGGCCTTCAACGAACTGCGCTACCAGCGGCTGGGGCTGCGCAAGCTGAACGAAGCCGGCATTGACGGGCTCGTGGTCATCGGCGGCGAAGGCTCGATGCAGGGCGCGCGGGCGCTGAGCGAGATGGGCTTCCCGGTGGTGGGCATCCCAGCCTCGATCGACAACGATATCTATGGCACGCAGATGTCGTTGGGGGTGGATACCGCCCTGAACACCATCATCGAGGCGATTGACAAACTGCGCGACACGGCCTCGTCGCACCAGCGCGCCTTTGTGGTCGAAACGATGGGCCGCGGCTCGGGCTACCTGGCCCTCATCTCGGGCATCATCGCCGGGGCGGAAATGACCCTCATCCCCGAGCAGGAGATCGCGCCCGAAGAAGTGGCCGCCGCCGTGTCGGACGCCTATGTGCGCGGCAAGACCCACTGCATCATCGTGGTGGCCGAGGGCGCCAACTTGCACGGGCAGGCCCTCATCGATCAGCTCGATGCCATGAACACCGGCTTTCAGTTCCGGCTGACCATCTTGGGGCACGTGCAGCGCGGGGGGCGGCCCACCGCCTTTGACCGGCTGCTGGCGGCGCGCTTCGGCGTGGGCGCGTTGGAGCGGCTGACGGGCGGCGAGCACGGCGTGATGGTGGGGCTGTCCGGACGCGAAATCACCAGCACGCCGCTGGCGGAGGTGTGCGACCGCAAGCGCCAGGCGAACCTGGACTATTACCGCATGGCGCGGATGCTGGCCAAATAGAGGGCCGCCCATTCGCTGGCCTGCAGCGCGGCGCGGTAGTAGCCGGCGCGCTCAGGATAGCGGGCATCCTCCTCGGGCGGGTGCGGCTCGGGCCGCAGGCCGAGCTTATCCATCACGCGGCGCGAGGCAAGATTATCCGGGTGGCATTCGGCGAAGATGCGCTGGAGGCCCACCTGCTCGAAGCCGAACTTCAGCACGGCGCGGGCGGCCTCGGCGGCGTAGCCTTGGCCCCAATGCCGGCGGTTGGTCGAATACCAGAGATAGGCTTCAGTCCGCGAGACCTCGCCCGCGAGGGTGAGGGCGCGCGTGAGGCCGAGTTGGACGAGGATGATGGCGTGTGCGCGCGTGAGCACGGGAGCATGTGCGGCGGCGAGCGGCGAGGGGGCCGCGAGGTGGTTCGGACGGGGGGTGGCGGCAAAGGCGTATTGGCGGCGCGGATTGGCGGAGGTGTCCGGGTGAGCGGCATCGGCCTCGGCTTGCACCAGCCAGGCGCGGGTGTCGGCGGGCGTGATCTCGGGGCGGGAGCGGTAGTGCAGGATCGCGGGGTCGCCGTCCAACTCGCGCAGGGCGTCGAAGTCGGCGAGGGTGAAGGGGCGGAGGTAGAGGCGGGCGGTAGTCAGGCGCACGGGAGGGCGTGGGTGCGTGCGCCTGGGAGCCATGGGCGCCCCTGCTAGCCGGCAGGCGCGGCGTTCGAGCTAGGGCTGGACGGCGATTTCGACCTCAGCCAGGGCGAAGTTGGTGGGGCCGCCGCGCAGGCGCAGGTAGCGGGCTTCGAGCGGGCCGAAGGGCAGGTCCACCGGCTCGCCCTGTTCGATGATCAGGCAGGCGGGAATCTCGCCGCATTGGCCGGCGGGAGTGACGACCGTCACCCAGTTGTGACCATCAAAACTGATCTCCACGCCCAACAGGGTGGTGTCCTGGTCGCCGTCGCGGACGGCCAGCAGGCGGAAGCCGGCCACGGTTTGGGTGCGGCCCAGGTCGAACTGCCACAGGCCGCGGCCATTGCGCAGGCTGGCCCAGGTGGAGGGCTGGCCGTCGTTGAGGGTGGCCGGTTGGCCGGCGGGGAAGCTGAGGTCATCGGCGCTGACGGTGAAGGTCCGGGTGAGGACGAACGAGGCCGGGATGGCCGCCAGGGTGGGCGTGGGGGAAAGTTGGTCCGCGGACGGGGTGGGTGGGGCCTCTGCCGCGGGGATCAGCCAGGCGAAGTCGTCCACATGCACCCAGTCGCAGGCGCCGCCGGTGTGGGTGCTCACCCCAACCTGAAAGACCGTGCCAGCCTCGGCGGTGAAGTCCACCTGGGCCTCGCGCCATTGGTTGTCGGCGGGGAAGGTGCGCACATCGCCGGGGCGCGGCTCGATGGCGCAGTCGCCCGCAGCCACGTTCTCGGACCGATAGCGGAAGGCCAGGATGACGGCGCTGTGGACGGGCACGGCCAGATCGCGGGCCAGGGCGGCGCCGCCGGGGGCCTCGCTGGCGTTGAGCCGGGCATAGCCGGCCTGCCAGATCACGTAGACCGGGTCGGTGATCTCCCATTCGCTCAGGTCCTCGTCAAAGCCGCCGTTAGGGATGGGGGCGGTGACGAAGCCGGCGGGCGTGGCGGTCGCCGGCACGGGGGTGCGGGTGTTGGGGGGCGCGGCGGTGGCGGGATCGGTGGCCGGCGCAGCCTCCGTGGGCAGCGGGGTATCGCTGGCCTGGGGCAGGCTGGCAACGCTGGCTGCGGTGGGCGCGGGATCGATGGGCAGGTCCGACGTGGCGCAGGCCAGCCCGGCCAGGGCCAGGGCCAGGAGGGCGAGCGATAACCGGCGCACAGCAGGCGCGGACATGGGCAGAGGCTTCCCCGTAAACTCGAACGTTAAGCGAATGTAATTCCATTGTAGGGGGAATGCAAGTTGTGGGCCAGAGGCCGGAGGCCGGATGCCAGAAGTCAGAGTGCAATCTGACCTCTGACATCCGATTTCTTACATCTATTGGGCCAGCGGCAGCACGAGTTGGGCGGAATCCAGAGCCGGACTGTTGACGGCGGTGGAGACCGGGACGGCCCGCATCAGGCGCGCATCATAGGGGCCGAGCAGGGCCAGGGCCGGCGCGGCGTCGAGGTCGCCGGGGGTGAGCCACTGGTCGTAGGCATCTGGCGGGAGGATGGCGGGCATGCGGTTGTGGATCTCGGCCAGGAGCTCATTCGGCTCGGTGGTGATGATGGTGCAGGTCTTGATGAGTTCGTCCTTGGGGTTGCGCCACACTTCCCACAGGCCGGCAAAGGCGAAGGGGCGGCCGTCTTTCAGGGTGATGTACATCGGCTGCTTAGATTTGCCGTCCTTCTTCCACTCGTAGAAGCCGTCGGCGACCACAAGGCAGCGGCGGCGCTTGAGGGCGGAGCGGAAGGAGGGCTTCTCCGCCAGGGTCTCGGCGCGGGCGTTGATCATCTTGTAGCCGATCTTGGGGTCCTTGGCCCAGGAGGGGATCAGGCCCCACTGGAAGAGCTGCAAGGTGCGCTCGGGCTCGTTGGGGATGACGGCGACAGCCTGGCTGGGGGCGATGTTGTAGCGCGGCGCCAGGTCAGCCGGCGGCGGGGCGGCCAGGCCGAACTGCTGCTGAAGCTCGTCGGGGTCGACGGTGAGGGTGAATCGTCCGCACATGAGTAGGTCCTTTCATGTGAAACAGGGAAGCGGCGATTGCTGGGCAACTCTTTGCCCCATTATAGCACAGATATTCTAATCCTGTAACCGCAGAGAACGCAAAGAGCGCAGAGAAAGTCAGGGAGAAGCCGGTTCGGGCGGCCAGCAGAACAGTCCCTCGGACGTGGCTGCCTGAATGGCGAGTTCGCCGTCGAGCAGGCCGCGCCGCACGAGTTCGCCGATGAGGGCCGGGCCGCCATCGGCGGCGGTGGGGATGGCGTAGCTTTCCGGGCGGTGGCGGGCGAAGAGATGGATGGTGTCCGAGCCGACGAAGCCTTCCATCTCCAGGCAAACGCGCTCAATGCCGGCCCAGGCGAGGAAATCGGACCAGGCTTCGCGGCCCGGTGGGCTAACGCTGCGGTAGAGGCCGGTGTCGTCGACGGTGACGTGATACCAGGTTTCAATACTCACAGGAAATCGTTGTCGTTACAATGGCTCATCGGCGATATGTTTCGCGCGGAATGGGTGCAAGGTAACGGGGCACGCCTCGCGCTCAACATGACAGCGATGAACGATGAGTTCGGCGATAGGCCCCGCACCGGTGCGGGCTAGACGTAGACTGGCTCCTCGTACACGCCGAAGACTTCCTTCATCACGTCCACGATCTCGCCCAGGGTGGCGTAGGCGCGGACGCAGTCGAGCAGGTGGGGCATGGTGTTCTCGGTGCCCTGGCAGGCGAGGCGCAGGCGGTCCAATGCCTGGCCCACGCGGCCGTTATCGCGCTCGCGGCGCAAGGCGGCCAGGCGCTGCACCTGGCGCTCGTAGCCGGCCGGGTCCATCTCCAGGATGGGGATGCGCACGGGGGCCTCGTCCACAAAGTCGTTGACGCCGACGATGGTGCGCGTGCCGTCGTCAATCTCGCGCTGGTAGCGGTAGGCGGCGTCGGCGATCTCCTGCTGGAAGAAGCCGGCGGCGATGGCGGGCAGCACCCCGCCCAGGTCGTCAATGCGCTGGAAGTAGTCGCGGGCCTGGGCCTCGATGCGGTCGGTCATGGCCTCGACGTAGTAGGCACCGCCCAGCGGGTCCACCGTATTGGCGACGCCGCTCTCGTGGGCGATGATCTGCTGGGAGCGCAGGGCGATGGTGGCGGCCTGCTCGGAGGGCAGGGCCAGGGCCTCGTCCATGCTGTTGGTGTGCAGGCTCTGGGTGCCGCCCATCACCGCCGCCAGCGCCTGGAGGGCGACGCGCACGATGTTGTTCTCCGGCTGCTGGGCGGTGAGGCTGACGCCGGCCGTCTGCGTGTGGAAGCGGAGCAGCCAGGAGCGCGGGTTCTTGGCCCCGAAGGTCGCGCGCATCTCTGTGGCCCAGATGCGGCGGGCAGCGCGATACTTGGCCAGCTCCTCGAAGAAGTCGTTATGGGCGTTGAAGAAGAAGGACAGGCGCGGCGCGAAGTCGTCCACGTCCAGCCCGCGGGCGATGCCCCAGCGCACGTACTCGAAGCCATCGGCCAAGGTGAAGGCCAATTCCTGGGCGGCGGTGCTGCCGGCCTCGCGGATGTGGTAACCGGAGATGGAGAGGGTGTTCCACTGGGGGACGTGCTGGGAACCATACTCCATCGTGTCCACCACCAGGCGCATGGACGGCTCGGGCGGGAAGATGTATTCCTTCTGGGCGATGTACTCCTTGAGGATGTCGTTCTGGAGGGTGCCGCGCAGTTGGTCGGGGCGGACGCCCTGCTTCTCGGCGGCGGCGATATACATGGCCCACAGGATGGCGGCCGGGGAGTTGATGGTCATGCTAGTGCTGATCTTGTCCAGCGGGATGCCGGCCAATAAGATTTCCATATCCGCCAGGGAGTTGACGGCCACGCCGCACTTGCCAAACTCGCCCAGGGCCTCGGGCGCGTCGGTGTCGTAGCCCATGAGGGTGGCGAGGTCGAAGGCGATGGACAGGCCCATGCTGCCGTGCTCCAGCAGGTACTTGTAGCGGGC
The DNA here is from genome assembly GCA_964497615.1 of uncultured Anaerolineales bacterium. Lineage (GTDB taxonomy): Bacteria > Chloroflexota > Anaerolineae > Anaerolineales > UBA6663 > CAZCEC01. Next base: position 62,238 of record CAZCEC010000006.1, on the reverse strand, counting down.
GTTGCTCTCCTCGGCCGAGCCGAAGCCGGAGAAGAGGCGCATCGTCCACAGCCGGCCGCGGTGGCCGGTGGCATGGATGCCGCGGGTGTAGGGGTAGTCGCCGGGGAAGCCGAGCGATTCCAGATAGTCGAAATCGGGCAGGTCGAGCGGAGTGTAGAGGCGCTCCACCGGCTCGGAGGAGGTGGTGATGAACTCGGCCTGGCGCTCGGGGGCGCGGGCGAGGGTGGGCTTGAGGGTCTGGTCTTCCCAGTCGGACAGGGCCTTGCGCAAGGCGGGGTCAGTGGGCATGGGCAGCTCCTGGGGCGGCGGACTGAGGGGATTATACCCGGGGAGGAAGAGGGAAATAAAGGAAATGAGGGAAATGGGGGAAATAGGGGACTCAGGGGACGCAAGGCAGTGAGAGCGGGGTGAGAATTTGCGAAAAATCTGTCGCATCTGTCGCGGGAACCGGAAACGCCTATAAAACAAGGCGATTCGGGCGCGACAGATGCCAAAAACGATCTGTCGCGATCTGTCGCGATCTGTCACGGGGAGGGGTTGGGGGGCGAGGCAGACGGGGGAAGCGGGCAGGCGGGCAGGCACGGCGCGGCGCGCGGCCATGACCAGGATGATAGCACCGATGTTCTATTTGTCAAGGGTGGATTGTTGAAATGGAGGCGACGCCGGAGGAGCGGGCGCGGGTGGGCCAGCCAGCCAGAGCGGGCCGGCGAATGGAATTCGCGCCTGAAGGCCTGCGGCCGCCGCGTCCCTCTTCAGGGACGCAGGACGTTGGACCCAGTGAGACATACTTGTGCTATAGGAGCGTTCAATTGAGCGCCCCGGTGATGACACAGAGTAGGACACCAGCGTGTCATCCGATGAAAAAGCGGGAATTGCGGCTAAGTATTTGGCTCAGCCGTCGTGCCCAATCCAGTCGTCGTAGCCGTCTTCCAGCATGTGGTAGCGGCCGTGGGCCCAAGCGTAGAATCCCTGCCAGCTTTGCAGGGGCGGCGCGCCCTCGACGTGCACGGTCACGCCCGCTTCCACCGCGCGGCGGATTTCGCGCAGGGCCGCGACCAGGCTACCCCAACTGGAAGGCCGCCCATCGGCGCCGCGCGCCGCGTACAAGTCGTCTAGCTCGGCGAGTTCTTCGGGCGGCAAGGTGTATTCGCGCCGGGGCAATTGAAGGGCGAGGCCGCCCTCGGCCAGCGCCAGGGCGAAGTTCTCAGGGCTGAGAAGCATGTGGCCGAGAAAGGTGTCCTCGAAGCCGAACATGGGCGCGGGCCAGCCATGCGCCTTGGCCCAGGCGCGCAGGGGCTTATGGTCGGGCCACTGGACGCGCAATTGGCCGCGCTGGTGGGCGGCGCGGGCCAGGGCGTGGTCGGCGGGGGCGGCGGGCTGGAGCGCCCAGGCGGGCAGGGCCGCTTTCACGCGGCGTCTCCAAACGCAAACCGTTCCTTGTGGGCGTCCAGGTAGTCCCAGCCGGCCACATCGGGCGCGGGCAGGCCGAGGCCGCTGAGGATGGTGGTGATGTTGGTGCGGTGCTCGATGCCGTGGTTGATGACCTGGATGAAGAGGGCCATCGCCTGGAAGCGGACCGGCTTGCCATCCCACTCGGCGGTGACGAGGTGGTCCGGGCTGAGGCGGCCGGCGATCTCCAGCAGGGCGGCGCTCACCTGGGCGTGGTAGGCGGCCAGGGCGGCGAGGCTGGGCGGGTCGTCCCACTTGAAAGGCGGCTCCAGGGTTATTCCGGTGAAGCGAAAGGCGTAGCGGCTCTCGGCGCGGAGGATGTGCTGCAGGGTGGCGCGGATGGTGCCGTAGGCGCCGGGGGCGGCGGCGGCGAGCTGGTCTTCGCTCAACTGCTGGCAGGCGGCCAGCACCTGCCCGTTGGCCCAGTTGTTGTAGCGCATGAATTCGAGCAGGGGGGCGTCGGACATGAGGCGTCTCCTGGGATGAAAGGTGGATCACGGAAGCGGCTTAAGCTTATCAGGCGTCAGATTCCTCGGCAAAGACCGCCTCGGAGTGACAACCACTTCCGGTGGCTTAGACCCACGCGCAGCAGGCCGCTCGACAACGGCTGACTCGGACGGACGTAGCATCAGGCGGGCTGGGCGCCCGCGAAGTAGCGGCGCTTGATGTCTTTCTCGGAGCCGGCGCGGTAGTGGGCGGGGACCCACTTGCGCCAATCTTCGAACAGGTCCTGCGGTTTCCAGGTGTTGAAGGCCTCCGCGCCGAACTGGTCGATGTGGCGCTTCACCGACTCGCGGAAGCGGTGGTGGGCGAAGATGCGCATGAACTCGCCGAAGTAGATGTCGGCCACGCGCCGGTGGCCACGGATGAGCAGCATGTTCTCGTCGTTGTCGGTCACGCTGGGCTCGCTCCAGTTGGCCGAGCCAGTCATGGTCACCGGCTTGGGGCCCAGCGGGTCGAGGAGCATGAACTTGGTGTGCACCCAGTTGACGTTGACGCCGATGGGGGCCGCCTCCTTGCGCCAGCCGTCAATCCAATCCACGAAGATGCGCTCACCCAGCGCCAGGCCGACGTTGGCGCGGCGGCGAAGCTGCTCGATCTCGGCGATGGCGGCGGCGCGCGAGGCGGCGTTGCCGCCATTGACGTACTTGTCCAGCAGGCCGAAGCGCAGCACCTGATCGGCCTGGCCGAACACCGGCCGGAAGTCCTTGACGATGCCAAAGGGGAAGGTCATGAACAGGGGCTTGCCCTGCGTGGCGGCCAGGCGCAGCCACCAGTCGAAAACGCTGCGGCCGCGGCGCGGCGAGAAGATAGGCGTCAGGGCGTCGGCCTCGTCCAGGGGCGGGAGGGGGTTCTGGGCGTCGGCCCAGTCCTTCAGGGCAGCGGAGGCCGGGTCGCCGAGCAGGGTGTTCCAGTAGGCCAGATAGGCGCGGGCCACAGCGCGGTCGCGCACCGCGAAGCCGGTGTTGAGCTGGCCGAAGAAGGCGTTGCGGCTGCAATTAGTGGAGCCGGTCCACACCGCGATGGGCTTGCCGGCCTTGCACAGCACGATGAACTTGTTGTGCATGAGCTTGGCGCGGGCGCGCGGCCTGACCAGCTCCCCGATGCCGTCCACGCCGATCTGCGCGCGGTTCTGATGGCCGGTCTCGTCGGTCTTGGCGTGGTAGATGATCTGCACATCCGCGCCGGCCTCGGCCGCGGCCTTGAAGGCCCGGTTGACCTCGGGCCAGCGCAATTCGTAGATGGCGGCGCGCAGGCTGTAGGCGCTGTCGCGCGCCTGGGCGATGAAGGCCAGCATGGACGGCAGCAGGTCGCGGGCCAGCCAGGCGTAGCCGGGAGCGCCGGCCTGGTCCAGGGTCTGCCCAGCGAACTGGCGGGCGAAGGCCTGCGAGGCGATGGCGGCCCGGTTGAAGTGCACGTCCAGGGTGCCGCCAGTGAGCGGCTCGGTGGCAATGGTGACGCTGGTGGCGCGCTTGGGCTGGAGCGCGCCCGGCCGACCGTAGAGGGGAATGACCTTGTAGCGGTAGCGATGATCGGGCTTGGCGGCGTAGTCGGCCCACTGAAAGGCCTGGAACGGGTGCTCGCGGCTGCTGGCGTCTTCCAGGCCGGTGGAGGGGCGGACGCTGGCGAAGGTCTTGTTGCCGCGCAGCCAGCCGGAGTCGCCCTCGGTGAGGTCGGTGCGGTGGATGGCGAAGCCCATCAGCCCGGTGGCGTCGGCCCGCAGCATGTCGAACGCCAGGAAGACGACGTAGGTGCCGCTGATGGCCCGGACGGTGACAAAGCCTTTGACTCTGCGCCGCATGGTCTGCCTCCTTGGCGCGCCCTGCCGCAACGCCCGACAGCCGGCAGGACCCGACGCTCCCCATTGTACTCCGATGGGCGCGCGGCTGGAGCAAGAATAAATCAGAAGCGAGTGGCCAAAACCGCGCCACGCGGCTGTGCTATAGTGAATCCGATAACAGCCGCCCCATTCTCAGTTCTCACAGGTGGAATATGCGCCCTAAAACGTTTGTTCGCCACCTCCGCTTGTTCGTCAGCAGCCTGCTGATCATCAATTGGATTGGATTAACCACCCTGGGCATAGCGCCCAGCGCCATCGCCTCTACCGGCACGCCTCCCCCGCCGGCGGAGGTCCTCCTCTCCAGCGAAGACGGGACGCCGGTCGAGGGGGCGCAGCTTTCGACTGCAATCGCAACCCCGCCCGCGCCGAACGCTGCCCTTGGGCCGCAGGAGGGCGGGCCGCTGGGCGCCGAGCCGGTGAGCGGGCTGCCGCCTGGGCTGGCCGAGCAGCGCGCCGAGCGCGACCGGTTGGCCGCGGCCCTGCGCGACTTCGATGCGGCGCGGAATGCCGGGCCGGAAGCGGTGCTGGCCTTCGACGCAACGGCCAGCCCGGAGGCGCGGGCGGTCATCCAGGCGGCGGTGACCGAGGCGCAGGCGGCGCTGACGGCGGCCCCGGCCAGCGACGGCGGGGGCCAGGGCGCGGACCCGCTCATCGCCGGCATTGACGGCGCGTGCGCCTACACCACGGTGCAGGCCGCGATTGACGCCGCATCGAACGGGGCCACCGTACGCGTAGTGGGGCAGGTGATCACCGAAAGCATCAACCTCTCGGGCCAGGTCATCACCATCACGGGCGGCTATGACGCGACCTGCACCAACCCAACGGGCACGCGCACCACGCTCCAGGCGAACGGACCAGGCAGCGTGGTAGACGTCAGCAGCGGCAGCCGGGTGACCCTGACCAATCTGATCATCCAGGGCGGGACCAGTTTTGGGGCGGGGATGGATTTGTTGGGCAATTCGCACGTCACGCTCAACAACACCCAGGTCAGCCACAATGCCGGCGTCAGCGGCGGCGGCTTCTACATTGGCGGCGGTTCGGCCGTGACATTGACCAATGGCTCATTGGTCTACTCCAACACGGCCAGCGCGGGCGGCGGCGCCATCGTCTACGGGCGGCTCGATGCGCTGGACACGGCCTCGGACCTCAGCACCAACGCCTCCACCAACGATGGCGGCAATCTGCATGTTTCTGGGGGGACGGTGTATCTGAACAATGCCGATGTGGTGGCCGGGACGGCAGCGGACCGCGGGGGCGGCATCTACGCAAGCGGCGGCGCCGTCATCACCCTGACCAATTCGGTGTTCGTGGGCGAGAGCGCACCGTGCTGCCAGGGGGCGGTGGACGGCGGCGGCATCTATGCCGATGCCAGCCGGGTTTATCTCTTGGGGAGTACGACCAGCGTGCTGCGCAACACGGCCACCAACAATGGCGGCGGCGTCTATCTGGCCAACGGCAGCTACCTGTACTCCAACGGGGCCAACATCGGCAACGCAGTACTTGCCGGCAACGACAACGTGGCCGTGCTGGGCGGCGGGTTGTACGTCGTCAGCAGCACGGTGGAGTTCAGCGGCCGCATCTTCAACAACACCGCCACCAACTCGGGGGGCGGGCTGTATGCCACCGCCAGCGTCATCACCCTGACCAACGCCACCGTCGGCGGCACGGGGGTGAATGACCCGAATGCGATTGGCGCGGCGGGGCTGAACGGCGCGGGCATGTACCTGATCAACAATACCCACGCCACGCTGAACAACACGGTCGTCACCAGCAACACGCTCTCCAATCCTGCCACCGGCTATGGCGGCGGCATCTACATCCGGGCCGGGAGCGTGCTCACCGCCACCAATAGCCGCATCGAACAGCATTTGGCGCCCTCGGGCTTCGACGGGCGCGGGGCCGGGCTGTACATCTATGATGCCACGGTTACGCTGAGCAACACGCTGGTGATGAGCAACACAGTGCAAAATCTGGGCGGCGCCGCGCGGATGTTTGGGACCAGCACGCTGAACGTGCTGGCCGGCTCGGTCTTCCGCAACAACCACGCCCTGGGCGGCGTGGGCGGCGCCCTCGCGGCGACGAACATACCCGATGTGAATGTGTCCGGCGCGATCTTTCAGGACAATACTGCTTCCTCGCACGGCGGGGCGATCTATGTTGACGGCGGCACGCTGGACTTCACCGGGGCCTGGGCGATGCGCGCCAACCTCGCGGGGGGCAGCGGCGGCGCGATCCATGTGGCGGGCACAGCCGATGCGGACTTGCACGTGACCGGCGGCGCGGGTCCCGGTGAATTCGCGGGCAACCTCGCGGCCGGGCACGGCGGCGCGTTGTACGTGGGCAATGCCGATAGCGTGCAGTTATATGCCACGGCCGGCCTCCCGCTGCGCGTATACACCAACACAGCCGTCAGTGACGGCGGCGCGCTGTATGCGGCGGCCGGGGCGTTCTTCGACATCTATGGCCAGATTGAGACCAACGGCAACGGCGCAGGCGGCAACGGCGGCTTTGCCTACCTCAGCGGGAGCGGCACGCGCATGTGGCTGGACGATTACTTCAGCACCCGGCCGCAGGTGCTGGGCAACCAGGCGGACAACGGCGGCGCGATCTTCCTGGCCAACAGCGCCAGCCTGGAATGTGACGGGGTTGACTTCGGACGGCCTGGCAGCGGCAACACCGCCACGGCCGGCAGCGGCGGCGCCATCTACCTCAGCGGCAGCAGTCTCGTGGGGGATAACTGCCGGTTTGGCCACAATCAGGCGCTGGCCGGCAACGGCGGCGCGATCGCGGCCTATACCTCGTCCGTGTGGCTGGACGTGGACTTCGTGACGCCGGTCTTGGGCCTGGGCGGGACAGGCGAAGAGGCGGAGCGCATCGACGCCCCGGCGGCGACGGGGTGCAACCCAGCGACCCAGCAGTGTAGCCGCCTGGACAGTAACCGGGCCTACAGCAGCACGGCCGGCAACGGCAACGGCGGCGCGATTTTTGTCAGCGGCAGCGCGCTCACAATCAACAGCACCTATCTGCACCGCAACACGGCGGTGCGCGGCGGCGCGGTGTACCAGGAGGGCGGCAGCGCCAGGACCTGGATCAGCAACACGCTGATCTACAGCAACACCAGCCTGGTCTCCTTCGGCGCGGGCATCCGCAACGCTGGCGGCGCCATGACCATCACCCACGGGACTTTGGCCAACAACATCGGCGGCGCGGGCTATTCACCTGGCGGCGGGCAGAGCTATCTGTACAACAGCATCATCTGGGGGAACACCGAAGCAGCCTTTGGCGCGCTGACCGTGGCTGTCTGCAACATTGACCAGGGGGGCACGGCTGGCCCCGCCACCGACCCGCAGTTTTCAGTGCCAGGGGCCGGGGAGAACTATCGCCTGCGGCCCGGCTCACCGGCACGGAATGCGTGCGCCACGGGCCTCCCCACCGACCTGGACAACCATCCGCGCCCAGAGGGGGCGCTATTCGACATGGGCGCGTACGAGTACTTTGTCTACCTTCTCTTCTTGCCCGCCATTCAGCGCTAGGGTCTCGTCAGATGACCCGGCTGGGATCGTCGTAGGCGCGGCCTCTGCGAAGCGCCCCGTGGGGGTTATGGCCGCGGGCCGGCCCATGAAGGGCCGGACTACGTCAGTTCAAGCACAGGTTGCCTGTTCCTGCGCTAGGCGGGCTTGGGCGCGGGCGAGGCGCCCCACAGCCGCGTGGCGCGGTGGAGGAAGAGGAAGTAGAAGGCCAACAGCCCGCTGTAGGTGACGACGACGGTGTAGATGATCAGGCCGAGGCGGAACTCCGGCGCGACGGTAGGCAGGCGCTGGAGAAAGGGCACGATGAGCACCACGTCGTAAGCCAGGAAGCCCGCCATCTGGCCGCCAGCATTGGCCCAACTGGGGCGCAGCAGTCCATAGACAAAGTAGGCGGCGGCGCCCAGGAACATCCAGCCGATGACGACGGACAACTCCGGCGTGATGGTCCACGGCAGCGAATTGGGAATCTTGAGGATCAGGCGGGTGCTGACGACAAGCAGGGCAATGACGAAGATGACGAACGACCAGCGGACCAGGCCAGGCACGGGGCGCGAACGGTCCAGCGGCTGACGCAGGCTCCACGCTAGGAGGGCCAGGCCGAACAGCACGCCGAGCACGCACGCGACGCCATAACCCAGCATGCGCGCCTCGCCGCCGCGCAGGCCCAACTGGAATGAAAGGACTGCGACCGGGGCCAGGATGAAGGCATAGTCAATGCCGCTGCCAGCCAGGCGCATCCAAAGCAGGAGCACCGGCGGATTGCGCCCCATTCCCAACCGGGCGTAAACTGGGGCTGGGGATCGACAAGGCGGCGACCAGCCCAACCACCAACACGCCCACCCCGCCCTATCCAGTCATCACTTCGGTGAACGTGGGCACGGGGCTGGTGCAGGGGACGGCCTCCGCCAGCGCCTTCGTGGAACTGTACCGGGCCGCGCCGGACCCGCTGGGCTTTGGCGAAGGCAGGACGTTCCTGGGCAGCACCACCGCCAGCGGGGCGGGCGCCTGGAGCGTGAACGTGGGGGCGGGCCTGGTGAACTGCTACACCGCCTTCCAGACCGTCGGGGGCGCCTCATCGGAGTTTGGGCCGCACACCTGCCCCACGGTCCGTTTGCCGGTGATCCTGCGATAGGGCCGCGCCAGCCGCGGCGCGGCTGACAATGCCTTGGAAAGGGACCAACTGACCGCATGACCCGCCTGTATGTGCACACACCGTTGTGGGAGTCGCCGCCCTTGAGCGAGGCGCTGGGGGCGCCGGTGCTGCTGAAGATGGAGGCCTTTCAGCCGGTGGGCTCGTTCAAGGCGCGGGCCATGGGCGAACAGTGCCGGGCGCGGGCGGCGGCGGGCGCGACGAGCCTGATCTGCGCCTCGGGCGGGAACGCGGGCTATGCCGTGGCCTATGCCGGGCGGCGGCTGGGGCTGCCGGTGACGGTGGTGGTGATGGAGCAATCCACAGCGCGGGCCAGGGAGTTGATCGCGCGCGAGGGGGCGACGCTGCGGGTGCACGGAAGGTCATTCGACGACGCGCAGGTGGAGGCGCTGCGGCTGGCGGCCGAGGCGGGCGCCGGCTATGTGCATCCGTTTGACGACGCCGATGCCTGGCGCGGGACGGCGACGCTGGTGCCCGAACTGGTGGCGGATGGCTGCCCCCGGCCGGGCGCGGTGGTGCTCTCGGTGGGCGGCGGCGGACTGCTGGTGGGGATAGTGGATGGGCTGCGGGCGGTGGGCTGGGAGGGCGTGCCCATCCTGGCGGTGGAAACTGCCGGGGCGGACTCGTTCGCGGCGGCGGTGCAGGCGGGGGAGGTAGTGACCCTGCCGGCCATCACCTCGCTGGCGGCGACGCTCTCGGCGCGGCGCGTGACGGCGCGCGCCCTGGCGCTGATGCGCGAGTGGCCGATAACGCCGTGGGTGGTGAGCGACCGGGCGGCGGTGGAGGCCTGCCTGCGCTTCGCGGACGATCACCGCTTGCTGGTGGAGCCGGCCTGCGGGGCGGCGCTGGCGCCGGTCTATGCGGCGGCCGAGCCATTGCGCGGCCAGGCGCCGGTGCTGGTCATCGTGTGCGGCGGCGCGGGGGTGACGCGGGAGCAGATGACGAGGTGGGCAGAGCAGGTGAAGGATGAATCATGAAGGATGAAGGATGAAGCGGCATGACCGACGACGGACGACGGACGACCGCAGGATGAGACGAACCCCCGATGTGATGGGGGCAGGCGACGGACGACGAAGGACGGACGACGGCGGGATAAGGCGAGCGTCGAAGGCGTGAGCCGCTAATGCCGCGCTACGGCGGTGAGATGACTGTCACCCCCGGAACAAGCAACTGAACTGAATAGTAGGCGTCGCCTTCTCGGAAGACAGGCTGGAGAGGCTCGGCATTGACGGATGCCCAGGCAAAGGTGAGCGCGTCGCTCTCGATCCAGGCGCCGCCCTGGCTGGCGACTGCGGCGAGGGTGGGTGTCAGTTCAGCGGGCCAGAGGACCGTGCTGGCCGTGGGGCCAGCGGGGGTGAGGCTGAGGTAGGCGCGCTCGGGGAGGTAGGGCGCGGCGGAGCCACCCGCGCCGGAAGCCAACCGTGAATAGAGCGGCCCGAACTGCCGGGGCGCGCCTTCGAGCACCTCGCACACGGACTGGTACGCCGCGGCCAGGCTCACGCTGAGGCACGAGGCCGGAGCATCATAGACGAGGCCGGGGCTGTAGGTATCGTCCCAGCCGAAGAAGCCGGCGTCCACAAAGTCTTGCAGCAGGGCAGTCATATCGGCGGCGGAGAGCGTGGTGATAAACAGTTCCCGCGCGCCGCCCTGGTCGTAGTCGGTCCAGATCAGGCGGCCATCGCCCCACAGGCGGGCTTCGTAGGTGAGGTTGGGCTCATACAGCATCCCGCCGCCCGTGTGGGCCTGGGCGATGACGGCATCGGGCGCGGCGTTCCACTCGATGGGCGGGCGCGGGGGGAGGAGGGTGTTGCAGGCCAGGGTGGCCAGACCCAGGGCCGCCAGAGCGACGAATGACGGGCGACGAAGGACCCCCATACTTTCACACTACCGAACGACCACCCGCACCACGTCGGACGCGCCGCCGCTCCAAGTGGCCGGGCCGGGATAGCCATAGTGGACCTCGCCGCTGGCGCTGAGGACGTATTCGACCTCGCCAGGGGCCAGGGCGATGAAGTGCAGGACGATCTGGTTCTGGAAGATCTGCGCTTCGACGAAGCCGAGCAGGGTGCGGGCCGTGCCTTCCACCGACACCTGTTTGTCGAAGGTGGTCGCGACGATAGATTCAAAATCGCCCTGACCGTTTTCGCGGGCGCTCAGGGTCCAGATTGGGAAGCCGATGTCCACGGCCTGGCCGACGAGGGCCAGGCGTTCGCCCACGGCCACCTCCGGAGCGTTGAGGCAGGTTTCGACGTGCGGGTCCACGCGCAGGTGAGGCGAGGGGGTGCCGTTGACGGAGGCGGTGGGCGCCTCGGGCGGCGGGGTGCGGACGATGATCTGGCAGAAGGCCTCGGGCAGCACGGTGGGGGTGGGCGTGGCGCAGCCGGTGCCGCAGCCGCCGGGGCAGTCGCCGCTGGGGCAGTAGAGCACCTCATCGGCGTTGCAGGCCGGGGCCGTGCACATGATCGGGGGATAGGTGGGTGAGGGCGACACCTGCGCCGCGGGCGCGGGCGTGTGGGTGGCGCAGCGGGTACCGCAGCCGCCGGGGCAATCGCCGCTGGGGCAATACAGGTCGCCATTGGAGCAGGCGGGGGCAGTGCACTGGATGACGGGCGTGGGCTGACCGGGCAGCACGCACGCCAGCAGCGCCAGGGCGAGAATGGCAAGGGCAAGCGCGAGTGACCTGTTCATGCGGCGATTGTACTCCTCTCTACGCCCGTAACAGCCCGCGCCAGCACTACGGCGCATTCAGGCCAGGGACGGTGACGACCAGATAGTAGAACGTCTCCCCCTCGCGGACGAGGGGCGCCCACGCGCTGCGGTTGACGGCGCGCCAGGCCAGGGCCAGGGCGTTGCCGTCCACAGGCGCCTCGCCGGAGACGTCTGCCAGGGAGAGGCCCGTCACCGCGGGGTCCCAGTCCAGGTAGTCCTCTGGCGTGAGATTGGATGGGTCGCCGACGGGAAAGACGGCGAGCGTGCCCTGGGCCGGGACGAACTCCGTGCCCGTGGCGCCAGCGCCGCCCGCGGCCTCGCTGTAGAGGGTGTGGAAGGCGGCGGGCGCGCCCTCGTAGTATTCGCACACGCTCTTGCTGGTGGACAGCAGGTTCAGGCGCAGGCACTGGGTGGCGCCATCGGTGATGTTGTAGTTGGCGTAATTATCGGCCCAGCCGAAGAAGCCCGCATCCACCAGGCGCTGCAGCAGGGCGGCCAGCTCGGCCTCGGTCAATTGCCCCTCGCTCACGCTCCGCGCGCCGCCTCCGTGATCGTCCACCCACACGATGCGGCCATCGCCCCAGATTGTCACCTCCGGGATGTAGTTCTGGGCGTAATACTGGGGCACGAGGCCGCAGCAGAAGGTGCCGCGCAGGACGACGGCCTCGGGCGATGAGTCCCACTCCACGGCCGGGCGCGGGGGGAGGAGGGTGTTGCAGGCCAGCGAGACGGCGAGAAGGATGAAATAAGAAGGATGAAGGATGAAGCGAGGGCGCATAGGAGGATTGTAGGGCAGAAGGACACAGAACGAAAGATGATGGTCGAAGGGCAGCGGCGGAAGGCAGGGTGAGTGGCGGCAGTGGAGAGATCGGAATTCAGCGGATGCCGCTGTCGTAGGTGATGGTCACCTGGGTGTAGGCGTTGGCCGTGACGGTAACGGGCAGTTCGGCGGCGCGGGTGAAGCCATCCGGCGATTGGGGCACGAGGACGTAGTCGCCGGGCGGGACCGCGACGCGGAACTGGCCCACGGCATCCGTCGTGACCTCGGCGACGGGCTGGCGGCGGGTATCCTCGATGACGAGCGTGGCCTGATAGGGCTGATCGGGGCAAGGCGTGCCCGGTTGCACCACCGGGCACATCGGGCCGATGAACACCTGGCCCTCGATGCCGCTGGCGAGGGCGGGCGTGGGCGTGGGGGCGCAGGCGGCCAGGAGGCCCAGCATGAGGGCCAGGAGACCGGAAGCAAAGGGCACAAAGGGTCTGAGAGGCATAAGGGGACGCAGGGGACTCAAGGGAACGGGGCTGGGGCGATGAAGGGCCCTCCAGCCCTTCATCGCCCCAGGCGCAAGGCTAGGATGGTTTGGCGGGCCGGCGGCGCAGGGCGGGCAAGAGCAGCAGGGCAGGCAGCAGCAGCGCGCCCGCGCACAGGCCGGTGTCGCGCGGCGCAGCGGGCGGCGGGTTGGCAATGACGGTCGTCGGCACGGCGGCAATCTGGGTGGCGGCCGGGACGGCCGTGGCGGGTGGCGGCGGCGGCGGGGTGTAGGTGGGCGGGATGTCGGGGCCGGTGACGGTATCGGCGGTCACTTCGTAGGCCGCGCCGTCGAGGGCCAGGGCGATGACGCGCGGGCCGAGGGCAAAGGGCGCGGCCAATTCGGGGCGGGCCGCGAGCAGATCGAAGTAGGCATCGCTGAGGAAGGTCACGGGCGCGGCCGTCATGCGGCTGGGGTCAAAGCCGGTGTCGGTCCAGGTCTCATCGCGGAAGAGGAAGGTGCGGCTGCCGAGGATGCGGACCACGTTCAGGTCGGCGCCGGAGACGGGCGCGGGGGCCTCGGCGGCGGCCAGGGCCGATTGGTCGGCGGCGCGGTCCACGGCCTCGCCGCCGGAGGTCGGCTCTTCCACGCTGAGGGCGGCGTAGTATTCGTCCTCGGCCAGGGCATTGCGGCCCTCTTCGGTGAGTACGTCAAACTCGTTCTCGGTGACGAGGTAGGAGGTGTAGGGAGTGACGATGCCGTAGCGGATGCTCAGGCGGACGACGGAGTCCACCAACTCCGGGGTTTCGCCGTGCAGACGGATCTGGTTGAGCAGGTGGCCAACGCGGCGCGTGGCCCACAGGCGCGGGATAAAGGCAGCGACGGCCCCGGCGGGTTCATCGCCGCTGGCAAAGCGCTGGCTCTCATAGGTGAAGGTGCGGGGCTCGCCGTTGACGCTGCCGGTGAGGCGCACGGTGGCGGGGCCGGCGCCCCGGTAGCGGCCGGTGACGACGAGTTGGCTGCCGGCGAACAGGTCGGGCAATGGATTGGGATACACGTCTTCCAGCGTGACGCCTTCGACGCTAAGCGACAGATCGGCCAGCACGGGTACGCTCACCTTGGCGTAGAAACCGGAGACGCGCTCGTCAATCCGCTCGCCGGGGCGCACGTAGGCGCTGAGGCCGTGGTGGGCCTCCACCAGCGAGTCGAGCAAGAAGGTATCCACGTCGTCGCCAACGCCGAACGAGAACAGGCGCACATTGCCGGGCGCGGCCTCGCCCAGGTTGGTGATGATCGCGGCGCTGTCCACCACGCCCTCGGTCGCCAATCCATCGGTGAGGAAGATCAGGATGGCGGGGCGCGTGCCATCAGACTCCATCCCGGCCACGGCTTCCAGCAAGGCCAGGTTGATGTTGGTGCCGCCCTCGGCGCGCAGGCCGCTCACCCAAGCACGGGCGTCGCTGGCGGCGGAGACGGGCTGGAGGCGCGAGGCGTAGGGCCGGGTGCCGGTGCTGAAGGCGATCAGGTTGAAGCGGTCCTCGGCGTTGAGGTGGCTGAGGATGTAGTCCACGGCGGTTTGGGCCTGGGCGAACTTCTCGCCCTCCATCGAGCCGGACTGATCGAGCACCACCACCACGTCCTTGGCCAGCACCTGATCGGCGTCGGCCAGCAGGCTGGGGGCGGCCAGCATCACAAAGAAGCCCTCGCCGGTGGCGGGGTCGTGATAGGTGAGGGTGTTCAGGCCGATGTCCTCGGGCGAGACGGAGTAGAACAGGTCGAAGTCGGTATCGGGCGTCACGCTATTGGCTTCGTAGCCGGCGCTGAAGCGGAACTCGCCGTCGCGGCTGATGGCGACCGGGTGCGAAGGCGAGTAGATGGCGCGCACGGCGTCGGGCGAGACGACGTTGACCGATACGCTCACCTGCTCCAGGGGCGCGGCGGAGAACTTCTCGGTGTTGAGGGGGTAGCGGTAGTGGATCAGGCCGGCCTCGGCGGGCAGCACCTGGGTGTATTCCAACTCTACGCGGCGGGTCGCGCCGGCTTCGATGGGGAAGATGCTGGCCTGCACCGCGCCGCGCCCGGCGTATTCGAGCAGGGCCGGGTCGCGCATCTGGCGGACGATGTCATCGTAGATCTGGCGCGCCTGCTCGGCGGAGAGAATCTCGGCTTCGATGCGCTCGCCGTCCACCCACATGGCGAACTCCGTCACCAGGGCCTCATCCGGCAAGGGGAACATGTAGGTGCCCTCGACGGTGAAGTCGTGGTCGTTGCGGAAGAGCTGGTCCACGCGGGTGACGGCGACTTGATTCTCGATGGTGACGGTGACGCGGTGATACTGGATGGCGAGCGGGAAGAGGGGGCGCGGGTCGGGCGGGCAGGGCCGCTCGAAGTCGCAGGGCGGCGGCGGGTCAATGATGATCCCGTCCGCGAACGCCTCGAAGGGCGGGAGAAGCAGAGTCAGCAGGACGAGCACGGGGATGAGGCGCAGACGGCGCATGGGAGCCTCCTCGGACTGGGGTGTGACGGGTGGTGAGTGACGGTTGGCGCAAGTGAATTGACGAAGATCACTTGCCGGCGTGAGCGTTGTGGTTCTACCCTGGTAGACGCCGCCAGGGGGGAGTAAGTTCCGCCAGCAGTTCCAAACCCCCAGTTCAATGGAACGCCACTCACACATAGGCTTGCCGAGCCTGCTCGGCAGGCAGGGAGGCATCAGATGTTGCTTCGAACCAGTTGGTTGAAGTGGGCCGGATTGCGCCTGATCGCGGCGCTGGTGATCGCAGGCGGGCTGGCGGCCAGCGCCGTGGCCGCGCCCATGGACGAACCGCCATACCTGACTTACCTGCCGCTGGTCCTCCGGCCGCAGCCGGGCATCCAGGGCCGCGTCACGCTCGGCGGCGTGCCGGCCGTGACCATCCTGGTGGAGCTGCGCTTCTTCAACGGCAGCGCCTGGTCGAGCGCCGGCTTCGACACAACGGATGGGACGGGCGTATACTTGTTTGACAGCGCGGCCAGCCTGGGACCGGACCAGCGCTACTATGTGCGCTTCGAGAACAGCAACCGGGGTGACGCGTATCTGCACGCCTGGTACACGCGTGACCTTACCACCTACACGGCCGGCGACAGCGTGAACATCGGCGACTTTGACCTGGCGAATTTCTCGCACACGGCGCCCCCGGCGGGCGCTACCGTGCCGCTGCCGCAGAGCTTCTCCTGGGCGTTCCGCCCGGCCACCCCGGCCGACAGCTTCGACTTCAACCTGTTCGACGCCGATGACGGCGACCCCTTCTTCTGGACCGACCCGCCGCTGGGCCACGTGAACAGTTACACCCTGCCCAGCCTGCCGGGCGGCTTTAGCACTCACACCTTGTATGGCTGGTTCCCGGGCGTGTATTCGCCGGATGGCGGCTATGGGGAGCCCTACTACTTCTATTGGGTGGTGTTCTCCAGCGCGGGCCAGGCGGCGGGCGCGGGCGAATGGCATGCGGGCCAGACCGCGTTCGCGGAAAGCGAACTGGGGGCGGCGATGCTGGCGCGGCGGGAGGCGGCCAGCAAGTAGCGGACACTCACCCTCATCCCCAACCCCTCTCCCGCCGGGAGAGGGGAGCGTTGCGCGGCGCTGGAGGGAGAGAGCGCTGGCGCGGCAGTAATCGGCTTTTGGCTGTGCTCAGCGCTGCCCCACCGCCCTCAGCATCTCCTTGTGGTTGCGGTGGAGCTGCTGCTCCAGGTCGTCGAGGCGGTTGCGTAATAAGCCGATCTCCAGCTCCGCCTTCGCATTCACCTGATGGTCAATCTCCGCCGCCAGCCGGTCCTTATCCGACTGGCGGTTCTGGCTCATCATGATGACGGGACCGGAGTAGGCGGCCTGGAACGAGAGCGCCAGGTTGAGCAGGATGAAGGGGTAGGGATCCCAGTGGTTGATCCAGGCGGTGACGTTGAGGACGATCCAGACGGCCAGGATGGTGGACTGGACGATGATGAAGCGCCAACTGCCAATGAGGGCGGCGGCCTGGTCGGCGATGCGCTCGCCCAGAGTCATCTGCGCGTCGTCCACCACGTTCACGTTGCGGCTGACGGTGCCGCGCAGCAGCCGGGCGGTGTGGCTGACGCGTTTGCCCAGCACCTTGAGCACGTCCATGGCGGCGGGCGGGTGGCGCTGGAGGAAGTCGAAGAACTCGGCGCGGCCCAGGGCCAGGGTGACGATGTCGGTAACGGCCTGCACGCGGGCCGAGCGCGGCTCCTCGGTGAGCATGGACAGTTCGCCAAAGAACCCGCCAGGGCCGACCTCGTCCACCACCACGTCGGCGCCGCTCGCGTCGGAGACGGAAGTCCGGGCGCTGCCCTGGACGACCACGTACAGGTCGTCGCCGGAATCGCCCTCGCGGATGATCACCTGACCGCGCTGAAAGGTCTCGCGCGTCATCAGAGCGCGGATGCCGGCCAGTTCGGCATCGTCCATCTGGCTGAAGAGCGGCACCTGCTGGAGGAGGTCGAGATCGTCCATGGGCGGTCCTTGGGAGCGGAATGCCGCCCATGATACCGCGAGCCAGACAAAGGCACCGCGGCCCTGCGGTATAATCGCCCTTGACCCCACGACCACGCGCCCGGCGTGGTCTTTTTCGGTTGATCTGAGGCGGAATGCTAGACAAGCTCGCGGGCATCGAGGCCCGCTACGAAGAATTGAACCGGCTGCTGGCCGAAGGCACCACCGACTACGCCAAGCTGGCCGAACTGGCCCGGGAGCGCGCCGGCCTGGAGCCCCTCATCGCCGAGGCGCAGGCCTACCGCGCCCTGTTGAAGGACCTGGACGGCGCGCGCGCCCTGCTGAACGACCCGGCCATGGCCGACCTGGCGCACGAGGAAGTCAGGGACCTGGAGGCGCGCCGCGAAGCGCTGGAGGCCAGGCTGCGGCAACTCCTCGTGCCCAAGGACCCGCGCGACGAGCGCGACGTGATCGTCGAGATCCGCGCCGGGGCCGGCGGCGACGAGGCCGGCATCTTTGCCGCCGACCTGTACCGCATGTACACCCGCTACGCGGAACAGCGCGGCTGGCGGCCGGACCTGCTGACGGCCAACGAGACCGGTGTGGGCGGTTTCAAGGAAGTGACCTTCGAGATCAAGGGCCAGGGCGCCTACTCGCGCCTCAAGTACGAGAGCGGCGTGCACCGCGTGCAGCGCGTGCCCACCACCGAGAGCGCCGGGCGCATCCACACCTCCACGGCCACGGTGGCGGTGATGGCCGAGGTGGACGAAGTGGAGATCGACATCCCCGACCGCGACATCAAGCTGGACACCTACCGGGCCTCCAGCGCGGGCGGGCAAAACGTGCAGAAAAACGCCACCGCCGTGCGCCTGACGCACCTGCCCTCCGGGCTGGTGGTCACCTGCCAGGACGAGCGCTCGCTGACGCAGAACCGGCTGCGGGCCATGTCCATCCTGCGGGCGCGGCTGTATGAGCTGGAAGAGAGCAAGCGGCAGCAGGCGGAGGCCGCCGACCGCAAGGCGCAGATCGGCACCGGCGAGCGCAGCGAGAAGATCCGCACCTACAACTTCCCGCAGTCGCGCGTCACCGATCACCGCATCGGCGTCTCGTCGCACAACCTGCCGGCGGTGCTCAACGGCGACCTGGACCAGTTTATCGACGAGTTGATCGCGCGCGACCAGGCGGACAAGCTGAGCGGCGGCGAGGACGACGGCGAGTGAGCGTGTGGGGGTGTGGAAGTGTGGGAGTAAGTCAGTGGAAAGTGCGCCAACTGGGGTGAAGCCGGCGTCATTCGTCCTTCGTCGTTCGTCCATCCACGCCACCGTGCGGCAAGCCGCTGCCGCGCTGGCGCACACCGACTCGCCTAGTGTCACCGCCCAGGCACTAATGGGTCACGTGCTGGGCCTTAGCCGAGCGCAGGTGCTGGCGCGGCCAGAGCACAGATTGACCGCGGACCAGGCGGCAGTCTACGCGGCCTTGGTGGCGCGGGTGGCGGCGGGCGAGCCGCTGGCCTATCTGACGGGGCGGCGTGAGTTTTGCGGGTTGGACTTTGAAGTGGACCAGAACGTGCTGGTGCCGCGCCCCGAAACCGAACTGCTGGTGGAGCTGGCGCTGAAGCTTTCGCCCGCGCCGCGCCGCCTCGTGGACGTGGGGACGGGGTCGGGGTGCATTGCGGTGACGCTGGCGGCGCGGCTGCCGGGGGCGGCGATCACGGCGGTAGATGTGTCGCCCGCGGCGCTGAGGCTGGCGCGGCGCAATGCCGAACGGCACGGTGTGGCAGGGCGCATCCGCTTCGCCCTCGCTGATTTACTAAAGGAAATTCCCAGTTCGATCAATGGAGAGCTAAGCTTTCCATTGATCGAACTGGGAGGTTTCGATCTCCTTGCGGCGAACCTGCCCTACATTGACAGCGATGAATTGAAGACTTTGCCGGTGGCGGCGCATGAGCCCCGGCTGGCGCTGGATGGGGGACCAGGCGGGCTGAGGCTGGTGGAACGACTGCTGGGCCAGGCACGCGGGGCGCTGAGGCCGGGCGGGACGGCGCTGCTGGAGATCGGTGCCGGGCAGGGGCCGCGCGCAGGCGCCCTGGCACAGGTGGCGTTCCCCGGCGCGGGGGTGCGCGTGCACCCGGACCTGGCCGGGCTGGACCGGGTGCTGGAAATCAACACGGGCCGGGCATGCAGCGGCTGACGGCCCAGGCGGGAAACGGACCGGCGCCGCGCATTCAACTCGCGGCGTTTGACCTGGACAACACCCTGGTGGGGCTGGACATGGTGCTGCGGCCGCGGGTGAAGGCGGCCGTGGCGGCGGCCCAGGCGCGCGGGGTGCAGATCACCATCGCCACCGGGCGCGGGCCGGAGCCCACCGAGATGTTTGCGCGCGAATTGGGCCTGAGCGCGCCCCTGATTTGCTTTCAGGGCGGGCTCGTGTACGATTATGCGGCGCGCCGCGTGCTGCACGAGACGCGCCTCGACCCGGCCGTCATTCCCATCGTCGTCCGGCTGGCCGAAGCGCATGGCTGGAACCTGCAATTCGAAACGCCCACGATGATCTACCTGCCGCTGGAGTCGAACCATCCCGCCGCCCTGCTGGAGGGCCTGATGAGCGTCTCGCCCTGGCAGCGGGTGGCGCTCCCCGGCGGCCTGCCCGAAGTCCCACACAAGTTCATCCTCTCGGTGCACGACCCGGCCGAGCGCGACACCCTGGCCCGCGAGCTGCGCGAGAAGCTGGCCGCGGCCGGCCTGGACCTGAACGTGGTGCCGTCACACCCGATCCTGGTGGAGGGCACGCCGCCCGGCCTCAACAAGGCCACCGGGCTGGCCTGGCTGGCCGATTACATGCGGGCGCCGCGCGAGGCCGTCCTGGCGGTGGGCGACAACGACAACGATGCGCCCATGCTGGCCTGGGCCGGCGTGGGGGTGGCGGTGGCGAACGCCTCGCCCGCCGCGCGCGCCGCCGCCGATTGGCTGGCGCCGGGGGTGGACGCCGACGGCGCGGCCGTGGCCCTGGAACATTTCAGCCCAACCTGAGTGAACACCGAAGTCATCTCCGCGTCCGACCCGCACGTGCTGCGCTATGCCGGCGACGTGCTGCGCTATAACGGCCTGGTGGCCTTTCCGACCGACACGGTCTATGGCGTGGGCGCGCTGGCGTTCCGGTCCGACGTGGTGCAGCGCCTGTACACCATCAAGGGCCGCCCAACCGACCGGGCGATTGCGGTGCTGGTGGGCCGGGCCGCCGATCTTTCGGCCGTGGCCCAGGACCTGACGCCCGCCGCCCGGGCGCTGGCCGAGCGTTTTTGGCCCGGCTCGCTGACCCTGGTGGTGGCCAAGCACGCCGACCTGCCCCCGGCCGTCAGCGCGCTGCCCACGGTGGGCGTGCGCCTGCCCGACCATCCGCTGGCGCGCGGGCTGCTGGAGCACGTAGGCCCCATGGCCGTCACCAGCGCCAACCGCTCGGGCGAACGCAACCCGCTGACCGCCGAAGACGTACTAGAACAACTAGGGGGGCGCATCGAACTGCTGATTGATGGGGGGCGCGTGCCGGGAGGGGTGCCATCCACCGTGGTGGACTGCACCGGTCCCACCCCGGCGGTGCTGCGCGAAGGGCCGATCACGCGGGCCATGATCCTGGCCGCGATTAGCGAAGGAGCGTGAACATGAGAAACCGTGGCGCCATCGTGCCGGGCCTGGTGCTGATTGCCCTGGGCGGATGGTTCCTGGCCGACGCGCTGGGCGTGCGCCTGCCGGGGCTGGGCGACCTGTGGCCCATCTTTCCGCTGCTGTTTGGGATCGCGATGCTGGCCCAGTACTTTATCAACGGCCGGCGCGACGAGGGGCTGATCTTCACCGGCGTGACGGGCATCCTGGTGGGCGCGTTCTTCTCCGCCATCACCCTGGGGCCGCTGGGCTGGGGCGACATGGGGCGGCTGTGGCCGGTCTTCCCCCTGATCGGCGGGCTGGCGTTTCTGGCGCAGTGGCTGGCGCGGCCCAGCGAGCGCGGGCTGCTGGTGCCGGCCTTGCTGGGGTTGGCCGTGGGCGGCACCGCGCTGCTGTTTACCCTGGACCTGCTGGGGCCGGCCGCCGGCCGGCTGCTGGCGAACTTCTGGCCGGTGGTGCTGATTCTGCTGGGGGTGGCGCTGCTGGCGAACTACATGCTCAGTGGCCGCAAGAAGCAGGGGTAATTGCTGATTGGGATTGACGCCAGCCGCGCCACGGCCGCCCAGCGCACGGGCACCGAGCACTACGCGCGGCGGCTGATCGCGGAACTGTTGGCGCAGGGGGCGGGCCATTCGTTCCGGTTGTATTATCGAAACCGCGCGGAGGCCGGTTGGCGCGGGCCGCAGGTGGAGGCGCGGGTCATCCCGTTCCCGCGGCTGTGGACGCATGTGCGGCTCTCGTGGGATTTGCTGGCGCGGCGGCCGCGCCCCGACGTGCTGTTCGTGCCGGCGCATGTACTGCCGCTGATTCATCCCGTGCCGTCGGTGGTGACGGTCCACGACCTGGGCTACCGCCGCTTCCCTGAAGCCCATCCCCCCAACCAGCGCCGCTACCTGGATTGGTCCACGCGCTTTTCGGCCCACAACGCCACCCACCTGCTGGCCGACTCGCAGGCCACCCAACGCGACCTGGTCGAGTTCTACCGTGTGTCGCCTGAGAAGGTGACGGTGGTCTACCCCGGCGGGCCGGAGGATTTGCAGCGCGTGGACTCGGCGGCGGTGCGCGCCCGTTATGAACTGCCGGAAGACTACGTGCTGCACGTGGGCACGGTTCAGCCGCGCAAGAATCTGGCGCGGCTGATCGAAGCCGTGGGGGCGGTGCGGGCGCGCCGGCCGGGGCTGGGCCTGGTGCTGGCTGGCCGCGCGGGCTGGCTGGCCGAGCCGATCCTGCGGCTGGCCCGCGCGCACGCGGACTGGGTGCGCCTGCTGGACTATGTGCCGGAAGCGGACCTGGCGGGGCTGTACTCGGGCGCGCGGGTGTTTGCGTTTCCTTCCTTATATGAGGGCTTTGGCTTTCCGATCCTGGAAGCGATGGCGTGCGGGACGCCGGTGGTGTGCGCCAACACGTCCTCGCTGCCGGAGCTGGCGGGCGAGGCCGCGCTGCTGGTGGACCCGTTGGACACCGGGGCGCTGAGGGCCGCCATCGAGCGCGTGTTGGATGACGAGGCGCTGGCCGCGGACCTGAGGAGGCGCGGGCCGGCCCAGGCGGAGAGGTTTACGTGGGCGGCAGCGGCCAGCACGGCGCTGGGAGTGTTCGCGCAAGTCACTCATGGGCCGGATGGGAGGCCGGGGAATGCAGGGAAAATGCAGGCTTAGCCCCGGCGGCCCGCGAGGTCCCTGAGACCCTGAGTGCGATGAACGCCTGGCCTGTGGTCGAAATTCTGGGGGTGCCCATCCATGCGGTGACGATGGCTGACACCCTGGCCTGGATGGAAGCGGCGGTGAGGGCGCGCGTCCCGCGGCAGGTTTGCACCGCCAACCCGGAGTTTGTGATGGCGGCCCAGCGGGATGCGGAATTCCGGCGGGTGCTGCGCGAGGCCGACCTGGTGCTGCCGGATGGGGTGGGCCTGCTGTGGGCGGCCCGGCGGCAGGGGCAGCGCCTGCCGGAGCGCGTGGCCGGGTCCGACCTGATCTACCGGGCGGCGGAGGCGGGGGCGCGGCTGGGGTGGCGCATCTACTACCTGGGGGCGGCGGAGGGGGTGGCGCAGACGGCGGCGGACCGGCTGCAAGCGCTGTATCCGGGATTGGCGGTGGCCGGCACGTTCGCGGGCAGCCCGGAACCGGCCGAGGACGAGGGCCTGGTGGAGCGGGTGCGGGCGGCGCGGGCGGACGTGCTGCTGGTGGCCTACGGCGCGCCCGCGCAGGATAGGTGGATTGCGCGGAACAAGGCGCGGCTGGGCGTGCCGGTGAGCATCGGCGTGGGCGGGGCGTTTGACTTTGTGGCGGGGGTGGCGCGGCGGGCGCCGGGCTGGGCCCAGCGGCTGGGGATCGAGTGGCTGCACCGGCTGTGGCGCGAGCCGTGGCGGGCGCGGCGGATTTTCACGGCGGTGGCGCTGTTCCCGCTGCGGGTGCTGCGGCAGGGGCGGGGGCGCGGCCCAATTTGATTAATCCGCTCTCATTCAGAATTCATTTCTGTCTCACGCGGCGGAATATACTGATAGTTGCATTCTCCTCTGCGCACCGCGCCGCCAGTAACCGAGTGACTGGCGGCGCGGTGACATTTAATAACAAACAGGGGCCGCCTCGCCCGCCCAAGGCCCCTGTTTGCTCCCCATCAGTTGGCCCCCAGCCCGCCGCCAGTCCACGGCGGGGTTGCCATAAGAGAATAAGGCAACCTGTGCAGATTGTGAAGAGGATACATGCCGGTCGCGCATAGGCGATTGTATGGGGTGCGGCCGCGAGGGCGGGCGCGAACACGCGCGACGATCAGCGTGTGACCGGGCTGGGGCGCGGCGCCGGCAGGTCGCGCCAATCGGCGGCATAGAAGCGCAGGTAATCGGCCATGTGGGCCGACCAGTAGGCCTCGGTGTGACCCCCCGGCTGCAGCAGATAGGTGTGACCAAACTCAAACCAGGTGAAGATCTGATCCAGCCAAATGGCGCTCTGGCGCTGGGCGTCGGTATCGCCTACGTCGACGTACAGGGCAGGCACGGGGCCGTCGCGGGCGATGAGGCGCGTGTAGGCCAAGATGTTGTTCTCGTCGCCCAGGAAGACGGCCGGGCTGTGGCCGCCGACACGCCCAAACAGCTCAGGATAGCGCAGGCCCAGGTGGATGGACCAGCCGCCGCCGCGCGATAGGCCGCCGATGGCGCGGTGCTCGCGGTCGGTCAGGGTGCGGTAGGTCGCCTCGACGTAGGGCAGCAGGTCGGTGACGAAGGCCGGGTCCAGCCGGACGTCGCGGCGGTCGCGCGGCATGACGATGACAAGCGGCGCGATCTCACCGGCGGCGATGAGAGCATCGGCGGTCTCGGCCGCGCCCAGGCGCACCCACTGGTCCTCGGTGAAGTTCAGGCCGTGGATGAGATACAGCACGGGGTAACGCTCATCGGGCTGAACCGCGTAGCAGGGCGGCAGGTACACCTGCAAGTCTATGTTGTAGCGCAGATAGGCGGACGGCACGGTGTCGGTGATGACCGTCCCCTGCCGCTCGGCGCAGGGGGTGGGGGAGGGCACGCGGGTGGGCGTATTGGTGAGGGCAGGGGTGGACGTGGCAGACGGCGCTGGCAGGGGTGTGGCTGTGCCGGTGGGAGCCGCCGTGCGCGTGGCGGCCGGGGTGGGGGACGACGAAGGATCGCTGGGCGCAAGCGAGGCGGTGGCGGTGGCATCGGCAGCGCCAGCGGCGGCCTGGGCGCAGGCGGTGAGTAGGAGGGCGAGGCAGAGCAGCGGCAGCCAGCGGCGCATGGGAAAGATTATAAACGGTGCCGCGGCGCGCGCCGGACTTGCGGCGCAGGGCAAGCGGGACTAAAGTGGCGCGCTGAGTGGGCACGCGCGGGCCGCAGCCCGCCCGCACGCGGCGCACACCCGCCGCAGGAGCAAAGCGCATGACGAGCGGATACCGGCGAGCCTTTGATCACCAGTTGATCGAGATTCGCGATAACATTCTGCGCATGGGGCAGTTGGTGGACGGGGCCATTGACCGGGCCATGCAGGCGCTGGCGCAGCAGGACCATGCCCTGGCGCGCCAGATCATCAGCGACGACACGGCCATCAACGACCTGCGCTTCAAGGTGGAGGAGGCCTGCCTGACGGCGATTGCTACCCAGCAGCCGGCCGCCTCCGACCTGCGGATGGTGATCGCCTCCATGAACATGGTGAACGACCTGGAGCGTATGGCCGACCACGCCACCGGCATCGCCAAGACCGTGCTGCGCATGGGCGACGAGCCGCTGCTGAAGCCGCTGATCGACCTGCCGCGCATGGCCGAGAACGCCCGCGATATGCTGCGCCGCGGCCTGGACGCCTTTGTGGCGCACGATGTGGCGGCGGCGCGGGCCGTGGCCGGCGAGGACGATACGCTTGACCACTACTACAAAGCCATCTTTGACGAACTGCTGGGCATCATGGCCCGCGACCCGGCCAGCATTCCGCGCGGCACCTACCTGCTGTGGTGCGCCCACAACCTGGAGCGCATCGGCGACCGCGTGACGAATATTGCCGAGCGGGTGGTGTTCATGACCACCGGCACGATGAAGGAACTGAACGACTGACCGGGCGCCCGCCCCGCCCGCACCCGCGCACAACAACAGGAGCCACCCAATGGAGACCCAGGCCACAACCCACGCCGATCCGGCGCAGATTCTGGAGCAGTTCAACCGCGACGGCTACGTGATCTTCCGCAATGTGCTGGACGCGGACCTGATCGCCGAGGCCAGCGCGCACATTGATTGGCTGCAGGAGCAGCACCCCGAACTGCGGCCCGAGAACTTGCGCCACGACCTGGTGCCACGCGACCCGTTTTGGGTGCGGCTGATCAGCGACGACCGGCTGCTGGACGTGGCCCAGATCTTCGTCGGGCCCAACATTGCGCTGTTCGCCTCGCACTACATCAGCAAGCCGCCCTTCGACGGCATGCCGGTGTTGTGGCACCAGGACGGCAGTTACTGGCCGCTGGACCCGATGGAGGTGGTGACGCTGTGGCTGGCAGTGGACCGGGCCACGCCGGAGAATGGCTGCATGCGCGTGATCCCCGGCACGCACACCATGGCCCTGCAAAAGACGCACGCGCGCACCGATGTGGAGAACGTGCTCAGCTCCGAGATGGACTCGGCATTGGTGGATGAATCAAAGGCGGTGGACATCGTGCTGGAGCCGGGCGACGTGTCGGTGCACCTGCCCAGCATCATCCACGGCTCGAACGCCAACAACTCGCCGATGCGGCGAGCGGGGCTGACGATGCGCTACATCCCCACCAGCACCCGCATCACCACGCCGGAGCCGTGGCCGTATGCGCTGCACGTGCGCGGGGCGGCGGTGCCGGGCGTGAACGTCTATCAACCGCGGCCCAAGTGGGTGGCGGGGGTGCACATGCCCTTCCGGGGTTGCGAGGCCTGGCACTAGCCCGCCGCCAACCCCCACTCGCCAGGGGCCCAGGAGGCATTCAGATGGAAACGCAGATCAGCAAACAGGCCGAGTACGCGCGGCTCAAGGCACAGTTCGACCGCGACGGGTACGCCATCTTTCGGAATGTCATAGACCCAGAGCTGGTGGCCGAGGCCAGCGCGCACATCGACTGGCTGGTGGCGCGCCACCCGGAGCTGCGGCCGGAGGAGTTGTGGCAAACCCTGGTGGCGGGCGACCCGTTCTGGGTGCGGTTGATCAGCGACGAGCGGCTGCTGGACGTGGCCGAGATGTTCGTGGGGCCCAACATCGCGCTGTTCGCCTCGCACTACATCAGCAAGCCGCCCTTCGATGGGCTGCCGGTGCTATGGCACCAGGACGGCAGCTATTGGCCGCTGGAGCCGATGGAAGTGGTGACCCTGTGGCTGGCGGTAGACCAATCCACGCCGGAGAACGGCTGCATGCGCGTGATCCCCGGCACGCAGAACATGGCGCTCCAGAAGATGCAGGCCCGCACCGATGTCCGCAACGTGCTCAGCAGCGAGATTGACCCGGCACTGGTGGATGAATCGAAGGCGGTGGACCTGGTGCTGGAGCCGGGCGACGTGTCGGTGCATGAGCCGGGCATCATTCATGGCTCCAACGCCAACACCTCGCCCAGGCGCCGGGCGGGGCTGACTATCCGCTATATCCCCACCAGCACCCGCATCCTCCCCGAGGATTGGCCTTGCGCGTTTCTGCTGCGCGGGGAACCGGTGCCAGGGGTGAACAACTACCAGCCGCGCCCGAAGTACGTGGCAGGGGAGCACTTGCCGTTTCGCGGCAGCGAAGCCTGGCAGTAGGTTCTTAAATCCAAAGGGTCGCGCGGGGATGTTGGCACATCCCCGCGCGACCGTTTGATTCATCCTGCTAGACTGCGCCGCTGAAGCGCAGGGTCGCAATTTGCTTGGGCTTAAGGCTTAGGTCCGTGCCGAGGCGAGTGAGCGTCTCGGCAGGGCCCTGGGGGTTGCCCTCGAAGTCCACGCGCGCGGCGGCCGCAGGCCGCCAGTGGGCCAGCACGGCTTCCGCCAGTTCCACGGAGGCCGTGATCGTTTCCCCATTCGGGTTGAACAACCGCACTTCCAGCCCCGGCGCGGCCGAGCCGTGGCTGGCCCAGCGGGCGCTGGTGAGGACGGCCGGGCCGCGCACTTCCAGCCAGCCGGCGGCGGAGGGCAGCGCGGCGGTGCCCACAGGGGGCCTTCGGCTCGGCGGGCGCTGGGCGGCGTCCAGCCGGGTAAGCTGCACCGCGCGCAGGCCGGCGGTCAGCAGATGGCCCTTATTGCACAGCGCGGCGCGGTCCGGCGCGCCGGCCAGGGGCACAAGCCAGAACTGGAAGCTGAGCGGGCCGAGCAGTTGGCCGCCCGGCTCGCCGTTGGTGAAGATGGTGCGGCCGGTGGCGCGGTAGAGGGTCAGGGCCAGGGGCCGCTCAGGCAGGTCGCGGACCGTTGCTTCCATCAGCCCCGTGCTGACGACGGCCAGCCCGCGCCCCTCAGCGAAGACCGCGCTCCACGTCTGCTGGGGGCGCGTCTCCAACTCCAACTCGCGGAAGGTGTGATTGTCGGGGCTGAGGGCGATGGCGCGCTCCACCACGTCGAAAGCCGAGTCGGACAGGTAGGTATCAGCCGCCGCGCCGCTGGGGAAGAGCGCCCGCAGCCGGTGGTCGCGGGCGGTGTTGTCCACGCGCACCTCGCATTCCACCTGGTCGGAGCCGGCGCGCAGGGTGACGAACGTGTCCAGCGCCAGGTCCACCATCTCTTCGGAGCGGCGCATCAGGCGGAAGTCGAAGCGGGCCGGCACGGTAAGGGCCGTGCGTACGCGGAAGGTCGTCCGGAACGGGCCGTCGTGGACGAGGGCCACGGCAGCGGCGCTGGCGGTGGAGGTAAACACCTGGTCATTCGTCGCCTGCCCGTGATACCAGCCGTCGCCGATGTCGGCGCAGTCCTCGAAGGTGAGCAGGCGGGTAAAGGTCTGCCCGGTGCGGCGGTCGGTGACGGTCAGCGCACCGTTGTTTTCGATGGCGACTTCCAAGTACTCATTCGCCATTGAGCGCTCGCTGACGGCCAGGCCGGGGCGGCTGGGGTGGCGCGTGGGGCGGCCCTGCGGGTCGGGCCGGGCGATGAGGGTGGTGTAGCCGAGCGGCGGCAGGTCCAGGGGCAGGCACACTTCCACGTGATGGGTGAAGGTCTCCTGCGGGAATTTTGAGTCGAACAGGCGCGCGCCGCGCTGCTGCATGGCCTGTCCCAGCCGCTGGTAGGGCACCTCGGCGCCGTCAGGTGTATAGAGCCGGAAGCCGGGCTTCGGCTCAAAGCCAAAGAACTCATTGAAAGCCGGCCAGGTGGTGGGCACCTGCACGGCGAGGTCGGCGTGGGCGCGCAGGGGCTGCGGCAGGGGATTGAAGAACACGATTCGCACTTCCTGCTCGCCCACCTCGCCGGCCACGTTCGACGCCAGGTCGCGCGTGGCCTCCGTCGCCAGCCGGTCGGCGATCAGGTGGCTCTGGTGGAAGCGGTAGCGCATATCCTCGTGCACGGCGTCCAGGCTGCACCCGCCGATAGAATCATGCGGGTGGTTCTGCAACAGCCACTTCCAGGCGGTGTGCAGAAAGCCGGGGGCGGCGCTCTTGCCCAAGGCCGCCTGCACCAGCGCGGTGAGCGGCTCCGCCCACTGGCACAGCAATGCCTGGCAGAGGGCGTTCTCCTGCTTGATCCACACGCGGCTGGAGAGCACGCCGGGGATGACCCACTGCTCGTCCTGGTCGCCGGGCAGCGCGCCCGGCTCGCGCAGTTCGCCGAAATAAGCGGGGCCGATGCGGTCCGCCTGGGCCAGCATGTCGGCCAGGTAGGCGTCGAGCGAGGTGTGGCGGATGAGGTAGCCGCCGTCCGCCGCGCCCAGCCGCTGGGCGAGGACGCCGTACACATCCCGGTCCCATTCCTGGTGGTCGCAGCCATCGAAGAGCAGGATGGGGTCGATCTTGGTGGCCGCCGCTTCCTTGTCCAGGAAGGCGCTCAGGGTGGCCTCGGTCTCGGCGCGGTCGAAGACGTGCTCGGGGTTCCAGCCGTGCCGCACGCGGACGGAGTAATCGCAGTAGCCGGAGCGGCCAAAGCGATAGCAGGCCAGCACCGTGCCATCCGCGCCCTGCCAGCGCAGGTGGCGCTCGGCGACCTGGTTGATGCCGCGCCAGATAAAGCCGCCGCGGATGCCGAAGCCGGCGAAGATCTGCGGCAGTTGGCTGACGTGGCCGAACAGGTCGCACACGAAGCCGGCGTCGGAAGGCTGGCCGCCCAGATCGCGCACATACTGGCGGCCCAACTGCAAGTTGCGGATGAGCGACTCGCCCGAGACCAAGAACTCATCCGGCAGCACGTACCACGGCCCGACGACGATGCGGCCATCCTGGATGTGCTGCTGGACGACCTCGCGCCGCTCGGTGCGGATCTCCAGGTAGTCTTCGATGGGGATGGATTGGCCGTCGCAGGTAAAGGGGCCGCGCATCTCGCCGCTGTGGAGGCCATCCAGCACCCGGTCCATGAGCTGCACCAGGCGGTAGCGGTAATCCTGCTGGGTGAGAAACCATTCGCGGTCCCAATGGGTGGAGAGCACGTAGTGGACGGGGCGCTGAGTCATATGTAGGCGAGTCCTTGGAGGGTGAGAGGGGGATGGGAGGGGGATTATAAGGGGGAATGGGGGCGGTTGAAACCGCACCAACCAAGGGCCCAAAGCCGGCCTTCGCCGGCTGGGGTGCACGCTGGTTGAGCCGCGCAAGGTAAAGCGTATAGTATACTGAGCGTGTGCAGGAGTTGGTCAAATGATTTCCACCGCAATGCCTCTGGCAGAACTTACCCGCTCCGCCATCCACTTGCTTTGCCGCGAGATGGGGGTGGTCAACACCGCGCGCTTTCTCAACCAATACAGCCTGGGCTTTGGCAATTACACCGAGGAGCGCGAAGCGCTGTTTGGCAATCTGACGGTCGAGGCCATTGCAGACGAAATTCAGCGTCAGCGCCAGTCGCGCACGCCTTGAACTACTCCGCCCCCGCTTCTCCCCCACTTCAGCCTCTCATCAATTGAGGAAAGGGGAGGGCGGAGGACCTCTCCACCTTTGTTCGTCTAGACATGAGCCGTGAGGCGGCGTTCTGACCCACCCGTTTCGCTCGTTCGGCTGGCGGAGTTCGCCGAGGCCGCCGCCATCGCGGCGATACTCCAGGCAGCCTTCGCCGAGTACGGTCCACTCTACACGCCCCTGGCCCTGGCGGCCACGACCCCCGGCCAGCGTCAGATTGAGCAGCGGTGGGACGAGGGGCCGGTTTGGGTGGCGGAGGTGGACGGCCGGCTCGCGGGAACGGTGGCGGCAGTGGACAAGGGCGATGGGCTGTATGTGCGCAGCATGGCCGTCCTCCCGGAGGCCCGCGGCCTACGGCTGGGCGAGCGGCTCTTGCAGGCCGTAGACGACTATGCCCAGCTACGCGGGCTCGACCGCCTCTACCTCAGCACCACGCCCTTTCTTCATCGGGCGATTCGGCTCTACGAACGGTGGGGTTTCAGGCGGACTGACGCCAGCCCGCATGAATTGTTTGGAACGCCGCTGTTCACGATGGCGAAAGTTGTGGGGCCGCTACGTTGACGAAAGCCGCCCCGCGTAACAACCTTCTTCGCGTGCCTACCCCTCCCTCCCGGCCTGGACTATACTGTGATCAGGAGCGTCCATGTCGGATTTCGATCTAGGTCCGCTGCAACCCATCCTCGCTGAGCACGCGCCGCAGGGCCGCACCGCTCTCCTGCCGGCCCTGCACGCCGCCCAGCGCCTCTATGGCTGGCTGCCGGAGCCGGTGGCCGCCGCGGTGGGGCGCGCCCTGCGCGTGCCGCTGTCCGAGGTCTATGGGGTCATTGATTTCTACTCCATGTTTTACCGCGAGCCGGTGGGACGGCGCATGGTGCGCGTATGCGTGGACCCCGCCTGCGCGCTGGCCGGCGCGGATGACGTGCTGACCTCCGCCTGCGCCCGCGTGGGCGTCGAGCCGGGCGGTATGTCGGCCGACGGCGCGGTGACCGTGGAAGCGGTGACGTGCCTGGGGCTGTGCGACCATGCGCCCGTCGCCCTGGTGGACGAGCACGCCGTGGGGCCGCTGTCGCCGGGCGGGCTGGAGGGGCTGTTCGCGCCGGGGAGCGGCCTGGCCGAGCCGGACGACGAGTTGGGCGAACTGCCCATGCCGGCGGGGCGCGTGGCCGGCGACATCCGGCTGCTGACGGCGAACTGCGGGCAGGGCCGGGTGACGCGGCTGAGGGAGTATGAGGCGGGCGGCGGTTACGCGGGTCTGCGCCGCGCGCTGGCGATGGGGGGCGAGGCGGTGGTGGCCGAGGTCAAGGCGTCGGGGTTGGTCGGGCGCGGCGGCGCGGCCTTCCCCACCGGGGTCAAGTTTGAGGGCGCGCGCAAGGCGGCCGGTTCACCCAAGTATGTGGTCTGCAACGCCGACGAGAGCGAGCCCGGCACCTTCAAGGACCGCGTGCTGCTGGAGGACGATCCGCACCGCACCCTGGAAGGCTTGCTCATCGCCGGGTATACGATTGGCGCGAACAAGGGCTACATCTATATTCGGGGCGAGTATCCGCGCGCCTACGCCGCCATGCAGGCCGCCGTCAACGAGGCCCGCGCCGCCGGCTACCTGGGGCGCGACGTTCTGGGCAGCGGCTGGGACTTCGACGTGGAACTGCGGCTGGGGGCCGGGGCCTACATCTGCGGTGAGGAGACGGCGCTGTTCGAATCCATCGAGGGCGAGCGCGGCTTCCCGCGCGTCAAGCCGCCCTTCCCCGTGACGCACGGGTTGTTCGGCCAGCCCACCGCCATCAACAACGTCGAGACCCTCTGCAATCTGCCGCTCATCCTCACCGGGGGCGCGGCGGACTATCGCCTGTTGGGCACAGAGAAGTCGCCGGGGCCCAAGCTGTTCTGCGTCTCGGGCGACGTGGCCCGGCCCGCGCTGTACGAGGTGCCCTTCGGCGTCACCCTGCGCCACTTGCTGGACGACCTGGCCGGCGGGGTGCGGCCGGGCCGGCGCTTGCAGGCGGTGCTGTTCGGCGGTGCTGCCGGAGCCTTTGCCACCGAGAAAGACCTGGACGTGCTGCTGACGTTCGAGGACCTGCGCGCCGCCGGGCTGCCGCTCGGCTCGGGCGTGGTGATGGTCTTTGACGACACGCGCGACCTGCGCGACGCGCTGCGCCGGCTGGGGCGTTTCTTCGCCCACGAGTCGTGCGGCAAGTGTTACCCATGCCAGATCGGCACGCAGCGCCAGCACGAAATCCTGGCGCGGGTGGCGGCCGGCCGCGCCCTGCCGGGCGATGCGGAGCGCCTGGCCGATGTGGGCTGGACAATGACGGATGCCTCGCTGTGCGGCCTGGGGCAGACGGCCGCCAGCGCCGTGTTGAGCGCCATGAAGCTGTGGCCGGAAATGTTCGCCGCCCAGCCGGCCCGTTAAGGGGACGTATGGACACACGCATCGCGCTGATCATTGACGACGACACCGGGGTGGCCGAGATTTACGCCGAAGCCTTGCGCCAGGCGGGCTTTGCCACCGAGATCATCTCGAACGGCCGGCTGGCCCAGCGGCGCCTGGCCCAGATCATCCCGGCGGTGGTGCTGCTGGACCTGCGTCTGCCGGAGGTGAGCGGCGAGGCGCTCCTGGCTGCCATGAAGGCCGACCGGCGGCTGGCGCGCACGCGCGTCATCGTCGCCACCGGCGAGTCGCACCGGGCCGAGTCGCTCCAACCCCTGGCCGACCTGGTCCTGGTCAAGCCGGTCAGCTACGACCAACTGGCGGAGCTGGCCCAGCGGCTGCGGGCGGCCACGGGGCCGCTGAAGGATGAGGAGTGAAAGGCCGACGACCGACGAAGGACGCAAGACGAAGAACGAAGGCTGGACGACCGATAACGGTGGCTGGACGAAAGACCAAGCACGAAGGACGAATTGACCGGCCGACCAAGACCGGTTGCCATATTGACGAGTTGACAAAGTGACTAACGAGATAACCCTGACGATAGACGGGCAGGCTGTCACCGCGCCGGCCGGGACGACGATCCTGAAAGCGGCCGAGAGCGCGGGCGTGGACATCCCCACCATCTGCTATCACGCGCACTGCACCGCCAACGCCCTGTGCCGCATCTGCGTGGTGGAGGTGGCGGGGGCGCGGGTGCTGCCGCCGGCCTGCGTGGCGCAGGTGAGCGAGGGGATGCAGGTGACCACCCGCAACGAGCGCGTCGAGCGCAGCCGCCGCACCATCCTGGAGATGCTGGACTCGGCGGTGGACCTGTCGGAGGCGCCGGAGATTCAGGGCTTCATGGGCGACTACGCCGCCCAGCCGGAGCGCTTCCCGGAGGCCGAGCGGCGCGCGCCGCCGGTGCTCGACGACAACCCCATGTTCATCCGCGACTACGGGCAGTGTATCCTGTGCTGGCGCTGCGTGCAGGTGTGCGCCGACGACGCCCAGTACGCCTACGCCATCAACTTCGAGGGGCGCGGCTTCGAGACGCAGATCGGCACCTTCTTCGACAAGCCCCTGCCGGAGACAAGCTGCGTCTTCTGCGGGCAGTGCGTGGGCGTGTGCCCCACCGGCGCCCTCAAGCCCAAGCGCGAGTTCCTGTTGGAACAGGGTCAGACGCCGGATGAGATCATGGCGCTGACGCGGTCGGAGAGACGGCGGAAGAAGAGGTAGTTGTGATGCACCCTGACCGAGTTGTCCCCACCACCTGCCCCTACTGCGGCGTCGGCTGCACGCTGGAGCTGCACATCAAGGACGATTTCATCTACCGCGTCACCTCGCCCTTCGACTCGGTGGTGAACAAAGGCAATTTGTGCGTCAAGGGGCGCTTTGGCTACGACTTCCTCTACAGCAACAAGCGCGTCACGGCGCCGCTGATCCGCAAGACGCCCCAGGCGCCCGGCGCCCGCACCCAGGCCTTCGACCGCGACGAGTGGCGCGAGGCCGCCTGGGACGAGGCGCTGGACTATGTGGCCGACCGGCTGACGGAAATCTATCGCCGCGACGGGCCGGGCGCGCTGGCGGTCTATTGCTGCGCCAAGGCCACCAACGAAGAGAACTATCTGCTCCAGAAGATGTTCCGGGCGCTGTTCCGCACCAACAATGTGGACCACTGCACCCGGCTGTGCCACGCCGGATCGGTGGCGGCGCTGATCAAGGCGCTGGGCACCACCGCCATGAGCAACACCGCCGCCGAGGTCGCCAAGAGCGACGTCTTCATCGTCACCGGCTCCAACACCACCGAGAACCACCCCATCATCGGGCTGCAAATGAAAGCGGCGGTGCAGAAGCACGGCGCGAAGATGATCGTCATCGACCCGCGCCGGCTGGAGCTGTGCGACTACGCCGAGCTGTGGCTGCCCCTGACCCCCGGCACCAACGTGCCCGTCTTCTCGGCCATGGCCCACGTCATCGTCAACGAAAAGCTCTACAACCAGGCCTTCATTGACGAGCGCACCGTGGGCTTCGCCGAGTATGCCGCCTCGCTGGACGAGTTCTCGCCCGAGAAAGTGGAAGCCATCTCCGGGGTGGACCGCGACCTCATCCGGCAGGCGGCGCGGCTGTACGCCACCGCCGAGCGCGGGTCCATCTTTTGGGGCATGGGCATCTCGCAGCTTTCGCACGGCACCGCCAGCGGGCTGGCGCTGGTGAACCTGGCCCTGCTGACCGGGCACGTGGGCCGCGAGGGCACCGGCCTCAACCCCCTGCGCGGGCAGAACAATGTGCAGGGCGCGTCCGACTCGGGCGCCATGCCCTACCACTACCCCGGCTACATGCTCGTGGACGAGCCCGGCAACGCCGAGAAATGGGAGCAAGCCTGGAATATCGAGCCGGGCGGCCTGAACCGCGAGCGCGGGCTGACCACCACCGAAATCCTGTCGCACGCGCACCCCGGCGGCGTGCGCGCCCTGTACATCATGGGCGAGAACCCGATGATGACCGAGCCGAACCTGAACGTCACCCGCCAGCACATGGAGGAATTGGAGTTCCTGGTGGCGCAGGACATCTTCATCAACGAATCGGGCGCGTATGCCGACGTGATCCTGCCCGCGGCAGCCTTCGCGGAGAAAGATGGCACCTTCACCAATACCGACCGGCGCGTGCAGCGGGTGCGCCAGGCGCTGCCCCCGCGCGGCCAGGCCCGGCCCGATTGGCAGATCATCACCGACCTGGCCCACCGCCTGGAACGGCGGCTGGGGCGGCCCAACACCGCCGGCTGGGGCTACGAGGACCCGGAGGAAATCTGGCGCGAGATGGCGAACGTGGTGCCGGCCTTCAAGGGCGTCACCTATGCGCGGCTGGACAAGCATGGCCTGCAAACCCCGGTGCTCGACGAGAATCATCCCGGCACGCCGTACCTGTTCGCCGAGAGCTTCCCCTCCGGGCGCGGCAAGTTCTTCGCGCTGGACTACATCCCCACGGTGGAGCAGCCCGACGACGAGTATCCCTACATCCTCACCACCGGGCGCCTGCTGGAGCACTGGCACGGCGGCACCATGACGCGCAACTCTGAGCTGGATGCGCTCTACCCCGAAGCCTTGCTCGACATCAACGAGGTGGACGCCGAGCGTTCCGGCCTGCGCACCGGCGACGTGGCCCGCGTCACCTCGCGGCGCGGCACCGTCGTCCTGCGCGTGCACGTCTCGCCCAAGGCGCGGCCGGGGGTGGTCTTCATCCCCATGCACTTCGCCGAGGCCGCCGCAAATGTGCTGACGATTGACGCGCTGGACCCCACGGCCAAGATTCCGGAGTTCAAGGCCTGCGCCGTCAGCGTCACCCGCGCCACCGAGGCCGAGCTGATTAATCCCGACGCGGTGACTAATCGCGGGCGGTATTAGCCGGGCAGAAAACCTTGGTCACGAATTACACGAATTCTACGAATTGGTCTGCATGTCCCGCAGTGTTCACTGCGCCGATTGCAGTGAGCTTCAACGGATGAGAACATTCGCTCCAATTCGTGTAATTCGTGACACAAGCTCCTTGTGATAACGCTCGGCGTGCTGGCTGACACGCACATCCCCGACCGGATGCGGGCGCTGCCGCAGGCGGCGCTGGACGCGTTGAGGGGGGTGGACGCCATCCTGCACGCGGGCGATGTGTGCATCCGGCCGGTACTGGATACCCTGGCCCGCATTGCGCCGGTGCACGCCGTCAGCGGCAACCGCGATTTGTTTGTGCGGCTGCCGCGCACGCTGCGGCTGGAGTTCGAGGGGGTACGGGTGGGCCTCACGCACGGGCACGGCGGGCTGACGGGCTACGTGTACGAAAAACTGCGCTACTACACGGTGGGCTTTTCCGTCGACGACTACCTGGCCCAGGTGCGGGCCGCCTTCGACGACGTGGACGTGATCGTGTTCGGGCACTCGCACCGGCCCGTCAACCAAATGCGCGCCGATGTGCTGCTGTTCAACCCCGGCTCGCTGGGACCGGACTACCGCCCGCCCTACGGCCCCGCCATCGGCCGGCTGACGATTGCAAACGGCGCGGCGCGCGGCGAGATCATTCCCATTCCGATCCCCGGCGCCATCATCCAGGAGGACCCGCGCACCGTGCGGGAACAAGCCTCGCGACGCTAACCTGACGACAGTGACTGTGCGGTTCGCTCCACGGCCACGCGCCCGCCGTTGCGCGCGTGCGTTTCGTTCAACAGTCTCCGACCTTTGACTTCCGACGTCTGACCGCCGACATCCGACCTCAGATCCCATGCCCACTCCCACTGCCTTCCTCATCGCCGCGCTGGGCGCCTTTGGCGCCGGCCTCATCAATGCCCTGGCCGGCGGCGGCACCCTGATCTCCTTTCCCGCGCTGGTCTTTGTGGGTGTGCCGTCGCTGGCCGCCAACGTCACCAACACCGTGGCGCTCTCGCCCGGCTACCTGGGCGCGACGATGGCCCAGGCCAAGGACCTGCGCGGCCAGCGGGCGCGGCTGTTGTTCGCCCTGCCGGCCGGCGTGGTGGGTGGGATCGTGGGCGGGCTGCTGCTGCTCAATACGGGCGAGCGGCTGTTCACGGCGCTGGTGCCGTGGCTCATCCTGCTGGCGTGCGGCCTGCTGGCAGCCCAGGAGCCGGTGCGGGCCTGGCTGGTGAAGCGCCTGGCGGCGCGTGGCGGCGGGGCCGCCAACGAGACGTGGGCGGCGCTGCCCCTGGGCCTGGCGGCCGTGTATGGGGGTTACTTCGGCGCGGGGCTGAGCGTCATTATCCTGGCGGTGCTGGGCGTCACCCTGAGCGACACGCTGACCCGGCTGAACGCCCTCAAGCAGGCGGTGGCCTTCGCCACCAACATCGCCGCCGCGATCTTCTTCCTGTTCTCGGGGCAGGTGGTGTGGCCGCTGGCCGCCGTCATGGCCGTGGGGGCGCTGCTGGGCGGCGCGCTGGGCGGGCGGCTGGCGGGGCGCATCCAGCCGGCCACCTTGCGTAAGGTAGTGGTGGGCATTGGGGTCGTAGTGGCCGTGATTTACCTGGTGCGTTGAACGAGAGCGCCCGCTTCCTCGGCCCCCCCGCCGGCTGGACCGCCGCCCGCCTGGCCCTGCAGGACGTGCATGGCCTATGGGGGGGCCACACCCTGGACCTGCACGGCACCGGGCTGGGTTGGGCCAGCGTGGTGGACGCGGCTGGGCACGAGCAGCGCCACCCGGTGGTGCTGGGCTCGGCCCGCGCCGCCGCGCTGTTCGACCTGCTCATCGCCCACGACTTCCTGGCGCTCACCTTTCCCGCGCGCCCCGGCGTCCCCGACGAGGCCCGCCCGGTCATCTCCGTCACCAACCCAGCCGGCGAGACGCGCGCCGTTGCCAAGTGGGCCAACGACCGCAGCCCGAGGTTCGAGGCCGTGTACCAGGCGCTGCGAAGGCTGGTGCGCGAGGCCGCCGAGCGGGGATAAACCCCGCCGCTACGATCGTTTGAGCCGCGGGGCGGGGATTAACCCCGCCGCTACGCCCATACGCCCGGTAGTCCGCCGTAGCCGGGCCCTTTATGGGCCCACGGGCTGATCCGCAGCATCCGCGTACCGTCACCCGCCCGCCCTGCTGGTACGCTCTTCACCCGAATCCGTGACAAACCGCACTTGCCCCCCGCCCCAACTTGGGCATAATCATCCCTGACCACTCGTATTTACAGGAGATCCCCATGCCCAAGACAGCCAAAAAGACCGCGCGCGGCAAGAACTCAGCCAAGAAAGTCATGACGCCCCAACGGGGTGCCGCCCGACCCGCCCCCGCCAAACCTGTTTTCAAGCCCACGCGCCTCAAGCTGCTTTCCCCGGTCCCCTCCGACATTGACATCGCCCAGGCCGGCAAGCTCAAGCCCATCCTCCAGATCGCGGAGGAGTTGGGGCTGAAGCCGACCGACCTGGAGCTGTTTGGCCCGTACAAGGCCAAGGTGCACCTGGAAGTGCGCGACCGGCTGGCCCGGCGCAAGAACGGCAAGTACATTGACGTGACCGCCATCACCCCCACCCCGCTGGGCGAGGGCAAGACGACCACCACCGTGGGCCTGTCGCAGGCGCTGGGGGCGCACCTGGGCCAGACGGTCTTCACCTGCATCCGCCAGCCCTCGCAGGGGCCGACGTTCGGCATCAAGGGCGGCGCGGCCGGCGGCGGCTACAGCCAGGTCATCCCGATGGAGGACTTCAACCTCCACCTGACCGGCGACATCCACGCCATCACCGCCGCCCATAACCTGATGGCGGCGGCGATTGACGCGCGCATGTTCCACGAGGCCCAGCAGCCCGACGACGAGAAGCTGTTCAACGCCTTCTGCCCCAAGGACAAGCAGGGCCAGCGCCAGTTCGCCGAGGCCCACCTGCGCCGCATGCAGCGCCTGGGCATCGAAGCCGCCCGCCCGGACGACCTGACCCCTGAGCAGAAGCGCGCCATCTTCCGGCTCGACATTGACCCCGCCAGCCTGACCTGGAACCGCGTGATGGACGTGAACGACCGGATGCTGCGCCAGATCACCATCGGGCAGGGAGCGGAGGAGAAGGGCTTCACGCGCACCACCGGCTTCGACATCACCGTCGCCAGCGAGATCATGGCCATCCTGGCGCTGACCACCAGCCTGCCCGACATGCGCGAGCGCCTGGGCCGGATGGTGTTCGGCACCAGCCGGCAGGGGCAGCCGGTGACGGCCGAGGACCTGGGCGTGGCCGGCGCGCTGACCGTCCTGATGAAGGACGCCATCATGCCCAACCTGATGCAGACCCTGGAGGGCACGCCCGCCTTCGTCCATGCCGGCCCGTTCGCCAACATCGCTCACGGCAACTCGTCCATCGTGGCCGACCAGATCGCCCTCAAGCTGGCCGACTACGTCATCACCGAGAGCGGCTTTGGGGCCGACATCGGCATGGAGAAGTTCATGGACATCAAGTGCCGCTACTCGGGCCTCGTGCCCGACGTGGTGGTGCTGGTGGCGACGATCCGCGCGCTGAAGATGCACGGCGGCGGCCCGCGCGTGGTGGCCGGCAAGCCGCTGGACGCGGCCTACACCGACGAGAACCTGCCGCTGCTGGAAGCCGGGATGCCGAACATGATCCGCCACATCCAGAACGCCAAGCGCTTTGGCGTGCCGGTGGTGGTGGCCGTCAACTCGTTCGCCACCGACACCGACGCGGAGATCGAGCTGGTGCGGCGCTTCGCGGTGGAGGCCGGGGCCGAGGGCGCCTATAAGTGCACCCACTGGATGCACGGCGGCAAGGGCGCTATCGAGCTGGCACACGCCGTGATGGCGGCTGCCAAGAAGCCCAAGCATTTCCAGTACCTGTACCCGGACGAGGCCAGCATCAAGGAGAAGATCGACGCCATCGCCCGCTTCTACGGCGCGGACGGGGTGGATTACTC
Source organism: uncultured Anaerolineales bacterium (assembly GCA_964497615.1). Lineage (GTDB taxonomy): Bacteria > Chloroflexota > Anaerolineae > Anaerolineales > UBA6663 > CAZCEC01. Next base: position 22,376 of record CAZCEC010000006.1, on the reverse strand, counting down.
GCCCGAGGCCGAGCAGAAGGTGGAGCTGTACACGCGGCTGGGGTTCAGCCGCCTGCCCATCTGCATGGCGAAGACGCACCTGTCGTTCACCGCGGACGCGAATGTCAAGGGCGCGCCGACCGGCTTCCGCGTCCCCATCCGCGACCTGCGCGCCTCAGTCGGGGCGGGGTTCATCTACCCCCTGGTCGGCTCCATGCGCACCATGCCGGGGCTGCCGACGCGGCCAGTGTTCTTCGATGTGGATGTGGATCTGGAGACAGGCAAGGTGAAGGGGCTGTTCTAGCCCAGGTAACCAGACGACCGGCCAGGTTTCGCGTGTCTGCCGGCCACGGTAGCGCGCAAATGAAACCTGGCCGGTCTCGCCCTAAGCTTGCAGCGAGTCATAACGGCCAGGCTTGCGTCGCGTGTGACGCATGCCTGGCTGATTTATGTTCGCAGCTTGCTCACTTGCCGCAGACGATTTCTCCACTACAATACTCCCGACCGTGAAGATCCTCACCGTTGACGACGACCCCAACTCGCTGCGCCTCTTGTCGGTGAACTTGCGCTACGCCGGGCACGAAGCCGTCGAGGCCCTCGACGGCGCCGCCGCCTGGGAGGTGTACCAGGCCGAGCGCCCGCGCATGGTCGTCACCGACTGGATGATGCCGCGCCTGGATGGGCTGGAGCTCATCCGCCGCATCCGCGACGCCGGTCATGACGCCTACACTTACATCATCATGGTCACGGCCCTGGCTACCAAGCCACAGGTGGTCAGCGGACTGGTGGGCGGGGCGGACGACTACCTGACCAAGCCCTGGGATCACGACGAACTCCAGGCGCGGGTGACCATCGGCGAGCGCATCCTCAAGCTGGAAGAAGACCTGCGCTTCGCCAAGCGCCAGGCCGAGACCCTGGCGATGCACGACTCCCTCACCGGCCTGTTCAACCGCCGCGCCATCCGCGAGCGCGCGTTGGCCGAGCTTAACCGGCTGGCCCGCGACCACACCAGCGGCCCGCTGAGCGTAATCCTGCTGGATGTCGACAAGTTCAAGACGATCAACGACCGCTACGGGCACGAGGCCGGCGACCGGGCCCTGCGGCTGGTGGCTGGCCTGCTGGCCGAGCACATGCGCAACTACGATGTGGTGGGCCGCTGGGGGGGCGAGGAATTCCTGCTGGTGCTGCCCGGCGCCACGCCGGGCGAGGCCGAAGCCGCCGCCGGCCGCATCCGTGAGCAGTTGGCCGCCACCGACCTCGGGCTGAATGGGAAAGGCACCACTGTCACCGCCAGCCTGGGGGTCGCCACCCTTTTGCCGGACACCTTGCGGCCCGGGGGCGTGGGCGAGCAGTGGCTGGACCGCCTGGTGCGCGCCGCGGACCGGGCCCTCTATCAGGCCAAGGCGCAGGGGCGCAACCAGGTGGTGGTGGCCCCGGCGGTCGAAGAGAGCTAGCCGGCCGCGGGCCGCCCAGCCATGCTCGACATGCGCTCCTCCCTGGCGGCCTTTCGGATCTTTGGCCTGCGGGTCAGCGTGGCCCCGGCCGGGGCGCTGTCGTTCGCTGGGCTGGCAATCCTGATGGCGTGGCTGGCGGGCTGGCGGCTGCACCTGTCCCTCGGCGTGGCAGTGCTGGCTGGAGTGCTCGCCGCCCTGATCTTCTTCGTCTCCGAACTGCTGCACCAACTGGGGCATGCGTGGGCGGCCCGCCGCACCGGCTACCCGATGGCGGGCATCCACTTCTTCCTCATCCTGGCGGCGAGCCTCTACCCGCCCAACGAGCCGGCGTTAGCGCCGCGCCTGCATGTGCGCCGCGCGCTGGGAGGCTTTTGGGTAAACGTGGTCGTGGGATTGCCGTTCGCGCCGCTGGCGCTGGCCCTGTGGCCGCGCGGCGCCGAAATCCTGCCCACCCTGCCCAGCCTGCTGGCGTGGGTGGCGGCCTTCACCGCCGTCACCAACGTTCTCATCCTCGGCCTGGGCTCCCTCATCCCCCTGCCCCTGCCCGGCGGCGGCGTGACGGATGGCGGCACCCTGCTGAAGTATTGGGGCCGATAGGGGTTCACCCAGGCGCGGGCGAGGTCGCGGCCACGCGCCACTCACGCAGCGCGTCGCGCTCCAGCAGCAGAGACGTCCCCATCCCCAGCACAATCGCCCAGAAGTAGGGGCCCAGCCCCAGCAGCGAGACATCTGACAGCGCCACCGCAAACGCCACCAGCGGCCCCAGCCGCAGCGGCCCTGCCACCACCCGCTGCAGCGCGCTGGATAGCACTTCGATCACGGCCAGCCCAGCCAGGGTCAAGAGCAGGGACAATGGGATCAGGCTGGCTAAATCGGCCGCCAGCCCTCCCAGCAGCCCCATGACCAGGACCACCGCACTCGTCAAGTAGAGCGTGCGTAACTGCACCCGCGGCGGTCCGGCGGCTGGTCCGGCCACCAGCGCCATCACTGGCAGCGACAGGGAGATGCCCGTTGGGCCCAGCAGCGACCCGGCCAGAGTCGCCAGCCCGGTCACGGTATTCACTGCCCGCTCGGGCGGCCGATACCCGTGATGTCTTAGGAAGACCAGCGACGGCACATTGGACTGCAAGGTCAGCAGTACCGCCAACACCGGCCCGGCGGTGAGCAGCGCGTGCAACGTAAAGACCGGCGCGGTCAGGGTTGGGATGGGCAGCGACCAAGTCGCGGGCGCACTGCCCAGTTGCCCGGCGAGCGCCGCCGCAACCAGCCCTGCCACGAGCGCCGCCAGGATGGCGGGCACGCGCGGCTCCAAAAACCGACGCCCCAATAGATAGGCCAGCACGGCCGCGCCGATCATCAACGGCGCCTGCCCCAAGAACGTAAACACGTCCGACACAAACGGCAGGATGGCGCCGGAGAGCAGGCCCAGCACGATCGGCGCCGGAATCCAGGCCGCCAGCCGCCGCATGAGCCCCAGCCAGGTGATAACCAGCACGGCGACGGCCGCAACCATCGCCGCGCCCGCCAGTTCCCCAAAACTCAATTCGCCCGCCAGCGAGACGATGAAGAGCAGGACAAACAGGTTACCGGTGTAGAGCAGGGGCAGCCCATACCAGCGCGACAGCGCCAGGCTCAACAGCGCGGGCAGCGCGTACAGGACCATGATCCAGCCGGCGGTCTCCCCTGCCGTCAGCCCAAGCGTAGGCGCCGCCGAGAGCGGCAGGCTGAGGACGGCGATGGGCAGGATGATCAGCGGCACCGCCCGCGCCAGCACGGCCAACCATCCCTGGCCGGAATCGGGCTTCGCGGTCATGTCGCTCCTTTCCGCTTCGCTTTGAGCTGGGAACACACGGGGGAAGTATAGGGGCCCCGTGGACGAGCGACAACTATTCCGCCTCGGTGTCGTGATCCCGCCCCCCCTGCCCGGCGGCGGCGTCACCGACGGCGGCACCCTGCTGAAGTATTAGGAGGGCTAGCCTCGCCTCTCGCCTAGCCGCGCCCGGATCGCCTCCACAGGTAAACAGGATCATTCCATCAGACGAAAAAGAGTCATGGGCCTCAGCGCGACGTGACGCTGTGCAGCCCCTTCTCCGCCTTCCCCTCCGTCACCGTCAGGAAGCGCTCCAGAAAGCCCGGCGGGTCCAGGTCCAGCAGTTGCAGCGCGTCCTCGGCCTCGGTCCAGGGATGGTTGGCCGGCGCGCCGAGGCGGAACAGCCCCAGCCCCTCGGCGGCCTCGTTGGCCGCCTGATCCTGGGCGAAGTTGTCCAGGTCGGCTTGCAGGCACTGGCGCAGTTCGGCCCAGATGTGCTCCGGCCCTGGCGCATACTGCCGCAGCATCTCGGCCAAATTCGTCTCGCGCAGGTGCAGGGCGTAGGCCAGCGAACGGCGGCGAAGGCGGCCCGTGTCCAGCAAGGTGCGCTCGAAGCTCAGGCGCAGATCAGCGGGGATGAGGGCGAGAATATCGCCGCCGAGGGTGAGGGCCTCGCCCCAAGCCTCCGCCGCCATCCGGCAGCGCAGTTCGATGTCCTCGCGCAGCCAGGGGTCGTCCTCAGTGTAGAACTCGTACGCCCGCAGGAAGATGGTGGCGCGGGTGGAGCACCAGCTTGGGGTGCGGCACGGCATCCCGCGGATGCGGGCGGCGCTCAGGGCATGGTCCACGCGGCTGCGCCCGATCTGGCGGATGTACCAGGCCACGTCCCACGGGAACAATTCCATGCCGCGGCTGGTGAGCGTCCAGAAGCGCCGCATCAGGCCGGCGGCGGCCTCGTAGGGGTGGGCAAGCTCGGCCAGCGCGTCAGCGTCGCTGATCTCCGGATTGGACAGGAACAGCGCCGTCATTCTTAAATTCGGGTCCTCGCGGTCGGGGTCCAGGCCGTAGTATTCCTTGATGCCGGTCACGCCCGTCGCGGCGGCGATGGCGCGCAGGCCGCGCAGGGTGACGAGCGGGTGCGCCAGGTGGAGCAGCGGCTCCTGCTCCTCGCACGGCCCGCCCAGCCAGTATTCGGCGATCACGGGCAGCCCGTGATCGGCGGCCAGCGCGGCGGTGTTCTTCAGCCAGCGGTCGGCGGGTTGGGTGGCCATCACCTCGGCCACGTTGGCGTGCAGGGCCAGGCCAAACAGGTCCGGCCGCAGGCGCGGCACGCAGGCATACACCTGCCCCGCCGACAGCTCCCACGGCTCCCACCACAGCCGGCCCGCCTTCTCAGGTCGCAGGGCGCGCCACGTGGCCGCCATGCCCTCCAAGAATCGTGGCAGCCGCTCGTGCAGGGGCTTGCCCAGGCAGCGCGGGCACGGCCCAAACTCACTGCACAGCCAGGCGTCCTGGTCGTAGGTATAGACCAGGATGTCGTCCACGTCCGGGAAGTCGCGAGCAAAGACTTCCAGCAGCAGTTGGTAGCGCTTGAGCACTGCCTCGTCGGAGATGCAGTTGGGCGGGCCGTCGCCGTAGCGCATGTGGTTGTTGTAGGGCGCGCCAAAGTGAAAGATGGTCCGCAGCCCCAGCCGCGCGCACGCCGCCGACCGCTCGGCCACGTCCTTGCGCCGCCGGGCGCGGGCCTCGGGTGAAGGGTCACAGTTCAGGGGCACCACCTGGGGGTATTGCGCCGCCAGGTCGGGCGGCAGTTCCACCACGTCCTCGATATTCAGCGGCTCGTCGTCCGGCCGCGGCCCCCAGGCCACGTTCACCTGGATGGTGTTGAAGCCCAGGTCCCGGAGGCGCTGCAAGTTCGCGTCGGTCCACGGCACCACCCGCCAGAAGCGGAACGGGTCCGCCGAGTTGGGGTTGCCCAGGAAGCCGACGCGGAATCCAAAAGGCGGAGTTGCTTGAGAAGACACAATAGCTCCGTGCACAGTGGCGTTAGTCATTACGCCATGGGCCTAAGGTTGCGGTTGGACATAGAGCAGGCACTTGTTGCGTACCAGCGCTGCTTGGGTTGTTGCATGTAACGACTTGATAAATGAGAAGAAAGCCACTGTTGCCTCGTACCCGCCATCCACTGAAGCGCTGGCCTTGAAGACGACTTCAGCCGCCTCGAAAGCCCGGCGAACCTCCTCGATGGGCACTTCATACGTCTTATAGTTGCTATCGAGATCATGTATGACCCACCACAGGGGGCCATGGTCCTTGACGACTTGCCTGGCCTGGGGTAATCCCTGCTGAGCTTCATTTATGACATGCTCCAGACTGGCGCTCGCCGCCCGTAACTCATCCGCTCGGAGACACGCGAGTTCTGACTGGACAAACGCCAGCCCTTCAACTTTGAGTGCCTCTGCAATTTCCATCAAGGCTTGCTGATGCCACCAATTACGCGAGACCGAGTAATGAAACTCTGCCCCTGCCCTGTTTTCCGATCGGTCACCAATCAGGCCTTGGACTGAGAGCCAGCCATTGAGTTCGCGGGGTAGTTCCCCTTCGTCCACAAGAAAGAAAAAGACAGGCAAATAGTGACTCATGCGAACGCTATCCGGCTTCCGCCACGATGCGAAAGCCCAGGTCCGGCCGCGCGGCGTCCGGGTAGAACCAGTTGCGGTGGGCGCAGCGGGTGTGCCGGGGCGGCGAGTTGAACGCCCCCCCGCGCGCGACATACCCCTGCCCGGTGGTGGGGCCGATGGGGTCGCTGGGCCGCAGGTTACCGCGCCGCACATAGGTCTTGGGGTCGAACCAATCGCCGCACCACTCCCACACATTGCCCAGCATGTCCGCCGCGCCGTACGGGCTGTCGCCATTGGGCGAGAAGCCGTCAACCGGCGTGGTGTCGCCGGTGATGGCGTTGAGTTCGGCCTCGACCAGGCCGCCGTTGAGGCGCGCCGGGTCCCACTCGTTGCCCCAGGGATAGCGGCGGCCATCGGGGCCGCGCGCGGCTTTCTCCCACTCCGCTTCGGTGGGCAGGCGGAAGGTTCGTCTGGTCGCCTGGGTGAGCCAGCGGCAGAACGCATTGGCATCGTCCCAGGCCACGTTGACGGCGGGGTACTGGGCGCGGCTCGGGGCGATATCGGCGCCGGGCTGGCCGGTGGCTTTCCGGAAAGCCTGATACTGCGCGTTGGTGACGGGGTATTGGCCGATGTAATACTCGGACAGGCGCACGGCGTGGGCGGGCTGCTCGGCGCGGCCGGCCTCCGGGTCGGCGGCGGCCAGCGAGCCCATGGTGAAGGTGCCGGTGGGGATGTGCAGCAGTGTAGTCCACACACCCGGCGCAAAGTGCACCACCAGCCCGGCCCCGTGCAGCCGCGAGCGGGGATACTGCTCCTCGGCGGCGCGGCGGGCACGGGCCTCGGCCTCGCGCGCTTCTTCGGACTCGCGGCGCAGGCGCTCGGCCTCGCGGGCGGCGGCGTAGCGCTCGGCTTCCTGGTGGGCCCAGGCGTCGTAGGCGGCCTCGGCCTCGCGCTCGCGCGCCGTCTTGGGGCGGCGCGGGGCGCGGCGGCGGCGGGCCCCTCCCCAATCCGGCGCCTCGTCATACGCGCTCGGGTCCACATCCACGTCGAACCCGGCCGCCTGCCGGGCGCGCGCCTTCTGCCAGGTTGCATCGTAGCGGGCGCGGCGCTCCGGGTCGCCTAGCTCATGGTAGGCGGCGTTGATCTTCTTGAGCCGCTCCTCGGCGTAGGCCCGCACCGCCGGGCTCACCTGCTGGAGCCGGTCGGGGTGGTGAAGCTGGGCCAGGATGCGGTAGGCGGCGCGGATCTGCTCGTCGGTCGCATCGGGCGGCACGTCCAGGATTTCATACAGTTTCATGGCTGCGCCAATGATAGCAAAGAATGGCCCAGGCGAAACGAGCCGCGGGCCGCGCTGAGAGCGCGGCCCGCGGCTCATTTCGCCGATCAAGGGCGCGAAACGCCGCGCTCAGTGGAGAATCTGGCTCAGGAACAGCCGCGTGCGCTCCTCGCGCGGGTTCTTGTAGAACTCGGCCGGCGTGCCCTGTTCCACGATCTTGCCCCGGTCCATAAAGATGATCTCGTTGGCGGCGTTGCGGGCGAAGCCCATCTCGTGCGTCACCACGATCATGGTCATGCCCTCGCGCGCCAGGTTCTGCATCACCTCCAGCACTTCCTTGATCATCTCCGGGTCCAGCGCGGAGGTCGGCTCGTCGAAGAGCATGATCTTGGGGTTCATGGCCAGCGAGCGCGCGATGGCCACGCGCTGCTGCTGGCCGCCCGAAAGCTGGCCGGGATAGCTATTGGCTTTCTCCGGGATGCCCACCCGTTCCAACTGCTGCCGCGCGACCTTCTCCGCGTCGGCCTTGGCCCGCTTGCGCACCACCCGCTGGGCCAGCATCACATTCTCCAGCGCCGTCAGGTGCGGGAACAGGTTGAACTGCTGGAACACCATCCCCACCTCGGCCCGGATGAGGTTGATGTCCTTGCTGTTGTGCGTCAGCCGCATCCCGTCCACCCAGATTTCGCCGCTGGTGGGCGTCTCCAGGTGGTTGATGCAGCGCAGGACGGTGCTCTTGCCCGAGCCGCTGGGGCCGATGATGACCACCACCTGCCCCAGCCCCACCGTCAGGCTCACGCCGCTGACGGCCTCGAACTGGCCGAACTGCTTGACCAGATTTTTGATGACGACCATGTCTTTGGATGCAGATTCAGACATATCGCACTTCCTTTAGTTGCGATAGCGCGACAGCCGCGCCTCCAGGGCGCGTACGCCGCGGGTCAGCAGGATGGTCATGAACAGGTAGATGAAGGCCAGGATGCTGTAGGCCTGAAAGAACAGGAAGGTGCTGGCGGCGTAGAGCTTGGTGAGCTGGGTGATATCGCGCACGCCCAGCACCGACACCAGCGACGAGTCCTTGACCATGGCGATGAAGTCGTTGCCCAGCGCCGGCAGCACGCGGCGAACGGCCTGCGGCAGGATGACGTGGCGCATGGCCTGCACGTAGTTCATGCCCATCGAGCGCGCCGCCTCCATCTGCCCCTTCTCGATGGACTGGATGCCGGCGCGGAAGATCTCGGCCTCGAAGGCGCCATAGGCCACCCCCAGCCCGATGACCACGCGCAGTGTAAAGTCCACGTTGCGGGTGCTCACGGCCTGCAGGAAGCCCAGGTTGAGCAGATCGCCCAGGCCGTTGATGCCCCCCACGATGCCGGGCACGCCCACGAAGGAGATATACAGCAGCAGCACCAGGATCGGCACGCCGCGCACCACCTCGACGTAGAACGCCGCCAGGTTGAAGATGATTTTGTTGGCCGAGACGCGCGCCAGCCCCACGAACAGCCCGATGAACAGCGCCAGGGCGTAGCTCGACAGGCTGACCAGGATGGTGATGCGGATGCCTTCGGAGATGGCGGTGAAGATGACGCTGGTGCGGGCATTGGTGAGGATCTGGAAGACGATCACCAGCGCGATCAGGATGGCGGCGATCAACCACCAGGGCCAGTCGCTGGCGTGCGCCAGCAGCGGGGAGAGGCGCGAGGCGGGCCGGGGCTGGTCGGCGAGGGCGGTGTTGTCGGTGGTCATGGGGGCGGGCGCCTCCTCCGGGTCAAGGAACAAGCGGGCGGGTGCCAGCCAGCGCACCCGCCCCATCAATCACTCGGTTGTGGTCAGGATCGCTTCACCCCGCGGCTACTCGGTCGAGAACCACTTATCGTAGATCGTCGGCAGGGTGCCATCGGCCTGCATAGCGCTCAGGGCGGCGTTGATGGGCGCCACGATCAGGCTGCCCTTGGGGAAGGCGAAGCCCAGGTCCTCGCTGGTGAGCGGCTCGCCCACGATCTTAAGCGCGCCGGGGTTGGCGCCGATGTAGCCCAGTCCGGCCACGTCGTCAATCAACGAGCCGTCAATGTCGCCCTGGATGATGGCCTGCACGAACAGCCCGTAGCTGTCGAAGACCACCACGCGCGCCTCGCCCACCTGCTCCACCGACAGGTCGTAGTTGGTGGTGCCGGCCTGCGCCCCGAGCAGCAGATTGGGGTCGGCGGCGAACTCGGCGATGTTGTTGAAGCGCGTCTCGTCGGCGCGGACCAGCAGCACCTGGCGCAGGCTGATGTACGGCTGCGAGAAGTCCACGTACACCGCGCGCTCGGGGGTGATGGTGATGCCGTCGGCGGCCACGTCGAAGGTGTCGGCCTCGGCCTGGCCGCCCATGACGGCCACGATGGTGTCCCAACTGGTCTCGACGAAGACCGGCTGGCAGTTCAGGCGCTCGCAGGCTTCGTTGAACAGGTCGTAGTCATAGCCCACGGCCTCGCCGGTGGTCTCGTCAATAAAGTTGAACGGGTTATAGGCGTTCTCCACCGCGATGCGCAGCTCGCAGTTTTTCAGGTCCGGCAAAGCGCCGCCGGTTCCGGGCGTGATGTCGCTGCAGGGCTGGCCGCCAGCGGCATTGCAGGCGGCCAGGAGCATGCTCACCGCCACCAGCAATCCTAATCCAAGTCGTGTCCTCTTCATGGTCCAGTCTCCTCCTTCAAGGGTAGTCCACAAGGTTCACTCGGCGTTGTCTGGCTGTTTCGGGCAAGTTATGTGTCTGGCCTCGCCTCCCATCCGTCAGTCTCGCGCCCCGCTGGCAGCGGGTGCACTGCTCGTTATTCTAGGTCAGGTTCGGTGATTGTCAACGTATAGACTGACACATGCTTGCCGCTGTAGAACTGATCGTACACCCCGGCGATGCGGTCGCCGTAATCCGGATCGGTCGCGCTCATTGCCGCGCGCCTCCTTGGGCCAGCGCCGCCGTCACCCCCAGGCCGACGTAGGTCGCGCCGACCACATAGCGCTCCGCCTTCAGGAACCCGGACGCATGCCTGAGGTAGCGGCCCACCGTGCCCGCCGTGAGCGCATACAGGCTGTCGGTCACCACCGCCATCAGCACCAGGATCGTCCCCAGGATGAGCAGTTGCAGCGCCACCGAGCCGCCGGCTGGGTCCACGAACTGCGGCAGAAAGGCGAAGAAAAACAGCGCCGTCTTGGGGTTGAGGACGGCCACGATGACGCCCTGCGAGAAGATGCGGCGGTAGCTGCGGCGCTCCACCACCGCCGCCGGGCCGGTCTGCTCGCGCGCCAGCAGCCGCCGCACCCCCAGGTAGATGAGGTAGGCCGCGCCCAGGTACTTGACCACCGTGAAGGCCGCGGCCGACGACAGCAGGATGGCCGACAGCCCCAGGGTGGCGGCCAGCACGTGCACGAAGTTGCCGGTCTCAATGCTCAGCACCGACACCAACCCGGCGCGCCGCCCCTGGTCCAGGCTGCGGGCGACGATGTACATCACCGCCGGGCCGGGCGTCAGCAGCAGCACCAGGCCGGCGACGATGAAGGCGGGCAGATTCACGAAGTGAGGCATCAGCCGTCTCCTTTGCGCCACATTCTACAGCTTTGCAGCCGAGGCGGGCACGGCTTTTCTATGGCGGGCTTTATAATGCCCCCAATGACAACCGCCCCCCTCACCTACCCCCTGTCCCAAACCGCCACCCAGATCAAGCGCAGCGTGATGCGCGACCTGATCGCGCTGGCCAACCGCCCGGAGGTCATCTCCTTCGCGGGCGGGCTGCCCGCCGCCGACCACCTGCCCCTGGACGAGGTGCGGGCCTGCCTGGAAGCGGTGCTGGCCCGCGACGGCCGCCGCGCCCTCCAGTATGGCCCCCAGTACGCCCCCCTGCGCGAGTGGCTGGCCGGCCACATGCAGGCGCGCGGCGTGCGCTGCGCCGTGGAGAACATCTTCATCACCAACGGGGCGCAGCAGGCGCTGGAAATTCTGGGCCGGCTGCTGCTGGACCCCGGCTCCCCGGCGGTGGTGGAGGCCCTGACCTTCACCGGCATCGGCCAGGTGATGACGGCCCACGGCGCGGCCCTGCGCCCCGTGCCGATTGACCTGGAGACCGGCGTGGACCCGGAGGCGTTCGAGGCGGCGCTGGCCGGCCACGGCACCGGCCGCCCGGCGCGGGTGGGTGTCGTCATCCCCGACTTTCACAACCCAGTTGGGGCACGCCTCACACCCGACAAGCGCCCGGCCCTGGCCGCCGCCGCCGCCCGCACCGGCGTGCCCATCGTCGAAGATGACCCGTACTCGCTGCTGCGCTTTGCCGGGGAGGCCCATCCACCCATCAAGGCCTTTGACGACGCGGGGCTGGTGCTGTACGTCAGCTCGTTCTCCAAAATCATCGCCCCCGCCATGCGCCTGGGCTGGATCGTGGCCCCGGAAGAGATCGTCGCCAAGCTGACCGTGCTGCGCGAGAGTATTGACCTGGAGTCGTCGCAGCTCCTCCAGCGCACGGTGCACGAGTTTGTGACGCGCGGCTGCCTGGAGCCGCACCTGGCCGCCCTGAACGCCGCCAACCACGAGCGCCGCGACGCGCTGATCGCCGCGCTGGAACGCGAGTTGGGCGGCCTGGCCCACTGGGCCGCGCCGCAGGGCGGCCTGTTCCTGTGGGTCACCCTGCCGGATGAGGTGGACACCGCCGCGCTGCTGCCGCGCGCCTTCGAGCAGCAGGTGGCCTATATCCCCGGCGTGCACTTCTCCGCCGAGGGCGGCTGCGCCAACACCCTGCGCCTGAACTATTCGAATGCCACGCCGGAGCGGATTGCGGAGGGAGTCCGGCGGCTGGCGCGGGTGGTGCGGGGGGCGTGACGATCGGCGACGGACGGAGGGAGAAGGACGGCGTGAGACAAAAACAGCGGCAGTGTACGGAGCGTAGGGCCTGTCAGGTTAGGGTGTAAATGACGCAACTCAGCGCGCACGCCGGTAGATCAGGCGCCGTTCCTTAGCAACATGCCCGAGTTTCATCGGCAGTTGGTATGGCTCAATATCGCCGTTCGGCAGATGCTTGGGTGGAGCGTAATTTGTTACCAGGACTTCCTTATTGATGGTCCGAGAGTTGTCATTCTTCTTTACACGCATTCCTGAGGCTGATTGCACGGCAATAATGTAGTTCTTCCTGAACAGCTCGCGTATCTCGGGAATGTCGTACGAAGAAAGAATCCAATTGCACTGCGCCCGCTGAAGTCGTTCCGCAAGTTCGTGATGATCTTTCCAGTCACGCATATTGTGCGCATAATTGGCACCATTGTTGGGATAAGGGGGGTCTACGTACATCACCGCGCCCGGCCGGTCGTATCGGTCCAGGCACTCCTGCCAGGGCAAGTTCTCGATGATAACAGTGTGTAGGCGCTCATGAATCGGGCGCAAGCGTTCGCGCAACGTTTCCAGTGCGCCGATCAACCGGTTGCCATGTCCACCATCGGCAATGCTCGTCTGGAAGCGAGGATAGTTGAGCTCACCGCCCCAGCCAGCCATGATTAAGTAGTAAAATCGGTGAGCTCGTTGCACGTCAGTAAGTTGCTGAGAGTCAAGGGCTGCGAGACGCTCAAACTCGGCCCGGGACACAAGTTCCCACTCGAAGGCAGCGATTAGTTCTTCGGGTTTGTGCTTTACTACCCGAAAGAATGTAACTACTTCTTGATCCAGATCATTAATGACCTCAACAGGACTCAGGGGTTTGCCAAATAGCACCCAGGCAGCGCCGCAGAACAATTCGACGTAGCAACTGTGTGGGGGTAGAAGGTCGATGATTGGCTTGCGCAAGCGTGACTTGCCACCCACCCACTTGAAGGGACTATTAAGCATTTTGTGGTTGCTGGTTTCCGCAGGGGATGCCATGAGAGTGTGTGACCTCGCTGAGCCTGTGTCTCTATTAGAGACATTTTAGCGGGTTCGCCAAACATTGTCAATGCCCAGGTCGCACACAATACAACGATTCGGCGAAAAACTCCATGCCCTTCGCACCGAGCGAGGGCTGACCTTGCAGGAATTAGCGGTGAAGCTCGGATATGTCGCTCACGGCCACCTTAGCGAACTCGAGTCGGGTAAGAAGACGCCCACGGTTGAATTCGTAATTAAGGTGGCGCGTCTATTTGACGTGAGCACCGATACGCTACTCAAAGATGAGTTGGATTTAGACCTATAGCATGATCCGTCGCCCGCGTCATCCCAGTCCCAGCGAGGTTGAAAAGATCCGCTTGCTCTTGAGTACCTATCAGGATGGCACGGGGATGTTGGTAACCCGTCCCGGTTGGCGGGATTTCGAGCGCGTCGTCGCGTTGGCGCTGGGCGGCCAAGCGCAAGAAAGCAAGGCGATCTTCGACGTGCTGCTGTCAGCGGGCAAAGGACGAGGAGTTTGGTATGGGCTGTCCTGCAAGATGCGCAGCGAACTCAATCGGATTGATCGAGATGGCCGAGTTACCATCGAGGTGTCCAATTCTGCCGGACAGTTTTGGGACCATCTGGCGACCAGGGGGATACACCAAGGCAACTATCGAACGCAACCCGAGCAGACCGGAAGCATGTTGCTGGATGTGGTGCGTGGTTGGCATGGAGCGGTCGGGCTGGGCCAAGGTGGAAGTATAGATTTGGCAGGCAGTTCTTATCTTGTCCTATCGTGGAATAAGAATGGATGGTATCAGTTGCACCAATTCTCGCTAGAATTGCCGGACGCGCAGGCGTTGGCATGGCGATTTCCAAAGGCTAAGCGCGGCAAAGTCGAAAGGGAAGGACGCCGGTTAGTGGGAAGCGATCAGGCTGGAACGCTGTTCGAATGGTACGGTGAGTCAGGTGGGCAACTGAAATACTACCCACTCGCCTCTGCTGCGTTATGGCACTCACAGCGCTTTCAATTAGAGCCCTTGCCAGATGTGGAGCATGGCTTGCGGGCCAAAGCGAGTACATACTTTCCCGAGTTGTGGGCGCGAGCCAATCAGGCCAAGTAACAGAATTGGTCTCCTTTAACTACAGTTCCTTTGCGCAAGCCATCCACTTCGGCGCGGGCGCGCTAGACCAACTGCCGGCCGCCCTGGACGCACTCGGCTGGCGGTACGTTGGCCTGGTGACCACTGGCTCGGCGCGGCGCAGCGGGCGCGCGGCCCAGGTGGAAGCCCTGCTGGGCAAGCGTCTCGATTTCGTCTTTGACGCCGCCCAGCCGCACGTGCCCGCCGCGCAGGTGGAGGAAGTAATCGGCCTGGCCGAGGCGCATTTCACCGATGGCCTGCTGGCGCTGGGCGGGGGCAGCGCCATCGGCCTGGCCAAGGCTGCCAGCCTGAGCCTGGAGGCCCAGGTGAGCGGTCCGCCGGTGCGCGCCAGTGCTTCGGGCAGTGGCCCGTGCGTGCCTGTGGCCGCCATCCCCACTACCTACGCTGGCTCCGAGATGACGGCCATCGTGGGCGTCACCGAGCCGGACGGCGCGGGCGGCGCGCGCAAGGTGACGCGCAGCGACCCGCGCCTCGCGCCCAAGCTGGTGCTCTATGATCCCAACCTGACTCTCGACCTGCCGCCCGAGATCACCGCCGCCACCGGCATCAACGCCCTGGCGCACTGCGTAGAGGCGGTGTACTCGACGCGGCGCAATCCGCTGGCGACGGCGGCAGCGCTGGCCGGGGCGGGGCACATCGCGCGCGCCCTGCCCGCCTGCCACGCCCTCGGCAATGATTTACCCGCCCGCACGGAGATGCTCCTCGGCTCCCACCTGGCCGGCGCAGCCCTGGCGACAGTGAGCATGGGGCTGCACCACGGGCTGTGCCATGTGCTGGGCGGCGCGGCCGGCGTGCCGCACGGCGTCGCCAACGCCATCATCCTGCCCCACGCCATGCGTTATAACCTGGAGGCGGTGACGGCGGAGTTGGCGCAGATCGGCCGCGCCATGCAGGCGGCCCCGCCCAGCGCCGATGACGCGGAGGCTGCCGCGGCTGCCATCGAAGCGGTGCACCAACTTGTCGCCGGGCTGGGCCTGCCCCAGCGCCTGCGCGACGCGGGTGTGCCGCGCGCCAGCCTTCCCCGGCTGGCCGCCCTGGCCGCGCAGAGCGGCGCGGTGCGCGCCAACCCCAAGCCGGTGTCCGCCGCCGACGCGGAGCGAATATTCGAGGCGGCCTGGTGACTCCATGTGTGCGCGTGAGTGTGTGGGCGGCGCACATGCCCCCACGCTCACAGGCTCACACGCGGGTAAGTAGCGCCGCGACCTCCGGCGTCCGCTCCACGATCAGGTCCGCGCCCGCCCGCTCCAGTTCGCGCCGCTGGCCGAAGCCGCACAGCACGCCGATGGTCTGCGCGCCCGCGCGCTTGCCGGCCAGGATGTCCACCGTGGTGTCGCCAATCATCACGCACTGCTCCGGCGGCACGCCCAACCGCTGGGCCGCCCACTGCACCGGGTGGGGATACGGCTTGGTGCGGGCCACCGTCTGCGCCGAGGCCAGGGCCCCAAAACGCGCCTCAAAGCCAAACTGCCGCACAAAATAGTTCGTCATGCGCGCACCGCGGGCGGTGACGATGGCCAGGGGGTAACGCTCGCCCAGGGCCCTCAGCATCGCCTCCACGCCATCGAGCAGGACGAAATGGGCGTGGGTGCGCGGCCCGCGCCGGTCGGCCAGCCAGTCGGTGGCGCGGGCCAGGGGCGCGTCGATGCCCAGCCAGTCGGGCACGCCCATCAGGTGGGTCAGCGGCGTCTCGGCCAGCATCAGGCTGCGGCGCAGGAAGCGGGTGGGGTCGCCGTTGGGAAACAGGAAACGCAGCCGCCGCAGCCAGGCGGCCGCCCGGCGGATGTACTCGTCGTCAGTGTCGGCCAGGGTGCCGTCCAGGTCGAAGAGGACGGCGCGGATGCGCGAGGAGTCGAAGGGCATTTAAGTCTTTGTCACGTCCCGCGATCTCCCAGACCCAAGGGTTTAGGACCGTTGGGCCTGATCGCAGGATCAGGGAAATTACACGAACTCAGACGAAGTGTCACGCAGCGTCGCGGGGATCAGGGTTCGAAGGCGGGATACTGCGCCAGGACGGCGGTGAGGGTGGTTTCGTCGGGGGCGGCGAGCCAGAGGGTGCGGCCGACGGCGCGAAAGAGGCAGGTGAGGCCAGCCGACCGCCAGCACTCCGCGCCGGCCACGCTGCCGGTGGCGTTGTCCTCGCCGAAGCGGGCGTTGGCGTAATCGCCGAAGGCCAGGGCGAACTCATCGGCATCGGCGTTGGTATCCCACACCCACTCGGCGGCCAGGACGGTGGCTTCGTCGGCATCATGATAGTGGACCACGTAGCCATCGCCCCCCCAGCCCTCGGCGGCGGCACGCGCGCGGCTGTCGGGGAGCCGGGCGGCCGGGTCAGCGCCATAGGCCAGGAGCAGGTAGGTGTACCACTCGCCGTTGACGTTGGAATCCAGCAGGCGCCAGCCGCTGCCCAGGGTGTCGGTGAGCGCGGGGCGGGCCACTACCACCGGCAGGTCGCGGGCCTCGTAGCGCTCGGGGTGCAGGATGTGCTCGGTGGAGACGGGCGGGTCAGCCCACAGGGCGTCCACCGCTGGCCAGCCGCCCTCGTCGTAGTAGCGGCGCACAAACTCCAGCCCCTCGCGATAGGGGAAGATGAAATCCTGGAGCAGGAAGGCCGGCAGGTCAAAATAGATGGCCACGTCCACGCTGCTGATTTCGCGGTTGTATTGGGCGCGCTCGGTGAGGCTGTAGGTGTCGAGGAACTGCTCCTCTAGCAAGCTGGCGTCGCCCTCCAGCACGGCCTGGATGGCGTTGAAGCGCTCCGGGTCGGCCTCCCACATCTCGTCGCTGAAGCCGCTGGCGCGGATGCCGAATACCTGGTCCTGCAGGGCGTGGGTATACTCGTGGGCGAAGACGGTGCGCTCGTAGGCGTTGAAGCCGCCGTCGGAGACGACCACCATCTCGTGCGTGTCCGGGTCGAAGAAGCCGGCCACGCCCTCGGAGTACAGCCGGATGAGCAGTTCGTACAGGTCCACGTCCGCGTCCATCAGGCCGAAGGCGTCCAGCACCAGCGCATCGTCGGCCATTTCCTCGGGCGTGGTGTCTTCTTCAAAATCCGCGCGCGTGCGGTCGAGCACCTCCTGCGTGGTGAGGAAGGTCAGCTCCACCGGCTCCTCGGGCTGAAGCCCGCGGTTGACGATGACAAAGGCCTCGATCTCGTCGATGCGGGTCTCGACTTCGGCCGGGCTGAGGGTGGGCTCGGGCGGGGCCAGCGCGCCAGTTTGGTAGGCAATCACCCCGCCCGCCAGCAGCACGATGCCCAGGGCGCAGGCGCACAGCGCCACGAAGAAGATGACGATACCGATGATGATGGCCTTGGGCGACATGCGCGCTATTGTACCTGAGAGACATTCATCTCCAGCAGCACCTTGCCCTCGCTCATGTGGCTGGCGTAGTGCTCCACCGCCGCCTGGGCCTCGGCCAGTGGGAAGCGCCGGCCCACCTCGGTGCGCAGTTCGCGGGCCAGGCGGCGCTGCACCCGCCAGCCGAAGAGAGCCGCCTGGAGAAAGCTCTTGCGCCCCATCCAGTTCGGCAGGTAGAAGCCCGCCACGCGCTTCTCGTGCAGATACAGCGTGCGCCCGTCGAGGGCGCTGTCCTCGCCGGACAGCCGGCCATACATCAACACCGTGCTGCCGCGCGGCGCGGCCTCCAGCAGCGTGCGCGTCGTCTCGCCGCCCACCGCATCCAGCCACAAAGTCGCCTTGAGCTGCTCACTCAGCGCCGCCAGCGCCGCCGCGAAGCCGGGCTGGCTGCTGTCCAGCACGTGCGCGGCGCCCTCTGCTTTCAGCACCTCCATCTGCGCCGCGCGCCGGACGAGGTTGATGACGGGCAGCCCGTGCGCCCGCCCCAGCCGCAGGATCATGCGCCCCAGCGCGCTGGCCGCCGCCGTGCTCACCAGCGCCGCGTGCCCGCCCTGCCGCGCAATCTCAAAGAACGCCGCCGCCGTCATCGGGTTGACGATGAGCATGGCCCCCTGCTCCAGCGAGACGCCGCCCAGCAGGGGCAGGCAGCGCGAGGCGCGCGTGACCATGTACTCCGCCCAGGTGCCGTCGCCGCCGGAGGGCGCGCAAGCCACCCGCCGCCCCAGCAGCGCGCGGCCCAGCCCGCCCGGCCCGGCGGCGGCGACTATGCCGCTGCCTTCGTTGCCAGGCACTGTCGGCAGGGTGCGCTCAGAACCGTAGGAGCCGCGCAGCACGCTCAGGTCGGAGGGGTTGATGGGCGCGGCGGCCATGCGCACCAGCACCTCGCCGGGGCCGGGCGTGGGCACCGGCAGGGTGCGGAGGTGCAGCGGGCCGCCCGCCTCGGCCAGCAGGGCGGCCGTCATGGTGTTGGGGATTTCGCTGGACATGGTTGGACAATCATACCCTTCATTAGTAAACTCCACCCCCAAAGCGTATCCAACCTCAATCCGCCATCAAGGAAACACTCCCTCATGCAGCGTCTTATCTCGGCCAGCCGCTTTCTGATCGTTGTGCCCGCCTTGGGCTCATTCATCGCCGCCACAGCCGTGATGTTATATGGGGCCGTGGAGATCGTGCTGTTGATCGGCGAGAACGTGTCGCACGGCGTCAGCAGCAAGGGCGCCAAGACGCTGGCCCTGGGCTTCATCGAAGTGGTGGACTTGTTCCTGCTGGGCACGGTGCTGTACATCATCGCCCTCGGCCTGTACGAGCTGTTTGTGGACGACAAGCTGCCCCTGCCGGGGTGGCTCTCCATCCACAACCTGGACGACCTGAAGAACAAGCTCACCGGCGTGGTCATCCTGGTGATGGGGGTGTTGTTCCTGGGGCAGGTGGTGTCGTGGGATGGCGAGCGCGACCTGCTCCCCTACGGCGCGGCGATTGCGCTGGTGATCGCGGCCCTGACCTACTTTCTGAGCCAGCGCGGCAAGAAGACCAAGGCCGGCGAGGAGTAGACCCTCATGCCCACGCACCGCATCTCCGCCTCGGCCCTGCTCGCCGCGCCCGCCGCCCGCGTCTACGCCATCCTCGCGGATTACACGGACGGCCACCCGCGCATCCTGCCGCGCCCGCCCTTCGTCAGCCTCACCGTCGAGCAGGGCGGCGTGGGCGCCGGCACCGTGGTCAACTTTCAGATGAAGGTCGCGGGGCAGACGCGCTCGTTCCATTCGGCCATCACCGAGCCGGAGCCGGGCCGCATGCTGGTCGAGACCGACGCGCAGGCCGGCACCGTGACGGCCTTCACCGTGGACCCGCGCGACGGCGGGCAAGCGGCGTTCGTCACCATCACCACCGACACGCCGGTGCGGGCCGGGCTGGGCGGCAAAATCGAGGGCTGGCTGGCGGAGCGCATGCTGAAGCCGACCTATGCGAAGGAATTGAAACTGCTGGAGGAGGAGGCGGCGCTGGGGAGGTAGACCTTTCGTCAACGGATGGAAACGATGTAACGGAGGATGAAAGATGGTTGTGGGACGGAGTGCATCGCACATTCGTTTCATCCGCTTCATTCGTTGACGAAATAGCAGAAATAAAACACCCCCTCCTCATCTGAGAAGGGGGTGTTTTATTTTCGAGCGCGTTAGGCCTCGGTGAACTCGCCTTCGACCACGTCGCCTTCCTCGCGGCGCGGCCCGTGCGGGCTGGCGGTGCCGCCGGCCTGCTGCTGGGCAGTGCCCTGCGCCCCCATTTGGCCCAGGGCATAGCTGGCCTGCTGCACCTCATCGCTGAGGCTGCGGATCTTGGCCGTGTCGTCGCCCTGCAGGGCCTCGCGCAGCGCCGCGATCTTCTGCTCGATGCTGGCGCGGTCGTGGCCGGGCACCTTGTCGCCCAGGTCGCGCAGGGCCTTCTCGGCGGTGTAGGCCAGGGTGTCGCCCTGGTTGCGGGCCTCCACCAGCTCGCGCTGCTTGCGGTCGGCGGCCTCGTTGCGCTTGGCCTCGCCCACCATCCGCTCCACGTCGGCCTTGCTCAGGTTGGTGGAGGCGGTGATGGTCACCTTCTGCTCCTTGCCGGTGGCTTTGTCGCGCGCCGCCACGTTCAGGATGCCGTTGGCGTCAATGTCGAACGTCACCTCCACCTGCGGCAGGCCGCGCGGCGCCAGCGGGATGCCCTCCAGCCGGAAGTGGCCCAGCGGCATGTTGTCGGCCGCCATCGGGCGCTCACCCTGCAGGATGTGGATGTCCACGGCGCTCTGGTTGTCCTCCGCGGTGGAGAACACCTGAGACTTCTTGACCGGGATGGTGGTGTTGCGTTCGATCAGGGGCGTCATCACGCCGCCCAGGGTTTCCAGGCCCAGGGAAAGCGGGGTGACGTCGAGCAGCAGCACGTCCTTGACCTCGCCCGCCAGCACGCCGGCCTGGATGGCGGCGCCCACCGCCACCACCTCGTCCGGGTTGACGCCCTTGTGCGGCTCCTTGCCGGCCAGCTGGCGCACCAACTCCTGCACCATGGGCATGCGCGTGGCGCCGCCCACCAGCACCACCTCATCAATCTGGCTGGTCTGGAGGCCGCCATCCTTGAGCACCGCCTCGAACGGGCCGCGCACGCGCCTCAGCAGGCCCTCGGTGAGCTGCTCGAACTTGGCGCGCGTCAGCTTCATGTTCAAGTGCTTGGGGCCGGATGCATCCGCCGTAATGAACGGCAGGTTGAGCTCGGTCTCCGCGGTGGACGACAGCTCGATCTTGGCCTTCTCCGCCGCCTCGCGCAGCCGCTGCAGCGCCTGGCGGTCGCCGCGCAGGTCAATGCCCTGTTCCTTCTTGAACTCCTCCGCCACCCAGTTGACGATGGCCTGGTCCCAGTCGTCGCCGCCCAGGTGGGTGTCGCCGTTGGTGGCCTTCACTTCCACCACCCCGTCGCCCACTTCCAGCAGCGAGACGTCGAACGTGCCGCCGCCCAGGTCGAAGACCAGGATGACTTCGTTGTCCTTCTTGTCCAGCCCGTAGGCCAGCGCCGCGGCGGTGGGTTCGTTGATGATGCGCAGGACTTCCAACCCGGCGATCTTGCCCGCGTCCTTGGTGGCCTGGCGCTGGGCGTCGTTGAAGTAGGCCGGCACGGTGATGACGGCCTGGTTCACCGGCTCGCCCAGGTAGGCCTCGGCGTCGCTCTTCAGCTTACCCAGGATCATGGCCGAGATTTCCTGCGGGGTGTAGGTCTTGCCGTTGATGGGCGTCTTGACGGCGGCGCTGTCGTTGCGCCCCTGGACGACTTCGTACGACACCATCTTGCGCTCGGTGTCGGTCTCGTCGAAGCGGCGGCCCATGAAGCGCTTGATGGAGTAGACGGTGTTCTCGGCGTTCACCACCGCCTGGCGCTTGGCGGTCTGCCCCACCAGGCGCTCCCCGTTCTTGGTAAACGCGACCACCGACGGCAGCAGGCGCGAGCCTTCCGCGGTGGTGATGACGGTCGGGTCCCCGCCTTCCATGACGGCCACGACGGAGTTCGTCGTGCCGAGGTCAATACCAACGATTTTAGCCATAGAATCCTCCCAATAACACGCTGTCAATCTAGGATGCCTAGATTCTAGGGAGGAGGTGTATGAGGAGTGTTAGAGGAAGATCGGAGGAGTGTAGGCGGGGAAGGTGTGATCCCACGTCGAGGCGAGATTCCTGCAAATGAAGGCTGGCGAATAGAATTCGCGCCTGGAGGCCTTTGGCCGCCGCGTCCCTCTTCAGGGACGCAGGAGTCGCAATGTTCCCCTTATATTCAGGCGTCGTTCTCCGGCGTGAACTCTTCGAACGTTTCCTCGAACTCCGGCCACAAACCGCCCTCGGCGTGATGCTCCTTCTGCCGCCGCACGTACGCCGTCACCCGCTCCAACTCGCCCTGCCCAACCGTAAAGGCCCCGTAGCTGCCCTGCCATTTGAACTGCGCCTCGGGCCACAGCTCCGCATTCACAAACCGCGACGACGCGCCCTTGATCTGCTTCACCAGGTCCGCCACCGCCACCGTCGCCGGCAGCCGCGCCACCACATGCACATGATCGGGCATGCCGTTCAACGCCAGCACCTGCGCCTTCATCTCCTGGAGTTCCGCCGCCAAACAACGATGTACCGCCCGCTCGATCTCCGGCGTCAGCATCGGCAGCCGGTCCCACGTCCCCCACACCCGATGCAGAAAAAGCGCCAGCTTGTTTCTGCGCATCGCGCACCTCGTTGCCTATCTCCCCCCGTGCCCCCGCAAACGCCCCCTCGGCCCGCCGCAATGCCTGAACTTTACATCAACTCGCGTCCCTGCAGAGGGACGCGGCGGCCGGAGGCCTCCAGGCGC
>CAZCEC010000005.1:35648-151899 GCA_964497615.1 uncultured Anaerolineales bacterium | reverse complement strand
CCCGACGGGAGCGCCTTGAGCGCCTCTTCGTTCACGTCGCCGGCGGCGACCTTGACGCGCTGTTCAGCCGCATGACGGAGTTCCCGGTCGTCGAGCTCAACGACGGCGACATCCGGCCCCAGGTGGCTGAGCGGACCCTGAACCTGGACGAACGGGCCGCCGGCCGGCGCCGGTAGCCGACCGAAGGTCCCAATGCTAAAACTTTCCCCGCCCGCCCTGGCCGTGTTTTCCAGCGATTCCGCGGCGCCCGTGGTCCTTCGCCAGGCCCATCCCTATTTACTTTTACTAGTCTATATGGTATAGTAAATACATCTCGGGCACAAACTGAAAGGACACAGCCAATGGAACCCACCAAGTCGAGCAACTATCCCACCGGAACCGGCGTGCACATCGTCGGACCTGACGTGCCGGAGCCCTTCCGCGGACTGCGCGGCACCGTGGTCGAGGCCTGGCAAGACCAGGAGCCGGCCGTCACCGTCAGCGCTTACCTGGGCGATTACCGGGTCCAGATCGACCTGGCCGCGCGCGAAGTCGAGCCGGTCTGAAAGGACACAGCCAATGAACGAAAGCCAGCGCCAGGGAATGATCCAGTTTCACACCAAGGCCGAAGCCGGCCTCCGCAAGTTCGGCCGCACCGCGGACGCCGCCAAGGCGAAGGCCGCGCGCCAGCGCCTGGAAGCCGCGCAGGCCGACAACAGCCCGGACCCCAAGAAGCAGAAGATCCACGACGCCTACATCGCGAGCCTCGACCGCATGCGCGGCCTGCTCCAGCAGCTCCAGGATGCCCGCATGGACGCGATCGGCGACGGCACCCTGAGCAAGCGGATCGACTGGGCCCACGTCGGCAGCCTGCAGCAGGCCAACATTTACCTGGAAGACGCGCTGCGCTTCGCGCCCCGCCGCGTCAAGTAAGCCGTCTCTTTTTTTTGCCGCGACTGTCCAGTGAAACTGTCAACACCGATGCAAGGAACAGACACCATGAACAACAACTTCCTCACCGACCCGCTCCTGACCCGCCGCATCGCCCAGTCCGCCCAGGGCGACGAAGACGCCGCCCAGGCCGTCGCCCTCAAGCTGCTCGAAGTCGCTCGCGCCACCCCCCGCTTCGCCCGTCAGTCCAGCCACTACCACGTCAAGCGCGCCGCCTGGGAGGCCCGCCACTACCGCGAGAAGTCCCACATCTACGACCGCTACGTCGCCTGCGAGCCGCACGCCCTCGACCCCGAGGACGGCGAGCCCGTCAGCGCCTTCGACGAATACCTGCCCGCGGACACCCTCACCCCCGAGGACGCGCTGATCGAGCGCGACACCCTGGACTCCATCCACGCCGCCATCGACGCCCTGCCCGCCGCGCAGCGCAAGGTCGCCCGGCTCCTGGCCGCCGGCTTCGACCCCTCCGACATCGCCCGCAAGCTCGGCATGAGCCGCTCCAGCGTGTCGCACGCCATCGCCCGCGCTCGCGCCGCATTGGCCAGCGCATTGGAGGCGTGACGTGAGCGCCGAGACTGTGATCGACGCCGAGATCCGCGTGCCCGACAGCGCGACCGCCTCCTGGGTTGTCTCGCAAATCAAGGCATTGCTCGCCGAACGCGGCGACGACTGCCGGCTCGTCGCCTACGGCATTTACCCGGCGGCCGTGTACGACTCGCCCGCGGCCCCCGATCCTGAGAGCGAGGTGCCGGCATGACCCGCCGAACGCTCGATCGCTGCACGACCTACCGCGAAGTGGACGCCGCCATCACGAACCATCCAGACGTCGTGCGGATCGAGCGCAACGGCGCGACCGTCAAGGTCTATGGGCCGCGGGGCATGGTGGTCTACCACAACCACCCGAGCCAAGCAGTCAAGCGCGGCACGCTGCGCTCGATCCTGCGCATGGCCGCCCTGGCCGGCCTGGCCGTTCTGGTGCTCATACTCGCGCTCGGTCTCCTTTAGCCCCTGCGTTTGCCCCCGTAACTTCACACGGCCCGCATTCAATTCCGCGGGCCGTGTGCGTTTCTCTTCCTGTCAACTTCATGATCGGAGAAAGGAGCTTCCCGTGAACAAGCACAAGACGCTCTACGCCGCGGCCTCGGCCGGGGTGGTCTACATCATGGGCGACGGCGTGCGGATCGCCGTCACGCCCGAGGTCGCCGTCACCCTGGCCGCCGACCTGCCGCGCATCGCCGCCCAGGCGCGGCTGCTGGCCGGCGAGGACTTCGACCTGACCTACATGGCCGAGACCCTCGCCAACCTCGGCTACGCCTGGCACGGCACCACCGGCGCCGGCCGCTGGGTGCAGAGCGACGCCGAGCCCGTCACCGAGACCGACGACTACGAGCGCGCCACCCGCCGCGTCTTCGCCGAGGTCGTCTGCGGCGCGGTCGGCCCCGTGCAGTAATAACCCGAAAGGACAGCCCCATGATTGACGAGAAGAAGTTCAACCAGCTCCTCCACCAGCTCACACGCCTGGCCGACGCGGCCGAGGTGATCGCCCTGGCCAACGCGCCCAAGGCCCCCAACTTCGTGCGCACCATCGGCGAGTACCCCGGCTTCGACTGGGCCGGCATGGGCGCGCAGGTCGTCACGTCCGACGAGTACGGCGCCGCGACCGTCCGGTGGGGCGGGTACCTGTGGACCCGCCGCGCCCCCGACAACAAGTTCGGCGAGGCGGTCTGGTTCTCGCGCCCTGACGGCAAGGACGGCGACGGCAAGACCCGCTACGTCCGGCTGGTGACGTTCAAGAAGCCGGGCGAGGCCGAGCCGATGGGCCGCAAGGCCGAGACCGCTGTCCGCAGCGCAGCCGAGTCGGCCGGCGCGATCGAAGCCCCGGCCGCGGCTAAGCAGCTTCCAGCGCCCGGCCAGGCACCTGCGGCAGCCAACGGCCGGCCGGAGAAGTACGACCCCACCAAGGACGCCCGCCTCCGCGCGCTGGATAAGCCCGCAGCCGCGCTGGACCTGGACGGCGTCCAGCCGAGCGTCACGCTCTATTGGCAACTCGTCAACCTGTTCCGCATCGACCGCGCCGTCGCCGCCGACGTGCTGCGCGAAGCCGGCGGCGACCTGGCGCAGGGCGTCCGCAATCTCGACCGCCTGGCCGAGGAGTTCAAGTGACTGCGACCGACCTGGCGGCGCTGGCCATCGCCCTCGCCGTCCTGCTGGCCGGCGTGACCGGCGGCGCGATCGCCGCGCTGTACTGGCCCCGCCGCACTTGATACACAGGCCGCCTCCGGGCGGCCTTTTGATTCCATGCGCTTGGGAAGACAAGCCCACACATCAACTCGACGTCTGTCCGCCGTTTCTGTGACTACATCCGTTCTCACAGGACAGCCACCATGCCGAAGACAGGAACGTCCCCGAAGGGGAAGAAGACAGCCACAACTAACCGAGACTTTGAGTTCCGCCGCGACGAGGCGGCCCGGCTCCTGGGCCTGGACGCCGGCGCTATCGGGAACGTGCGCATGCAGCTCCGCCAGCTCCGCAGCCTGGGCATCCTGGTGGACATCGACATCCGCGGCACGAGCATGTTCCAGCGCGCCGCCACCTGGGCGGAGTGGGGCATCGCCGACCAGGACATCCGCCACCAGCGCCTCAGCGGCGGCGTCAAGCTCCTGATCCCCGCCCTGTACGTCAAACGCCTGCGCTCCATCGAGACCCGCCTTCGCCAGACCCTGGAGCAGTACAGCTACAGCGAGATCAAGGCTTTCGCGCCCTTCCGTTGGATCCCCTTCACGGCCTACGCCGAGTGGCGCGCCGAGTGGGATCGGCTGGCCGGCGAGATGGAAGCCGTCAAGACCGACATCCTGGACTGCTATGAGGGTTTCGTGCAGGACCTAGCCGGCGAGTTCCGCCAGATCGGCCGGCGCGCCTGGAAGGACATCTCCGCCCAGGGCTACACGTCTGTCACGGTCGGCGGCCGCAAGTACGCGACCGAGTCGGACTACGCCGAGTTCGTGGCCGGCCGCGCTGTGGGCCAGATGCCGTCCCGCCAGCAGATCAAGGACGGCCTGGTGGTGGACTACCGCACCGCCCTGGTCAGCGACGAGGCCGACCTGGAGGCCGAGCTGCTGGACGCCGAGCGCGCCCGCGCCCAGCGCGACGAGCTGCGCGTCCAGGCCGACGCCCGCGCCCGCGCCGAGTACGAAGCCGAGCAGCAGGCCCGCGCCCGCATCGACGCCATGCGCCAAGCCGAGCTGGAGCACGCCCGCAAGCGGCTGGCCGAAATGGGCAGCCCCCTGGACGAAGTCGTCAACGCCCTGCGCGCCCGGATCATCAAGAGCGCCGAGTCGATGCTGGAGAGCGTGCGCAAGTCGGGGTTCGTGCGCGGCAAGATCGCCGAGCAGGGCGCGGGGCTCCTGGAGTTCTTCGACCTGATGAGCGTGGGCAGCGACGAGAAGTTGCGCGCCAGGCTGTCCGAGCTCAAGTCCGCCATCGGCCCGGTCGGCCGCGAGCGCACCAAGGACACCGCCGAGCGCGACGTGCCGACGATCCGCGAGACGCTGGAAGGCATCATCGCCATCGCCGAGACCGAGGCCGAGAACACCACCGTCAGCAACCGCTTCGCCAGCCTGGAGATCTAGCCATGACAACCCTCAACCGCGCCGCCGGCGAGCGCCTCGCCGGCCTCGTGGAGGCCGCCCCCCGCCAGTGCTGGCACAACGCCTTCAAGGCCCTGGCCGCCCTCGGCGACCCGGCCGCCGAGTACGTGGAAGGGTGGCTGGTGATACCGCCCGGCATTGCCATCGAGCACGGCTGGATCGAGCTGGCCGGCCGGATCATCGACCCGACTCTGTGGGACCGCGCCGACCTGGGCGCCGGCGACTACTTCGCCGGCGTCCGCTACGGCCGCGCGACCGTCCAGGACGTTCTGCGCTTGTCCCGGCAAGGCCTGACCCTGCCTATCGTGTGGGGTTCGGGGAAGGGCGCGCGCAAGTACCGGCACGGGTTCGGCGGCTTGCAGCACGCCGGCTACAGAGCCGCCCGAGACGACGCCTATGACCGCGCCGGCTACGGGGATGTCTTGAGCCAGGTTCGGTCAACTCCCGCGCCGTCCGCCGTTTCTGTCAGGACGTAGCGAAAGGACGGATCACCATGCCCGATGACGCTCAGCCCACCCCTGGCCCCTGGATCTACCGCGACGGCGCTGTTTTCGGCGCTGTCCAGCCAAAGCCGTACAGCGCCGAGTACCGAACCATCGTCAGGCCCCGCATTCGGACCCGGAACCAGGTCCTGCAATGCGGCGGCACCGTTCAAGAGCATGACGCCAATGGCCGACTGATAGCCGCGGCACCTGAAATGCTGGCCGCGCTCAAGGCCATCGAAGCCCATCACGTCGAGATCAACGCGCAGGCCGGCCGACCTGAGGAGCGCAGCACCACGCTGCGCCTCGTCCGCGCCGCCATCGCCAAGGCAGAAGGGAGACAGTTGGAATGAACCATCAGGAAGTGTTTAAGGACATCGACCGGATCGAGCGCGAGCTCATCGACGAGCGGGTCGCGCTGGCCGAGCGCCGCGTCAGGTATGAGCAGCGCCGCGCCTGGGGGCCGTTCGCCGCGCTGATCGTGTGTCTCATCTGGTGGGCCGTGGGTATCGCCGCCGCGGCCGCCGGCCACGGTTGGCGGTTCGTTGTCTTCAACGTCGTCGTCGTGATCGCCGTCGTGCTGTGGGTCAGGGCGGGGAGGCAGAAGTGAACACCCCGGAATTGTCTTTCAACCTTACGCCTGCCGCCGACGCGGCCGCCCTGTGCCCGCGCGACGGCGAGCGGCTGGTCGTGCTCACGCCCCGCGACGAGCCCAGCCGCTCCTTCCTGGCGACGTGGCGCTACTGGTGCCCGCGATGCCAGAACCTGACCCTGACCCGCGCCGAGGCCGAGGCCGCGCTGGCGAGCCTGGAGCCTGGCGCGATCGGCGCCGTCGTCGCCTGCCGCCTGCCGCTCGACATCACCCATGGCGCCGCGCCAGCGTGAGCTCCCCGCCGACCCGCACGGCCGCCGCATCGTCAAGGCCCTGGACCAGATCACGGCGACCGGCATCCAGCAGGATGACGTCTTCGAAGACTGGCTCGAGCTGGTCGAGGCGACCTTCCAGATGATGCCCGCCCACGCCGCCAGCGCCCGAAGCGCCGGCCGGCTGGCCAAGGACTCGCCCGAAGTGCTCGACCTGTTCACGCGGCTGCGCAAGCGCTACGGCGACCGCGTCTGGGTGTGGGAGCGTTTCGTGGAGGCGTTCGGCATCCTGGTCGAGGGCGCGTACGACGGCGGCCAGCCGACTTATCAGGACTTGCTGGGGCAAGTCTATATGGCGTGGGGATGGCCAAGCAGATCAGCCGGCCAGTATTTCACGCCCTGGCCCATCGCCCGCGCCATGGCCGAGATGACCGGCGACGGCGGCCAGCTCGTGCACGACCGGCTCAAGGCCGCGATCGCACAGTCGCCGCTGGCCCAGGCCGCCCTGGTGACCGCCGTCGCCCTGCGCCTGGAGGGGCAGGAGGCGCTGGACTGGTACCTGCAGCGCGTCGTGCCGGCCTGCATCGAGCACTACGAACCCGTGACCGTGAGCGACCCTGCCGTGGGGTCCGGCGTCATGCTCCTGGCCTGCGCCAGCACCTACCCGCG
Source organism: uncultured Anaerolineales bacterium (assembly GCA_964497615.1). GTDB lineage: Bacteria > Chloroflexota > Anaerolineae > Anaerolineales > UBA6663 > CAZCEC01. Next base: position 145,307 of record CAZCEC010000005.1, on the reverse strand, counting down.
CTGGATGATCGAGCTCGGCCTGGTCCGGTTCAGCGGCCAGGACATCGACGCCACCTGCGTCCGCATGTGCCGCATCAACTGCATGCTTTACGGGTTGAATAGCCACGCGTTGCGCGTCGCCTCAGCCCTGGCTCGTGCCGGCGATCCAGCCGCCGAGCCTGTGAACTTGTCACTTGGAATCTAGGGAGACACGACACATGAACTCAGCCAAGCGCATCATTGAGATAGTCGGCGACATATTCGACCGCGCCGGTCACTGGTGGATCGAGCGCCGCACCGACCAGGCGGTGAAAGCCGGAGGGTATGACAAACTGGGCCTGCATCGAGCCGGCTTCAGCCAGGATGGCCAACGAAATCACTTCGAGGTGACGATGGTCGATCAGGGAGAAGCGATCTTCGCCCTTGCGCAACAGGCCGCCGCCCTGCTGAGTTTGAATCAGTCGCGCAACTTCCTGGAAGTCACGATGATGCCGCGCCTCACCCGCGAACATCCCTTCCGTCCCATAGTCTTGACGATCCGCTGGCAGGACGGCAAGACGCCCGCGACTCTGCTACGTGAAATGCGGCGGGCCTTGCGCTCAGCCAATGATGCCCTGCAAGCTGCGGCCCTCGTCCTGGAACTTGGCGGCATGTTCGACACACACCGTGAAGTGTGCGACGTCTGTAGCCAGAAGGATTGGGGAGACAACCCTTACTTCGATCATGGTGATTGCTCCAAATGGACGCGGTTGCTGAACGACGAAGCGGAAGCGCGAGACCGCTATCGGGAGTTGACGGCCGCGGCCCAGACCGAGATCGCACCCCTGCTGGACGTACCGGCCCACTACTTCGCCGAGAATGGAGTCCCGAACGATGCCGAATGAACACGTTAATCCGGTGACCACCCACCGTGCCATTCAAGCCCGTGCCCAGGCCGCCCCCTGGCACGCCGCCGTCGAGATCCTGGTGACTGCCCGCGATGCGGACGGGATCCGCCAGGCCGTGGCGACCAACCTGACATTTGAGACGATCACCGATGGCGCGATGATCGAGCCAACCCTGCGCCTCAACTACGAAGCCGCGCAGACGCTCATGGACGACCTGTGGCAGGCCGGCCTACGCCCGACGGAAGGCACTGGCAGCGCCGGCGCGCTGAAGGCGACTGAGCGTCACCTGGAGGACATGCGCAAGATCGCGTTCAAGCTGATGGGAACGTCAACTCAGCCGTAGCGGAGCGTTTCTATGACTGACAGCATAACACCAGGAGGATCACATGGTTTTTAGAGCAGCACGTGGATCACCAATCACTGACGAACAGGCCCAACGCTATGGTGAACGCATCGAGACACTCGTCGAAGAAGGCGACGGGAGCGTAACTCCGCAGGCGGTCTACGACGACGCCAAAAAGAAGCGCTCGCCGTTGCACGAATATTTCGAGTGGAATGATGGCGTGGCCGCTGACGCTTACCGGATTAACCAGGCGCGAGAGCTATTGCGCTATATCCACGTCGTCGTGGTCAGAGATGATGTGGAAGAAGAAGTGCGTGCCTTCCACAACGTCGTTATCGAGCGGCCAGAACAGCCACCGGAACGTACCTACGCGGCAGTGGCGCGTGTTCTGAGCGATGAAGAACTGCGCAAGCAGGTGATCGCCAAAGCGCTGCACGAGTTCGAGCAGTGGCGCAAGCGCTATCAGCAGTACCAGGAACTGGCGCCGCTGTTCGTCACTTTCGAGAACATCAAAGCTCAGGTAGTTTAGGTATGGAGTTGTGGCCATGCGCGGCGAGGCCTGGTCAGGCCGGGCCGGGCGTGGCAAGGCTTGGCATGGCGAGGACACATTCAAACGGGAGAAACAGACATGAAGAGCACACCAAAGCAGCAGGAAATCAGCATTCCGCCCATTGAAACATCTCGCTTCAAGGTGACAATCGTCGGCGAAACGTCGCTTATCAGTCATCGGTTCAGCGACCGCAGCAAGAAGGCGATGCTAGACAAGCAAATGAAGAAAGCCCAGGGCGCCAAAGAGGCAAAGAATCCGGAACAGGATTACCAGGATAGCATGTACCTAACGCCCAACGGAGAACCCGGATATCCGGCCAGCGGCATCAAGAAGGCCTGCGTGGATGCCTGCTCATTCATTGGGGGTATGACTAAGGTTCAAGCGCGCGGCGCGTTTTACATCATGGGCGACATCCTGCCGATCAAGGGCAAGGTCCAAATGCGAGAAGACATCGTGCGGCTTGGCGGGCGCACGGCCGACTTGCGGTACCGCGCTGAGTACGTGGATTGGAGCATGGAGCTTGAAATCCTTCACAACCCACGCGTCATCTCGGCCGAGGCCATCATTAACTTGATTGAGAGCGCTGGCTTCTCGATCGGCATTGGCGATTGGCGCCCGCAGAAAGCGGGAACGCACGGATTGTTCCGCGTCAAGCGCGGCTAGATGCTGAGGCGCGGACTGGCAAGGCCTGGCGGGGCATGGCGAGGCTTGGTGAGGCCAGGCACGGCAAGGCAAGAGTAAGTAGCAGGCGGGAATATCTGTCTCCCGCCTGCTCAACTATGTGAGACAATTGTTCTATGCTCGGCGCCGACCCGCTGCCATGCCAATCCCCAGGCTGCCCCAACCACTACACCCCGCGCAAGTGGTCCAAGCTGCGCATCTGCGACGACTGCCGCACCCGCCGCCTGCGCAAGCGTCAGCGGGTAAAGGACGACCAGCGCCTCGCCGCCATGCGAGCCCGCAATGACCGTATCCGGCGACTGCGCCACGAAGAAGGCTGGACCCTGAACTTCATCGCCCGCGAAGTCGGCCTGACCCGTCAACGCGTGCAGCAGATCCTTGCCCAGTCGCACGACTAGCCTTATCCCCACAACTTCACAGGAACGCCCCCTTGCGGGGTAGGCTTCAACTTCCGGCCTGGCCGCCGTTTCTTTCGGGAGACAGCCAATCCTGAAAGGAACCAAGATGCCAGCCAAAGTCACCCCCGCCACCAAGCTCGAACGCCTCATCAGGTCCAAGTATCCGGTGATTACGATCACCAGCGCCGAGGAAGCCCGCGTTCAGGCGGCCGTCAAGGCCGTGGCCGACGACCTGGGCAAGTCCCTGTTCATCTGGACCGTCAGCGCCGGCCTGGCCCGCGCCACCGGCGACCGCCGGCAGTCCGACCCGGCTGCCGACGAGACCCAGGACCCCATGGCTGCCCTGCGCGCCCTGGCAGGGTGGGGGGCGCGCGACGACGCCCGCGGCGCCGCGCCCGAGTCGGTCGTCTTCCTGTTCAAGGACCTGCACGCCTTCTTCGCCGACCCCATCGTGCTGCGCCTGGTCCGCGACATCGCCCTGGTCTTCCAGGAGCGCCCGTTCACCCTGGTCATGCTCTCGCCGACGTTCAAGACGCCGGCCGACCTGGAGAAGGACCTGGCCGTCATGGACTGGCCGCTGCCGGAGAACGGCGAGATCGAGAAGATCCTCGACGACTGCGCCGCCCGGCTCAAGGGCGCCGTCAGCAAGCGCACCGGCTCGGCCATCAAGATCAGCCTGGGCAACGGCACCCGCGAGCAGCTCCTGCGCGCCCTGACCGGCCTCACCGCCTTCGATGCCTCCAGCGCCTTGTCCCTGGCCGCCGTCACCTTCAACGCACTGGACGAGCGCGCCGTGCGCGTGATCCTCGACGAGAAGAAGCTGATCGTCCGCAAGACCGGCTACCTGGAACACTTCGACACCGACGTCACCGCGGCCGACATCGGCGGCCTGAAGAACCTCAAGGCCTACACCGAGATGAAGCGTGCCGCCTTCTCACGCGAGGCCGCCACCTACGGCCTGGACAACCCCCGCGGCTTCCTGATGGTGGGCGTGCCCGGCGCCGGCAAGTCGCTCAGCGCCAAGGCCTCCACCGGCGGCCAGATGCCCCTTCTCCGCATGGACATCGGCGCGCTGATGGGCGGCCTGGTCGGGCAGTCGGAATCGAACGTGCGCGGCGCCCTGAAACTCGCCGAAGCCGTGGCCCCCTGCGTGCTGTGGCTGGACGAGATCGAGAAGGCCTTCGCCGGCATGAACGGCACCGGCTCCAGCGACGGCGGGGTGGGCATGCGGGTGCTGGGCACCATCCTCACCTGGATGCAGGAGCGCACCGCGCCTGTGTACGTGGTGGCCACCGCCAACGAGATCACCAACCTGCGCCCCGAGCTGCTCTCGCGCTTCGACGACATCTTCTGGGTGGACCTGCCCAACGCGGCCGAGCGCGCCGAGATCGTGAGCATCCACCTGCGCAAGCGCCGGCAGGACCCCGCCCGCTTCGACCTGGACGCCGTCACCGCCGCGCTGGACGGGTACGTGGGCCGCGAGATCGAGAAGGTCGTCAACGCCGCCCTCAACTTCGGCTTCTACGACGGCGCCCGCGACATCAACACCGACGACCTGCTGCGCGCGGTCCGGCAGATCGTCCCCATCTCCCGCTCGCGGGCCGAAGACATCAAGGCCCTGCGCGCCTGGGGCCAGACCAACGCCCTCCCGGCCAGCGAGCTCAGCACGGAGTCCGCCAGCGCCGAGCCGGCCGGCCGCACGATCGAGCTGTAACCCCCCGGCGGGGCGGTTCAACTTAGGACCGCCCCGCCGTTTCTCTCCCCAGGCTTTCACACTCACTGAAAGGACCCAGACCATGCCATGCTTCAGCCGCGTTGAAACCAAGCTCAAGGACCTGGAAGCCATCCAGGCCGCCGCCGAGGCCGCCGGCATCACGGTCGAGCTGCACAGCAAGACCCACGTCACCGTCTCGCGCGACGGCGTCCGCCTGCAGCTCACCCGCCGGCAGGCCGACGAAGCCTTCGACGCCTACGACACGTCGGCCTACACCGGCCGCCTGCTGCGCGAGCTCACCGCCGGCTACGCCACCGCCCGCGTCAAGGCCTTCGCCAAGAAGCGCGGCTACATGGTAAGCCGCGGCGCGACCCAGGGCGAGTTTGTATTGACGAGCTATAGGTAAGGAGACCGAGATGGCCAAGAAACAGCTCAAGATCACCGTCACCGACACCGGCGACCTCAAGGTCGACGCCAGCAAGATGCCCGGCACCAGCCAGCAGATCCTGGACGAGCTCCAGGAACTGGCGGAGCTGGTGGGCGGAGACTTCAACGCCCTCGTGGTCGAGCAGCACGTCCACGGCCACGGCGCCCACTCGCACGCCGACGCACACGAGCACGACCAGGCGCACTCGCACGCCTGAGCTTGTCTCCCTAACGCCATAGGTCCGCCGTCAACTGCGCGGGCCTGTGGCGTTTCTTTTGCCCGGAGCGTCCAGTGACTCTGTCAGACCTGCCACTCTCACCCGATGTGATCGCCCTCAATCCAGAACTTGCGCCGGCCAATGGCCGCGTGCGGGGCAGGGTGGGTCGCGAGCGTGAACTGCTGGTCATCAACGGCCGGCGGGTCAAGTCGCGCCTGGAAGAGCGCGCCTGGCTGGAGTGGGTGCCCGCGCAGCACTTCGAGCGCGTCTGGTACGAGCCCTTCGTGTTGCACCTGACGGGCGGGAATTACACGCCCGACATCGTCGGCAAGACCCGCTCCGGCGAGTTGTGGGTGATCGAGGTCAAGGGCAGTTGGCGCGCCTTCGCCAGCGGCCGCTCGTCCAAGCGCAACCTGCGCCAGGCCGCCGTCGAGTTCGGCGCGATCGCGCGTTTCTTCTCGCTCATGCCGGCCGCCGGCAAGGAACGCCGCCGCCGCGGCTACCCACCCGACATTGCCTGGGACCTCAAGGAGTTCTCATGAACTGGAAACGTCCGGCCGCCCGCGTCCTGCGCAATCTCAGCAGCACCCTGGCGGATCACGGTCTCAAGGCGGCCGAGTCGCTCGACCCAATCCTGCCGCCCGCCACCGAGCCGGAGCGACGCGCCCGGACCGAAGCCATGCTGGCCCGCCTCGACGTGATGCGTGAGCACCCATGCCCGCGCTGCCGCGGCCAGGGCGCGCTGATCGTGTCGGCCGGCAGCGACACGGTCGTCTGCCCATTGTGTCAGGGCATGCAGGTGGACCCGGTCGCCCTGATGTTCGGCGCCGACTTCCTCGGCGACGGCCTGGAGGGCATCGATGAAGCCGACTGAGCCCGAGCGCGACGAGGTGCGTGACTTCCACGCCTACCTGTCCGAGCACGCCCGCGGCCAGGCCAATGCCCTTACGGCTCGCGACCTGGCTGCCGCGCTGGACCTGGGCCGGCATGGCGACCGCCGCCTGCGCCAGCTCGTGCACGCCGCCAACGACGCCGGCCTGCTGGTCGTCGCCGATAACGGCGGCTATTTCATCCCGAGCAGCCCAGGCGAAGTCGACGAGGCCGTCGGCCGGCTGCGGTCCCAGGCTGCGCAAATGATGGACCGCGCGCGCCGCATCGAGAACCTGGCCATGCAGCACTTTTACTCACGCCAGTTGAGCCTGCTGCCCAGCGAGCGGAATTCACGCAGTACCCGGAGCGATAGCGGAGTGGTATTCCGATGAACCGCCACATCCTCGCCGCCACACTGCGCGCCCAGGCCACCCGGCTCGAGCGCGCCGCCTGGGAGCTCGAGCAGCACGCCGTCCAGAACGCCATACAGCAGGGGACTCTTAGGCCCTTGGTCAATCAGCAGCGCGCGATCGTGAAGAGTCTGCGCCGCGCCGCCGACAAGATCGCGCCACGACGGGTGAAGGGCTGACCATGGACCGCAAACGCAAGCGCACCAGCAAGCGCACAACCGCCAGCGCCCTGCGCGCCGGCGCCGCCGCGCTGCGCAAGGAGGCCTCCAGGTTCGCCTTCGAAGCGCACCTGTTCAACGCGTACGGCATCGTGAAGTACGAGAGCCACGCGCGCGAGCGCGAGGTACTGCTGGCCCAGGCCGCCGTCCTGGAAGAACTGGTCAAGACGACATGAACTTGTTACCGCAACCCCAGAGGCAGGAGATCGTAGCCGCCCGTGCGAGACGCGACAGCCAGTTTCGCGGCATCGAAGCCGCCGCCCTCGCCTGGCTGAAGATCGTCGCCCGCAAGCGCCGGCCGTCCACGGTCGAGAACTACCGGCTGCACCTGAAGAACTTCTGCATCTGGCTGGCCGGCCGCGGCATCAACATCACCGCCCAGATCGGCCCCGACGAGCTGCGCGAGTACGGCGAACGCTCCCGCCAGCAGGAAGAGTCGGGCGCGTACAAGGCCTCAACGGTCAACAACCACTTGAACCCCGTGCGCCTGTGGCTGCGCTGGCTTATCGCCGAGGCGGCCGTGTTCGACCGCGCGCCCGACACCGGCGAGCCCTGGGTCAGCGAGACGCGCGTCAACGAGTGGCTGGCCGACGTGAAGGACACCTCGCGCCCCACCCGCAAGGACCGCGCCCTGTCCGCCGCCGAGGTCGCGCGCCTCCTGGACGCGATCCACGACCCGCGCGACCGCGCCCTGTTCTCGCTCCTGGCCGGCTCCGGCCTGCGCGTCAGCGAGGCCTGCGCCCTGCGCGCCGGCGACGTCGAGGTCCGCCCGGACGGCGCCGGCATCGTCCACGTGCTGGACGGCAAGGGCGGCAAGCGGCGCGCCGTGGTCGTCGACTCGTCCGTGGTCGGCCACGTGTACGCCTGGGCCGTCGCCGCAGATCTGCGGCTGGGCGACACGGCGGACACCCGCCCCCTATGGCCGCCGCACCGTCCAACGATCCCAGGAACCAAGGTTCCTGGGAACCTTGGATCGTGGGACGGGGAAGGGCGGTCCGTCACGCGCATCCGCGTCTACCAGCTCCTGCAGGACTACGCCAAGACGGCCGGCATCGCGCGCCGCATCAGCCCGCACAACCTGCGCCACACGTACGGCACCGAGCGCTACCGACAGGAACGCGATCCCCTGGCCGTCGCCAACGCCCTGGGCCACACCGGCCTCGCCTACGTCCAGACCTACGTCAAGGAAGTCGAGACCGGCGAAGCCAAGCCCTTCAAGCCTGGATGGGAGTCGACATGAAGAAGCACCGCAACCGTCAGCCCGCGCCCCCCGCGCCCGCCGGCAGCCTGGTCTACCTGCGCCTGGACCAGCTCAAGACGCACCCGGAGAACATGCGCCGCTTCTACCCCATGGTCGAGGCCCGCGCCATGGCCAAGAGCATCCGCGCCACGAAAGGCGTCATCCACCCGCTCGTCGTCGTGCCCGACGGCGCCGCCGGCAGCTACTACGTCGTGGACGGCAACATGCGCCTCACCGGCGCCCGGCTTCTCGGCGACGACTGCCCGCCGCTCAAGGCCGAGATCGTCAGCGTAGACCGCGCCGGCCAGTACCTGACCATGGCCGCCGCCAACGGCGTCCGCTTCGACGTGGACCCGATCAGCGAAGGCCTGCACTTCAAGCGCCTGCTGGACGAAGGCCTGACGCGCCTGGAGATCGCCGAGCGCTCCGGTGTCAACCTGTCCCGCATCACTTTCCGGCTCAGGCTCCTCCAGCTCGATGACGAGATCCAGCAGCTCATCGCCGAGGGCAAGTTCCCCGTGTCGGACAAAGTGGCCGACGCCCTCATGCTCATCCCTGAACCCGAGGCTCGCGTGAAGCTGGCCCGCCGCCTGTCCGAGCAGGGCGCGACGAACAACGCCATTGTCGCCGCCTGCGCCAAGCTCGCCGCGCAGTTCGGCGATCCCAAGTCGCGCGTCAACCGCCGCCGCGGCCGCCCGCCGCGCCGCGCTGTACCCAGCGCCCCCCAGCCTCCCGCGCTTCCCGGCCTCGCGCCGGCCCTGGCCTACGCCCAGGACAAGACCGGGCACGGCCTGCCGGCCGGTTCAGCCAGAGCTGAGTGGCCCGCCGTCCGGGCCGCTGCCCGCGCCATGTGCGACGGCTGCGACATCAAGACCGAGACCCTGCGCGGCCGCGTGCCCGAGCCGGCCTGGACCCTCATCACCCACGCCGCCGAGGAGACCTGCGGCGGCTGCAATGTGCGCGACGTGCATGGCGCCTGCCAGGGCTGCCCCGGCGTGGAGCTCATCACCCGCCTGATCCGCGGCGCGCACGCCCAGCCGCTCACGATCGCTGAAACGGCGCCGGAGCGCCGGTACTGAGATGGCAGCCGACCTTGACGCCCTGGTCGAAGCCGCCGCCGTCCACGGCCAGCTCGCCGCCGGCGCGGATCCCGCCGTCGTCGCCGCGCGCACGAACAACAAGCGCCTGGTCGTGGTCGCCGCCCGCGGCAACGAGCGCGGCCGCTCATTGAAGTGGACCGAGTCGGAAGACGACTACCTGCGCCGCAACCTGGGCCGGCTATCCGAGGAAGAGATGGGCCGCGTCCTGGGCCGCACCGCCCTGGCCGTCCGCCTGCGCTGGAAGCGCGACCTGCACCTCACCCCGCCGAGCAAGGCGCCGGACATCCTGACCGGCAACCAGGTCGCCAACGGCCTGGGCATTGACTCCCACACCATCATCAAGCTGATGGACCGCGGAATCATCCCGGCCCGCTTCCTGCCCTTCACCTGTGAAGGCCGCATGGTGCGCCAGGTGCGCGTGATTGACCGGCTCACCCTTCTCCGCTGGGTCGTCAACCCGCTCCACTGGATCTACTTCAAGTTCGAGAACATCGGCCGCGGCACGGCGGCGCGCGGCGCGCACAAGTACATCGCCGACCGCGTATTCTGGCAGCGCGTCCGCGATCTGGTCCAGCGCCGGCGCGAGCTGTGGAACGATGCGTGGTGGACGCCGAGCCAGGTGGAGGACTGGCACGGCAACGCGCGCGGCATGGCCAACCAGGCCATCCACGACGGCCGGCTGCCGGCGGTCCGCTGGGGCAACTGGTGGGTGCTGCGCTCCGACGCCACCCGGCCCGGCTTCCAACTGACCGCCTGGCACGGCAAGGGCGGCGCCGGTCAGTCGCGCGTCATCCCCACGCCCGCCGCCCAGGCTTTCGTCGTGCTGGCTGCCGCCGCCGGCCTCACCGCCGCGAGCATTGGGCCAATGATGCACGCTCCCGCGAAGTCCGTCGATTTCTGGCTGCGCAAAACACGCCGTGCCGGCCGCCTGCCCTGGATCGTCCGGACCCACCACCTCCCGGTGCGCTTCAACCACGCCGGCGACATGCTGGCCGACTGGAAGGAGCTGCGCCGCCGCTTCCCGCGCGCCGCCCGCGCCATGGATCGCCTGCGCCGCCGCGAGCGGCTTTCGCCGCGCGAGCTGCTGATCGTCCGCGGCGTCCTGCAGGCCTGGGCCCAGTTCCACGCCCGCACGCCCGACCAGCGCGCTATCGCCGTCTCGCTCCGCACGCTCGGCCGCCGGCAGGCCTGCCACTTCCACGATCTGCTTGGCGTCCTGCGCCGCGCCGGCATGGATCCGTTCAGGAGGCTGGCATGAAAGAGCGCCCCATCCTGTTCAGCGGCCCGATGGTGCGCGCCATCCTGGATGGCCGCAAGACGCAGACGCGGCGAGTGTGGCGCTATCAGCCGCTGGACGTTTTGCCCATGAGGGTGCCCGATGAGTGGATCACGCTCGACACGGTGAATCCCAATCACGGCCATGTCGTTCGATGCCGGTTTGGCAGAGGCGGCGACCGCCTATGGGTGCGCGAGACGTGGGGCGCGGTGTGGCCCAACCCGGACGAGCCGGCGGAGTTGCGAGATTGCCACATCGAGTATCGTGCTGACCTGCCCGAGGACTGCACCGACTACCCAGGCCAGTGGCCGGCTGAGGACGCACGCGGAAACGACGACGCGCCCAAATGGCGCTCGCCCATGCACATGCCCCGCTGGGCTTCGCGGCTCACGCTGGAGATCAAGGCCGTGCGCGTCGAGCGCCTGCAGGCCATTACGGTGCGCGACGCCATCGAAGAGACCGGCGCGCTGCCGGCCCTGTTCAGCCGCCTCGACCCGCGCGATTACTTCGCCCACGTGTGGAACGCGATCAACGGCAAGCGCGCGCCCTGGGCGTCAAACCCGTGGGTGTGGGTGATTGAGCTTGTCAAAGCAACATCATAGGAAGGAAGACTGCCATGAAGACCACAGCCAGACTCTGCCTGATCGTTCTGCTTATTGCGCTGGCGTTCGCGCTGCCGGCGCCCGCGGGCGCCGACGTGTGCCCGAGCGTGGCCTCAACCGCAGGGATTGACCCCGTCCCCACCGCCACGCCGGAGCCCTGCACCCCGCCACCCAGCCTGCCGGGGTACCGCGCTTATCTTCCAGTCGTGGCGCGGCCTGGCATTGTGTCCGTCCCGGCCACCACGGTTTTTCCCGGCCCATGATCGCTCTCACGCTCACCCAACCGTGGGCCACGCTGGTGACCATCGGCGCGAAGCGCATCGAGACCAGGTCCTGGTCTACTTCTTATCGCGGCCCGCTGGCCATCCACGCCGCCAAGACGTTCCCAAAAACGGCGCGGCTGCTGTGCCACGACCGGCCCTTCAGCACCGCCCTGGCCCCGCACGGCTTCTACGCCCACAACCTGCCGCTGGGCGCGGTCGTGGCGACCTGCCGTTTGGTCGGAGTCTTTCCCATTTCGGATCACGAGCGCAGCCACCAGCTTCCTGTCCAACAGGCGGACGCGCCGCTGATGGTGTCTCTCTCGGAAGAATTGCCGGCGCCGGAGTGGGTGACCATCCCCCCGGCTGAGCCGGAGCGAAGCTTTGGCGACTATGCGCCTGGTCGCTTTGCCTGGGTGCTGGACGACATCATGCCCCTGCCCAGGCCCATTCCCGCCCGCGGCGCGTTGGGCCTGTGGAAATGGAAATGAAATGGCGACTTTGAAGGAACCTGACAATGGATGACGAAATCAATCCAACTACCGTGGATGAATACTTCAAGGCCCTGCCGACCTTCTCAGGCGCCGACTGGATCAGAGCAAACGAGACTTGGAAGGTTGGCGAGATGTCGCCGCTCGGCGAGGCCGTGGCGAACCTGCTAGGCGACCTGTTCGCGGGCATCTACCACCTGAACTACACGTCGCTCCGGAAAGTGGACTGGACCAATCCGCGATGGATTGTCTTCAACCTGGATCGTCACCTGTCCACCTTCGACAGCGACGAGCTGACACGCCTGGTCGTGCTATGTCACGACCGCTGCCTGCGCTGCGACCTGAAGGGCAAAGCGCCGGGCATCGTGGAGCTCATGTTCCATCAGCGGCACGCGCGCGAGGGCAGAATGTATGAACGGCATCCAACCATCGAGACGGCAGTGGCGAGAATCCGGTCCGCCTACCATCCGCTGCCATCAGCCGCTGCGCAGAGCTAACACACGGTTCCTTTAGTATAACGGAAGGATTTCACAAGTGAAAACTAGTGAAGCGTCTCGCCAGGCCGCGCACTACGCGGTGAGCTACGCCGTCAAGACTGGCAAGCTCGTGCGCCCTAATCGTTGCCAGATTTGCCGGCGTAAGCGCCTCCACATCGTGGCCCATCATTGGAAGGGGTACGACCATCCCCTCGACGTCTGGTGGGTCTGCAAGCCATGTAACCGAGTCCTGGCGCACCGCCACGACGGGTCATTCACCCTTGTCCAGGCTCGTGCTTATGTGGCAGCCGGCGTCTGGCGCAGCCGTCCGATTGAGCCGCCGTCGCCGTCTGTCCGGCGCATCGACTTCTCCAAGCGCCACCAGCCGCCCCCCGAAGATCTCGCACTCTTCCGGTCGCTGTTCCGCCAGCGCCCGTCTGACATTGCATCCACAAGCCCATAGGAGTTTTGCCCATGAACGCATTGGATTACATCGCCGAAGAACGCCGCCGCCAGGTGGTGCAGGAAGGCTTCACCGCCGAGCACGACCGCCAGCATGACGGCTTTGAGCTCGAAATTGCCGCCGCCTGCTATGCCGTGCACGACACCGATTGCTCTGTTGTGCTGGACGAAGATGGCTGCGACGCCTGGCCGTGGGCGCCGGAATGGGACAAGCGCGAAAAGCATGGCCGCCTGACGCGGCTCATCAAAGCCGGCGCGCTTATCGCCGCCGCCCTGGACAATGAGCTGCGTATGAACGGGGAGCAGCCGACCGAGCGCCCCCGCATCGTCTGCCTGTGCGGCTCCACCCGCTTCTGGCGCGAGTTCCAGCGCGCCAGCCTGGCTGAGACTCTGGCCGGGAAGATCGTCCTTAGCATCGGCGCGGCCTCAGGAACCGATGACGAGCACTTCGGCAACCTGCCACGCGAAGAGTACGAGCGGGTCAAGGCCATGCTCGACGAGCTGCACCTGCGCAAGATCGACCTTGCCGACGAGGTGCTGGTGTTGAATGTCGGCGGCTACATCGGTGAGAGTACCCGCCGAGAGCTTGCTTACGCCCGGTCACTTGGCAAGCCTGTGCGCTGGCTAGAGCCCGAGCGCGCCGTTCAGGAGTTGGCCGAGAACTTCTAATGTCCCGCCGCACCGACCGCCGCCGCCAGAACGTTGACAGCCTGATGAAGGCCCGCCTCCACGCCTGCGCCATTCCGGGCTGCACCGAGCCCGGCCGGCCCTGCTGCGAGAACTACCTGGACGCCCGCACCAGCCGCTACCTGTGCCTGGAGCACCGTGGCACACAAGGCTATTGCTACGACTGCGGCGTGAAGGTCGAAGATACCCGTAAGGGTGGCGAAGGCCAGCGCTTCAGGACCGGCCCCGGCAAGGGTTTCTGCGACGGCTGCTGGGACGGTTACAGCGAGCTGCACCCGGCCGAGCCTGAGCCCGACGATCGCCACGGCCTGGGCGCGCCGCCGCCACCCACCCGCTTCGACGTCATCGAGTTATAGACATGCCTGACCTCGCCACCCATCTCATCCACGCCCAAGACTCCACCCGCCGCGGCCTCGCCGACCTGGACGCCCTGATCGCCGCCGCCGCCAAGGCCCAGGAGCAGCTCACCGCCGCCCTCGAGCAGGCGCAGCGCGTCGGCGGCCTGGCCGACTTCGACCAGTCGCTCGTGCGCGAGTTCATGGAGCGGCCCTATCTCACCCGGCCCCTGGGCGACGGCAAGTACGAGCTGATCGTGCCGCGATTCCTGGGCTTCCGCGCCGGCTGGCCCATTCGTCACATCGGCGCCTACTCGGTCTACCTGGTCACTAAGTTCATCCACTTCATCAACCCCCTGCCCGGCTGGCTGGCATCCGAGCTCGGCTTCCAGGCACCCGCGTTCAACGCCACCCTGGACGGCAACACGCTCACGATCACCCAGGGCGACCCTGAGACCGCCGCCGCGCGCCTGGGCGGGTCTAGGACGATCAGGCAGCGAGTCGCCAACCGCCTCATCCTGAGGCCGCGCAGCCGCTTCGAGGTGCTTCGCCGCATCATCCGCGACGAGGGCTTCCTGCCTTTCACGCCCCAGCCCGTCCCCGCCGAACTGCGCCGCGATCCGCGGCATCACATTGCCCGCGACGAGCGCCAGGAGCCGGCCTTCACCCTGCGTCCGCACCAGGCCCGCGACTTCCAGCGCTTCCTGGAGACCGGCGCCGTGTCCGTCTTCGCCTTCCCGCAGACCGGCAAGAGCTACCTGCCCCTCCAAGCCTTCGCGGAGCTCAAGGGCCCCAAGCTCGTGCTCGCGCCGCGCCGGTCTCTGGTGGATCAGTGGCGCGCCCGCGTGCAGCTCTTCCTGAGCGACGGGATCCACCACGAAGTGACCGTCAGCACGTACGCCGGCGCCCGCAAGCACCTCGACCGGGAGTGGTCGCTGGTCGTCTTCGACGAGGCCCACCACATGCCGGCGGATTGGGCCATCGAGTCGGCTGCGCTTGTGAAAGCGTCCGCCCGGATCGGCCTGTCGGCCACGCCCCGCCGCGAGGACGGCAACGAGGATCTGATCCCCGCCCTGTGCGGCTTCCCGGTCGGCTATGACTGGCCGGTGAAGGACGTGCAGCGCCCCAGCGTGACGGTCTGGATCGTCAAGGACGAGGACGAGAAGCTCAAGCTCACGCGCCGCATCTGCGCCCGGCCCGCGGACGGCAAGACGTTCGTGTTCACCTTCCGGCTGGCCATCGGGGAGCGCGCCGCCAGACTCCTGGACGTGCCCTTCGTTCAGGGCAAGACCAAGGCGCCGCTCGACGTGATCGAGGCGAACGACACGGTCGTCATCTCCAGCGTCGGTAACGAGGGCCTGTCCTTCCCCGTGCGGCGCGTGGTCGAACTGGACTTCCTGTTCGGGTCGGGCATGGAAGCCGGCCAGCGCCTGGGCCGCCTGGCGTACGAGGTCGCCGGCAAGGACCACGCCGGCGAGCACCACGTGCTGATGACGGCCGTTGAGTACGAGCGCTACGGCAAGCGCCTGCTGATCTACGAGCAGTGGGGGCTGGACATGGACGTGCGCACGCCCGACGAGGATCGAGCCCCCCGCCCTTCCCGCCGGAGGCGACGTTGACGGCGCGGGTCGGCGCCGGCGCCATCAACACGGTCCGGCGGCCGCTGATCTTGCCCCCGCAAGGCTACACGCCCGCGCAGGCGCTGAGTCTGGATGTGCCGGGCGACCCGCCCCCTGCCCTGGTTGAAGCGCTGGCCGCCATCATCCGGCGGGTTGCGCTGGAGGAGATAGGTGCCTATGATAGCCCCACGACCGCGAGCTGAGGTGTTCGCGGCCGGCCACCGGTACGGCCATGAGGCGCCTGTCCCATGTCGCTGTTCAACGCATCATCCCACCTGCGTGTCGCCGTCTATCTCCGCGTCTCTACTGAAGAACAGGCCCGCGAGGGCCACAGCCTCGATGCCCAACTGAAGATCTGTCTGGCCTTCGCCGAGCAGCGCGGCTGGACGGTCGCCGCCGTCTTCCGCGACCCCGACCCACAGGGGGCCTTCGGCTCAGACGAGAAGGCGGCCCAGCAGCCGGCCCCCCTCCCCCGCCGGCGCCGCAAGGCCTCATCGTCCGGTAAGAACGACCAGCGCCCCGGCTTCCAGAAGATGATCGCGGCCGTGCGGCGCGGTCAGGCCGACGTGGTCCTGACCCACAAACTCGACCGCTTCAGCCGCTCGATCACCGACATCCTGATGTACCTGCGCGAGTTCAATGAGCTCGGCGTGGCCTACACCAGCGCCACCGAGCAGTTCGACTTCACCACCCCCATCGGCAAGGTGCTGCTGACGCTCCTGGCCGCCTTCGCCGAGTGGTATTTGGACAACCTGAGCGCCGAGACGAAGAAGGGCAAGCGCGAGCGCGCCGAGAAGGGCTACTGGAACGGGGATCTGCCGTTCGGCTACCGGAACAAGACCAGCGGCCGCGACGACGTGCCCGATGACGCCGAGCCGGATCCGGCGGCCGCGCCCGGCGCCGTGATGGCTTTCACCGAGTACGCCAAGGGCGGCCGCACGGACCTGGACATCGCCGATCTCCTCAACGCCGCCGGCCACCGCACCAAAGGCAAGCGCGGCAGCATCCCGTTCAGCAAAGACACCGTCCGCTCGATGCTGCGCAACCCGTTCTACTGCGGGAAGGTGACGTACAGGGGCGAAGTCCTGACCGGCCGCCACGCGCCCCTCATCAGCGAGGCGCTCTTCGAGAAGTGCCAGGCCGTGCGCCGCCGCGCCCGCGCCGCCCCCCGCAAGCCGAACCCGCGCGTGCGCACCTATCCCCTGGCCGGCCTGGTCTACTGCTGGCACTGCCGGCGCGCCCACCGCGCCCAGGTCATCCACGAATACCGCTACTACCGCGACGTGGACCGTGACTACGGCGGCGCCTGCCCGCAGAAGCGCTACCAGCGCGCCAGCGAGCTGGAGGACGCGGTCGCCGGCCTGCTGATGGCGCTGAAGCTGCCCGACCACTGGCAGGCCGCGGTCGCCGCCGCCGCGGCCGAGAACCTGGAAGGAGACTCGACCGAGCGCCGCCGGGCTCGCGCGGAAGCCAAGATCAAGCGCGCCCAGGAGCTCTACATCGAGAGCCTGTCCACCCGCGCCGAGTACGACCTGGCCTGCGCCGAGGCCCGCGCCGAGCTGGAGTCCCTGCGCCCCGTCGCCCAGCCCGACGTGGCCCGCGCCGCCCGGCTGCTGACCGACCTGCCCCGGCTGTGGTCCGTGGCGAACGAACGGGAAAAGAAAACACTCCTCCAAGCCATGCTTGAAAGAGTGTATGTCAGCGGTCCGAAGGTGGAGGCGATCCAGCCGCCCCCGGACCTGTACAAACTACTGCGTTTAGTCTACAGCGGACCCGACGGGATTCGAACCCGCGATCTCGGCCTTGACAGGGCCGCATGTTTGGCCGCTACACCACGGGTCCAGGGCAGCGCCGCGAGAATATACCATAAGAAAGCGGGGGCGTCAACAATTGACTAGCTTGTGACGCCGGGGCGCGGCGCGCGTCAGGCCAGCACCTGGCGAAAGGCGGCGATGACTTTGTCCACGTCGTCGGCTGAAACCCAGGCGTGCGTGACCAAGCGGAAGCGCGAACCACCTTCCACGAGGATGCCGTGGCCGCGCAGATGAAGGATCAACTGCTCGGCCGACAGGGGCGCGCTGGGGCGAAGGTCGAAGTAGACCATGTTGGTGGCTGGTTCGGCAGGGCCAAACTCCAGGGCCGCCAAGCCGCGTAGGCCGGCGGCGAGCCGGCGCGCATGGGCGTGGTCGTCTTCCAGACGCTCGATCATGGTGTCGAGCGCCACGAGGCCAGCGGCGGCCAGGACACCCGCCTGCCGCATGCCGCCGCCCACCTGCTTGCGATAGCGGCGGGCCTCGGCGATGAAATCAACTGGGCCGCAAAGGACGGACCCGACCGGCGCGCTGAGGCCCTTGGACAGGCAGAACATGACCGAATCGGCTGGGCCAGCCAGGTCGGAGGCGGCGACGCTGAGGGCCACCGCGGCATTGAACAGGCGGGCGCCGTCCAGGTGGAGCCGGAGGCCGCGGGCGTGGGCTAGGTCGGCGACGGCGCGCATATAGGCCGGCGGGAGCGGCACGCCGCCGCAGATGTTCTGGGTGTTCTCAAGGCAGACCACACGGGTACGCGGATGGTGCACGTCCTCCTCGCGGATGCCGGCGACGATATCCTCCAGGCGCAGGGTGCCATCGGGCTGATTGGGAATCGGGCAGGCCTGCATACCAGCGAGGGCGGCCAGGCCGCCCACTTCATTGAGATAGATGTGGCTATCCGCGCCCAGGATGACTTCGGCGCCGCGCTGGGCATGGGTGAGCATGGCGACCAGGTTGCCCATCGTGCCCGAGGCGACAAACAGGCCGGCGGCGTGGCCGGTGAGGGCGGCGGCGCGCTCCTCCAGGCGAATGACCGTGGGGTCGTCGCCAAAAACATCGTCGCCGACTTCCGCCTCGGCCATGGCGCGGCGCATGGCGGGCGTCGGCTGGCTGACGGTGTCGCTGCGAAGGTCAATCAGTCCGTTGTCGAAGCTCATGGTGTACCTTGCAGGGCCGCACGGAGTGCGGCGATGAGACCGGCCAAGATAATGCCGCCGGCAACCAAGTAGAACAGGGTCAAGTAGACAAAGCCGGCACAGCCGAGGCGCATGCCCCACCGCGCGCGCCGCACGGCGACGGGGTCCGTCTGCGCCCGACCCTGGCGCGCGGCAGCCAGCCCGCCGATGAGGGCATAGACCGCAAAGGGCACCCCAATGAGCGTTGTCGCCGGGACGGGCAGCATGGCCAGCGCGATCCAGATGGCCCCCGCCCAAAGGGTGGAGGTAGCCAAGTGGCGGGAGGACGAGGCCGCTTCTGCCACGGGGCGCACCGCGCGCTAATACTTGCGGACGATGGCCTTGTAGGTGTCGGGCTCGCGGTTCTGGAGGGTCTGGAATTCTTCGCGGCGCTGGCGCACCTCGCCCAGATCAAGGCGCGCCACGCACCACCCCTCGGCGGGCTCGTTGGTCTTGGGGTCCACCTCGCCGGACATGGTGGCATAGACCTGCCCGCGCGGGCCGACGATCATCGAGTCGCCGAAGAAGGAGTAGGTGACGTCGTCGCCCACGCGGTTGGCGCCGGCCACGAACAGGGCGTTCTCGTAGGCGCGGGCCAGCACATAGGTGCGCCACTCGTCGCGATGCGGCTTCTCCCAATTGGCGCTGCAGATGAGCAGTTCGGCTCCCTCCAGGGCCAGGGTGCGGGCCGCCTCCGGAAAGGCGATGTCGTAGCCCGAGAGCAGGCCCACCATGCCAAACTGGCACTCAAAAGTCAGGAAGCGAAAGCCGGACCGGAAGGCCATCCGCTCCTCGCCCTTAAGATGCACCTTGCGGTATTCGCCAATGATCTCGCCGTCGGGCCCGATGAGCACCAGCGAGTTGAAGATGATGGATTCCACCTTCTCCTTGGTGGGCAGACCAAACGCAATGTGGACGCCAAATTCCTGCGCGCGCTGGGCCATGACGTTGACGGAGACGCCTGGCACCCGCTGGGCGAGGTCGGTGAAGCGCACACCGCACTCATAGCCGGTCGTGATCAGCTCGGGAAAGACGATCAGGTCCACCTTCTGCTGGCCCGCGATTTTGGCCACCAGATCCGACATTTTCTCCAGATTCTCTTCCGGCTCGCCCAGCTTCGGCTTCATTTGCACGGTGGCGACGGTCACTTCACGCATGGCTGCTCCTGACTAGGAATGCGAACAATTGTACCACTGGCTACCGGGCAAGCAAATCCAGGACAGACTGCAACTCGGGCGGCAGGGGCGACTCGAAGCGGCAGGGCCGGCCGCCCCCGGGCAGGCGAAAGCCCAGCCGATGCGCATGCAGGAATTGCCGGCGCAGGGGTAGGCTGGGTGCGCGCCGGCCGTAGACCGTGTCGCCGACGATGGGGCATTTGAGGTAGGCGAAGTGGAGGCGCAGTTGGTGGGTGCGGCCGGTGAGCGGGTGCGCTTCGACGAGGCTGTGCTGGGTGTAGCGGGCGGTCTCGCGGTACTCGGTCACCGCTGCCCGGCCGCGCTGGTCGGGCACGACGGCCATGAGTTTGCGGTTGCGCAGATCGCGGCCCACGGCGGCTTCGATGCGGCCGGTGGGCGTGGGCGGGTGCCCGTCCAACAGGGCGAGATAGGTCTTCTCGACCGTGCGCTCGCGGAACTGGCGTTGAAGATCGCGGTGGGCGGCGCTGGTCTTCGCCACGACGATGAGGCCGGAGGTGTCCTTATCGAGCCGGTGAACGATGCCGGGACGCTGCTCGTCGCCCACTCCTTCCAGATCGGGCGCATGCCCCAGCACGGCGTTGACCAGGGTGCCGGCAAAGTGACCGGCGGCGGGATGCACCACCATGCCAGCCGGCTTGTCGATGACGAGGAGGTCGTCGTTCTCAAAGACTATGTGGAGGGGGATATCTTCCGGCTGGTTGGCGCTGGGCGCGGCCGGCGGGATGCGAACAACGATGCTGGCCGGCTCGGTGAGCCGCTGGGCGGGCTTGGTTACCGTCCGGGCTTCAACAGCGACAAAGCCGTCCTCGATGAGCCGTTGGACCTGGGTGCGCGATAGATCGGGCAGTTCGGCGGCGACCAGCTTGTCCAACCGTTCGCCGCCGCCTGCCGCCGTGAGCACCACCACGCGTTCGCCCACGTTTAGGAGGCTTCACCCACGTCGACGGGCGGGAGGGTCGAACCCGTATCGGCCTGGCGGCGTTCGGCGCGTGCTTCGACAAGCATGAGCAGCGCCAGCAGTGCGGTGCCCACGCTGATGCTGGCGTCCGCGACGTTGAAGATGGCAAAGTTGCCCAAGCTGATGAAGTCCGTCACCGGCCCAAAGAGGATGCGATCGATCAGATTTCCGAGCGCCCCGCCCAACTGCATGCCCAGGGCAATACGCATCCAGGTGTGGCCGGGCGGCAGGCGCAGCGAATAGACGATGATGACCAGCGACACGATGATGCCGACGATCATGAAGAACAGGCCGGCATTCTTGAACATGCCGAAGGCGGCGCCGGTGTTCTCGATGTGCAGAATGCGGGCATAAGGCAGCAGCCAGGGCCAGGGGCTCCAGGTGCCATTGAGCGGCACCGCGGCGCGCACCAGCACCTTGGTGTATTGGTCCAGCAGGACGAGGGAACCGCCAAGCAGGAAGGGCAAGGCGTGATTAAGGGCTCGTTTCAACATTCATCTCCGTAACATAACCGGGGCCGGAAGCCCAGACTAAGGTTTGATTTTACCATGCGGCGGCCGGTTGAAGCGTCAGGCAAACGTCTGCCTGGACATCTTGACGCGGGGTGGCAGGGGATTAGAATTGATTCCGTTTTGCCTCTGGTTTGGAGGCTGCCTCGGCGCTGCGCATCGGCGGCGGGGCATAGGCTAGGAGCCTGAATGGCAACGATCAATGTGCGGCGCCTGCTGATCGGCGACCCGCTGGCAACTTCCCAAGCGCATCACGAGCGGCTGACCAAGGCCAAGGCGTTGGCCGTCTTTGCGTCGGACGCGCTCTCGTCAAATGCCTACGCAACCGAGGAAATCCTGTTGGTCCTCGTGCTGGCCGGGTCGGGGGCGCTGGGCCTGTCGATCAACGTCGCGGTCGGCATCGCGGCGCTGCTGCTCATCGTGGGCACATCCTACTACCAGATCATCCGCAGCTATCCCAAGGGCGGCGGCACCTATATCGTCTCCAAAGACAACCTGGGCACCCTGCCCTCGCTGGTGGCGGGCGCGGCGCTGTTGATTGACTACATCCTCACGGTGGCGGTGAGCATCGCGGCGGGGGTGGCAGCGCTGTTCTCGTGGCTGCCGTTCCTGCTGCCGTATCGGGTGCCGGTCGCGATTGCCTGTATTGCGATCGTGACCATCATCAACCTGCGCGGGGTGCGCGAGTCGGCCAGCATCTTTGCCGTGCCCACTTACATCTTTGTGGTGAGTGTGTTTGGCATGCTGGCGCTGGGGTTGTGGCGCGTCGCCACCGGCACGCTGGTGCCGATCGAATATGCCGCGGGCGAGATTGCCACCCCCACGCAGTTGGTGGGCACATTCCTGATTTTGCGGGCGTTCTCGGCGGGCTGCACGGCGCTGACCGGCATCGAGGCGATTGCGGACGGCGTGCCAGCCTTCCGCAAGCCGGAATCGGTGAACGCCGGGCGCACCCTGGTGGCCATGATCATCATTCTCGGCAGCATGTTCATCGGCATCTCGTTTGTCGCCCACCAACTGGGCGTGGCGCCGGTGCATGGGGAGACGGTGCTGTCGCAGATGGCGCGGGCCCTGCTGGGCAATGGCTGGGCCTACGTGCTGGTGCAGGTCGCGACGGCCTTCATCCTGCTGCTGGCGGCCAACACAGCCTTTGCCGACTTCCCCCGCCTGAGTTCGTTTATCGCCCGGGACGGTTTTCTGCCGCGGCCCCTGGCCAATATCGGCGACCGGCTCGTGTTCTCGAACGGGATCGTGCTGCTGGGCGTGCTGGCCTCGCTGCTGATCGTGGCGTTTCGCGGGGACACGCATGCGCTGCTGCCGCTGTATGCGATTGGCGTATTTCTGTGCTTTACGTTGTCACAATCCGGCATGGTGGTGCGCTGGTTCCGGCAGCGGACGCCGGGCTGGCACTGGCGGGCATTGCTGAATGGCGTGGGCGCGGCCGCGACGCTGGTCGTCTTGGGCGTCATCGTGATGACACGGTTCACGCATGGCGGCTGGATCGTGATTATCCTGCTGCCCGCGATTGTGGCGGTGTTCATGAAGATTCACGGGCACTATGTGAAGACGGCCGGGCAGTTGTCATTGGAGGACTATGGGGCGCCACCGCGCATCCGCCGCCACCGGGTGGTGGTGCCGATCGCCGGGGTGCACCGAGGCGTGCTGCAAGCCTTGAATTACGCGCGCACGCTGTCGAACGATGTGACGGCGGTGTACGTGGAGACCGACCCAGCCGATACGCAGAAGCTGCGCGAGAAGTGGGTGAAGTGGGGCGACGGTATGCGGCTGGAAGTACTCCAATCGGATTACCGGTCGATTGTCGAGCCATTGCTGAGCTATCTCGACCGGATTGATGCCTGCCAGAAGGATGACATCATTACCGTCGTGATGCCGCAATTTCTGGCCTCGCGCTGGTGGCACAACATCCTGCACAACCAGACGGCGCTGCTGGTGAGGCTGGCGCTCTTGTTCCGGCGCGGCATGGTCGTCACCGACGTGCCTTACCAGCTGAAGGACTGACGCATGGGTCATAGCAAGAACGGGACGATCATCATCGTGGGGTGCGGCCGGGTGGGGATGGAGCTGGCGCAATCCATCACGCAGCAGGGGCACCCGGTCGCCATCATCGACGCCAACGCGCGCGCGTTTGACCGGCTGGGCATGGAGTTTCGGGGCCGCATGATCCAGGGCGACGCGCTGGATGCCGACGCGCTGCGGCGGGCGGGCATCGAGACCGCGCACGGGCTGGCGGCCGTGACCAGCTCCGACAGCGCCAACATCGTGGCGGCACGGGTCGCCCGCGACATCTTCAAAGTGCCGCACGTGGTAGCGCGGGTCTACGACCCTATGCGCGGGCCAATCTACGAAAAGCTGGGCTTGCAGACCATCGCGTCGTCGTCATGGGGTGCGGCGCGGATTGAGCAGTTGCTGCTGCACCCCGGCATGGAGAGCGTGTATTCCGCCGGCAATGGGGAGGTGCAGCTGTATGAGATTACGGTGCCGCCAAGCTGGGAAGGAAAGCGGCTGGGCGACCTGGTGCCCGCCGAGGAGGCGGCACCCGCGGCGCTGGCACGCGGCGGGCGCGGGCAACTGCCAAACGCCGAAACGCGCTTGCAGGCTGGCGATATTTTGCAGATCAGCGCGACGGCGGAAGGTGCCGCCGCGCTGCACGCGCGGCTGGCCGACGCGAAGGAGGACTAAGCGCCATGTTGGTCATTATCGCGGGCGGCGGGCGGACGGGGTCGCACCTGGCGTCACTGCTCATCAGCCAAGGCCACGAAGTGCGCCTGGTGGAGGCGCGGCCGGAGACGCTGTTGAACCTGCACCGGGAACTGCCGACGGAAGCCATCATCGAGGGTGAACCCACCAATCCCGCCACGCTGGTGGCAGCCGGCATCCAGCGCGCCAATGTCATCGCGGCGGTGACCGCCAACGACGCCGACAACCTGGTGATTGCGTCGCTGGCCCGGTTCCAGTATGGGGTCCGGCGCATCATTGGGCGCATCAATAATCCGCGCAATGCGTGGCTGTTCACGCCCGAGTTTGGGGTGGATGTGTCGCTCAATCAGGCGGACGTGATGGCGAAGCTGATTGAGGAAGAAATGTCGCTGGGCGATATGATGACGCTGCTCAAGCTGCGCCGGGGGAATTACTCGCTGGTGGAGGAAAAGATCCATCCGGAGGCCAAGGCGGTGGGAGTGGCCATCAAGGACCTGCCGTTGACGGAGCACTGCATCATTTCCGGCATTCTGCGGCATGGGGAGATGGTGCTGCCGCGCGGCCTGACGCAGATGGAAGCGGGCGACGAAGTGATTGCGCTGGTGGACGAGGAAGGGCGCGACCGGCTGGCGGCGCTGTTGGGCCGGCCGGCCGATTATCCCGAGCTGGTTGCGTCCGGGGAGAACGCGCAGCGGCCGACAGGGCAAACGTAATTGTTGACTGCAACGTGCAGCCACAGTAGAATGCAGCGGCTATGAATGAGGATGCAAGTTTGACCGCCGATTCCGACCCTGACTCTCCGCGCCGGCTTGACATTTCCGGAGTGTGAGCGGCGCCGCGTATGTGCCGCTGAGTGCGCCTCCTGACGCGCCCCGCTCGCCCTTCGGCGCGGGGCGCGTTGCTTTTGGAGGTGCCGATGGAGCAAACGCAAATTGACGGCGTGCTGGAGCGCGTGCGCGCCGCGCTGGAGCTGAACCAGATTGCCGAGGCGATTGCGGCGCTGGAAACCCTCCACATCGCCGACCGGGCAGACGCCTTTGCCGATCTGCCGCACGACGACCAGACCGAAATCCTAACCAACCTGGACTCGGGACCCGCCGCCGACCTGCTCGATGAGCTGGAGGACGAGGAGGCGGCCGCGGTGGCCGCGCACCTGCCGTCGGCGCAACTGGCCGACGTGCTGGACGAGATGGACCCGGACGAGGCAGCGGACCTGCTGGGCGACCTCTCGCCGGAGCAGGCGGCGGATGCGTTGGCGCAGATGGAGGACCGCGACGAGGTCTTGCCGCTGCTGGGCCATGCGGATGACACGGCCGGCGGCCGCATGACGTCGGACTTCATCGCGCTGCGGCGGCAGACCACGGCGCAGATGGCGATCGAGTTCCTGCGCGGCCTGCAGCGTGACGCCGAGACGCCCTATTACCTGTATGTGGTCGATCGGGAGGGGGTGCTGATTGGGATCGTAGGGCTGCGCGACATCATCGTCGCCGCGCCCACGGCCACGATGGCCGACATCATGCGCCGGGAGGTGATTTCCGTGCTGGTGGGCACCGACCAGGAGGAAGTGGCGCGGGTGATGCAGCACTATGACCTGCTGGCGGTGCCGGTGGTGGATGCCAGCGGCAAACTGGTCGGCGTGATCAACTACGACGACATCGTGGACGTCATCGAGGAAGAAGCCACCGAGGACATCTACCGGCTGGCGAATGTGAGCGACAGCGACTTGCAGGTGTGGAGCCCGGCGCGGCTGTCGGTGCGGCGGCGGCTGCCGTGGCTGGTAGTCAATCTTGGGACGGCCTTCCTGGCCGCGGGGGTGATCAGCCTGTTTGAGGGCACGATTGCCCGGGTGGCCATCCTGGCGGCGTTCCAGTCCATCGTCGCCGGGATGGGCGGCAACTCCGGCACCCAGACGCTGGCGATCATGGTGCGCGGGCTGGCGCTGGGGGAAATCGAGTTTCGAGATGCGCGGCGGGCGGTGCTGCGTGAGGCCGGCATCGGTGTCATGCACGGCGCGGTGGTGGGCCTGCTGGTGGCGGGCGGCGCGTGGCTGTGGCGCGGCAACCCGGCGCTGGGGCTGGTCATCGGGCTGGCGATGCTGGGCAACCTGGTGGCCGCTGGCATGGCAGGCACCCTGGTACCGCTGACCTTGAAGGCCTTGAGGCTGGACCCCGCCCTGGCCTCGGCGGTGATCGTGACCACCGTGACCGATGTGGTGGGCTTCAGCCTATTCCTGGGTCTGGCGACGCTGTTCATGCCGCTGCTGGTGCGGTGAGACGAGAAACCAGAAGGCGGATTATCTTGCGACGATTGATTGTCAATGCCGATGACTACGGCCTGGCACCGGCTGTGTCCAGGGGCATACGGCATGCCCACCAGGCCGGTATCGTGACCTCCACGACGGCGATGATGAACTGCCCTTTGGCCGCGGAGGAATTGAATACCGCTCGGAGCGAGTGCCCGGCGCTGGGTCTGGGCGTGCATCTGGTGTTGAGCAAAGGGCGGCCCAGGCTGCCGTCAGAGGCGATTCGGTCGATCACACGGCTGGGCGAGGACGGGAGCTTTCCCAGGCGCGAGGCGCTGCTGGCGCACGCGGACGAGCTGGACCCGGGCGAGGTCGAGGCCGAGTGGCGGGCGCAGATCGAGGCGTTCGCGGACGCCCTGCAACAGCCCCCCAGCCACTTGGACAGCCACCACCATACGTCATACTTCACGCCGGTCCTGTTCACTGTGATGCTCAAGCTGGCCGGCGAGTTTGGCTGCGCCGTGCGCATGCCGCTGACCACGCTGAAGGCGGCATCGGCATTGTTGGGGACGCCGGATGGATCACCCCGGGTGGCCGCTGCCCTGGCGGGACTGCGGGGCGTGCTGGAGAGCCCGCGGGCCGCCGCCATACGCCGGCCAGACCACTTCGAAACGGGGTTCTATGGTTCGGAAGCTTCGCCGGACAGCCTGAGCGCCATCCTCGCCGCGCTGCCGGACGGCACAACCGAGATCATGTGCCACCCGGCATTTGACGATCCAGAGCTGCCCAGGCTGACCTCCTATCATCGGCCGCGGACAAACGAGCTGCAGGCGCTGACACAGCCGGGCCTGCGCGAGCGCTTAAACGCGGCAGGCGTTGAGCTGATTACGTTTCGCGAGCTATGAAGACACAAGGCGCCCTGCTCCGGCTGCTGCGCGCCGGCCTGAGGCTGGGCTTTGGGCTGCTGTATAACCAACTGGCGTGGACCTATGACCTGGTCAGTTGGACGGTGTCGATGGGCCAATGGCGGGCCTGGCAGCGCACCGCCCTGCCCTACTTGCGCGGCAAACAGGTGCTGGAAATCGCGCACGGCACGGGCAACATGCTGTTGGACCTGGTGAGCCTGGGATTCGAGCCGGTGGGCATCGACCTGTCGCCGGCGATGGGGCGGCTGGCGGCCCGGAAGCTGCGGCGGCGGCTGGGGCCGCGCGAGTGGCCGGTGCCGCAGGCGCGAGCCAGCGTGTTTGCCCTGCCGTTTGCCGCGGGGAGCTTTCAGAGCCTGCTGTCCACGTTTCCCACCGAGTTTGTGGTGCAGCCGGCGGCCATCGCCGAATTTCACCGGGTGCTGCGGCGCGGAGGGGTGTTTGTGTGCGTGCCGGCGGCGCAGATCATCGGACCAGGGCTGGCGGACCGCTGGGCGGCGTGGCTGTTCCGGGTCACAGGGCAATCGGCCGAGGGGTGGTTTGCGCCAGTGGTGGACCGGTACACGGCCGCCGGGTTCGCGGCGCGCGTGGAGCGAGTACAATTGCCGCGCAGCACGGTGACGCTCATCGTGGCTGAGAAGTCGTGAGCATGGAGATACAGGTCGCGGTTTCCAAGGTGCGCAAGTGGGCGAGTCGCGAATCGGGCGACACGGTCGAGATGATCGAGCGCCCGTCGGGCGGGCTGTCGTGGGTGCTGGTGGACGGGCAGCACACGGGCCGGGGCGCCAAGGCGGTCTCGAACCTGGTGGCGCGCAAAGCAATCAGCCTGCTGGCCGAGGGCGTGCGCGATGGGGCTGCGGCGCGGGCGGCGCATGACTATCTGTATGCGCAGCAAGGCGGCAAGGTGCAGGCGACGCTGAACATCGTGTCGGTGGACCTTGTCTCGAAGACGGTGGTGCTGTCGCGCAATAACCCCAATCCCATCTACGTGCTCACGCCGGAAGGCATCACGGCCTTGTCGGAGGCCAGCCGGCCCGTGGGGGTATATCACCACACCAAGCCGGTCATCCACCAGATTCCGCTGAGGCCAGAGACCGGGATCGTCGTTTACACGGACGGCCTGGCGACGGCGGGAACACGGCGCGGCCAGCCGCTGAACGTGGCCGAAGAAGTTGAGCGGCTGTACGACGAGGGCCTGGGCGCGGCACAGTCGTGGGCTGACAAATTGCTGGCGGCGGCGCTGGAGCGCGACGACCAACGCCCGGCGGACGACATCAGCATCCTGGTGCTGGCGGTGCTGACGCCGCGCTCCGACGACCACGTGCGCCGGATGCTGGTGCGGGTGCCGCTGTGAACCCAACGGGCACCCACCGCGCCGCGCGCCGCCAGTATCCTGGCTGGCTGCGGCCGCTGATCATTGCCGGGCGCGATACGGGGGTGCTGCTGAAGCAGTTTCGCGGCTCGCTGGCGGGGTTCGCGCTGGCGGTAATCGGCGGGGGCAGCCTGTATTACGGGCTGGCGCAGGCGTCTGGCGAGGGACAGTTGGCGACGCTGCCGGAGGCCTGGTACCTGGCGCTGCTGATGATCTTCTTGCAGGCCGGGGGCGAGTTTCCGACCGCATGGTATCTGGAGCTGTTTTATTTTGTCATGCCGGTGGTGGGGCTGGCGATACTCAGTCAGGGCGCGGCCGACTTTGGGCTGCTGCTGTTCAATCGGCGGGCGCGCGGGGAGGCATGGCAGGTGGCCGTGGCAGAAACATACTCCAATCATATCGTCATCATCGGGCTGGGGCATCTGGGCTTCCGGGTGGCGCGGGCGCTGCACCAATTGGGCGAGAACTTTGTGACCGTGGAGTTGGACCCGGAGGCGGACCTGCTGACCCAGGTCCAGTCCTGGGATGTGCCGGTGATCCGCGGCGACGCCAACAAGTATGAGGTGCTGCGGCAGGCAGGCGTGGACCGGGCGCACACCGTGGTGATCGTCACGAGCGACGACACTCTCAATCTGCAAATTGCCATCCATGCCCGGGCCGTCAACCCCAAGATCCGCACCATCGTCCGGCTGTTTGACGACGACTTTGCGCGCGAAGTGCGGATCGCGTTTGGCATCACCGCCGCGTACAGCGCGTCGGCGCTGGCCGCGCCCGCGTTCGCGGCGGCGGCGGCCGACCTGGATGTGGGCGCGCCGGTGACGGTGGGGGGACGCGCGTTGAGCATGAGCCACTTTACAATCACGCGCACATCGCCCCTGGCCGGGCGGACGGTGGGCGAGCTGGAGCGGGACCACGATATGAGCATCGTGCTGCTGCGGCGGGGCGAGGCCAGCCAACTGCACCCCGCCGACCTGGAAGTGCTGGCGCTGGGGGATCAGATTACGGTGTTCGCGGACAACGGGACCCTGCACCGCGTTGCGCGGCTAAATCGTTGAGGAGGGGCCAGCCATGGACGAGGAGCCTGGCGAATCGCGGGCGCTGATCATTGGCATTGTGGGGCCGTGCAGCGCCGGCAAGACGACCCTGGCGGGGGCGCTGCGGGAGGCGGGCTATGACGCCCGGCACATCGCCCAGGAGCACTCGTTTGCGCCACGAATGTGGCAGGTGATTGGGCAGGCGCAGGTGCTGATCTTCCTGGATGTGACGTATGCCGTGTCGCAGGCGCGGCGCCGGCTGGACTGGCAATTGGCCGATTGGGAAGAGGAGCAGCGCCGCCTAGCTCACGCGCGGGAGCACGCCGACCTCTACCTGCACACGGATAGCATGAGCATTGAGGCAGTCCGAGAGACGGTCCTGGCCTTTCTGTCAACCCAGGCTCGCACGCGCCCGTGATATAATGCCGTCCGCACTGCAAGCCCGCCCCGGCTGCGCGAATTGTGCCGCACGGCGGGCGTTTGCGTGATTCGGACTTAATCGGAGGCCATTTTCGCCATGCAGCGTAATTGGGCTTGGCTGGTTCTAACTTTCATCCTGGTCGCCGCCGCGACCTATGTGGTGCTCCCCACGCCGGGGATTCAGCTTGGCGGCTGGTCGCACGACCTGAACGTGCGCCAGGGGCTGGACTTGCAGGGCGGCTTGCAGGTGCTGCTGGAGGCCGACGTGCCTGCCGGAACAAGCGTCGACGCGCGCTCGATGGACGTCGCCAAACAGATCGTCGAGAACCGCGTGAACGCGCTGGGGCTGACGGAGCCGCTGGTGCAGCGCCAGGGCGACAACCGCATTGTGGTGGAACTGCCGGCGGTGACCGATCCGCAGCAGGCGGTGGACACGCTTAAGGAGACCGGGCTGCTGGAGTTTGTGGACGTGGGCACAGCGAGTATTCCTGAGGGCAGCCTGGTCCAGACTGACTGCCTCGACCCGTCGCAAATTGACTGCGGTAATCCCACCGGCATCCTGCCCACCGCCGTTCCCACGGCGGTGCCGGCGACCGCCGAACCAAGCGCGACGGCCGAGCCGACCGCGGCGCCGACGGCCAGCGGGCC
The DNA here is from genome assembly GCA_964497615.1 of uncultured Anaerolineales bacterium. Lineage (GTDB taxonomy): Bacteria > Chloroflexota > Anaerolineae > Anaerolineales > UBA6663 > CAZCEC01. The sequence goes on along the minus strand of CAZCEC010000005.1, from coordinate 115,059 downwards.
GGTGTATCACACGGTGATGACGGGCGTGGCCATCGCCGATGCTCAGGTGCAGATCGACCAGGTGGGTGCGGTCATCATTACCTTTGAGCTGACGCCGGCCGGTTCGACGATTTTTGGCGCGCACACGAGCAGTCACATGAATCAGTTCCTGGCCATCGTGCTGGATAAGGTGGTCATCTCGGCGCCACGGATTGACAGCGCCATCACTACCGGCTCCGGCACCATCACCGGCAACTTCACCACGGAGAGCGCCAACCAACTGGCGCTGCAACTGCGGTACGGCTCGCTGCCCGTGCCGCTCAAGGTGGTGCAGTCACGGGTGGTAGGCCCGACGCTGGGCCAAGACTCGGTGCAGAAGAGCGCGCTGGCGGGGACCATCGGCGTGATCGTGGTGGCGGCCTTCATGATCCTGTATTACCGGCTGCCCGGTGTGATCGCCGTGCTGGCGCTGGCGATCTACGGCGTGCTGACGTTTGCGCTGTTTATCCTGATCCCGGTGACCCTGACCCTGCCGGGCATCGCCGGCTTTGTGCTCTCGGTGGGCGTGGCAGTGGACGCGAACATCTTGATCTTCGAGCGGCTGAAAGAGGAACTGCGCGGCGGGCGCACCCTGCGGAACGCGGTGGAGGCCGGGTTCAGCCGGGCGTGGCCGTCCATTCGCGACTCCAACATTTCGACCCTGATCACGTGCGGCATTCTGTTCTGGTTTGGGAACACGTTTGGGGCCAGCATCGTGAAGGGGTTTGCACTAACGCTGGCGCTGGGCGTGGGCGTGAGCCTGTTCACGGCCATCCTGGTGTCGCGCAGCATCCTGCACCTGTTTCTCGACCGGGTGGACTTCAGCGCCCGGCACTCGTGGTTCGGCATCTAGGCGGGAAGTCACTCATGCTCAACATCGTCAAACGCCGCTACTGGTACTTCGGGCTTTCGCTCCTGATCATTGTGCCGGGCGTCATCGCCCTGATCCTGTGGGGGCTGCCGCTGTCGATTGACTTCACCGGCGGGTCGCTGCTGGAACTGCAATTTGAGACGGCTGGGGCTCCGCTCGACGCCGGGGTGGTACGCGAGGCCTATGGCGCGCAGGGGATGGAAACCGCCATCATTCAGATCGCGGAGGGGAACGTGGTGGTGGCGCGCAGCCAGGCGCTGAGCGAGGCGGCGCAGGCAACGATTGTGGCCACGCTGGAAGCCGCGTATGGCCCGGCGACGGTGCTGGCCGCCGAGACGGTGGGGCCGAGCGTGGGCGCAGAAATCGCGCAGCGCGCCGGGCTGGCGGTGGGGCTGGCCGCCATCGGCATCCTGGCCTATATCACCTACGCCTTCCGGCGGGTGGAGCACGCCGTGCGCTATGGGGTGGCGGCCATTGTGGCCATGCTGCACGACGTGCTGGTGGTGGTGGGGTTCGCGGCGATCTTTGGGCACTTCCTGGGTTGGGAGGTGGACGCGCTGTTCCTGACAGCGCTGCTGACGGTGGTGGGCTTCTCCGTGCACGACTCAATCGTGGTGTTCGACCGCATTCGCGAAAACCTCATCCAGTACCGGCGGCTGGACTACGAAACGGTCGTCAACCACAGCATCGTGCAGACGCTCGACCGCTCGATCAACACACAACTGGTGGTGATGTTTGCGCTGCTGGCGCTGGCGCTGTTTGGGGGCGATACCATCCGGCACTTTGTGGTGACGCTGCTGGTGGGCGTCTTCTCCGGGACGTTTTCGTCCATCTTCAACGCGGCGCCGGTGCTGGTGGTGTGGGAAAACAAGGAGTGGCGCACCTGGTTCCGGCGGCGGCGGCCGGCGTCGGCCTGAGGGCCTTGAGCGTGGGACTGAAAAGCGGGCGGCACCAGGGCCACCCGCTTTCGATTCTCCAATTGAGTGCTGGATCAGCGCATGATGATGGGGAGGAAGAGCCGGTCGGTAATGTCCACGACGTTGCCTTCCAGCTTGAATAGCAGGTCGGGATTGGGGCTATTGCCAGGGTGATCACACACATCAATCCGGGGCTGAAAGGCGGTACAGCCCGTGGCGTAGCCATTGCCCGGATTGCGCCAGGCAGACGGGCTGTTGGATTGGACGGAGCGCTCGCGCCAGTGCCACTGGTAGCCGCTGTCGCCGTCCACCTGCTTGTTGGCCTGCACGGACAGCCAATTGCGGCCCGGACCCAGCGTGGCTGGGCTGGGCAGGTTCACCACAAACGTGCCGGACTCGAGGCCGCTAATCTGGGCGGCGGCGATGGTCGCACTGTAGAGCGGCGCGGCCGGGAGGTTTGACCCGCTGTTCGAATAGAATTGGATGAGCAGGGACTGGACATAGGGTGTGCCGCTGTCGCCGCTGTACAGGCCGTGCACGGAGACAGTGGTCACTTGCCAGAACTTGTCGGCGGGCACTTGAAAGTCGTCGGCACCCTGGCTGTCGAGGAAGTCGTAGGATATGTTGTTGAGGAAGTTGGTGGAGCCAATATAACCGGTGCCAGTGCCATTGTCCGTCTGATCGTAGAGGACAGCTTGGGGCGCGGCTGCCCCATCGCCGGGCCTGACGGCCAGTACGGCAACCGTCAGCAGGATCAGGCTGCCAGCCCATTGGGTGAGATGTTTGGCTCTGGAACTCATGGACGCCTCCCGCTATCGGCCAGGTTGCCGATATTCTAACCGAATTTATACCAATTGGGTAGTAGGAGGCGGGAGCCGGGACGCGGGCTAAGGCGCGGCGGGCCAGAAGAGGGTCAGATCGCGGCCGAGGAAATAGATGAGCAGGCCGCCCAGCACAAGAAACGGACCGTAGGGCATGGCGCTGTGGGGGGAGTAGCGGCGGCGCGCCAATTGGGCGGCGATGTACACGAGGCTGAAGGCGCCCCCGGCCAGGATCGCAATCAGCAGCGACAGGATGACGCCCGGCCAGCCGACCGCAAGGCCAACAATACCGGCGAGATTGACGTCGCCGCCGCCAAAGGCGACCTCCTCCAGGGGCTGCCCGCGCAGGCGGTGCATCAGACGCGAGTAGAGCTCCGCCAGCAGGAAAATCCCCAGGGTGACGCCGTAGCCGACCAGACCGCCCGCCAGGGTCTTGACCAGACCCTTGTCCGGCAGTACGAGGCCAACCGCAGCCACGCCCAGCGCAGTGGGCCAAACCACATTCCAAAGAATGAGGCGGTGCTCGATATCCACAACCGTGATCAAGAGCAGGGTCTGAAATAGCCACAGGCCGCCTAGAAACTGAACGACAAAGAGCAAGGGCGGCCACGGCTCGACCGCCTGCGCCGCGCGGTGGTTGGCCCAGGCCCAGACGGCCGCCGTGCCCAAGGCCGAAGCTAGCTCTACAAGCACCGGCCGGAGAGGGCGCCGGGCGCCGCAGTGCTCGCAGCGGCCGCCGCGCAGCAAGAGGGCGGCCAGCGCCAGCCAGTAGATCGGACGATGGGGGGAGTGACAGGCGCGGCAGTGAGGCCGGCGGGGTGGATGGCGAACGTCCTCGGCGTCGGGGGGGAGGTTGTCCGCCAGGCTGTTGACGATGACGCCAATCGCCAATCCCACCACACCCAGCGCCAGGTACGGCCACATGGGGCGATTATATCGGAGAAACCGGAGATTTTGACATTTCGGCGGGCACCATCTAGAATCGCGGCGTGTACCGAGCGCGCCACCTCCCCGACCGCGACCGCCTGAGCGTGCTGACGGCCGTGGTGCTGCTGGCTTTTGCCCTCACCCGGATTCTGGAACTGCCAACTCGAACCTTCGCCACCAACCTGTTTGGTTCGCCGCTTGGCATCGACATAAACGGGCGCGCGCTGATGATGCTGCTGGTGGCGGCGTTGATCAGCGCCGGCTCGGACACCGTCATTCGGTCGCATCCGGCGCTGGAGGCGCGCCCCGGCCGGCGAACACTGCGGCACTGGGTGCTGCCCGGCGCAACGGCGCTGGTGCTGGCGGCTGTGCTGAACCGCGCGCCGAACGGCCCGCTGTGGTGGCTGGGGCTGGCGCTGAGCGCGGTGGCCCTGATCTTGGTGCTTGTGGCCGAGTTTGTGACGGTGGATCCAACGGACCCCGGATTTGAGCTGGCGGCGCTCGGCCTCACGGCGCTGGCGTACACCCTGGCCTTGGTGCTGTTTGCGCTGCTGCGCAGCGCGAGCACCCGCGCCGTGGTGGCGGCCCCGGTTGGCGGGCTGGCGGCGGCGGCCCTGGCGCTGCGGCTGTTGCTGCTGCGCTCAAGCAGCAGTGAGCGGCCAACGGCCCAAACCGTGCTATATGCTGGGCTGGTGGGATTGGTGACCAGCGAGTGCCTGTGGGCGCTGAACTACTGGCGTATCACGCCCAGCAGCGCCGGCCTGCTGGCCATGATCCCGTTTTACGTGGGGGTGGGGCTGGCCCAGCAGCAAGTGAGCGGACGTCTGAATGCGCGCGTGTGGGTAGAATATGGCGTCGTGGCAGCGCTGGCACTGGCCATCGCGCTGATCTACGCCCTGGCGTGAGCGGTTGACAGGGCCGGACCGCACCCATATACTCGATGCGCGCACGATTCCGAACTCGCGACCACGATCGGGAGTAATCTCGTGGAGACGCACGAAGGGAGGTGAAGCACACTCAACAGCCAGCACCTAACAGGGTTCGACCACACACCTAGTTTCGCCGGTAAGTCTCTGTAGGAGGAGATTCATACATGAAACGCTCGCAAAGCACTTTGCGGCTGGCCGGTCTGCTGATGATCGCCGCGCTGCTCGTCACGGCCTGCGGCGGCGCCGCGACCGCGACCCAGGCGCCCCAGCCCACCTCGGTCCCGCCGACCACGGCGCCCACCATGGCGCCGTTCGAGGCGCTGTCGCTGGCGGCGCCGAACTGCGACTATGGCGGCGAGTTCGCCAGCATCGAAGCCGTGGATGAGTACACCGTCAAGATGACGCTGTGCTTCCCGGACCCGGCGTTCCCGTCGAAGGTCGCGTTCTCGGCCTTTGCCATCAACGACACGGGGTATCTGGAGGAGACCGGGGGCGGCGGGGCGCTGGTTGACACCCCCAACGGCACCGGCCCGTACAAGTTCGTCGAGTGGGTGCGCGGCGACCACATCACCATGGTGCGGAATGAGGATTGGTGGGGCGGCGCCAAGGGCCCTGAAAACCTGATCTTCCGCTGGAGCGCCGAGTGCGCCCAGCGCCTGCTGGAGCTGCAGTCAGGCGTGGTGGACGGCATCGACAATCCGTGCCCGGACGACTTCGAGGTCGTCGAAGGCGACGCGTCGCTGCAACTGCAGACGCGGGCCGGCACCAACATCTTCTACGTTGGCATGAACAACACCTACGCGCCGTTCGACAACGAGCGCGTGCGGCAGGCGTTCGCGATGGCGATTGACAAGCAGCGGTTGGTGGACAACTTCTACCCGCCAGGCTCCGTGACGGCCAGCCAGTTCATGCCCCCATCCATCTTCGGCTTTACCGAGGAAGTGACGTGGTGGGACTACGACCCCGCTATGGCGCAGCAGATCCTCGAGGAAGAGGGCGTGCTGCCCGGCTTCAGCACCACCCTGAAGTACCGCAATGTGGTGCGTGGCTACCTGCCCGACCCGACGGTGGTGGCGCAGGACATCCAGGCTCAACTGGCTGAGATCGGCGTGGAGATCGAGATCGTCGAGATCGAGTCGGGCGCCTTCATCGACGCGGCCGACGCCGGCGAACTGGAAGGCTTCCACCTGCTGGGCTGGGGCGCGGACTATCCGGACGCCACCAACTTCCTGGACTACCACTTCGGTCCGGGCGCCACCGCCCAATTCGGCGACGGCTTCCAGGACATCTGGGATGCGTTGCGCGACGGCGCGACCCGCTCCACTGCAGAAGAGCGCCGGCCGTTCTACGTGACCGCGAATGAACTGATCAAGCAGCACGTGCCCATGATCCCGGTGGCGCACGGCGGCAACGGCGCGGCCTACAAGGCCGACGTGGCGGGGGCGTATGCCTCCGACATCGGCGCCGAGCAGTTCCGCGAGATGGACCCCGGCGGCCGCGACACGTTTGTGTGGATGCAGAACGGCGAACCGCCGGGCCTGTACTGCGCCGACGAGAGCGACGGCGAGGCCCTGCGCGCCTGCGAGCAGATGCTGGAGTCGCTGCTGGCCTACGCCCCGCGCACGGGTGAAGTGGTGGCCTCCCTGGCTGAGTCGTGGGAAGCCAACGCCGACCTGACGGAGTGGACGTTCCACATCCGGCAGGGCGTAACCTTCCACAACGGCGCGACCCTGGATGCGAACGATGTGGTCCTGTCGTACATCCTGCAATGGGATGCCACGCACCCGCTGCACACGGGGCGCGACGGCAGCTTCGCGTACTTCCCCGGCCTGTTCGGGCCGTTCCTGAACGCGCCGGCTGAGTAGTCTCTGGTGTAAGACACTGCGGGGCTGGGCGCACGCCCAGCCCCGCAGTGTAGGTCTCGACCATGCAACGGTTCATTTTTCAACGGCTTCTGCTGGCGGTGCCCGTGCTGGTGGGCATCTTGTTTGTCACCTTTGCCCTGGCACGCCTGCTGCCGGGCGATCCGTGCCGGGCGGCGCTGGGCGAACGGGCCACCGACGCCATCTGCGACGCGTTCTTGGCGCGGTACGGGCTGGACAAGCCAATCCCAGTTCAGTTCGCCATCTACGTGGCCGACGCGCTCCAGGGCGATCTGGGCAACTCGATCAAGTTCAACCGGCCGGTGACCGAGCTGCTGGTGGAACGGCTGCCGATGACGGTGGAGCTGAGCATCGCGGCGCTGACCGTGGCGCTGTTGGTGGGTGTGCCACTGGGCATCCTTTCGGCGGTGCGGCACAATTCGGCCGCCGACGTGGCGACCATGGTCGTCGCCAATGTGGGCGTATCGATGCCGGTGTTTTGGCTGGGGCTGATGCTGCAGTATGTGTTTGCCCTGCTGTTGAAAGATACGCCGCTGTGGCTGGCACCATCGGGCCGGCTGACTTCCGGTATCACGATTCCCCCGCTGACCCAAACGTTTGGGGTCGAGCTCTCCGGTGTTGCGCTGACCTTCGTCACCTTTGTCTCGAATTTCTATCTATTCAATACATTGATCACCGGCAATTGGACCGGGCTGGTGGATACGTTTAAGCACCTCATCCTGCCGGCGATGGCGCTGGGGACGATCCCCCTGGCGCTGGTGGCGCGGATCACGCGCTCCAGCCTGCTGGAAGTCCTGGGCCAGGATTACGTACGCACTGCCCGGGCCAAGGGCCTGCGCGAGTGGCCGGTGGTGATGAAACATGCCCTGCGCAACGCCATGCTGCCGGTGGTGACGGTGGTGGGGCTGTCACTTGGGTCGCTGCTGGGCGGGGCGGTGCTGACCGAGACGATTTTCAGCCTGCCTGGCATGGGGCGCATCCTGTTCGAGTCGATTACGTCGCGCGACTATACCGTCGTGCAGGTGTTCACGCTGGTGGTGGCGGTAGGTTTTGTCATGATCAACCTGCTCACCGATCTCTCTTATGCGTACCTGGATCCGCGCATCCGGCTGAGCTAACATGGCCGTCACCAACCCGCAAGTCAACCCCTTGGGAAGCAAACTGCCGGCACCCGTGGCCAGCGCGGAGGGGTTGCTATCGACGGCGCCCAGCACCCCCATGCGGGATGCCTTTCGCCGGCTGCTGCGGCGCCGCTCGGCCGTCGTGGGCATGGTCATCCTGGGTTTCCTGGCGCTGGTGGCGCTGCTGGCGGATGTGCTGGCGCCGTATGACCCCATCGTGCCGCTGATTGGCATCGAGGACGTGAGCAAGCGGGCGCCGCCGTGCATTCACTTGCTCGGCTGCCCGGCGGACCAGCCCCAACACCTGATGGGCACCGACGGCAATGTGCGTGACCTGTTCAGCCGGATGCTGTTTGGGGCGCGGCTGTCGCTGGTCATTGGGTTGTCGACCGTGAGCTTCGCGATCGTGGTGGGCACGATGCTGGGCGCGGTGGCGGGCTACGTGGGCGGCTGGACCGACAACATCATCATGCGGCTGATGGATGTGCTGCTGGCCTTCCCGGCGCTGCTGCTGGCCATCGCCATCGTCACCGTGCTCGGCCCGGGGCTGATCAACGCCCTGATCGCCATTGCCATCGTCGAGATACCGGCCTATGCCCGCGTGGTGCGCGCCAGCGTGCTGTCGATCAAGGAGCAGGACTTCATCTCGGCCTCGCGGGCGCTGGGCGCATCGCCGATGCACATCCTGTTCGCGCGGGTGCTGCCCAACGCTGACGCCGCGCATCGTCCAGGGCACGCTGGGCATTGCGTCGGCGATCCTCAGCGCGGCGGCGCTGTCCTTCATTGGGCTGGGCGCGCAACACCCCCAGCCGGAATGGGGCCTGATGTTGGGGCAGGAGCGCAATCAGGTGTTCACCGCACCGCATTTGGTGTTCTTTCCTGGCATTGCCATCATGCTGACCGTGCTCGGCTTCAACCTTTTGGGCGACGGCTTGCGGGACGCGCTGGACCCGCGGCTGGCGCAAGTCGGCATCAAGGTCAAGTAACGCCAGCGTGCCGACCCCAACCCCCCTGGGCCGCGGCCCCTCCCTGGCGGAGGCTCCGCCAGGCCAAAACAATCCGCACCACGAATCCAATCTGCACTTGAAGAAGCCGGCTGGCAAGCATAGTTCCCGGCCTGCGCCGCAAGGGTGCGCGACACGCGGGCGGCCACGCCTGTGGCGGCGGCTAGCCGCGGCCTTGGTGGCCGCGATGATGGCGGCCTGCGGACAGCCCACGCCGACGCCGCCACCAACGCCGCCGCATGTGGAGCCTATCACGGCCACACCCTCCCCGGCACCGACAGAGGCGCTGGTGGCGACGGCGACCCAGCGCCCCACCCCGCTGCCATCACCGACGCCGGGGCCGCGCGTGTTCACGGTTGGATTGGCGGAGGCGCCGGGCAGCCTGGACCCGGCGAGCGCCCTTGACCGGTCGGCGCTGATGATCACGCGCCACCTGTACGAGGGGTTGACAAGCTTCGAGCCAGGCGGCACGCGACCGAGGCCTGGGCTGGCGGAGACTTGGGCGGCATCCGATGACGCGCTGGAGTGGACCTTCCAACTGCGAACTGGGGTGCGGTTCAGCGACGGCACGGCGCTGACTGCTGATTCCGTCGCGGCCAACTTCCAGCGCTGGCTGACGGGAGACCCGCCAGGGCACTACACATTCTGGCGGGTGATGTTTGGCGGGTTTGCCCGGGAGATGGATGCGGCGGGCGAGCCGCTGGCACTGGTGGAGGACGTCAGGGCCGAGGGGACGAATGCGGTCATCATCACGCTCAGCCGGCCGGACGCGACGCTGCCCAACAGCCTGGCAATGCCCAGCTTCGCCATCGTGAGCCCGGCGAGCCTGACCGTGGCCGGGGTGGCGGGGCTCGAGGCCATATCCGCCGGGACCGGACCTTACCGGCTGGCCGAACCGCCGCAGCCGGGGCTGGTGCGGCTGGAACGCAATGCGGACTATTGGGGCGAGCCGGCCGGCCCGGATGCGCTGGTGTTCAAGATCATCCCGGATGCCACGCAGCGGCTGCTGGCGCTCCACTCGGGCGAAATCGAGGCGATGGCCGGCGTGGCTCCGGCGGACTACGCGACCGTGGCCGCGCCCGGCGGCCCGACGCAACTCGTGCTGCACCCCGCGTTGGACGTCTTGTATCTGGGTTTCAATCAGGCGCGCACGCCGTGGGGCAACCTGGATTGCCGGATGGCTGTGGCGATGGCGCTGGACCCGGACCGGTATGTGCGAGAGTTCTACCCCGGCGATGGCCAGCGCGCAGCCGCCATGATCCCGCCAGCCGTGTGGGGCGCACCGGCCGATCCAGAAGTCATCCCGCATGACGTGGCCCAGGCGCAGAGCCACTGGCAGGCTTGCGAAGAGTCAGGCGTGACGGTGCCGACGACCATTACCCTGTACGTGCCCCCGATCCCCCGGCCGTATCTGCCCGACCCGGCCGGGCTGGGCGAGGCGGTGCGCGCGGACCTGGCGGCGGCGGGGATTGTGGTTGAGATCGCGGCACCGGAGTGGGAGACGGCGTGGCTGCCCGACGTGCACAGCGGCCGGGCGGATTTGTTCCTGCTGGGCTGGTCAGGGATCAATGGCGACCCCGACGCCTTCCTGTGTCCGTTGTTCTGCGGGCTGGAAGGGGCCTTCAATACGGATGGCGAGGGGCAGCCGTCGCCGCCGGACGCGGAGTTGGCGGAGTTGTTGCTAAGGGCGCGGACGAGCGCCGATCCGGCTGTGCGGGCAAGCCTGTATGCCGAGGCACAGGCGCGGCTGCGCGAGACCGTGCCGGCCGTGCCGCTGGCGCACCGCGCGGAGGCGTGGGCCTTTCGGACTGAGGTGGGTGGCTACACTCCCAGTCCCATTGAAAGCTTGTTTACTACGATTGCTTCATCCGCTTGGCTCGCCAGCCAATAATACGCTCTTCACCGCGCAGCAGCCGGCGGATGTTGGGGCGCAAGGCCCAGGCGAGAAGGACAAAGGCGCCGACGCCATAGAGGATGAACTCGGCGGGCGCCTGCTGGAAGTAGGTGCGATAGGCGAAAAGCGCGGTAATGACCACGGCCACCGAGAGCGTGGCGACCGAGGCGTAGCCGATGCCGAACAGCACCAGGATGCCCAGGGGCACGACGATCAGCACACTCCACGGCCAGATGGCCATGGCGGCGCCCACGCACGGCGCGCCCCCCGCCCCGCCCTTGAACTTGAGGAAGACCGAGTAGTTGTGCCCGAAGATGGCGGCCAGGCCGGCGAGGACCATGGCCCCAGCCTCGGCATCGCCCTGCATGAGCCATTTGGCCAACCACACGCTGGAAGCGGCTTTGAGAGCATCCAGCAGGGCCGTGAGGACGCCGGCCGACAGGCCAGCCGCGCGCATGGCATTGGTGCCGCCGGTGCGCCCACTGCCGATCTGGCGCACGTCCTGACCGGAAATGGCCCGGACGATGACAAGCCCCATAGGAATGGACCCAATCAAGTAGGCGGCAATAACGATTAAGAAGAGCATGCGCAGTCCTCCAACGGCGAATGTGCCTGAGCAACAAGCATTTATAACCCCCAGCGCATCGAGTCGTTACTCCAACACACGGAGGCCAACCTCGGTCACGCGGCCAGCGTCAATTCTGAACCCCCTGCCCGCCCAGGCGCCGTCCGGCTGGGGCGCCAAGATAACATAGACCGCATCGGGGTAGTACCCCTGCGCCACATCGGTGGCCGACGGCGCGGGTGGCCCGGCAGGGTGAGAGTGGAAGATGGCGACCACGTCCCAGCCCTGCGCCTCCAGGGCCACCATGGCCTCTACCTGACCCTGGGCGTCCATTTCGTAGGCCACGGGGCTGTGCAGGACGTTTTCGACCAGATAGAGCGCCTCCACCGTGCCCGGCGGCCCGCCCAGCAGGCCGCAGGCCTCTTCGGGCGCGTGGCGGCGAACATGATCCACCATGGCCTGCCAGTGCGCGGCGCGCAGGGTTAGGCTGTTCGACATGGGTGAACACCCTGATGGATGCCGAATCATTATAGCAGTTGACAACCAGGTCGAAGAACACTACAATAGTCCTGATTTAGGTGAGACTAAAATATTCATTCAGGGATACGAAGATGATCTCACACGCGGTGGAGGATTACCTCAAGGCCATCTACGAGCTCAGCGAGAACGAGCAGAAGGTCAGCACGTCGGCCCTGGCGACCAAGCTGGGCGTGATGGCGGGGTCGGTGACCGGGATGCTGCAGAAGCTGGCGGAGGGGCAGCCGCCCCTGGTGAACTATGAGCGCCACCGGGGGGTCACGCTGACGCGCGCGGGCAAGAAGATCGCGCTGGAGGTCATTCGGCATCATCGCCTGATCGAGCTTTATCTGTCGGAAACGCTGGGCTACGAATGGGACCAGGTAGACGCCGAGGCTGAAAAGCTCGAGCACGTCATTTCCGAGGAGTTCGAGGATCGCATCAACGCGCTGCTGGGCGACCCGACGCACGACCCGCACGGCGACCCCATCCCGGCCAAGGACGGCTCCATGCACCCGCCCAGCCGCACAGCGCTGAGCACGGTGGACGAGGGCCAGACGGCGCGCGTGTCGCGCGTGCGCGACGATGACCCGGCGCTGCTGCGCTACCTGGGTGAGTTGGGGGTAGTGCCGGGCGCCATGGTGACGGTGACCGAACGCGCGCCCTTCAATGGGCCAATGCATGTGCGGGTGGGCAATGCGGCCGGCGCACCAAGCCATGCGCTGGGGCGCGAGGTAACCGATCAGGTGTTTATCGCGGAGCCGGCGGCGGAAAACGAGGGCTAGGCAGCATGCCCGTCGGAGCGGCCCTAGAGATCACGGACCTGCACAAGAACTACGGGCCGGTGAAGGCCCTGCGAGGCGTGGACCTGAGTGTTCAGCGCGGGGAGGTGTTTGGCTTCTTGGGGCCGAATGGCTCTGGCAAGACGACCACGATCCGCTGCCTGCTGGACCTCATCCGGCCCACGAGCGGGCACATCCGCGTGCTGGGGCTGGACCCACAGGCCGCCCCGACGGCGGTGCGGGCGCGGTGCGGCTACCTGCCCGGCGAGCTTCACTTGGATGACAACAACACGGTCGAGGGCGCCCTGCGGTTTCTCAACCGCCTGCGGGGCGACAAGGCGGAGTGGGGCTACGTCACCAGCCTGGCGCGGCGGCTGGACCTGCCGCTGGACATGAAAGTCAAGAACCTCTCGAAGGGCAACAAGCAAAAGGTGGGGGTGGTGCAGGCGCTGATGCACCGGCCGGAACTGCTGCTGCTGGACGAGCCCACCAGCGGACTGGACCCGCTGATGCAGCAAGTGGTACACAAGCTGATCGCCGAAGCGCGCGCGGACGGGGCGACGGTGTTCTTCTCCTCTCACGTGCTGAGTGAAGTGCAGACCGCGGCCGAGCGGGTGGCGATCATCCGGCTGGGCGTCGTGGTCGAGGTGGCGGAGACGAGCAGCCTGCTCCAGCGGTCCTTCCGCCGGGTGCGGCTGAAATTCCGCGAGCCGGTAGACACAGCGCCCATCCTGGCGGTGCCGGGTGTATCGGCCATCGGGCGCGACAACGGCGCGCGGATGCTGCTTCAGGTGACGGGGGAAATGGACGGATTGATCCGCGCCCTTGCCCCCTTGCCGGTGAGCGAACTGGAGACCGAGCGCCCCACCCTGGAAGAAGTCTTCCTGGCCTACTACGCGGCACCCGAGGAGCAGTGACATGTGGCCCGTGTTTCGGCAGAGCCTAGAGCGGGGATGGGGGCAGGTATTGGGCTGGGGGTTGTCGCTGGCAGTGCTGGCCGGCTACCTGGTGAAGTTCTACGATACGTTCGCGGCGCAACGCGCCAGCTTTGAACAGCTGCTGCAAAGCTATCCCCGCGAGCTGCTGGCGTTCTTTGGCGACATGGAGACGATGTTTACACCGGAGGGATTCCTGAACGTGGAGTTCTTCTCATACATGCCGCTCATTCTCGGCATCCAGGCGGTGCTGGCCGGCAGCGGGCTGTTGGCGGCGGATGAGGAGGCGGGCGTGCTCGACCTGGTGCTGGCCCATCCGGTGAGCCGGTGGCGGCTTTTTGTGGGGCGGCTGGCCGGGTTCGGGGTGATCATGTCCGGCATCCTGGCAATCTGCTGGTTGGGCATGCTGATTGGCCAGCGCGGCACCGCCCTGGAAATGCCCGCGGCGGTGCTGCTGCGGCCCTATGTTTCGCTGGCGGCGCAACTGCTGTTCTTTGGCAGCCTGGCCCTGGTGCTGAGCATGCTGCTGCCATCGCGCCGGTCGGCTGGGATGGCCGCAGGACTGGTGCTGGTGGCCAGCTTCTTCCTGGTGGCCTTGGGGCGCATCGACGACCGGTTAGCAGATGCCGCACAGCTCTCGCCGATGTATTATTACCAGGGCGGCGAGGCCCTGAACGGGCTGAATGCGGGCTGGACCCTGGCGCTGCTGGTGCTCGCCATCGTCATGGCGGGCGTGGCCGGCTGGCGCTTCGTGCGGCGCGACATCCGCGTGGCAGGCGAGGGCAGCTTCGGGCTAATCCCCAGGCGTTTGAGCAAGACCTAGGTCAACTGACAACTGATGGCCGGAGATGAGCGGGCAATTCCGCCAGACTTCGCACGCCGCATGGCGGATGTGTTTGGCGAAGACGGCCGGCGGTGGGCGGCTGAACTGCCGCGCCTGATAGAGGAATTTGCCGGCCGGTGGGGGCTGCGAGTCGGCCCACCGTTTGAGCTATCGTACAACTACGCCGCGCCGGCCACGAGGCCGGACGGGACGCACGTGGTGCTGAGGCTGGGCTGCCCCAGGCCGGAGTTCGACGCCGAGTTCGAGGCCCTGCGGGTTTACGACGGCCGCGGATGCGTGCGGTTGCTGGACGGCGACCGCGCACGGGGCGCGATGCTGCTGGAGCGCCTGCTGCCGGGCCACACGCTTGCCACGGTCGAGGACGACGACCGGGCAACCATGATCGCCGCCGGGCTGATGGCAGAGCTTCGGTTCGCGCCGAACGCTGGACACCGCTTTCCCACAACACAGGATTGGATACGGGGATTGGAAAAGCTGCGGGCGCAATTCGGCGGCGGCACTGGCCCCTTTTCGGCGGACCTGGTGGACCGCGCGGAGCGCCTGAGCGCGGAACTGCATGCCAGCGCAGCGCCCGCGGTGCTGCTGCATGGCGACCTGCATCACTACAACATCCTGGCCGCCGAGCGCGCCCCGTGGCTGATCATTGACCCGCAGGGCGTGGTGGGCGAGCCAGCCTACGAGACCGGGGCGCTGCTGCGGAACCCCCTGCCCCAGGTGTATGCGTGGCCGGATTTCGCCGAGCGCACGGCGCGGCGCGTGGCCATCCTGGCGGAGCGGCTGGGAGAGGACCGGCGGCGCATCGCGGGATGGGGGCTGGCGCAGGCCGTCCTTTCAGCGTGGTGGACGATGGAAGAAAGCGGTTCGCCGGATGAGCCCGCGCTGCGACTGGCGGAAGTGCTAGCGCCCCACTGCTAGGGCGCCTACCCGCCGCCGGCCGGGCCGCCCAGCCCGCCCTCGGTGAGCTTGCGCAAGTCCCCCAGCACAGCATCCACATCGGCCAGCGAGAGCGGCTGGCCGGTATCCTTGTGCTTAAGCGCGCCGGAGGCGATGCGCTCGGCGGCCACCTCGCGGATGGTGAGGTTGCGCTTCATGGCTTCCTTGACCAATTCGGCGGCGGTGAGGTAGCCGATGAGGGGGTTGAGGGCCGTGGCGACGATGGCGTTCTTGCCCAGCCAGCCCTCGGCCTTTTCGCGCTGGGCGGTGAGGCCGCGCACACACTTGTCGGTGAAGGCGCGCACGGCCCCAATCATCACTTGCATGGCTTCAAACAGATTATGCGCGATGACGGGCATCATCACATTGAGCTCAAGCTGACCGGCTTGCGCCGCCAGGGCCACGGTGTGATCGCACCCCTGCACATGGTACATGGCCTGATTCAGCATCTCGGCCAGAACGGGGTTGACCTTGCCGGGCATGATGGATGACCCCGGCTGGACGGCGGGGAGGCGGATCTCGTCCAGGCCGGTGGTGGGGCCGGAGGAGAGCAGGCGGAAGTCGTTGGCGATGCGGCCGAGGGTGATGGCGGCGGTGCGCAGGGAGGCTGAGAAGTCCGCGGCATCGGCCAAAGACTGCATGCTCTCAAACAGGTTGTCGGACTCATCCAGCGCGAGGCCGGTCGTAGCCGTCAATTGCTGAACCATGCGGCGGTGGTACTCGGGATGCGCGTTGAGGCCGGTGCCGGTGGCGGTCCCGCCAATGCCGAGGCGGCGCAGGCCAGTGGCGGCCCGGGCGACGCGGTCGCGGTCGCGGGCCACGGCGCGGGCATAGCCGCCGAACTCCTGCCCCAGGCGCACGGGCACGGCATCCTGAAGGTGGGTTCGCCCCGACTTGACGATGTCATCGAACTCGGCGGCCTTGGCGGCCAGCGCGGCGGCCAGGCCGTCCAGGGCAGTCAGCAGTTCGTTGAGGCGCCACAAGCAGCCCAAACGAATGGCGGTGGGGATAGTGTCGTTGGTGGACTGCGCCATATTGACGTGGTCGTTGGGGCTGACGATGTAGCGCCCGCGGGCGCCGCCAAGAATCTCCGTGGCCCGGTTGGCGATGACCTCGTTGACGTTCATGTTGTGCGAGGTGCCGGCGCCGGCCTGGATCGGGTCCACCACAAACTGCGCATCCCACGTCCCGGCGCAGACTTCGCCGGCCGCCTGGACGATGGCCTGCGACAACTGCTCCGCGGAGAAATGGCGGCCATCAACTTCGCGATCGGCAAACAGGCCGAGGTCGTGGTTGACGACGGCAGCCGCGCCCTTGATGGCGGCCATGCTCCAGATGAAGGCCCGCCAGGGACGCAGGCCGGAGATGGGGAAGTTGAGCACAGCGCGCTGGGTTTGCACGCCATACAGCGCCTGGGCTGGGACGGCTAACTCGCCCAGCGAGTCCTTTTCGGTGCGAAAGTCAGTCATGGCATACCTCTGGTGGGGTGCGACAATGCCGCGCCGAGGGGGGCGCCGCCCGGAGCAGGCAAGAAAAAGAGGGAGCCCTCGGCTCCCTCTCGCAGCAGACTCGCCATCATTGCGCCGTGCGCTCAGGCGTTGGCCGGTGCAGAAGAGCTGCCCAGGCCGACCTACTTGCCGGCGTTGTACCCCGGCCCGGTCTTGAAGAAATCGTAGTTGGGCTGGATGTCTTCGCGCAGGTTGACCACTTCGCCGGGCGCGAGCATGACCGTCTCTTCCAGGACAATGGCCTCGCCCTTGTTGTTGTGCCCTTCATAGTGCTCGGTGGCGCGGCCCTTGACGTTGGCATCGCCCGGCTTGCTGAGGCGCTCGCCACCCTTGGCGGTAAAGGCCTCGGGCGTCTCGTCCTCGGTGAAGATCGCCTCGTACGGGCACTCCGGGATGCAGGCCCCGCAGTCAATGCAGGTGTCGGGGTCAATGTACATCCACGGCCACTCGCTCTCGGGCTTGCCGGGGATAATGCACTCGACCGGGCAGACCTCGATGCAACCGCCGTCGCGCAGGCACAAACTGGTAATGATGTGAGTCATGCAATCCTCCGATAAGTGTATGCCAGCGCCTGGCCACAAACCTACAGTCAGGCGGCGGCACGATGGGCAGTGCTACCCCTTGGCCGCGGCATAGCGCCGCGCCACCTCGTCCCAATTCACAACATTCCACCAGGCCTTGAGATAGTCGGCGCGGCGGTTCTGATAGTTCAGATAGTAGGCGTGCTCCCACACATCGCAGCCCATGATGGGCTTGAGGCCATCCATGATCGGGTTGTCCTGGTTGGCGGTGGAGTGGACAGTCAGGGCGCCGGCCTTGTCCAGGGAGAGCCAAGCCCAGCCGCTGCCGAAGCGGGTCATGCCGGCGTTGCTAAACTTCTCAGCAAAGGCATCGAAGCTGCCGAAGGCGCTGTTGATGGCCGCCGCGAGGTCGCCAGAGGGCGCGCCGCCGCCCGGGCCCATGATCTGCCAGAACATGGTGTGGTTGACGTGGCCGCCGCCGTTGTTGCGCACCGCGCCGCGGATGGCTTCGGGCACGGCGTTCAGGTCAGCGATGAGGGCTTCGGCGGACTTGCTCTGGAGGTCGGGAGCGCTCTCCAGGGCCTTATTCAGGTTAGCGACGTAGGCCGCATGATGCTTGCCATGATGAATCTCCATGGTGCGGGCGTCGATATGCGGTTCCAGGGCGTTGGGGGCATACGGCAGTGCGGGAAGTTCATGAGCCATCAGCGAGTCTCCTTAGGCCGGGCGGTCGCGGAAAATTGACCGCTAGAGGTGGATAGAGTAATATGGCACAAGCGTTTGTGATTTTAGTCCCACCCTCACTCTTTTGTCAAGGAAGGATATCATTTTTGTCCGTGCGCGCCCACCGGAACGCGACCGCTGCCCCCTATGTTGGCATCGTGATCGGCATCCTGGCGACCTCCACCGGGGCGATATTCATACGATTCGCTCAGGGCGAGGGCGTGCCGTCGCTCGTGGTCGCGGCTTACCGGCTGGGCCTGGCGAGCCTGCTGCTGGCCCCGATCGCGCTGTGGCGCGGGCGCACGGAACTGCGCGGCCTGTCGCGCCGGCAGTGGGCATTGGCGCTCCTTTCGGGCGCGGCGCTGGGGCTGCACTTTGGCGCATGGATCACCTCGCTGGCGTTCACGAGCGTGGCAAACTCAGTGGTGCTGGTCAGCACCAATCCGCTGTTTGTGGCGGTATTGGCGGCGCTGTTACTCCGGGAACGTTTGTCGCGCGCGGTGATGGTGGGGCTGGGGGTGACCCTGTGCGGGGTGGTGGTGGTGGGGCTGGCGGACGCCTGTCAGCCGGCAGGATGCCCGCCGCTGCAAGATTGGGTGCGCGGGCGCGCATTTGTGGGCGACCTGCTGGCGCTGGTGGGGGCGGCGGGAGGGGCCGTGTACTTCACCGTGGGGCGGTCGCTGCGGGCCACCCTGTCGCTGACGACGTACGTGTTCATCACCTACAGCACGGCGGCGGTGTGCCTGATCGGAGCGGCGGCGGCGGCGCGGCTGCCGGCCGCCGGCTACACGCCGCAGGCATACTTCTGGTTTGGGCTGCTGGCGCTCGTGCCGCAGTTGCTGGGTCACTCGGCGTTCAATTGGGCACTCAAGTTCCTGCCGGCCACCTACGTTTCGGTGACGGTACTGGGGGAGCCGGCCGCCTCGACGGTGATGGCGGCCGTGCTGCTGGGTGAACGGCCCACAGCGCTGAAGCTGGCCGGCGGCGCGCTGATATTGGCCGGGATCGTGCTGGCATCGCGCCGGCCGGCCGCGGCCTGGCCGGCGGCGCCCTCATAATGGGTGGAAGTGTTGTATAGTCGGAGGCGTGCTCAGGAGGCGCAAAGATGAATCATCGCTGTTACCGGTGCGGGTGGAGCTTCACTCTCGGGCGCGAGGCCATTGAGGCGGCGGTGGCGCAGGCCGGCAAGGAGAAGACTTACGCCCTGCCCTGCCCGCGCTGCCGGCAGATCAACAAGATTCCCGTCCAGCAACTGCGGCGCAACCTGCCGCCAGGCTGGACCCCACCGGCACCAGCCGAAGAAACACCCGCGGAGCCGCCCGCCATAGAAGAGCCAGTCGCGGAGCCAGCACCCGAACCCGCCATCGCGGAGGTGGAAGCCGACAAGCCGGCGCCGAAGAAGCGCAAGGCGCCCGCGGCCAAATCGAGCAGCCGCAAGAAACCAAAGGAAGACTAGGGGAACAAGACCCCTCGGCAACCCCCGCGCAAGTGCGCCGGGGGCAAGCGCGCGCCTCGATGTGACGGTTTCGATGTGCGCCCTAAGCCGGTCAGCGGGCGTTCAGGCGCGGTATAAGCCGCGCTCGCGGATCAACGCCTCCACCGCCGGGGGGACCAGTCCACCGATTGGCAAGCCGTTGGCGGCCCGCACGCGGATCGCTTGCGCGGAGATATCGAGCCGAGGGCCGTCAATGAAATGTACCTGGCGCGAAATGCCAGGCAGGGCGGCTTCCAGCGCGCTCAGGTCAATGGGCGCGCCGGGGCGGCGCATGACGCCAAGCTGCGTGTGGCGCAGGAACTCCCGCGGGCGGCCCCAGGTGGGCAGGTCGCGCAGGCTGTCGCCGCCCATGAGGAAGAACAGGGTGTCGGCGGGATGCTGCGCCGCGAGCAGGGCGACGGTGTCGGCGGCCCAGTGCGGGCCGGGGCGGTCAATGTCGATGCGCGAGACGGCATGGCCGGGCAGACCGGCAATGGCCGCCTCGACCAGGTCCAGCCGGTCGGCCACGGGGGTGATGGCGCGATCCTGCTTGTGCGGCGGGTCGGCGGCCACAATCCACAGCACTGCGTCCAGGGCGAGTTGCGCCTGACCAGCCTGTGCCAAACGCAAGTGTCCAAAGTGTGGCGGGTCGAAGGTCCCGCCCATCAGCCCGAGGCGCACGGTGCGGGGGCGCTAGTTGAAGGCGCCGGAGAGGAGGGCCAGGGCGCCCAGGGGCAAATACGTCACCACATTGGCGACGAGGACCGCCAGCAGCCCAATGCGGGCCTTGGGGCGGTCCATCAGGAAGATCACCCCGCCTTCCAGCACGACCGAGGCCACGAAGGTGAGCAGAAGCCAGGCCGGCGCGCCGACGGTGAGCGCGAGGCCAAGGACGAACACCCCCACCACGGTTGAAACCAGGTTCATCACAAACGAGGCCAGCAAGGCCCGCCAGAAGCGGCTCCACTTGAAGAGGGTGAGGACGACCGCCTCGATGATGACCACCCCCACCGCCAGCAAAACGCCGACGACGGCGGCCCCGCCCAGGAAGACAAACACCTCCGGCCCGGCAACGTCAAACGGGAAGGTTGGCATCTTTAGCGCCTCCTCAGTTTACGGCGCAGTACTGACGCAAGATTCCTCGGCAAAGACCGCCTCGGAATGACGGTTTGTATAGGCACTCTTAGTCGGACCATTCGAGCTCGTGCTCGCCGATGTAGACGGTATCCCCCTCCTGGATGCCGGCCTGCGCCAGGGCCTTGCGGATGCCCAGCACCTCCAGGATGCGCTGGAAACGCTCGACCGCCTGATCGTGCTCCCAGTAGGTCATGCTGGCGGCGCGCTCGATCTGAATGCCGGCCACCCGGTAGCCGCCGTCGTCTTCGCGCGTGATGGCAAAAGCCTTGACATCCACCGGGGCGCGGTAGACGGGCGTTTCTTCGACAGCGGCGGGGGGCGGGGCCTCAGCCAGGCGCTGGGCGGCGCGGTAGAGCACGTCGCGCACGCCCTGGCGGGCCAGGGCTGAGATGGGAAAGACTTCGTAGCCGCGGCTCTCGAGCTCGCGCTGGAGGGCGGGCCAGGCGGCCTGCGCTTCGGGCAGGTCTTGCTTGTTGACGGCCACGATTTGGGGCTTGGCGGCCAGGTGCTCATCGAAGAGGGCCAACTCGCTGTTAATCTGCGAGAAGTCCGCCAGGGGTGAAGACGCGGCGCCGTCCAGGACGTGGACCAGGACGCGGGTGCGCTGGATGTGGCGGAGAAACTCGAAGCCGAGGCCCAGGCCCATGTGCGCGCCCTCGATGAGGCCAGGGATATCGGCCAGGACGAGGGTGGTGTCGCGGTCCAACTCGGCCACGCCCAGGTTCGGTGTGAGGGTGGTAAAGGGATAGGGGGCGATCTTGGGCTTAGCGCCGGTGAGGGCGGCCAGGAGGGTGCTCTTGCCGGCGTTGGGAACGCCCACCAGCCCGATATCGGCGATGAGGCGCAGTTCGAGCCGAAGCTGGCGCTCCACACCCGGCGCGCCCTTCTCGCCGATGCGGGGCGCCTGGTTGCGCGAGTTGGCAAAGCGGGCGTTGCCGCGGCCGCCCTGCCCGCCCTTGGCGACCAGCAAGGTCTGGCCGGGCGTGGTGAGGTCACCCAGGAGGTCGCCGGTGGCGGCATCGCGCACAACGGTGCCGGGCGGCACTGGCACGAACAAGGTCTGGGCGGATTTTCCGCGCCGACGAGTGCCGCCGCCGTGGCCGCCGCTGTCGCCCTTGAACTCACGCTTGTGGGCGAAGTGCTGGAGGGTGTTGAGGTGGCGGTCCACTTCCAGGACGACATCGGCCCCGCGCCCGCCGTCGCCGCCGTCGGGGCCGCCGCGCGGGATGTACTTCTCGCGGCGAAAGTGGACCGCGCCGTTGCCGCCGTCGCCGGAACGGACGGTGATCGTCGCTTCGTCAAAGTTCATAAGTTGATTATAAGCTACTCGTAGCGCAGGGCTTCGATGGGCCGGAGGGCAGAAGCGCGGAACGCCGGGTAGATGCCAAAGAACAGGCCAACCGCCACCGAGAACCCCGTCGCCAGCAGGACGCTGTCCACGCCGACGGTAGTATCAAGCTGGGGCACGTAGCGCTGGATGGCCCAGGCGCCCACCCACCCCAACCCAATGCCCAGGCCGCCGCCCAGGAGCGAGAGCACAACCGACTCGACCAGGAACTGCGCCAGGACGTGCCAGCGGCGCGCGCCGACGGCCTTGCGCAGGCCGATCTCCTTGGTGCGCTCGGTGACGGTGACGAGCATGATGTTCATGATGCCGATGCCGCCCACCAGCAGGGCGATGCCGGCCACGGCCCCGAGGAACAGGGTGAGCACGTCGGTGACTTCCTCAAAGGCGGCCAGCAGTTCCTGTTCGGAAAGGACGGTGAAGTCGTCTTCCTCGCGGTAGGCGATGTTGTGCCGGTCGCGGAGCACTTCGCTGATCTGGTTGATGAGGATGTCCTGGCGCGAAGGGTCGGTGGCCTGGGCAAGGATGAGGGAGACGCGGGTCTCGCCACGCAGGGTGCGGACCGAGTAGAGCCGGGTGACGGCGGTGGTGTAGGGCACCATGATCGTGTCGTCCTCGTCGCCGAAGGGGCTGGCGCCCTTCGTGTCGAGGATGCCCACGATGCGGAAGGGGAAACCGTTGATGCGGATGGTGGCGCCGAGCGGCGCCTCGTCCGCTTCGAACAGACGATTGAGGGTGGTCTGGCCGATGACGGCCACGCGGGCGCGTTCCTCCACATCCGCCCCAGACAGGAAGCGCCCGGTGAGAATGCGGTAGTTGCGGGCCTCCGCATAGCCGGGCGTGGTAGCGCGCAGGGAGGTGCGGGTGGAGGCGCTGCCGGCGGTGACGGTGGCGTTGCGGCTGAGGACGGGCACGATGAGGGCGGCTTCGGGGACCCGCAGAGGATCAGAGAGCGCCAGGGCATCTTCGAGGGTGAGGACCGCGTCGCCCGCGCGGCCAGGGGGGCCCGAGCCGGGGCGGAACTGGCCGGGGAAGACAAAGACCAGGTTGGTGCCCAGGCCCTCGAACTGGGCGGCGATGTAGCGCGAAACCCCCTGCCCCACCGAGAGCAGGGTGATGACAGCCGCCACGCCGATGGTGATGCCCAGCATCGTCAGCGCGGCGCGCAGCTTATTGGCCGAGAGGGCGCGGAGGGCGATGCGAAGGTTTTCGAGAATCACGGGCTACTCATAGCGCAGCGCGTCGATCGGGCTGAGCGCGGAGGCGCGCAGGGCCGGGTAGATGCCGAAGAAGAGGCCGATAAGGGCGGAGAAGCCGGTGGCGAGGAGGACGCTGTCGAGGGTGACGGCCACAGGCAGGTCGGGCTGGAAGTTGACGACGGCGTAGGAGCCGAGGGCGCCGATGAGGATGCCCAGCGCGCCGCCCAGCAGGGACAGGGTGACGGCCTCGATGAGGAACTGGGCCAGGATGTCGCGGCGGCGCGCGCCGACGGCCTTGCGCAGACCGATCTCGCGGGTGCGTTCGGTGACGGACACGAGCATGATGTTCATAATGCCGATGCCGCCGACCAGGAGCGAGATGCCGGCGATGGCGCCGAGGAAGATGGTGAGGACGCCGGTCACCTCGCCGAAGGCTGAGATGAGGTCGTTTTGGGTGACGACGGTGAAATCGTCCTCGTCGCGGAAGTCGATCTCGTGGCGGTCGCGGAGGACCTCGGCCACCTCCTGGGCGGCGCTCTCCATGGCATCTTCGCTGCGGGCCTGGATGTGGATGAGGGAGACGCTATAGCGACCGTTGAGGGCGCGGGCATCGAACAGGCGTTGTTGGGCGGTGGAGAGGGGAATCTGCACGATGGCATCCTGATCCCCGAACAGGCTGCCGCCCTGCGACTCCAGCACGCCGATCACCTTGAACGGCACGTCCCTGATCCTGATAGTCTGGCCAAGGGGGTATTCGCCGTCGGGGAAAAGCACTTCGGCGACGGTTTTGCCCAGAACGGCCACGCGGGCAACTGACCGGTCGTCGGCGTCCGTGATGAACTCGCCTTCGGAGACGAAGAACTGGCGCACGGCGGGATAGTTGACGGTGACGCCGCTAATCTGCACGCTCATCGTCTCGCGGCCGTAGCTGACGTTGGCGAAGCCCAGGTATTCCATCGCCACGGCTTGGGCGCTGGGGACCAGAAACGGATCGGCCAGGGCGGCGCCGTCTTCGTTGGTGAGGGGCTGATCACGGTTGACGCCCCGGGGAGGGCCGTCCAGCTCCTCGGGACCGCCGGGGAAGACAAAGATGAGATTGGAGCCAATACCCTGGAACTGCGCCGTGACGTAGCGCTCCACCCCCTGCCCCACCGAGAGGAGCGTAATGACGGCCGCCACGCCGATGATGATGCCCAGCATGGTGAGGGCGGCGCGCAGTTTGTTGGCCGACAGGCCGCGCAGGGCCAGCCGAACCAGCTCGGCCAGGCTCATTCGCTGCCGCCGAGCAGGCTCAGGTCATCGCGGGCGGTGCTGACCGCCGCCACCTCGCCCGCGGCTACGCCTTCCAGCACTTCGGTGTAGGCCTCGCCGCGCAGACCCGTGGTGATGGGCACCTCGACGAGCGTCTCGCCTTGCTGGAGACTGGCATAGGCCTGGCCAGTGCGCCGGTCGCGGCGAATGGCCCAGTTGGGGACAAGCACGACATCGGTGACCTCGGCGACGCGAATGGCGGCGGTCGCGCTCATGCCAGCCCGCAGCGGCGCATCGGAGCCAGCCAGGGCCAGCCGCACCGTGTAGTTGGCGATGCCGCCGACGGTGACAGCGGTGGGCGCAATCCGATCCACTACGCCATCCAGGACGAGGCCGGGCAGGGCATCCACGGTGATGGAAACGAGCTGACCGGCGGCGAGGCTGGAGACATCCACCTCATCCACGGTGACATCCAGATGATACTGCCGCAGGTCGAGCAGGATGACGGCGGGCGCACCCGCCCCGGCCGGCTCGCCGGGCTTGACGCCCACGCTGCCCACGAGGCCGTCGAACGGGGCGCGCAACTCAGCCAGGGTGAGGCGCCACGTGGCGCGCGCCAGGGCGCTGGCCGCCCGATCAACAGCGAGGTCGGCCTGCTCGATCTGGAGCGGCGTGGCGAGGGCCAGGGTCTGCGAGAGGACGGCCTGGGCCTGGGCGACCTGAGCGTAGGCCACCGAGATGGGGCCGGGGCCGCCGCCCTCACGGGCCTGCTCGACCTGCAGGCGGGCGATCTCCGCTATGAAGAACGCATTCTCGACATTGCCGCGCAGGCGGTCAAGCGTGTCGGCGGGAGGTGCAAACTGGGGGTTTTCCTGCGCAAAGTACACCAGGTCGTTGTATTGGTTGGATAGCGCCTGGTAATCGGCCAGCAGGTTGTCGTACTTGAGTTCGGCGATGGCGACTTCCTGATCGCCGGCACCGGCGCTGGCCTCGGCCAAACGCGCATTGGCGCTGCGGAGATTGGCCTCGGCGATGGAGATGTCGTTCATATCAGGACCGGCCAGGAGCTTGGCACGGTCCAGCTCGGCCACGGTTAAGGCGTCCTGTGCCTGCTGAGCGGCAAGGCGCAGGCTGGTGGCGTCGAGCCGCACCAGGAGGTCGCCAGCGTGGACCTCGTCGCCAGCTTCTACCAACACCTCCACCACGGTGCCGGGCGCACTGAAGAACAGGCTGGACTGGGCTTCGGGCAGGATGCTGCCGGTGGCGTTGACGGTGGCCACGAGGCTGCCGCGGCGGATGGTTTCGGTGCGGAGGGCGGCCAACTCCTCGGCGTGGGCGGCCTCCGCCTGGACCTGCTGGTAGTAGGTGTAGCCATAATAGGCGGCGGCGGCCACAAGGGCCAGCACCAGCCAGGGCACCAGGACACGCAATCGCGGCAAGACGGACTTCATAGGACTATTGACCAAAGAAACTGATCTGGTCGCGCGACTGGCTGACGGCGGCGATGTCGCCGGCCTGGACCCCCGAGCGGACCTCGCTGTATTCCTCACCGCGCTCGCCCAGGGTGACTGGGACTTCAACGGTCAGGCCATTGCGCAGGAGGGAGACGAAGGCGTCGCCGGTGGCCCGGTCGCGGCGAATGGCCCAGTTGGGCACGAGGACCACATCCCGCACCTCGCCGACGACAATGGCGGCCGAGGCGGTGAGTCCGCCGCGCAAGGGGGCCTCGCTTTCTGCCAGGGCCAGGCGCACTGGGTAGCTGACAATTCCGGCATTGATCTGGGCACTGGGCGCTATCTTCCCGACCTGGGCGCTCAAGATGAGGGCCGGCAAGGCATCCAGTGTGACCGTGACAGGCTGCCCAAGCTGCACCTGAGCGATGTCCACTTCGTCCACGGGGACTTCAAGGAAGAAGCGGCTGACATCGGCCAGCACCACCGCCGGCAGGGCGTTGGAGGCCGGCTCGGCCAGGCGCAAGTTGACGGCGGCCACGACGCCGTTGAACGGCGCGGTGAGCACGGCCGCCTCCAGGTCGTGGCGGGCAATGGCCAGCGCCGCCTCGGCCTGGTCGATTTGAAGCTCGGCAATTTCAATGTCTTCCTGGGCCGGGCCAGTCAGCAGGCGCGCCAGCGAGGCCTCCGCCTGCTCGACGGAGGCAAGGGCCACGGCGACCGACCCATAGCCGGGCGGCTCCTGGGCGGCCTGATAGCGGAGATTGGCGACCTGGGCCGCCTCCACCTGCTGATCGGCCTGGCCCTGGAGCGCGTTCTTGTCGGCGAAGCGGCCCTGCTCTTCGAGACGTGCCATCGTGGAGTAGGTCTGGTTCAGCGTATTCTGGGCGAGGACCAGGTTGAGGCGAGCGATCTCGACGGCTTCGGGCGAGGCGCCCAGCGAGGCGGCATACACCTGGTTGCGGGCCACGCGCAGATTGGCCTCGGCCACCGCGATGTCCACGGGGCGCGGAGGCGCCTGAAGCAGCGCAAGGCGCAGGCGCGCGGCCTCGACGGACTGCTCAGCCTCGGCCACGGCCATTTGGAGCTCCGTATCGTCCAGCCGAGCGAGCACCTGCCCCGCCGTCACTGCGTCACCCAGGGTTACGTTGACTTCAGTCACGATGAGGGGTGAGACAGCCGCGAAGTACAGGTTCAGGGTCTGCGAAGGTTCCAGAAAGCCGGTGGCGCTGACGGTGGTAATGATGTCACCGCGCCCAATGACTTCTTGCCGGATGGCAGCGGCCTGCGCCGCCGCCAGGGCCGCCTGGCGCTGCTGCCAATAGTAGTAGCCCCCGCCGCCAATGGCGGCGAGAACCAGGAGTAGGACAAATGCTCTAGCGAGTTTTGACCGTAGTGACATGCGACCGTCCGTAGACAACCAGGAATTATATCAGGCGGGAAGGCGCGGTTGGGCGTATGACGAAGGTGGAGCGCGCGACGGGCGGCCCCTGGGCTGTGCTTGCCGCACCTAGAGACTCATGCTAAAGTTAGGTCAACTTTTCACAATGGGGGTCGCTCTTGGACGCTGACCCGACACACCTGATTATTCAACCCAACGGAAATCCAGCCGGGGAGGCAAGCGGCATGGTATCGGACGATATTCCAGATATCGTGATCAGCAGACTGCCAGTTTACTTGCGCGCGCTGACGCGCCTGCTGAGCGAAGGTGAACACGACATTACGTCGGGTCAATTGGGACAGCGCCTGGGCATCAGTTCGGCGCAAATCCGCAAGGACCTGTCGCACTTCGGGGAATTCGGCAAGCAGGGCACGGGCTACCGCATCAAGGACCTGGTGGAGGAACTGCGCCGCATCCTGAAAGTCAACACGGAGTGGGAAGTGGCGCTGGTGGGGGCGGGCGCGATTGGCCACGCGCTGGCGCACTACAACGGCTTTCGTGACCGGGGGTTCCGCATCAGCGTCATCTTTGACAACGATCCGGCCAAGATCGGCACGCTGGTCAACGGCTTTGACATTCAGGCTGAGAGCCGGCTGGCCGAGATTATCCAGGCGCAGAAGATCACGCTGGCGATGCTGGCCGTGCCCGCGGAGGCGGCGCAAGCGGTGGCGGACAAGCTGGTGGCCGTCGGGATCAAGGGCATTCTGAGCTACGCACCGATCAACATCGTCGTGCCGGCGGACGTGCACGTACAGCAGATCGATCCCGTCGTGCACTTGCAGCGGATCACCTACTATATCTAGGCGCTAGTTCCAGACGGTTAAGGTGACGGAGCGCAGCCAGTGACTGGCTGCGCTCCGTTGTTTGTTGTGCCGGGCCACAGTGTCAGACGCGGCTGAGAACGCGCTTGAGCAGGTCGAGGTGCCGGAAGGCGTGGCTGGTCCCCAGCGCCACGCAGGCCAGCGGGTTCTCGGCGATGTAGGCCGGGACGCCCGTCTCCTTGGTCAGCAAGCGGTCCATATTGCGGAGCAGGCTGCCGCCGCCGCACAGCACCATCCCCCGGTCGATGATGTCGGAGGCCAATTCAGGCGGGGTCTTTTCGAGCACGGTCTTTACCGCACCGACGATGATGGCCAGCGGCTCCTGGAGGGCCTCGACCACCTCGCCCGAGGTGACGTTGACCGAACGCGGCAGGCCGTTGACCTGGTCGCGCCCCTGGATCTCCATCGTCATTTCCTCATCGAGGGGATAGGCCGCGCCGATCCGGACCTTGATCTCCTCCGCGGTCGGGTCGCCAATGACAAGCCCATACTTCTTGCGGACGTAGCCAACGATGGCCTCATCGAGCTTCATGCCGCCGGTGCGGACGGTGTGGGCGGAGACGATGCCGTTCATAGAGACGACGGCGGCCTCGCTGGCGCCGCCGCCCAGGTCAACGACCATGTTGCCGGTGGGCGTGGCGACGGGCAGATCGGCGCCCAGCGCCCCGGCGAGCGGCTCCGGGATCAGGAAGACTTCGCGTGCACCGGCCTGGAGGGTGGCCTCCTGCACGGCGCGGCTCTCGACGCTGGTGACGCCAAAGGGGACGGTGATGATGACGTTGGGGCGAAACAGCCGAAAGGTGCCGCAGACCTTGGCGATGACGTATTCGAGGAGCTTTTGCGTGACTTCGTAATCGGCGATGACGCCGTCGCGCAAGGGGCGCATCACCTCAATCGTCTCGGGGGCGCGGCCATACATATCGCGCGCCTCCTGACCCACCGCCACGATTTTCGATTCGGCAATGGCGATGGCCACGACGGTCGGCTCGTGCAGCACGACATCGCCGCCTTCACAAACCAGGGTATTGACCGTGCCCAGGTCAATGCCCAGGTTCTTGGAAAAGATCGCCATGGCCGGAAAGGGCTACTCGGGGCGGCTGGCGCGGGGCGCTTCGCCGCGGCGGCGGCGCGCCACCTGCAGGCGGAGACTGGAACGACGCAGAGCGGCCTCGGCCGCGAGGTAGGCCTCGGAATTGCGGTCTAAGCCGGAACGGAGCGATTCTTCGGCGCGGCGGCGGGCCTCCTCGGCGCGGGAGACGTCAATCTCCTCGGCCCGCTCGGCGGCGTCGGCGAGGACGGTCACAATATCCGGCCGGACTTCCATGACGCCGCCGGAGATAGCGAATGACTCTTCACGGCCGCTGGTGCGCACGCGCAGGACGCCTGGTTTCAGGGTCGTGAGCAGCGGCGCGTGGTGGGGCAGAATGCCCATCTCGCCATCGGTGCCGGGGGCGACGACGATGTCAACGTCGCCCTCGAACACCGGACGGTCCTGGCTGACAATCTCGCAGCGAATGGGCATTAGGCTTCTGCCATCTTCTTGGCCTTGGCCGCGGCGTCATCGATGGTGCCGACGTAGCGGAAGGCATCTTCGGGCAGGTCGTCGTGCTTGCCGTCGAGGATCTCGCGGAACGAGCGCACGGTCTCCTTGAGCGGCACATACACACCGGGGATGCCGGTGAACTGCTCGGCCGTGACCATGGGCTGGCCCAGGAACTTCTCCATCTTGCGGGCGCGGGCCACGAGCACCTTGTCGTCTTCGGATAGCTCGTCCACGCCCAGGATGGCGATGATGTCCTGCAAGTTCTTGTAGCGCTGGAGGACGCGCTGGACTTCGCGGGCGGTGTTGTAATGGTCCACACCGACGATGTTGGGATCCAGGATGCGGCTGGTGGAGGCCAGCGGGTCCACGGCCGGGAAGATGCCGCGCTCGACGATGGAGCGCTCGAGGGCGATGGTGGCATCCAGGTGGGTGAAGGTGGCCACCGGGGCCGGGTCGGAATAGTCGTCGGCGGGCACGTAGACGGCCTGCATGGAGGTGATGGAGCCAGTCTTGGTGGAGGTGATGCGCTCCTGCAGCTCGCCCATCTCGGTGGCGAGGGTGGGCTGATAGCCCACGGCGGAGGGCATGCGGCCGAGGAGGGCCGACACTTCCGAGCCGCTCATCACGAAGCGGAAGATGTTATCGATGAAGAGCAGCACGTCGCGGCCCTGGTCGCGGAAGTACTCGGCCATGGTGAGGCCGCTAAGGGCCACGCGCAGGCGCACGCCAGCCGGCTCGTTCATCTGGCCGAAGACCATCACGGTATCCTTCATCACGCCCGACTCGGTCATCTCCCGGCGGAGCTGGGTGCCCTCGCGGGTGCGCTCGCCCACCCCGGCAAACACCGAATTGCCCTTGTGGACGCGGGCGACGGACGAGATCAACTCGGTGATGATCACGGTCTTGCCCGTGCCGGCGCCGCCGAAGATGCCGGTCTTGCCACCCTTGGTGAAGGGCGCAATGAGGTCAATCACTTTGAGGCCGGTCTCGAAGACCT
The DNA here is from genome assembly GCA_964497615.1 of uncultured Anaerolineales bacterium. Classification (GTDB taxonomy): domain Bacteria; phylum Chloroflexota; class Anaerolineae; order Anaerolineales; family UBA6663; genus CAZCEC01. The sequence continues at coordinate 84,688 of CAZCEC010000005.1, read as the reverse complement.
GGACATTGGTGACCTGATCTTCAAAGCGCGGGGCTGGACGGTGGATGGGGTAGCGCAAATTGGTATCCACCGGGCCGAGGTTGTCCACGGGCTGGCCCAGGACGTTGAAGATGCGGCCTAGAGTGGGCTCGCCGACGGGCACGCTAATGGGCGCGCCGGTGCCGAGGGCGGGCACGCCGCGGCGCAGGCCGTCGGTGGTGTCCATCGCCACGCAGCGCACCCAGTTGTGGCCCATGTGCTTCTGCACTTCGAGGACCAGCGGGGTCTGCCCTTCGCGCTCGACTTCGATGGCCTCGAACAACTCGGGGAGCTGCTCGGGGGGGAATTCGCAGTCAACGACGCCGCCGAGGACCTGCACAACCTTGCCGCGGGTGCGGTGGCCGTTGCCGTTCGTATGTGCCATGATGTCTCCTAATCCTTACTTCGCTTTGCCAAGCGCCTCGACGCCGCCCACGATATCGAGCAGGTCGCTGGTAATCGCCAACTGGCGGGCTTTGTTGTAGGTCAACTGCAGGCTGCCGAGCAATTCCTTGGCGCTGTCGGTGGCGTTGCGCATGGCCACCATGCGGGCCGAGTGCTCGCTGGCAGAGGCCTCCAGGATGGCCTGATAGACCTGGAGGGCCGTGAAACGCGGCACGATGACGTCCAGCAGGCCTTGCTGGGAGGGCTCGTAGATGTAGGCCGGCGCGGGGCCGGCGTGGCGCGGGCCCATGCCCAGGCCGGATACATCGTGCATCGCTTCCGACTCCGGGCGCAGGGGTAGTAAGGGGCGCACGTGCGGCTCCTGCCGCAGGGTGTTGACGTAGTCGGTGTAGCCGAGCACGACTTCATCGGCGCGGCCGGAAAGATACTCCTCGACGGCCAGGTTGCCGATGGCCGAGACATCGGCAAAGGTGGGGTTGCCCGGCAGATTAACGAATTCGGCGATCAACATCTGCCGGCGGCGCAGGAGCAAGTCGCGGCCCTTGCGGCCGACCGCCACGAACTTGACCGGCACCGGTGAGGTGCGCACGTAGTCCATCGCCGCGCGCAGCATGTTGGTGTTATAGGCGCCGCACAGGCCGCGGTCGCTGGTCACGAGGACCATCGTCACCGACTTAATCTGGGCGCGCTGGGCCAGGAGGGGATGCAGGCTGCCGGCTGAGCCAGGCTGGAGGCCCAGATGCTGGAGCACCTGAAACGCTTTGCCGGCATAGGCGCGGGTGGCCAGCACAGCCTGCTGCGCCCGCCGGACGCGCGAGGCGCTGACGGCCTCCAGGGCGCGGGTAACCTGCGATATGTTTTTGACGCTCCGCATGCGGAGCCGCATGGACCTTAGGGAGGGCACGTTACTTCCCCGACCAGCCTGAGTTAAAGTCCTTGATGGCTTGCTTGAGCCGTTCCTCGGTCTCGGGCGTGAGGAGCTTCTTGTCGGCGATGTCACGGCCCACTTCGGGGACCGAGGTTTCCATAAAACGGCGGAAGGCGACTTCCCAATCACGCACCTGGTCCACCGGGACCGAGTCGATCAGGCCGCGGGTGCCGGCGTACATGGCCATGACCTGGTCTTCGAGCGAGACGGGCTGATACTGGGGCTGCTTGAGGATCTCGGTGAGGCGATAGCCGCGGTCGAGCTGGCGCTGGGTGGCCTTGTCCAGGTCGGAGCCGAAGGTGGCGAAGGCGGCCAACTCCCGGAAGGCGGCCATGTCGCCCTTGAGCTGGCCGGCGACCTGCTTCATGGCCTTGGTTTGGGCATCGCCGCCGACGCGCGACACTGAGATGCCGATGTTCACGGCCGGCCGAATGCCCGAATAGAACAGGTCGGCCTCCAGGAAGATCTGGCCGTCGGTGATGGAAATGACGTTAGTGGGGACGTAGGCGGAAATGTCGCCCAGGAGGGTCTCGATGATGGGCAGGGCCGTGAGGGAGCCGTTGCCGCGGTCGTCGGAAAGCTGAGCGGCGCGCTCCAGCAGGCGCGAGTGGAGGTAGAACACGTCGCCGGGATAGGCCTCGCGGCCCGGCGGGCGGCGCAGAAGCAGTGACACCTGGCGGTAGGCCCAGGCGTGCTTGGAGAGGTCGTCATAGACGATGAGGGCGTCGCGGCCGGTCTCCATGAATTCTTCGCCGATGGCGCAGCCGCCGTAGGGGGCGAAATACTGCATGGCGGCGGGATCATCGGCGGAGGCCACGACGATGATGGTGTAGTCCATCGCGCCGTGCTTTTCCAGGGTGCCGAGCACGCGGGCAATCTGCGCCTTCTTCTGGCCGATGGCAACATAGACGCAGATGAGGTCTTTGCCCTTTTGATTGATGATGGTGTCGATGGCGATGGCGGTCTTGCCGGTCTGCCGGTCGCCGATGAGCAGCTCGCGCTGGCCGCGGCCGATGGGGATCATGGCGTCAATGGCCTTGATACCCGTCTGGACTGGACGCTTGACGTCCTTGCGCTCGATGACGCCGGGCGCAATGCGCTCGATGGGGCGGAACTTGCTGGTGGCGATGGGCCCCTTGCCGTCAATCGGCTCGCCCAGGGCATTCACCACGCGGCCGATCATGGCATCGCCAACAGGGACGGAGGCGATGCGGCCGGTGCCGCGCACGGACATGCCCTGCTCGATGCCGCTGTAGTCGCCCATGATGATGATGCCGACCGAGTCTTTCTCGAGGTTGAAGGCGACGCCCATGATGCCGTTGGCGAACTGAACCAACTCTTGGGCCTGCACGCCGCCCAAACCCTCGGCGCGGGCGATGCCGTCGCCGGCCTCCAGCACCGTGCCTACGTCTTGGGCGCGAACTTCCGGCTGGTAGGCATCGATTTGTTTTTGAAGTGACGCGGTGAGATCTTTGACGAAATCCGACATGGCAGGGTGTTCCTCCGGTGGAGCGGCCCAGGCGGCCGGGCAGCGGTTAGGGATTATATAACAGACCGGCCAGAACGTGGCCCGGCCGAAGCACATTCGCTTGGATTTCTGGACAAATCATACAGGATAACGTTTCAATTGTCCAGTACTTCACAATCAAAATCAGGGTCTTTCGCCGTCGGGCGGGCCGCCGCGCTTCTTGCCCTGCCCCAGCGCGGCGCTGCGGAGGTAGGCAGCCCAGACGGCGCGCGAAATCGCGGTGCGAAAGCCGGCCTTCTCAAGATAGTAGAGCGCTTCCGCAGTCGTTCCGCCAGGCGAGGTAACCTGGTTGCGGAGGCGCGCCAGGTGGTTGGCCGAGTGATGATAATAGTCCACCGAGCCCTTGACGGTTTGGACGACCAATTGCTCAGCCACGCGGCGCGAAAAACCCAAGTGGACCCCGGCATCTACCAGCGCTTCCATGAACAGGAAGACGTACCCGGGACCGGTGCCTGAGAGGGCGGTCGCCATATCAAGCTGGTCCTCATTGTCGGCCTCGATTTCCTGGCCGAGGGCGCCCAACAGCAGGCGGGTCTGCGCGCGCTGCTGCTCGGTGACGCTGGGGGCCGCGATCCACATGGTGATGCCCTCGCCGATTTGCGCGGGCGTGTTGGGCATGGAGCGCACGACGCTGGCATGGGCCAGGCCATTCGAGATCGTGTCGAGGCGGGCACCGGCCACGATGGACAACACCAGGGCGTCGGCCGCCACCTTGCCGCGCAGCGCGGGCAGGACCACCGGCAGTACCTGAGGCTTGGTGGAAATGACCACCACGGCGGCGCCAGCGACCGCGGCGGCGTTGTCGCAGGTGGCGTTGATGGCGAAGCGCTCGCGCAGGACCTGGCCGCGCTCCTCGCGCGGCCCCGCCGCCACGATGTTGCCGGCCTGGGCGATGCCCTGCGCCAGCAGACCCTGGATCATGGCCTCAGCCATAGAACCGGAACCAACAAAGGCAATACGCGAGTCAGTCAGCACGGGATAGGTCCGCTATTGCGAAAAGTATTGGAGGGCCAGCCGTATCTTGTCTTCCACCGTGGCGGCCTCGCCCTTCTTAACCGACTGGACGGCGGCCTGCGCTTCGACCACGCTGTAGCCGAGCGTGGTGAGAGCCGCCAGGGCCTCCGTATCGAGATCGCTGACGGCCGTCAGGCCGCTGGTCGCGAACTCGCCAGCCAACTTGTCCTTCAGCGCAAAGACGATCTTCTCGGCGGTCTTGCGGCCAACGCCGGGGACACGATCCAGCACCTCGGCCTGCTCCTGCGCCACCGCGCGCCGCAGCACATCCAGCGAGAGGGACGAGAGCACGGCCAGGGCCAGGCGGGGGCCAACGCCCTGAACGGTGAGCAGCATTTCAAACAGGGCCCGCTGCTCCTCGGTTGAGAAGCCGTACAGGGTCAAGGCGTCCTCGCGCACCATGAGGTAGGTGTAGAGGAACAGGGAGTGCCCGACCCCGTCCAGCTCGTCGAAAACGGGGCCGGGGACAAAGACCTTGTAGCCCACGCCGCCAACTTCCAGCACGAGGTAGGAGGTTGGCTCGGCGTGCAGGACGGTACCGCGCAAGGTGGCGATCATTTAGCCTGTGAGCGCCCGCAGGCGCATGGAGTTGAGATGGCAAATCGCGACGGCCAGCGCGTCGGCAGCATCGTCGGGGCGCGGCGGCTCGGCCAAGTGGAGAATGGCCTGCACCATGCCCTGCATCTGGCGCTTGTCCGCGCCCCCGTAACCGGCCACTGCCATCTTCACGTCGCGGGGATTGTACTCGCCCACGGGCAGACCGGCCTCCGCCAGCGCCAGCATGGCTACGCCGCGCGCCTGGCCAACTGTCATGGCGGTGCTGACATTGCGCTGAAAGAAGAGCTTCTCCACGGCGCCGGTCTCGGGGCGATGATGGGCGATCAACTGCCGCAGCTCGCGGTAGATCGTCAGCAGGCGCTCCGCCATGGGAGCGCCCGCCGGGGTGAGAATGACGCCGTACGCGACCGGGGCTGGCTCACCTTCCACGTCACGCACCAGCCCATAGCCCGTCGTGGCCGTACCAGGGTCTATACCGAGGACGAGCATGCGTGAGCGAGCGGAGCCTGGAACTGTGAGCGGTCAGCCCGGTGGCGCACCGGCAGGTTCAGGCGGCCTCCAAGGCGGCGAGGGCGGCGTCGCTGTACTCCAGGTTGCCATAGACGGCCTGGACATCATCCAGTTCTTCTAGCTGCTCGATGAGTTTCATCACCTGGACCGAGGACTCGGGGTCAAGCTCGATCTTCTGGTTGGGCTCCATGCGCAGTTCGGATTCGTTGATCTTAATGCTGGCCCCTTCAAGCGCCTGCACGACGGTATGGAAGTTCTCCGCCGGGGCGTAGATCTCGATCTCGGGGTCGCCGGGGATGATATCGTCGGCCCCTGCGTCCACCACCAGCTCAAAGATCTTGTCCGGGTCGTTGCCCTCGGCCGGAACGGTGATATAGGCCTTGCGGGTGAACTGCCACGAGACGGCGCCGGCCTCGGCCATGGTGCCGTTGGCGCGGGTCATGACGCGCCGCAAGTCGGCTACGCTCCGATTGCGGTTGTCGGTTACCACCTGGATGAGGAGGCCAACGCCATGCGGCCCATAGCCCTCATACATCATCGTTTCAAAGGCCGCGCCTTCCTTGTCCTCGCCGGTGCCGCGTCTGATAGCACGCTCGATATTGTCCTTGGGCATGGAACCAGCACGGGCCTTGTCAATCGCCAGGCGCAGCTTGAAATTCGTGTCGGGGTTGCCGCCGCCTTCGCGCGCGGCAATGGCAATCTCGCGGGCCAGCCGGGTGAAGGCCTGGCCACGGCGGGCGTCGGCCACGCCCTTCTGGTGCTTGATTGTCTTCCATTTTGAGTGACCGGACATTGTTCGTACTCCTGGCGCTTACACTGCAAAAAGGGCCTGATTCATTGGGGTAAAGGCGATTATACCATGCGCGCGGCCGATAGAAACGGCGGCGCAGAAGTATAATCCGGTGCCATGGACGCGGCCGAGCGGCAAGCCCTGCTGAACCAGGGCATCCAGGCGATTCGGGCGGGCGACAAGGCGCGCGGGCGTGAACTGTTGCTGCGGGTGGTGGCCGCGGACGAGCGCGTTGAGCCGGCGTGGTTGTGGCTCAGCGCCGCGTTGGACGAGCCGGCCGATCAACTGATCGCGCTGGAAAACGTCCTGGCCCTGAACCCAACGCACGCGCAGGCATTGGCCGGGGTGGCAACCCTGCGAAAGAAGCTTGGGCGGGCATCCGCCGAGCCCAGCCCACCGCCAGCGCCGATGGAGGCGACGCCACCAGAGGCGGAACTCGTGCCGGCAGAGGCCGCCGCCACGCAGGGCGCCGATGGCCCCGCTGACGTGATCTTCGCTGAGGATGACCCGCTGCAGTGCGCCTATTGCGGCCGGCCAACAGCAGAGGAGGACGAGCGCTGCCCGCACTGCCGGCGCAACCTGCTGGGGCCGGGCTTCTGGCGCGGCGGAGGCTACCAGTACAGCCTGCTGATCCTGGTTGGGCTGCTGGTCCAGGCTGCCATGGTCCAAACGGCGGCGGCTTACATCCAGACTTTCATTCCCAACTCCATCGCGATTGTGCCGGGAGCGGAACTGGTGGCCGCCAGCCCCCTGCTCGCGGCCGCGATGCGCGGTGTGCTGTGGGCGATTGTGCTCATGATGCTGTTGGGCGACTCGCTGGCCGCCTACCGGTGGGGGGCGATTGTTGCGGCGGCGGACCTGGCGTGGCAGGGGCTGGGATGGGCTGGAGGCCTGGTGGGGCGGGAACTGGCGGCCGTGAACGGCCTGTTGAGCCTGCCGGTGGGCGTAATCGGCTTGAGCGCCGTCGTGGGCCAGGCACAGGCGCGCCTGCGCATTCGCGTGGTGCCAGACAGGGGCATCCAGAGCGCGCCGCTCTATCATCAGCGCGCCGAGCGCTACGCGCGGCAGGGCATGTGGGCCATGGCCGCCCTGCATTGGCAGAAGGCAATTGGACGCCAGGCGCGGGAAGCGAGCTATTACAAGGCGCTGGCGCACGCCCAGACGCGCATTGGGCGGCACGCCCAGGCGGTGCGGACGCTGCGGTCGGGGGCGGAGCTGGCGCCGGACGATGAAGAGTTCGAGCGGCTGATACAGGCGATTCGGGCTTCAGCGCGCGTCAGCTAGAACAGGCAGCGCCGCGGGCAGCTTCAGGGCGTGTGGGCTTCCGGCCGCATGTCCTGTTCAGCCGCGACGCCTGAGGGTCCGGTCAGGCGGATGGCGACGGCGTCGTCAAGATCAGGCAGGGCGACGCGGAAGGCCCAGTGTTCCTCGCCATGCCCCCCCTCCCCGTCCGGGCCGGCAAAGTCGATCGCAACCGCAACAACGTCAAAGGGTTGAGAATGGATAACGCGGCCAGCGCGATCCAGAAGCTCGGCCCGATAGGGGCCCTCAGTTGCCAGCCGTGCGGCGGGGACCTCCGCAACGTTGGTCTCGTCAATCAATAAGCGGCCGGCTTCTCCCAATCGGCCGCTCACCACGAGGGCCTCCTGGGTGGCAACGGCGCCGCCCGCGGAACCGTACGGAGCGCTAACCCAGGCCCAGGCGTCGTACAGGGCGCGATAGGTGAAGTCGGAGGTCCACTCGGGGCTGCAGTAGCTCATGTAGTCCCGATAGTTGCCGGGATGGTAGAGCGTGCCGGTGGACGGGTCGTAGCCCCACTGGCCGATGGGCGCGCCATTGCCGTAGGGATAAGGTCCCAGGCCAGAGGACGTCCCGCAGGGCGCATGGCGCCGGCCAAAGTTGTGACCCATTTCGTGCGTGAAGGTTGGGCTGGCCTCGCCGGGGGCGCTGGGAAAGCCGGCAAAACCGACCGCGGACTTGCTACCGTAGCCCGGAGGCGGGTTGTTCACCCAGCCAATGCCGGCAATGCAGCCGCCGCTGCACCCATCTACCGCAACTGAGTCCACCAGGGCGTAGTAGGTTTTGTGCTCCGCCAGGTCCTCGACGGCGTGGATGGCAGTGACGGCATTCAACAGGTCAATCCAGCCCTGGGTGGTGCGGAGGTCGCCGGTGAAATTGAGGACCGTGCCCCGCACACTGTAGTTGATGGCGGGGACCGGATAGACTTTGAACGGCATCCAGGTGAGGTAGCTCAGATCGGAAGTGTTGGGCAGGCTGACCGGCGCGCCCGGCCGCGCATAGCGCACCGGCACGATGACCACCTCCAGGGCCGGGGCAGACGCGAAGTCGAAGGACTGCTGGCCGCTAGGGGGGTAGCGGTTGTTGTCATCGTTCAACTCGTTGATGGCATGGTTCGGGTCAAGCTGGAGGACATAGCTCGTCCCCCCTGCCAGCCAATGGGCCGGCAGGCTGAAGTTCAGAGTCTGGCCCAGTGCGCCTTCGTCCGGCGCGGGCCAGGCCGTGATGGGCCCGGCGTCGATCGAGTCATACGCCACGCCGCCAACATAGCGCGTAAGACGGCCGGTCACCCCTGGCTGGCTGGGCTGGCCGGCCAGGCCGACGAAGGCGCGCAGCATGGCGGGTCGATTAGCCACATGAACGGTGTAGCCGTCGCTCATGGTAATGCCCTGGATCACCTCGACGCGGGTGACGGACAGGTCCACCGGCGGGGGCGGCCAGTTCTTCCATACGAAGGGCAGGAAGATGGGCTTGGGCGGCGCGAAGAGGATGGGCAGGTGGGCCGCGTATTGGGGACCGGCGGCGGCGGGAGGGAACGGCCAGCCGATGACGGCGGCTACGCCCAGCACAGAGGCGAAGGCGGCCCACCAATGGCCAGCTCGACGAGCCCGCCGGGCCGGTGGGCGGCGCGGTGGGATCATCGGTGGGCGAAGAGCCGGTCCACGGCGGCGCCCAGTTCGGCCAGGTTGCTCACCTGGTGGACGGCATCGCAGAGACCGGCATAGAGGAGAATGTCGCTATCGCCCGTGCCCCACAGGTAGCGCTCTTCGGGGTTGAACCACACCAACCGGCGCGCGCGGCGGCGCAGCAACTCAAACAGGTCGAGGCGGGGATCGTTGAAGTTGTTGCGGCCGTCTCCGAGGAAGATCACGGTCGTGCGGCGGTCCACCGCATCGAGGTATTGCTCACAGAAATTGTCCAGGCTGTGACCCAGGTCGGTGGCATAGTGGCCGGGCGGAATGCGGTAAAGCACCAAGGGAATGGCGGCGTCGGGGCGATGGGTGACAAACTCGTCGCTGACCTCTTCCAGGTGATCATTGAAAGCAAAGGAGCGCGCCTTGCCCACCTGATCCTGCATGGCATACATCAACCGGAGCATGAACTCCGCGACCGGCCGCATCGAGGTGGAGACGTCGCAGATGAGGGCGAACTTGGGCTTGAGGTGCCGCTTCTTGAAGCGGATCTCAAACGGCACGCCGCCGGTTTGCAGGTTTGCCCGCAAAGTACCCTTCGCGTCCAGGGTCTTGCCGTCGCCCTTGCGCTGGCGCAGGGCGGCGCGCGTGCGCAAACGGGCAGCGAGGCGGCCTACCAGGCGGCGCAGTTCCTGCGCCTCGGCCTGGGACAGGTCATTGAAGGGGCGCTGCATCAAGTCGTTGGCGTCCAGCTTCTGGGGGGGCTGCTCGGCCATCTGGCGGGCGATGCTCTGGCCCACATATTGGGCGGCTTGTTCGGCCAGGGCCTCGCGGTTGGCGGCGATCAGCTCCAGGAGCGCCTGCTGCCCGGCGGGCGTCATCCCCAGGCGGGCCAGCTCTTCGAGGAGTTTTTCAATCTGCTCGGCCAATGCCTCCAGGCCCAAACGGCGCAGCATCTCGCGGGTCAGCCAGCGCTGCTGCTCCGGCCCGCGCCCACGATTGACGCCCGCGGCCCGGCCGGCCTGCTCCATATCTTGTTGGCTGGGGTTTTGGCCGCGGGCCAGCATTTCGAGGAGGCGGCTCAATTCGCCCGCCAGGGCGCGGAGGGCGGCCTCCAGCTTCTGCTGGTCTTCGGGCGAGAGCGCCTCTTCGGACGGCATGAACGGCGGGCCGCCTGAGCCGAAGAATAGGGGGAAGAGCTTGTCGAAGATGGGCTGGTCGGCGCGTTCCTTGACCAGGGTGGACCGCAGCGCGGACCGGAAGCGTTCCCGGTCCATCACACCAAGCTGCTCAACGGCGCGAAACGCATCCTGACTCTCGGCCAGCGAGACGCGCACCCCGGCTGCCCGCAAGCCCGCGATGAACTGGATGAAGCGGTCGTCCACCGGGCGAGGCTCCTACCGGTTTGGCCGCAGACGGCGGATTTCGGGCATGGGCGGATCGTCGCTGGGGGGCCGGTCCTCGCGGGTGAGGCCGCGCCGGGCGCGCTGCAGGTCGGCTTCGTGCTTGAGCAGTATGGAGAGGGTCGTGTCCAGGGTCTTCGGGTCAAGCGCCTTGGCGTTCAGCAGGACAAGGGCGCGGGCCCAATCCAGGGTCTCGCTCACGCTGGGATGCTTCTTGAGGTCCAGCCGGCGCAGTCGCTGCACCAGCTCGACCGCCTGGCGGGCCAGGTTGGGCGCGAGATCGGGCACCTTGAGGCGCACGACGCGCAGCTCCGAGTCCGCGGTCGGGTAATCAATGTAGATATAGACGCAGCGGCGCTTGAGGGCCTCGGACAGCTCGCGGGTGTTGTTGGAGGTGAGCAGGACGAGTGGCTGGTGACGGGCGGTGAGCGTGCCCAGCTCCGGCACCGACACTTGGAAGTCGGAGAGCACCTCCAACAGGAAGGCCTCGAACTCGGCGTCGGCCCGGTCGATCTCGTCAATCAGCAGGGTGACGGGCTGTTCGGCGAGGATGGCCTTGAGCAGCGGGCGCGGCAGCAGGAAGCGCTGAGAGAAGAAGACGTCCTCTTCGCCGGCCAGACGGTCGGCGGCGACGTTGAGGGAGGCGGCATCCGCCAGCAGCTCGCTCAGCTTGTCGCGCAGAAGCTGAGTGTACAGCATCTGCTTGGCATATTCCCACTCATACAGGGCTTTGGTCTCATCAAGCCCTTCGTAGCATTGCAAACGGATTAGTCCGCGCCCAGAGGCCGCGGCCCAGGCCTTGGCCAATTCGGTCTTGCCGACGCCGGCCGGCCCCTCGGCCAGGACGGGCTTGCCCAGGTGCTCCGCCAAGAAGAGCACCGTGGCGATTTCGTCCGTGGAAATGTACTGCTGCTGGCCCAGGGCCTCGGCCACAAGTTGCGGTGTCTCGAACATTCGTCACCTGTCTCCCGTGTAATCACCTACTACCAGTACCGCGGCGGCGTTCAGTTCGCTGCGCTTCAGGCGGATGAGCGCCTGGTTAGCCTCGGTCAATGCAAAAGCTTCCACTTCAATCCGAATACCGATCTCGCCGGCCAGCGCCATAAACTCGGCCGCATCGCGCCGGGTGGCGTTGGTTACGCTGCGCACAGTGCGCTCACCATAGAGGAGATTGTAGTCCATTTTGGGCAGCGGGCTCATGTGGATGGCGTTAATGGCAAGGGTGCCGCCCTGGCGCAGATGGGCCAACGCGACGGGCACCAACTCGCCAGCCGGCGCGAAGATGACGGCCCGGTCGAGCGGCCAGGCCGGGCGGTCATCGGCGCCGCCGACCCAGGCCGCGCCCAGCGCCTCGGCCAGGCGGCGATGGCGGCTGCCGCGGGTGAATACGGCCACCAGACACCCCCAATGGCGCGCCACTTGCAGCGCGAGGTGCGCGCTGGCGCCAAAGCCGAACAGCCCGACGCGCTCTCCTGGCTGGACTTCGGCCAACCTAAGCGAACGATAGCCGATGACCCCGGCGCACAGCAGCGGGGCCGCCGCCTGGGCCGCAAAGGCCTCCGGCAAGGGCACGAGGAACTCGGAGCGGGCCAGCATATAGCTGGCATAGCCGCCATCCACGTCCCAGCCGGTGAATTGCGCCCGGTCGCACAGGTTCTCCTGGCCAGCGCGGCAGAACGCACACTGGCCGCAGGCTGAATGTAGCCATGCCACGCCAACGCGGTCGCCGGGCCGCGGCCAGGCGATGCCCGGAGCAACCGCTTCGACCACGCCCACCACCTGGTGGCCGGGCGTCAGCGGCAGTTTGTGAGGCGGCAGCTCGCCTTCGATGATGTGCAGATCGGTGCGGCAGACCCCACAGACCAGAACGCGCAGGAGCACGTCGGGCACCGCTGGGCCAACCTGGGGGACCAGTAGCGGCTGTTCCACAAGGGAAAGTGGCCGGGTATCTACCGGCGCGGGTTGAACCAACTGGCAGGCCAGGCCGGGCGTAGGCTCGCTGGACGCCATGCGCTATACTCTAGCCAGATACAAGCTTCGGGAGGCAGCCATGGGCGACACCGTGCGGGACTGGATGAGCAAGCCAGCCATTGTGATTGACCCGGAGGCCAGCGTATCGCATGCGCTGACCCTGATGCGCCGGCGGAAGATTCACAGCCTGGTGGTCGATCTCACCGAGGGCGGGCGGCCGGCGTATGGGATTGTGACCTCGACTGACGTGCGCGACAAGATCGTGGCCGCCGACCGCAACCCGGCCGAGACGACGGTGCGCGAAATCATGAGCGCCCCGGTGATCGGCGCCCAGCCGGATTGGACTCTGCGCCAGTGTTCGGTCACCATGCAGGCCCGCAACATCCATCACTTGCCGGTGTTGGATGATCACGGCACGTTGTTGGGCGTCATATCCGCGACCGACATATTCATGGCCGCCGAGGAGCGCGGCTGGGGACCAAGCTCCTAGCCGGCTAACTCATCCACGACTGGCGTAGCTGGCGGGCTGGCGAGACCGGCGAGCGCCTGCTCCAGGAGCTTCTCAGGCGGATGCGCAGCCAGAGCCTCGCCCACGTTCCAGGCATCGGTAAACGCAATTTCGCCGGGCGTAAGGCGGCCGCCCTCGGCGGCGGCATAGACGCCCCGAACCTGCTCCATCAAGGCTTCATAGGCACGCCGGTCCACCGCGGGCACGGGGGCGCCAATGGCCTGACGCAAGGCGTGGGCGGCACCCAGCAGGCGGGCGGCGCTGTGCCTCTCAGACGCCTCGCCGGCGACGAGTTGGGAGGCGAGGGTCTCCAGGCCTTCGGCCAAGCCCTGCCGGTCTCCCAACTCCTTCCGCAGGAATAGGCTTTCCTTGATCAGCATGCGGGCTCGTTCCAGTTCGCCCTGGCTGGCGGCCAAGCGGCTAAGAGCGTTGAGGACTAGCGCAATGTAGCGGCGATCCTTGAGCTCGCGGAAGAGCGCCAGGCTGTACTCGAGCAATTCGCCGGCCCGCTGCCAATCGGCCTGATGATAGGCCACCAGGCCCAACCCCCACAGGCTGGCCGCCGTGCCGAGCTTGTCTTCTTGCTCGCGGTGCATGGATAGGGCCGTTTCCCAAGAATCCTGGGCGGCGGCCAATTCACCGGTCAGATAGGATACGAGAGCGCGATAGTTCTTGATGTAGCCCAGGGTGTCTGGGCCCCACAGGTCGCGGCCCAGGGCTTCGCTTTCATCCAGCAAGGCATGGGCCTGGGCATATTGGCCCTGGTAGCCGTACACCAGGCCCAGGAGGGTCTGGCCATTGACGAGGTTGCGCTTGTCGCCGAGGTCCTGGACGAGGGCCAGGCTCTCGTCAATCAGGTCGATGGCCTGGGGGTAACTGCCGCGCCGGAAAGCGAGCTGGGCCAGCCGCACCAACGACACGGCAATGCCGGCCTTGTCGCCCAACTCGCGAAACAGCAGCAGACCTTCTTCCGACAGGCTGCCGGCCTGCACATACTCGTCGCGCAGGCGCGCCATGTAAGAGAGCGCGCCCAGCGTCACGGCCGCCCCCCAGCGGTCGCCCGATTGGCGGAACGACTGCAGCGCCGCTGACCACAACTCGCGGGCGCCATCGGGATCATCTTCTTCAAACGTCACCCAACCCAGATTGAAGCACACCAGGCCATCGCCCCAACTGTCACCCAGCGCGGTAAATAGGCCGCGGCTCTCTTCCAGGAACGCGCGGGCCTGGGCACTATCGCCATCGTTGAAGCGGCGCACGCCCACTCCGCGCAACGACAGGGCTTCGCCCCAGCGGTCGCCGGTGGCGCGCGCCAATTTCAGGCTCTCCTCATAGAGCGGCCCCTCGGCGCCGGTCTCGTCGGCCAGCCAGCCGGCTCCCATGAGGGCCTTGGCGCGGGCGGCCTTGGCGGCGCTGGATGCGCCGGCCAGGTCGTCGCCCGACGGGCCGCCGCTCAGGAAATGCGCCAGCCAATCGCGGCCTTCCTGCCAGTATCCGCGCAAGTACCAGAAGCGCGCCAGCGCGCCGGCCATTTCCTGCCCAGTCTCGACGCTCTCACTCTCCATGGCCCACTTCATGGCCATGCGCAGATTGTCGTACTCGGTCTCCAACCGGGTCAGCCACTCCAGTTGCGAGTCCCCGCGCAGGCCGGGATCGGCCCGGAGGGTGAGCGTGTGGAAGTAGGCCAGGTGGGCGTCACGAATTGGGGCGACCTCCCCGGCCTCCTTGAGCTTGGCTTGCGCATACTTGCGGAGCAGGCCATGCATCCCATAGCGGCCATCGGCGCTGCGGCGCAGAAGAGATTTGTCCACGAGCGCCGAGAGGTCGGCCAGCGAGGCCCCCGCTACCTCCTGGGCCGCCTCGCGCTCGAACCCGCCGCCGAAGAGCGATAACCGGCGATAGATCGTGCGTTCACGGTCGCTCAGGCGCTGCCAGGAGTGGGCAAAAACAGCCTCCAGGCTGCGGTGGCGCTCGGGCACATCGCGCAGGGTGGAGGTGAGGATGCTCAGACTGCGTTCAAGCTCGCGCGCAACTTCGGCCGGAGAAATGCTCCGGACCCAGGCGGCGGCCAGTTCGAGGCCCAGCGGCATGCCGGCCACCGCCTGGCAGATGCGCAGGACGGCGGGCAGGGTTTCGGGCGTCAGGCTAAAGCCCGATTCCACCCGGCGGGCGCATTCGACGAACAACTGCACGGCGGCGTAGTCGGTGGGGACCATGCCCGCGGCCACAGCGCCCACCGGGAAGGTCATGCCGTCCACCTCGAGCAGCCATTCGCCATGCAAGTTGATACGCTCCTGGGAGGTGACCAGGAACTTGACGCCCGGCGCGCCGCTGAGCACATCGGCCAGGAGGCTGGCGCCATCGAGCAGATGCTCGAAGTTGTCGAGCACCAAGAGCACATTCTGATCGCGCAGGTGTGCGAGCAGTTGAACGCGAACATCGTCGCCGCCGTAGAAGCTGAACCGCAAGGCCTCGGCAATGGCAGACACGAGGAATTCGGATGAGCTCACGCCGGCCAGGGGCACAAAGAAGACCCCATCACTGAAGGCAGCGCCGGCCGAGGAATTACCATGCGCAGCAAGTTCACCGGCGAGATTGAGCGCCGCCTGCAGGGCCAGCCGCGACTTACCGATGCCGCCGGGTCCGGTGAGGGTCAACAGCCGGCAGCCGGGATTGTGCAGGCGCGCCTTGACCTCCGCCATTTCGCGTTCGCGGCCAACGAACTTTGTGACCGGCGTCGGCAAGTTCACGATGGCGCGCCGGGGAGAGGCGGGCGGGTTTTCAGCCAGCACGGGTGTCAGAGAGGCGGCCGCCGCCCGAGGGGCCGATTGGGCGAGGTCGGCGGGGCGGGGCGGGGCGCCGGGGCGGCACAGGCGCTCATACAGGGCGCGCGTCTGGTCGGAAGGCTCCACTGCCAGGTCGCGGAGGAGGGCTTCGCGGCAGCGTTGAAAGACCTGAGCCACGCCGGCCTGGTCGCCCAGCCCATTGTGAGCCAGCATCAGGGCGCGGTAGGCGCGCTCGGGCGCCTGCCCCAGCGCAATCCACTGCTCGGCCCAGGTGAGCACCTCGGCCCACTGGCTGGCTTCCACCAGGCGATCGAGCAGGGCCTGCATCTGCCGTTCGTAAACGGTGTGCAGCCGGTCGCGTTCAAGCTGGACCCACTCGAAGTAGAAACCGGGCAGCAGTTCGCCGCGATAAACGGACACAGCTTCGACCAGCGCTGCGATCTCGCCCGCCGGGGCCACGCGTTCGAGCGCGGCTGTGTCCAGCCAGTAGTCTGTGTCCGGGTTGAACGTGACGGTGAAGTTGTCCGCTTCGATGTAGGCCTGGCCGAGGCGCTCGCCCGCTCCGAGGGCGCGGCGCAGGCGCCAGACAGCATGGCGCAAGTTGCTGCGGGCGTTGGCTTCGCTCGCATCCGGCCACAGGAGGCCGGCGAGGCGTTCGCGGCGGTGGGGGGTGCCGGCAAACAGGATGAGATAGGCGAGCAGCGACTGCGCCGGCCGCGAAGGAATATCCACCGGGGCGTCGTTCAGACGAACGTCAAATTGGCCTAAGAGGCGAACCCGTAGCATTTTATGTATAGCGTTCGAGCCTGGAATGGGCACACAAGAACCGGCGCCGATCACGCACTGACTGGGCCGGTGCGGATAGTATAGCACCAAGGAAGCGCGGCAATCAAGATTCTTACGAATATCTGTTCGAAAGTACAGGTTGGGCGAAAACACGCGCAACAAACGGCCACAGACACGAGTGGAACACGACGGGCGGGTATCTTGTAGCCATTCAGTTGCCTAAGGGAGGCTGCATGAAAGCCATCTTGTTCTATCTGCAACACGGAGATCGCGGCGTGAACGGATCCCGGCACAACCTGGATGTCCGAGGTGTGCTGTGGCACATCCTTAGCCGGACAGCCTGGTCCGGATAACGAAGGCATGTCGCGGGTGTTCGCGCGGTTTGCGTCGTGGCGGCCGCGATAACGCCCGCAGTGGCCGGCGGCCTGGCAGCCGTTGGCCATCCTCCTCTAAAGCCTGCGCTGGCGGGGATGCCCGGCGCAGGCTTTGCTTATTTGAAGGGCGAAGCGACGAAGACCACACCCAAATAGACCAGATAGCCGCCGCAAGCCACCAGCAGCCATTTGTAGAGGCCATCAGTGATCCAGCGGCGTCCCCGCCCCACCACGCCAGACAGCACAGAATCCCAGAGTAGGTCCCCCGCAATGTGGCCCAGGTAGAAAGCGATCAGGCCCGCAACGCCCAGGGCAGCCACCGCCGGCAACGCCATGTAGCTCGCGCCAACGGTCACCCACCAGGCGTACCAGAAGGGGTTGACCAGGGTGGCGGCCACGCCCAACCCGAGAAGCTGCCAGTTTGACAGCACGCGCACGTCCGCGCCGGGCCGCGGCAGGCGCAGCTTGCCTCGCAGGGCATCCCAGGCCATGCCGGCCCCCATCCACACCAGCAGCGCGCCGCCCAGGACGGCGATGACCAGCGTGACCGCGGGGGTATTCAGGCCAGCGCCCAAACCCAGCGCCAGCAGCAAGACCATGATCAGCTCCAGCGCGCAGTGCCCCAGCGCAACCAGCGGGCCGACGATGAAACCGCGCCGTGCGCTTTCGGTGACGATGGCGGTGGAGATTGGGCCAGGCGTGATAACGGCGCCAAAGCCCACAATGAAGGAGAAGGCGAACAGCAGGGGGAGAGACATGAGCGCGGAGGCGAAGCGAAGACGGGAGCCTACTCGGCCTCGTCGTCCTGCTCTTCGTCCAGCAGGCGCGCAGCCTCCTCCCCGATGGGGTCGTCATCGCCCCGGACGAAGACCTCGCGCGTTTTGCCGCCGGTCTGTTCGCGGCCCACGATGCCCATCTGGCGCAGCTCATCCATAAGGCGCGCGGCGCGCGGGTAGCCCAGGCGCATCTTGCGCTGAAGGAGCGAGGCGCTGGCGTTGCCATACTTCTTGACAATGGCGATGGCCTGTTCAATCTGGCCGTCCTTGTCCTCGACCACGGCTTCGCGCGCCAGCATTTCATCCCACGGGGCGCGGCCGGCGGGCGGCGCTTCGGGCGAGGCGCTGGCGGCGGCCTCCGGCTCGGCCTCGGTTTCATCCGGCTCGGCCCCAGCGGTCTCAACCGCCTGCTCGCGCCAGTAGCTCACAATCCGGTCAATTTCCTTGTCGCTGACGAAGCAGCCCTGAAGCCGGACGGGGGCAGCCGCCTCGGGGCTGAGGTAGAGCATGTCGCCGCGGCCCAGCAGGGACTCCGCGCCGGTCGTGTCCAAGATTACGCGCGAGTCAACCAGCGAGGTGACAGCGAATGAGATACGCGCCGGGAAGTTGGCCTTGATCAGGCCGGTAACGATATCGGTGCTGGGGCGCTGGGTGGCCACCACCAGGTGGATGCCGGTGGCCCGGGCCATTTGGGCCAGGCGGACGACGGTCCGCTCGGTCTCATCGGGCGCCCGCATCATCAGGTCGGCCAACTCGTCGATCATGAGCACCACGCGCGGCAGGCGCTCGGCCTCGGATTTCTTGCTCGTCTTGGCGATATAGGTTTCCAGGTTGCGAGCGCCGACCGTCTCGAATAGCTTGTAGCGCCGGTCCATCTCGCGGGTCACCCAGCGGAGCACGCCGGTGATGCGGTCGAGGTCGGTCTCGACCTTGCCGTAGATGTGCGGCAGACCATTGAACCGCACGAGCTCAACCATCTTGGGGTCCACCAGGATCAGCCGCAGGTCGTCGGGCGTGTTGTTGGTGACGAGGCAGGTGACGATGGACGAGATCAGCACGCTCTTGCCCGAGCCGGTGGTGCCGGCCACGAGCAAGTGCGGCATCTTGGCCAGGTCGGCCGCCACCGCGCCGCCGGAGACGTCGCGCCCGAGGGCAATGGCCAGCGGAGAGTTGATCTTCTGGAAGGTGTCGGACTCGAGCACCGGCCGCAGGCTGACGGTGGAAGTGCGCCGATGAGGCACCTCGATGCCCACATAGCTCTGCCCGGGCACGGGGGCTTCAATGCGCAGGGTGTTGGCCGAGAGGGCCAGCGCCAGGTCGTCCGAGAGGGACGAGATTTGCGCCACACGCACTTTCCATTGCTTGCTGGCGCCGTCTGGGCCGGGCCGGTCGATGAAACCCGGCTCGACTTGAAACTGTGTGACGCTCGGCCCGACGCGCGCCCCAATGACGTTCACGGGCACGCCGAACTCTTTGAGTGTCTTGATGATGATGGAGCCGGTGTCGTCGATGTCTTTCTGCGCCGGCCGGCGCAGATCGGTGCTATCCAGAAGGGCCAGGTCGGGCAGGATAGCCGGGCGTTTCTTGGGCTTGGACTTTACGATTGCGGCGGTGTGCTCGACAGGCACGCGCACTCGCTCGTTGGCGGCAATCTTGGGCTTTGGCCGGCGGCCAGGCGCCGTGTCGCGCGTCGTAATCGGCTCATCAGCCGCGGGGGCGCGGTTGGAGCGGCTGCCGCGCGCCGCGGACGCTGCTGTAGGCGCATCGCCGGCACTTTCGAAACCGAGCGACTGAAGCCAGTCCAACAGCCGCCCCAGGCGGTTGGCGGTGACGTTCATTGCCAGGAACAGACCGAAGATGAAGAGAGTCAGCAGAGCCAGGCCGTCGGCCGGGGGCGGCAGGACAGCGGCAAACAAATAGCCGACACCCCAGCCGATGAGGCCGCCGCCCCGGCCAGTGGCGGCCAGGGCGACATTGGCGCCGGTGGCGAGGTTAAGGAGGCCGAGGAACGCGACCGCCGCCCCCTCCGCCGCGATCACGCGGCCCCAAGGGATGGCGAGCGGCACGCCGGGCGCACGCAGCCGGTGGGCCAACTGGGCCCACGCGATGCCGCCGACGGTGATGGGCGCGAGCACAGCCCCCCACCCCAGCCAGCGGCTGAGAAAGCCGGCCCAGGCATCCAGCATGGTGCCGGAGGACAGGCCGAGCAAGCCAAACAGGGTGAGCAGGGCCAGCGCCAGCGCCAGGATGGCGGCAATATCGCGCCCGTACCGGTTTACCGTTACCAATAACCTGTTCATACCTGAATCATAACGGGCCCGAGCCGTTTTGTCACGAGCCCAGGCCCGTCGGCAGGGCGATGGCAGTTGTGAGCCGGCCGGTGCCTACCAGCGCCGCCCGCGGCTAAGCGCCCGTTGGGCCGGTATCCGCCAGATAGTGCGCTTCCGAGGCGCCGTTAGAAGGCGTGAGGCGCCGGAGGCTGAGGCCCAGGCGGCGGCCAGCGCCGTCGATGCTCACGATGCTGGCGCGCAGCCGGTCCCCTTCGCGGACCACGTTGCGAGGGTGCAGGAAGTGGCCGTCGGCCAACTCCGAGACGTGAATGAGACCCTCCAGCCCTTCCTCCACGCAGACAAACGCCCCGAAGTTGACGACGTTGGTGACCACGCCCTCGATCACTTCGCCGACAGTGTAGCGCTGCTCAACGTTGGCCCACGGATCGGGGCGGAGGCGCTTGAGACTGAGCGCCACGCGTCCCTGGTCGGGGTCAACGGAAAGGACGGTGACCTGAACGGACTGATTGTTGCTGAGCACGTCGCGCGGGTGACCCACCCGGCTCCACGACACTTCGGACACGTGGATCAGGCCTTCAATGCCGCCCAGATCCACGAAAGCGCCAAAGTCGCAGACGTTGGTGACGACGCCGGTGACGGTTTGGCCGGGCTGGAGGCTGCCCAACACCGCCTGGCGCGAGCCGGGGCTCGCCTGGGCGGCACGTTCAGAGAACACGACCCGGCCTTTCGTCGGATCATATTCAATCACCTTGAGCTTGAGCCGCTGTCCAACTTTCTGCGACAGGGCCGCCATGCGTTCGTCTTCGCTGGTTTGGGCGTGGAAGCCGACCAGGTGGGAGGCGGGCACAAAGCCTTGCAGGGAGTAAAAGCCCACCAACAGGCCGCCGCGGTTGTAGCCCACCACGTCGAGCTCAATCGGTTCGTCAACCTCGTAGAGCTGGCGGGCCGCCAGCCAATCGGCCGCGGGGTCGCCGCCCGCCGCGGGCTGTGGCTTGCCATTCAAGCGTTTGGCCGGGTGGTGATTCTCCTCCTCCTGCAAAACCGCCGCCCACCACCCCTCATCAATGAGCATACCGTCGGAACCAGGGTGCCTATTCGAGTTCATGCGTGCAACCTCTTTGCGAGTGCCGAGCGCTGGGCGGATAGCATACGCGAATTGCCGAAAAGCGCAAATCGGCTCGAAGCAGTAGGAATAGGGTACTGGCGAACGTGTGTGGGTGATGAGTGGCCCACGAGGGGGGGTCACCCGGACGGGTGATAGTCGGCGGCCTGACTGGCAGCCTCCTGCTCCATTGCCATGATGGCGCGGGCGACCTGCTCGATAGCAGCGCGCTGTTTGCGATAAAGGTCGGCCTCTGAGACAGCGAGGCGCAGGGCGACCTCGCGCACGCGGCGGTTTTGTAGAAACTTCATTTCAAGAATGTTGTACAAAACCCACTCAGCCGTAAAGCGCCGCTGCCCCTCGGGCTTGATGCGCTCAATCGCCTGGGTGAGCACGGCCCGGAGCGCGTTGACGGCATTGCCATTGTGATCGCGCAGGGCCTGCTCAACGACCCTCAAGCGCAGGAGCGGGCTGTTGGCCAGGCGCGGCCCGCCCCAGTAATCGCTGAGCGCGTTCTTGATGATGGCGGGAAGGTCCGGGCTGTTGATCAGGCTGGCATCCGCCATGGCAGGCGTTTGCCCGCCAGTGGAGTGGGCGGTGGCACGCAGCATTTGAATCTCCGCGATCTCGGGCAGCAGCCGGTCGACCGCGTTGAAGACGTCACGTTGAAGCCGCCGGTCTTCGAGGGCCGCCGCCGCCCGGCGGGCCACCTGCGCCACCGTGGCTGCCGCTTCAGGCGACAGGCTCGCGCCCTCCGGGCGCCGCCAGCCTAGCAGCCCCAGCGGCTCATTCTGCGGATCGCTGTGCAGCGGGACGATGACGTATTGGCCCCACTCGAACATGCCATTGGGGAACTCGGCGGGCGCATGGCCGTTGCCGCGCGGGAGGGCCAGGTCCGCAACGCGCAGGGCCGAGTAGGGCGGCAAGTCGCCTTCCTTGCGGGTTGGGGCGTCGCGGCCAAGGCTGACTTCGTAGTCGAGCTTGCCCTCGTCATTGAAGGCCGCCAGAAAGGCATCAGTCGTACGCAGGGCATCGCAGACGCTGGCCAGCAGCGATTCGAGGAATTGGCGCAGGTCGCTGGACGTGAGCAGGCGCTCCTGCAGCAATTGCAGACGGCGCAGCTCGTCGCCGCCCGCGCCGTAGAAGAAGGCGCGCTCGATGGGCAGCCGCACCAGGTTGATGACAAACTGGAGCAATAGCAGGACTGCCACCGCGATGGCGGGCAGGAGCCGGGGGTCGTACCCAGGCACCCGCGGGCCCAGCCGATTGACAAGCACCAGTACCGCCAACACCGAGGAAGCCACGACAGGGCCGCGCAGAATCCACTGAAAGAGGCGGCCTTTGATGACGCGGTCGGGCAGGGCCACGCCATAGTAGGCGACGGCGTAAGCCATGAGCACGAGCAGCATCGTTACGACGACGTTGGCCAGGACCGCGATGGTCCAGAAAATCAGCGGGTGAAGCTCGGCAGTGCGCCCGGCCAGGAGCAGAAAGGGAAACGTGCCCACGGCGGGCGCGGCGGCCGACGCCATCAGATACAACATGCGACGCCGGGTGGTGGAGGTCTGAGTGCGCTGATAGGCGCGCACGAAATTCCAGGCGGCCCAGGCTAGGCTGCCGACAAAGTAGGTGACGAAGACAGGAAATAGAGGGCCGGCACTAAGCCTGGCCGCGTGCGAGGCTACCGCGGCGCCGAAGACAAGTATGTCGGTGGCGGTGGCGGCGATGAGAAAGACGGCCGCGGTGAGGTAGAGGATGCGAATGGACAGGCGGCGCCGGCCCCGCGACGGCCGGCCGGTGGTGGCCAGTAAGGCATCCGAGAGATGCAGGTAGGCCACCGGCACAAAGACGATGCCAACCCACTGCAGCCGCAGCCAGGTTTCGACCGTCGCGGCGCTGGCGGTGCTGCCCAGGGCATCGAAGAAGTACACGACCGTCACAAAGGCCAGCAGCGCGGCAAAGGCGCGGGCAACGCGGTCGCGCAGGTTGAAGGTTAGGGCATACAGCAGGAGGGAGAATGCCGTAATGGCAATGCCAGCCGTGAGGACTTGGTTGAACGACGCGAGGCCATCAATGAGGAACTGCATTCAACCCTGAGGGGGACGAACCGACGCCAGCAGGCCGGGCCTATTTGAGCAATAGACCAAAAAACAGGGCTACCTCCTGGTTAGGATAGTAGCGATCGTTGTAGCCGCTGAAGACAAAGCCGTGCTTTTGGGCGAAGCAGATGGCGGGATAATTCTTGGACTGCATTTCGAGCACCAGGCGCTTAAGGCGATTGGCGCGCGCCCACTGGCCCGCCGCCGCGAGCAGAACGCTGCCAACACCCGCTCGCCGGAAGCGCCGATCCACGACGCACTCGGACACCCAGGCCGTTTCGGGTGCGGGCGCCAGGGTCAGGTTCAGGTAACCCTTGATGACCGAGTCCTGCTCTGCAACGACGAAACACACCCGGCGATTCCAGTCGTCTGCCAGCCGGGCCGGCTCCCGGCCCTGGTTGACGCGCATGGGGCGCGGCAAGCGCGCGGGGCGGAAGGTGACCTGTACCTGGCCCGCGGCGGCATCGTCGCGGTGCTCCATCTGCCAGACATAGTCGGTGCTGTAGCCCTGGTCCAGCTCTGCCAGGCGCGCCAGGTCTTCCAATTCGGCGGGACGGACTTGAATTTCGGCCATGAGGGCATTGTACCCTATGCTGACCGGGCCGGGGCAAGCGGCAGGCGCCGGTGATTGTCAGCCCCCGCAGCGCACCTTAAGGGATGGCCGTCCCCACCAGGGTAACCGCGACAACGCAGGGCGGCGGGGAATTGCCGGCGCTATCGACCACCACCAGCCGCAAGGCATAGGCGCCTGCTTCACGGACGTTGGCGTCAAAGCTGCCCAGTTCACCTTCAACCACCGGGTCCGTGCCGACATCCAAGGAGAGCCATTCGCCGCCAGTCCCGGCGCCGCTAATCTCAATTTTGAAGAAAGCAAAGTTGGCGATATTGGCTGTGCCCTGGACCGCGTAGCTGCCGGCGATGCGTTCATCATTGGCTGGCGCGGTGAGGGTGGCGTCGGGGTTGGCGCAGCCGCTGGAGTCGACCACCACGGTATCGGACGCTACGGGGCTGGGGGTGATCGTCGCCGTGGCCGGCGGGGTGGGCGTGGCCGGCGGCCCAACGAACCCAGGGAGAATGACGCGGTCCGTCAGGTACACCAGGACAGCCAGCGTCACGAGGACGGTCAAGATGGCGAGCGCGCCATTCTGGCGCCGGAGGGCGGCCTCGCGTTCGAGGCCGAAGGGCGTGCGGTCCAGCCGCTGCCGGGCGCGAAACAGGGAGAAGAGATAGAGCAGGGTCAGCGCCCCGAGCCCAATCGTGATCTGGATTTGATAGCGGACAATGAATTGGAGAGCTTCGATCATGAAGGGGCAAGCGCCGGCCAGCGGCGCAGCACCCCCCTCACTAACGTAATCAGCTTGGGCACAATGAGGCGCCCGGCCTCCAGCACCTCTTCGTGCGTGGTGACGGTCTCTCCATCCAGGTTGGCGCGGTTGCTGATGCCGGAGAAGCCCAGCACCCGCAGGCCGCCGTGGCGCGCCACGATCACTTCCGGCACAGTGGACATCCCCACCGCATCGATACCCATGCTGTGCAGGAAGCGCAGATCGGCGGGAGTCTCGAAGGAAGGTCCGCCCAGGCACACGTACACCCCCTGGCGCAGGTCCACCTGTTCCGCCGCCGCCGCCGCGAGGGCCAGGCGCTGGAGTTCACGGTCGTAAGCCTGGCTCATGTCGGGAAAGCGCGGGCCCAGGGAGGCGTCGTTGGGACCACGCAGCGGAGTCGCGCCGGCCATGCCCATGAAGTTGACATGGTCGGTGATGAGCATGACGTCGCCGGGGACAAAACCGGGATTGATGCCTCCGGCCGCGTTGGTGAAGATGACGGCTTCCAGGCCGAGGAGCTGCATGACGCGGATGGGCAGGGTGGCCCGCTGGAAGCTGTGACCTTCGTAGTAGTGGGCCCGCCCCTGCTGGACCAGGACGGACTGGCCTTCCAGGCTGCCCACGACCAGGCGCCCAACATGCCCCTCCACGGTGGACGTGGGCCAATGCGGAATATCGGCCGCCGGGATGAGGTCGGCCTGCTCCACAACCTCGGCCAGGCCGCCCAGGCCGGAGCCCAGGACAATGCCGATGCGCGGGCGGTGCGCCGTGCGAGCGCGGACGGCCGCAGCGGCCTCTTCGTATTGCGCGCGCGTGAGTGGCTCATCCATGGGGCGCGGTCCCTGGGTTCAAACGGCATCGCCCGGGCCATCGCCCGGACCGGCCTGCCGATAGACTTGCGTGGTCGAGAGGTTGGCGTGACCCAACAGCTCCTGCACCCGCCGCAGGTCTTCACCAGCACCGACCTTGTGCTTGGCGAAGGAGTGGCGCAACGTGTGGGGCGTAACGGCGCCGTCCAGCCCCGCGACGCCAGCCGCTTCCTTGAGGATGAGCCAAACGCCCTGACGGGTCAACTTTTGGCCGCGGTGATTAAGGAAAAGCATCGCGGGCGAATCTTCACGCGCGAAGCTGGGACGACCGTGCTGGACGTAGGCACTCAGCGCCTCCATGGCGCCGCCCAGCGGAATGCGCCGTTGGCGTTCACCCTTGCCGGGACAAGTTACCACGCCGGCCTCCCAATCCACATGCTCAAGCTGGAGGTTGACGACTTCCGTGACGCGCATGCCGGTGGCATAGAGCAGTTCAAGGAGCGCCCGATCGCGGGTGGCCTTGGCGCCCCCGCCCCGGGCGGGGGCGGCCAGCAGCCGATCCATTTCAGAGGCCGAAAGCGTCCTGGGAATGTGCTTCTTGACTTTGGGAGAGCTCAGGCGGTTCGCGGGGTCGGAAGTTACTACGCCTTGCTCAACCATGGCGTGGAAGAACGACTTGACGGCCGCGATCTTGCGCGCAACCGTCGAGGGTGCATAGTGGTTGACGCCGTGCTCCAGATCCCCAACATAAGACTCCACGACCTGGACATCCACCAGCCCCAGGTCAACTGCGCCGCCTTGCTGAACGCGCAGGAAATCCAAAAACTGGCCCAAATCGTTGCGATAGGCCGAAATGGTGTTGTCGGAATAGCGGTTTTGTTCCGCCAGTTTTGAGAGGAAGAGTTCCAGATGTTGATCCATGACCGCCCTCCTGGGTGGCGCCCGCGGTCGAGTATTGTGGTCGGGCGTCTGAGCGGCGCTCATTATATTCGCTTTTCATAAAACTGCACGGACCGCTCGCCACTGGGGGCGGCTCGGGCAGCGCAGCCAGCGGGGAGCAGACCGGGCGATGGGGTGGACCGCTCAAATCGGTCCTTGACTGCCGATTTTGAAGTATAACGTGTGCGGAGAACAGCACTGAGAGATCACATGCCTGGTAGAACACACAAGCACAGAACAAGCTCACCCGCCGAAACGGCTGCCAACATGGCTGCCCTCCTGTTCAAGGGCACGCAGCCGCTTCACGGCCTGCGTCAACGCGCCCAGCGCGCCATGGCCGTGGCAGCGCAGTTGAGCGGCCAAATGAGTCACGATCAGACCGCCACGCAGGCTGGGACTCCGGCCATGCCGGCAGGCTTGTCTCGGCTGCCAGGCAGGACGGTTGCCGCTATTCTGGATGTCCTGGCGACAACGGCCGAAGGCGAGGCGCGGTTGGCACGCCTGCCGCCCGCGCACCGGACTGAAGCTCAAGTCTTGGCGGCCCTTGTTGAGGCGGCTCAGGCGATTGCCGGACCCCCGGTGCAGGCTGTGCGCCTGGACGCCATCCAGGTGCGCCCCAAGTCCGTCTTCATCACGCTGAATGGGCCAGGCGCCAGGGCAGCCGCCCGCCGCGTGGGCCAGGGCTGCGGTTTGTGGCGCCAAGCATTCGGGCGGCGGCTGACCACGGAGATCGGGCCGGCTTCCGATGACGATCTGGCTGAGATGGCGGCCCGTCCAGTAGATGAGAATGAACTTGCAGTCAGTGCGCTGCAGCGCGTTCTGGCACGGCTGTTACTCGATTGGCAGGCAGCTTGGAACGAGTGCCGGGCCGGCCGGCCGGGCGCGCCAGCGGCCCTGCACGCAGCGACACAGCGAACCAGTCAACTCTTGGCTGCATTACGGCCCATACTCAAACGGGGGCCAACCAGACGCCTGCGGGCTGAGTTGACTCGGCTGCGCCGGCGGGTGACGCTGGCCAGCCGTGCGCAGGCTGCCCTGGAGGATGTTGTGGCTAACGACGACGCGAATGAGGCCGCCGGGCGCCTCAGCACCCTGGTGGACACTGCTGCCGAAGCCGCCCGGGCGGCTGGTGGCACGGCTGTCCAGTGGACCAGCACATCCACGGCCGAGGCAACTGCCCACCGGCTGCGACTGTTCATCAGCGACCTCCCGCTGCAGCGGAAGCATGAAGAAACAACATTGGCCGAGGCGGCGCCGGGCCTGCTGTTGGAGGCCGCGGACCACCTGGTGCGGCGGCAGGCGGCCTTTTCCGCCGGCGACCCGGCTTCCTGGCGCCGAGCGGCGTCAGCCATCCTTCGGCTAAAGGTCGCCGTTACCGCCCTGGGTGAAACCAGGCCGCCGAACCCGCACGCGCACGAACTGGTCCGCGACCTGGATCGGGCGGCGGGGCACCTGGAGGTCCTCCAGCGGCTGGAGGCTGTGGAGCAGACCGTGGTGGCATATCTGGATGGGTGGGCCGAACGCCAGGGCCGGCGCAAGGCACCGCAAATGCACGGGGCCGAAGCCGTCCTGGAATATCGCCAGCAGCGGCGGGCGGAGCGCATGCGCGAGCTGCGCGCCCTGGCTGAGGCTTGGAAACCCATCCGGGGACGCGGACTGCGCCGCCGGGCAGCAGCCGTGTGGGCCGGAACGCTAAGTTGAGGGTGGATTGTCTGGGGCGGCGCCGGTGGGTGCAGCGCCGACCGGACTGCCGTTGCCGGGCCGGCGGCGGGGCGGCCGGGGTGAGCGCCGGATGGGACCGCGGCGGCGCCCACCGCCCACCGGCACCGAGCCGCCGTCGGTGGGGACCTGCATATCGCCAATGATCGTTTGGATGCTGGCCCGAAGATCGCCGAAGACCTCCGGGACGCTGCGGGTGGCATCCACCACCTTGAACTGATACTCCTCGGCCATCGAGTCAAACTGCTGGATCAGCAAGTCCTGGTGGCGGACATAGTTCTCAAACACATCGTCTCCGCGCAGGTAGTCGGTCCCGGACTCCCAGTAGTCAAAGCCGCGGCTGTTGATGACGCGCGGGAGCAGATGGTCCACATCGATGCGCAGATAGAACACCGCGTCCGGAATCAGCGCAAAGCCAAGCACATCGCGAATCCACTGCGGATCGACGCCGCGCACCTGGGCGCGGGCGATGAGCGAGTAGATATACCGGTCGGTGAGGACCACAAAACCGGCGCGCAGGGCCGGCACGATCTGCTTCTCCAGCCGATCCACAAAGTCCGTGGCATAGAACAGGTTCATGGTCAGGTCGCCCATGGTGTGGCCGCGCTTGGCCTTCTTCAGGCCAGCCGCCGCCAACTCGGACCGGCTGAATCCGGTCTCGCTGGCGGCGAAGCCGTTGGCTTCCAGCCACTCGCGTAGGAGCGCCAGTTGGGTCGAGCGCCCCACCCCATCCGTGCCTTCCACGACAATGAGCTTGCCCGGGAGACGCTCATCGCGCAGGCCGGGCAGCGGGTGGCCGTAGAACAGGACGTGAGTCATGTCAGCCTCGCTCCCCGTTCGCGCCGCCGGGGGTGGTCAGGTAGCGCCCGTGCAGGCCTTCCTTAGCCAGCACGGCCCGCCACGGGCGATGCTGTACCTTGAGGGCCCCCTTGAGATGGGGCAGCACCAGGCGGCGCACGCGGGCCTGCTGCTGCACGAGGGGCTGGGTGGCATCGACCTCCGTCAGGCCGTACTCCGCCACCAGGTACTCGTACTCGTCCAGGATGCGCGCCTGAAACAGCCGGAATGACTCGTACGGATCGTCGGACAGGCCAACATCCTGACCGGCTTCGTAATACTTCAACTCGGGCCGGCCGGCCAGGATGCGCTGGAGCGACTCATCCAGCGGCACCCGGAAGTAGAGCGCCAGGGTGGGTTGGATGGCAAACCGGTAGATGGACCGGACCCAGTCGCGGTCCACGCCGCGCGCCACATCGCGGGCAAAGGCCGTGTAGATATACCGGTCGGCCAGGACGATGGCGCCGGCCCGCAGCGCCGGCAAGATATGATGCTCGATGCGGTCGGCCAGGTCGGCGGCGTGAATGAGGGAAAAGGAGGTGGGCGAGAGCAGCCGGCGCGACTTGCCTCGCTTGGTGGTCTGGCGCACGACGGGCGACGAATTCCATTCCGTGAAGGCGACCAGGTAGCCCCGGCTGACCAGCCACTTATGCAGCAGGTCGAGCTGGGTGCTCTTGCCAGACCCGTCAATGCCTTCCACGATGAAGAGTTTGCCGCGCAGAGGCGCGCCGTTGGGCAAAGTGGCCATGGGGCTGGTTACTCCTGCATGATTTCGAGCTTGCACTGAAATGCCGCCTCGAACAGGTCGGCGTTGCGCTGCGCTTCCCAGATCTCAACGCGCGCGTCCGCGCCGCGCCGGGCCCGGGCGCGCAGGCGCAGCTTGCGGCGGCCAGCCTCCACCACCTGCAAGCGTACAACGTTGCGGGTTCGGCTGCGATCCAGGTATTCAGCCAGGCGCAGCAGCGCCGACAACTGATCGGCCCGGACGGCATCCTCCGGCTCGGGCAGCGCGCGAAACTCATCAAAAGCCGGCTGGCCCTTGCGATGGAAGCGGCACAACAGGGCAATCATAGCGGTTTCGTGATGGGTGTAGCCCGGCAGCCCGGCGTTCAGGATGATGTAGGCCGAGTGCTTGTGGTGGTCATAGTAGTCCACCACCGTGCCAATATCGTGGAGCATGCTGGCCGCCCATAGCCACTCGCGCTCCTGGTCGCCCAGGTCGTGCCGGTCAGCAAGCTGATCAAAGAGCGACAAGGCGAGACCGGCCACATGACTGGAATGGTCCGCCTCGTAACCGTACAGGCGGGCCAGGTTCATCACGCTGAACTCGCGCAGGTTGGCGATAATCGGCGGGTCCTGCGGACGCAGGAACTCCTTGAAGAACAGCCCCTCGCGCAGCCCATGGCCGCATACGGTGAGCCGGTGCGCGCCCACCGCGCGCATGGCCCCCAACACAACCAGCGCGCCGGCCAGGATGATGTCGGCTCGATCAGTTTGCAGGCCAGGGAAGGCCCGGACGCGTTCACTGACCGGCAACTCGCCGAGCCGGGCGGTCATGGCCGCCAGCCGGTCGCGTTCCAGGATATAGCCGTTGGTCAGGGCGAACGCATAGGCGCGCGCCTCGCGGTCCATGCGCGCCAGCGCCCGCACGGTGCCCCCGATGCCGACAAAGTCCTTGTCCGAATCCAAGGCCATCCAGGGCAGTTGGCGGAACTGCTCGGCAATATGGGCTTCCGTGCGCGCCACGGCGTCTGGCTCAACCGTCTCCCCGGCGCTGAGGAACATCTCTGTCAGACGGACGGCGCCCAGCGGGGTCGTCTCGCCGCGCCGGAAGCGGCCGCGGCGCACATGGCTGATCTCGGCGCTGCCCCCGCCCACGTCGATGACCATACCATTGCGGAGGCCCAAGCCGTTGATGACTCCCAAAACCCCGAAGTAGGCCTCGCGTTCGCCATTCAACACCCGGAACTTCAGCCCGGTGGTGGCGCGCAATTGGGCCAGGAACGTGGACCGGTTGGCGGCGTCGCGCACGGCGGCCGTGGCGACGGGCACGATGCGGCGGATGCCATGCCCATCGCAGAAGGCCTTGAACATCCGAACCGCCTGGACCGCCCGCAAGATGGCGGGGGCGCGCAGACGGCCGCCCGAGGCCATGCCTTCACTGAGCCGAACGCGGCGGCTGATCTCATCTGTGATGCGGTAAGCCTGGCCCGGATCGAAGTGGGCGACCATCAGCCGGGCGGAATTCGATCCCAGATCGATGATGCCGACTTTGCGTTTTAGGGCCACGGGCGCTTTCATCGCGGTTCAGTTTAGCACAGGCCGGCGCGGGACCATCACGCATCACGCACACAGCTTGGACGGCAGAGGCGGCGTGGTATAGTCACGGCATGGCAGTTTGGCGCGGCAGGTTGGCGGTGGCGGGCCTGGCGCTGGCAACGGTGCTGGCGGCGTTATCTCTCAGTGCGCTGGGTCGGCCCGGCGGCCCGCTGGCCAGCCTGGTCGACCAGGCGGCCACCTTTGCGACGATCTTCCTCGGCATCTTTATCGAAGCCGCGCCCTTCCTGCTGCTGGGCACCCTGGCCTCTGGTCTGGTGGAAGTGTATGTAAACGCAGACAGCCTGCATCGGATTATGCCGCGCGGCGCGGTGCGAGGCGCCGTCGCGGGAGCGCTTTTGGGCCTATTCTTCCCGGTATGCGAGTGCGGCGTGGTGCCGCTGACACGGCGGCTGTTTCACAAGGGCGTGCCCCTGCCGGTGGGCGTTGCCTTTCTGCTGGCCGCCCCGGTCATGAATCCGATCGTGATCGCCAGCACCATCACAGCCTTCGGGTTGGGGCCCGTGTCTTATTTGCGCCTGGGGCTCACGCTGGTTATCGCGGTGGCCGCCGGGCTGGTGTTCGCCGTCCAGCGCCAACCGCACCGCCTGCTGCAGCCCGCGGCCTGGGCGCCCATGAGCGGGCGCAGCACGGCTGAGGCCTCGCCGGCAGCGGCCGCGGCGGGAAGAACCCGCCTGACCCGTGCATTGACCATCGCAGTGGACGAATTCTTCGAGATGGGCCGGTATCTGGTGATCGGCGCGCTGCTGGCGTCGCTGATGCAGACGATCATTCCCCAGTCGGCGTTGCTGGGGGTGAGCCGCGGGCCGCTGGTATCGGTCGTCACGCTGATCGCGCTGGCGGTGGTCCTCTCGATCTGCTCGACGGTGGATGCCTTCGTGGCGCTGTCATTTGCGGGCACGTTCACGACGGGCGCGTTGCTGGCCTTTCTGGTGTTCGGCCCGATGGTGGACATCAAGAGCGTGCTGATGTTCATGGGCGTGTTCCGGCGGCGCACCGTGGCCTATCTGGTGCTGCTGCCTCTGCTGCTGACGATGGTGCTCACGGTGGCGATCAATGTTCTGACGACCTGGTAAGGCGGCAACATGGCAATGTCAATGCGAACCTACCGCGCGCTGCAAGCGGCGCTGTTGGCGGGTCTGGGGCTATTCATGCTCCACAAGTTGTGGACGGGCACCCTGTATTGGTACATCAATCAGCGCTTCTGGCTGCTGATCCTGCTGGCGGCGGTCGCCTTCCTGTTCCTGGCGCGCGTGGTGCTGCCCGGCCGGCGTGAGCCGGAGGCTGCGCTGGGTCACGATCACGACGGTGAACATGTGCACGACGCGAGCCATGACCACGATCACGGAACGCCGCGGGCGTGGGGACTGTTGTTCCTGGCGATACCGCTGCTGCTGGCTGTCGTCATCCCCGCCCGGCCGCTGGGGTCGAGCGCGATCAGCAACCGCGGGATCAACACCGGCGCGCCGCTCACCGCGGGGGGCACAGCCCCAGCGCAGCTCGACCTGGCCCCGGCGGACCGAAATGTGCTCGATTGGGTGCGGGCCTTCAATTATGCCGACGACCCGCAGACTTACGCCGGCCAGCCAGCCGACGTGGTGGGCTTTGTGTATCACGATGACCAGCTTGGCACGGACGTGTTCCTGGTGAGCCGGTTTGCGGTGACGTGCTGTTCGGCCGATGCCACCGCTATTGGGCTGCTGGTGAGGTGGCCCGAATCGGCCAGCCTCGAAAGCAATGCCTGGGTGCGCGTGCGCGGGCCGATTGAGGTGGGCAGCCTGCGAGGCAATCCTACCCCGCTGGTGGCCGCCGAAAGCCTGGAAGGGGTCGAAGCGCCAGCCCAGCCGTATCTCTACCCGTGAAGTTCGACCGCTTCGACTACACCGTGTGGGGCGTGCTGGCGGCCCTGGCGCTGGCCCTGGCCGGGCTGACGGCGGCGGCCAGCCTGGCGGGGGTACGGGTGCTGGAAACCGAGCCGCCAGCCAACGGGTCTGTGGGGGCGCGTGGCCCTATCGGGCTGCGGTTTGAGGCGCCCATGGCGGCCGACAGCCTGCGCGAACGATTTACGTTCGAGCCGCCCGTACCGGGCACGCTGATCGTCGAGGGCACCGAGGCCTGGTTTGTGCCCAGCCAACCCTTCGCACCGAACACAACTTACACCGTGAGACTGGCCGCGGGCGCACGATCCGAGACCGGCCGGGAGGTCCGCACTGAGACGACGTGGGCATTCACCACGCGCGCGCCGTCCCTGGCCTACATCTCCCCAGCCACGGGCGGGCCGTCGGAAGTGTGGCGCGGACCGCTCGACAGCGCGGACAGCGCAGACGCCGTGGCCCTCACCGAGACGGGCGGCAAGGTGTTTGACCTGGCCGTCTCCCCCACCGGGGAGGCGATCGTCTATTCAGTCGTCAATGAGCAAAGCGGAATCGACCTGTGGCTGCTGACGTTGTCCGGGCGGTGGGGGGCCGAGCCTGGCCCCGCCAGCCTGTTGGTGGACTGCGGCGCGGACCGGTGCTCCGTGCCGGCCTGGTCGCCAGCGGGTGACCGGGTAGCCTTCAGCCGGGAAGAGGTGGGCCTGACCCCGGGCGCCCCGCACGGCCCGCCGCGGGTGTGGACGGTGAGCGTCGCCAGCGGGCAGGCGGCGGCGCTGTATGTCGATTCGCAGGTGCTGGGCTATGGTCCCACCTGGTCGCCGGATGGCACGCGGCTGGCGTTCTTCGACGGCAGCGTGAGCGGGATTCGGGTGCTGGAGCTGACCACGGCCGCGGAAATGGTGCTGCCAAGCTGGATGGGTCTGGTGGGCGGCTTCTCGCCCGACGGGCAGCGTATGTTCTTCAATGATGTGCGGCTGGCGGGCGAGCAAGTGGAGGCGGTGCTATATCTGGCCGACTTCGCCTCCCGGAGCATTGAAACACCGTTCGGGGAGAATGCGCCGTGGACGGATTACGGGGTGCCGGCCTGGTCGCCCGCGGGCGATTGGCTGGCGGTGTCGCTGCGGACCGCGGCCGGCGGCCCGGGGAAGGAGCTGTGGCTAATGCGGCCCGACGGCAGCGAGGCGCGCGCGATTGCCAGTGATGCGGACTATACGTACGGCAGTTACCGCTGGGATCCGTGGGGCGAGCGCCTGTTGATCCAGCGTGTGCCGCTCGGCACACCCTTCCCCAAGCCTGAGATAGTCGTCTGGGAGCTGAACACCGGCCAAACGCGCGTGGCGGCGGTGGATGCCACCCTGGCCCAGTGGCTGCCGTAAAAGTCGAAGCCAGTCACCGGCCTTGACAGGCTAGCGCGACTCGTGTTACCCTGCCGTATTGAAAATGGTTTTCAATATGGAAGCCTCTCAGTGGCGCGAGGTATTGTTCGACAGCATCACCAAACGCGGCTACAAGCTCACCCGGCCGCGGCAGGCCGTGCTGCGCGTGATCGCCGACAGCGACGCAACCCTGACGCCAGCGGAGATCCACCGGCGGGCCCAGGCCGTGTATGCGCGGACTGGGCTCGTGACGGTCTATCGCACGCTGGACCTGTTGGTTGAAGCCGGGGCGGTGCGCAAGGTCCACCAGCCCGATGGGTGCCACTCCTACGCCCTGGCGAGCGCCGGGCACGCCCACCACCTGATCTGCCAGCGGTGCCAATCGGTGGTGGAGTTCGCCGGGTGTGATCTGAGCGAGTTGTTCGACAGGGTTCAGCAGCACACCGGGTATGCGGTGAAGGGTCACTGGCTGGAGCTGTTTGGCTTGTGCCCGCAATGCCGCCCAGCAGACGAGTAGCTGATATGAAGGCGTGGCTGCGATGGCTCGGAATTTTATCGGTGCTGGCGCTGGCGGCCTGCGGGCCTGCCGCGGGCAGTGCCGGCGACTCCGGTCCACTGCCGGTAATCGCCACGTTTAGCATCCTGGGTGACATGGTGAAAAATGTGGGCGGTAATCATATCCGCCTGACGGTGCTGGCCGGGCCGGGCGTGGATACGCATGTCTATTCGCCGACAGCCTCGGACGCGGCGGCGCTGGCGGACGCTGAGATCGTGTTTGAGAACGGGCTGGCGTTTGAAGGCTGGTTGGATGATTTGTACGTGGCGTCCGGTTCGCGGGCCGTGCGAACGGCTGTGTCCGAAGGGATTGAGCCCCTGAAGCAGGATGAGCGCGCCGATGCAGAGGGACACGAAGAGACAGACCACGAGCACGGCACGGTGGACCCACACCTCTGGCACAGCGCCGCGAATGCCATCGTCATGGTGCGCAATGTCCGCGAGGCCCTCATCATCGCCGACCCCGCCCACGCGGACAGTTATCGTGCGAATGCCGAGGCGTACACCGACAAGCTGCAAGAATTGGATGCGTGGATCTTTGAGACGGTGGAGCGCGTGCCGGTGGAGCGCCGGGTGCTGGTAACGACGCATGACACCTTTGGCTATCTGGCCGACCGGTACGGCTTCCGGGTCGCGGGCACGGTGCTGCCGACGAGCACGGAAGGCGCGTCGCCCTCGGCGCAGGAACTGGCCGCGCTGGTGGAAGCGATCCGCGCGACGGGCGTGCCGGCCGTGTTTGGCGAGAACGTGGCGGCGAGCGGGTTGTTGAGCCAGGTGGCGGCCGAGGCCGGCGTGGAAGTTGTGGCCAGCCTGTTCACCGATGCGCTAGGCCCAGAAGGCTCGGCGGCGGCCACCTATATCGACATGATGCGCTTCAATGTGTCCACCATCGTGGACGCCCTGGCGGCCTGAACATGACGCTTGAGTTGGTTCCTCCCCCGGCCCCATCAGCCGTGACCGCCGAAGCGGCGGACACCCAGCCAGCCCTGGTGCTGAACGACATCTCGGCCGGCTATGGGCGCGCCACCAATGCGCTGGAGGCGGTATCGTTCAACATCCAGACCGGTGAACGAGTGGCCATCGTGGGCCCGAACGGCGCGGGCAAGTCCACGCTCTTCAAGGTCATCGTGGGGCTGATGCCGCACCGGACCGGTGAGGTGATCGTCCACGGGCACTCGCACCACGCGGGCGACTGCCCTTCAATTGGGTATGTGCCGCAGCGCGATGCAGTGGACTGGCGCTTTCCGGTTTCGGTGCTTGACGTCGTGATTACGGGCATGCTCAAGCAAATTGGCTGGCTGCGCTGGCCGGGCCGGCGAGAGCGCGAGGCGGCCCGGGCCGCCCTGGAGCAAGTGGGGCTGGCCAGGCTTGCCAGCCAGCCCATCGCTGATCTTTCCGGCGGCCAGCAGCAGCGAGTCTTCATTGCCCGGGCCCTGGCCCAACAGGCCGATGTGCTGCTGCTGGATGAGCCATTTCGCGGTGTGGATGTGGAGGCGCAGGAAGGCGTATTTGAGGTGTTGGATCACCTGCGCCGCAAGCACGTGACAGTGCTGGTCAGCACACATGACCTCGAGTCGGCCACGAGACGCTTTGACCGGCTGCTGCTGCTGAACCGGCGCGTGCTGGCGGATGGACCGGCCGGCGAGGTGCTGACGCCGGAACGATTGGCTGCGGCCTATGGCGGGCGGCTGGTGGTGTGGCAAGACGGCCACCCCCTGACCGTTGCGGCCGACGAGTGCTGCCCCTGATGATTGCGTGGCTGAGCGAACCCTGGCAGTATGCCTTCATGTGGCGCGGGTTGGCCGCGGCCGTGCTGGTGGGCGTGGTGTGCGCGGTCGTGGGCACTTTCGTGGTCCTGCGCGGTATGGCGTTCTTGGGCGACGCGCTGGCGCATGCGATCCTGCCAGGGGTGGCCGCGGGCTATCTCATCGGCGGCGCCAACGGCCCATTGTTCTGGGGCGCGCTGGCCGCCGCCGTGCTGACCTCGGTGGGCATTGGCGCCATCAGCCGCGACGAGCGCCTGCGCGAGGACACGGCGATTGGGGTCGTCTTCGCGGGCGCGTTTGCGCTGGGCATCGCGCTGCTCAGCTCTGTCCGCAGCTACAGCGTGGACCTGGGGCACATCCTGTTTGGCAACATCTTGGCGGTCACGCCGGGCGACCTGGCGCGGATGGCGGTGTTTGGGTTTGCGGTCCTGGCGGTGGTGGCCGCCGTCTTCAAGGAACTGGTGGTGGTGTCGTTTGATCCGATCCACGCGGCGACGCTGCGGCTTCCCCTGAACGGTTTGCGCTACCTCCTGCTCATCCTGATAGCGGTGACCGTGGTGGTGGCGCTGCAAACAGTCGGCGCGGGAATGATGACGGCCATGCTGATCACGCCAGCAGCCACCGGCTACCTGCTGGCGCGGCGGCTGCCAGCCATGCTGGCCATCGCCGCGGCGGTGGGCGTGTTCTCGGGGGTGGCCGGGCTATACTTATCCTACTATGTCGCTATCGCGTCGGGCGCAGCGATTGTGCTGGTGACGACGGCGTGTTTTGTGGCGGCGTGGGGGCTCACACAACTGAGGCGGCGCTAAGACAGGCGCGCTCGAAGGGCAACGAGGACGGTTGACAAATGCGACAACGATTCTGGTGGTCGCTGGCGCTGATTCTGGCGGCCTGCGGCCCATCCACCCAGTTGACCCCGGCGGCGACGGTCGAGATCCCCATCATCCCCACGGCAACGCCCTTTGGACAGACAGCAGGACCAGTGGACGGGCAGCCGCACTGGACCAGCCTGGGGCTGACGGGCCGCCTGGTGGTGACGCTGGGCAACCAGGGCATCCAACAGGTGAATCTCGCCACCGGCCAAACGCAGATCGCGTTCGTGCCGCCCGAGGGTGGATGGTTGACGGCCGCAGACACCTCCGCAGACGGGCAGTGGCTGGCGCTTGCCTACGCGCCGCCGCCGCCCGAAGGCGAGGTGCAGCTTGGCTATACCAGCCTCTACCTGCTGCCCGGCGACTGCGCGGAGCGCCCGCAAGGCTGCAGCGGTGACGACCTGACGGTGGCGGTGGAACGGGTCGAGCCGCACGAAGCCTATTTTTCGCCGTTGTGGTCTCCGGCGGGCGACTACCTGTACTTCGCGCATTTCACACCCTCCGACAGCGAAACCAGCACCGCCTTCAAATACACGCTGGAACGGGTGAGCGTGACGAATGGGACGCCCACCGGCGCGCCAGAGCAGGTGCTGGACGATGCGTTGTGGCCCGCCATCACCGCTGACGGCGGCTGGATGGTGTATGTGTACTCGGACCCGGATGACTTTACGAATCATCTCCGGCTGGTCAAACTGGGCGAAATGACCCAGGAAGACTTGATTGGGCCGGAGACGTTCGAGGCGGTGGATGCGCCGTTCTTTTCGCGCGACGGCGCGCAGGTGTATTTCAGCGCGGTGGGAGATGGGCCGGGTGTGAGCCGGGCCGCACCCGTGGCGCGGCTGCCGCAGTGGCTCGACTGGCTGATGGGCGCGGGCGCGGCCGCCGCGGCCGGCGCGGAGCGGCCCACCGCGCACAATGTGCCATCGGATTGGTGGATGATGCCGGTGACTGGCGGGGCGCCCACGCGGCTGACCCAGGTCTATGACACGGGCATGTTTGGGGACATTGCGCCCGACGGCGAGCACATTGCCTATGTCAGTGCCAGCGGGCTGTACGTGATGCGCAGCGACGGCAGCGATTTGCAGCGGCTGCTTGACCTGGCAGGCTTTGGCACGCTGGAGTGGATTGAGTGAGTTAACCCGAAATTGAAAAAGGGCGACCCGAGACTGGGTCGCCCTTTTTTGGTTTGCTGGCTGCGCTATGAGTTCAGGAAGTCGTCCAGCGCCTGCTTGCTGATGCGGATTTGGGAGCCAATCTTCTTCGACTTAAGAGTGCCGTCATTGATCATGGCCATCACGTCCGCCTCGGCCACCTGCATATAGGCGGCGGCATCGGCCGGCGACATGACCGAGGGCACCGCCGCGGCGGCGGCTGGCGCGGCCGGGGCGGGGCCGGTGGGCTGCGGCGCCGGGGCGGGCCCGGTGTTCAGCATGCCGCCCTGGAGCGCCTGGCCCATGATATTGCCAATGCCGATACCGGCGCCGATGCCGGCGGTGAGACCTGCGCCGCCGGAGGGGTTCTGAGCGGCGTCGCGCATGGCGTCGGCGGCCTGGAGCTGGGTGTAAGTCGCCATGTCGAGCATACCCATGGCGCGGAGCTCCTCGGCCGACTTCTCCGAGGGCTTGATGCTCTCAATACCAAAGGTCTTGAGCGTGACGCCGACGGCCTTGAAGTCTTCCTGCGCCTTGGCCCGCACACCGCCCTGAATTTCCTCCGTCAGGCCGATGATGTCCAGCACCGACTTGTTGCCCTTGGTGCCCAACTCACCGAGCATGTCGGCCAGCTTGGAGAGCAGGATGGTGCGGAAGCGGCCCTGGATCTCTGTGAGGCTGTAGATGCCCTGCGCGCCGACGATCTGCGAGACGAATTGCTGAGGGTTGCTGACGAAGAAGGCATAGTTGCCGAAGGCCTGGAGCAGGGCCACGCCCAGGCCCATGCCGGCGTTCTTGACGATGATCGGCTGGGGGGTGCCCCACTTCACATCGGGGAACTCGCGGGTGTTGACGAAGTAGACCTCGGCCGGGAACGGGGTGCGGCCGTCGAAGGCCTTGCCGATCAGGTCAATCAGCAGCGGGATGTTGCCGGTGCTGATGGTGTGCCGGCCGGCGGCGAACGAGTCCAGCGCCCGGCCGTCGCGCATGAATACGGCGACCTGCCCTTCGCGGACGATGACCTGCGAGCCAATGCGGAAGTTGCCGGGGCCGCTCTCGGGCAAGCGGTGCACCAACTCGTTGCGCATGGCATCGGGATATTCAATAACGTCGAAAATTCGGGCCATGGTTACTCTCCTTAGTGTCAAGTGTCAGGTGTCAAGTCGCAGGTGTTCCGCCGCTTGAGAGATACGGCACGTGACACCTGGCACATGGCACGCTGTTAGCTGGTGAGCACTTCCTTGCGGCGCTCAAAGGCAGTGTTGGATTCTCCGATCAGGCTGGAGAGGTGCCGGATGGCGGCGGCCAGGCCGTCGGTGCCAATCGAGGCCTCGACATTGTCTACGGCAGAAGCCACGGCCGAGACCTTGTCCATCAGCGCCAGGTCAAACTGGTAGAGCTTGGCCAGCTCAGCCTCATTGACTTTCACGGCATCGAACATGCCGGAGTAGCCGTAGGCGGCGGTACGCACCATGTCAATGAACCGCTGCAGGCGCGTGGCGGAATCCTGGAGATCATCGACGTACTCGATGCCGCCGCCGGAGATGAGCTGGACCTGGAGATTGGAGATGCGGCTCAACTGCTCGTCGTAGCGGTTGGCGACCGTGTCGCGCAACATCTTGTCCGCGTCGCGGCGCTGCTCGCGGTCCATGTAGCCCTTGAAGCCGGGGATCATGCCCGCGATCTTGCCCAGCAGCCCTTGCGAGTCCTTGATCTTATCGTAGTAGTCAGCCATGCGTTGGTCTCCTTGCGCACTAGTCGGCTGGACCGCGTCTCAGTCCAGGAAGTACTCCGTTCCACAGTAGGGGCACTTGACGACGCCTTTGCCGGCCAATTTTACCTCGCCGCCGCATTTCTTGCAGTTGGTCAGGTCGCGCAATTGCGAGGCCTGCGCCGAAAACAAGATGCCGTCGTCCCAATTGATGTAGCCCGAAAAAACACCCAATCCTACCAGCCGGTAAATCCAATTCTTCATCTCATCGCGCGGCACCTGCAGTTCGACGGCGGCCTCGTTGATCGAGACTTCCCCGCGGCTCGAGACCAGGTCGAGCAGGCGGCGCTGCTTCTGGGCGACCACATCCGACTTGGCCTCTTGTCCGCCGCGCACAATCATAAATACGCCAATCCCGGCCAAAGGTAGCACGATTATGCCGGCCAGGGCCACACCCAGCACGGCGCCGGTCAACTCAACGCTATCCGACGCGAAGCTGACACCCACCCACGCCAGGGCCAGCACGCAGACGGCGATGGCGCCAAAGACCATCAGCAAGCCGATTATCCGACCCATGTTCATGGCAGGGTTCCCTGTTTACCTGAAGCCGCGCCGGCCGCCCCCGCCGCCGCCCGATGACCGGAAGCTGCCGCCGCCGCTGCGCCGGCTGCCGCCGCCCGAGAAACTGCGCCCGCTGGTGCGGCCTGAACTGCCATAGCTGCGGCCGCCGCCGCTGGTGTTGGAGGGCGCGGGAGTGCTGGTGAGCGTGCGGGACGCGGAGTTGAGCATGCTGCTGAGGCTGTTGCTCATGCCCTGCAGGCCGCCCGAAAGGCCGTCGCTCATCCCCTGGAGGGTGGGCATCTGCATGCCCGCGCCGG
Organism: uncultured Anaerolineales bacterium; assembly: GCA_964497615.1. Classification (GTDB taxonomy): domain Bacteria; phylum Chloroflexota; class Anaerolineae; order Anaerolineales; family UBA6663; genus CAZCEC01. The sequence continues at coordinate 43,762 of CAZCEC010000005.1, read as the reverse complement.
AAGAAGAAGCCGCGCCCTGCCCCAGCGCTGCGGCGGCAGGCACCGTGCCGGGCGTGCCCGGCGTCACGGTGCGGCCCAGGTAGGGCCGGCCGACCGGGTAGTACCAGCCGGGAACAGGGGTCGTGGGGATCTTGGCGAAGCGGTTGATCCAGGTCTTATCCAGGCCGAAGGCGATGGCGTACGGCAGATACTTTTCAAACTGGTCCGTCACCTGCTCCGGCTGGGCGTATTTCTCAAGGTTGGCGAGATAGTTCTTGAAGGCCCGGCTGAGGGCGGCGGCTTCGGCGCCCTTGCGGGTCTTGACCGGCATGTGGGGGGCCATCACCAGCAAGCCGACGCCGACCACGGCCAACGCGATCACCGGGCAGATGAGGGTGCCGGTGACGTCGGCAAACATGGGCACGGCGCAAAAGCCGGCGACCGCCAGCACGCCCAGGAGCAACTGACCGGCGCAGCCATAGGTGCTGCGAACTGAAGCGGGCAAGGCCTTGATCAGGCCGAGATTGACGGCTGTCAGGGCCAGCATCTTTTGCAGCTTGGTCATGCTGGCGTAAAAACTCTGGTTGAGGTCGCGGAAGCGCACCGTATCGCGGCCCTTGAAGATGTCGTCATAGAGCTGGCGCTCGAACGGGTTGAGGTGGCCCACGTCGGGGCTGGGGTCCACCTTCTTGAACGTGAATTCCTTGCTGACCAGGCGCGTGGCGCTGCTTTCGGCGCTCTCCTCAACGACCATGTAGCCGCGGCGAGCCAGGTCCATCAGGGTGGCAATCACGTCCACCACGTCGGCGCGCTCATCGAGCAAGGTGCCGGCAATGCCGGGGGGGACGTCGGCGGGGGGCTGGGTGATGTACTCCGGGACGGCGTCAATATTGGGGTCGCGGCCGCGCAGATACCACCAGGCGTACAGCAAGGCCGGGCCGCCCAGGAGGATGATCAGGCTGAGGGCAATCAGGCCCAGGTCCACGACCGGCTTAAGCCCCTGCTCCCATTCGTTGGTGCGGTCAAACTCGGCCTGCCAGCTTGGGGCGGAGCCGCCGACCGTGTTGGGCGGGAACTGAACGACGATCTGAATGCCGTCGGTGGGGTCCAGCATCTCCTGCGCCGTCCAGGTAGCCGTCTCGCCGTCCGCCGATAGGTCCACTTCCATGGACACACCGGCGAATTCGGGCGGCACCAGATAATCGGCATACGAGATGGGAACGCCGGGCGGCATTGTAACGCTGACGCGCGACTCGCGGATCTCGAAGTCGTGCAGGCCGGGGGAGATGGCGTTCCACTGCATCTCATTGCCTTCGTCATAGCGGCGGATGGCGCCCAGGACGGTGTAGGCAATAACAAAGGTGCGCGTTTCGTTGCGTGTGGTCCCCATGTCCCAGACCACGAACAAGGCATCGCCTTCGCTCTCGACCGAGTACTCGCCCTCGCTCAAACAGCAGGAGGAGGGTTCCTGGTCGTACTCGCGGCCGTTCTCGCTCAGGGTAACGTTGGTGATGCCATCGGTGTGGAACGTGGACAGCTCGGCGAAGCCTTCGGTGAAGGTGCCGCTAGTGAAGTTGATGACCTGGGTTTCTTCGACCCGGAGCGTGCCGTCGTCCTGGACGACAATATCAACGTCGAAGCGCTCCCAGTATAGGCTTTGCGTTTGGGCCAGTGCGGCCGGAGCCGCGAGGGCCGTCACGAGGATCAACAGACCAAAGATAAACGGACGCCACCGTCTCAGTCGCATGCGATCGTAGTCTCCATTTCCACGCTGATTATAGGGCAGCCAGCCAAAATGACCAAACGATTGGGTGCCAAATAGCTGACATTTCGCCTGCGGTATAATCAAGGTGTGGATCGCCGCCAGAGCCGGCGCTGGTTTTTGCGGATGGCGCCGGTGACGCTGGCCGGGCTGTGGGCGCCGCCGACGCCGCTGGCGCCAACGCCCACGACCAGCGAGACGCCGGAATACTTCGTTCCGCTGTCCGATTACCATGAACTGCCGGCCGACTGCTATGCGCAGAATCTGATCCGGCCCTTTGAGATCATCCTGCATTGGGACGGCAACCGCCAAGATCGGGACTTGTGGCTGGCGCCCATCACCTTTCAGACACTGCGGTATTTGCAGCAGTCCGCCCACTTTGCGGTGGACTACCAGCGAGTGTGGCAGATGCTGCCGATGTACAAGACGGTGGTCCAGGAGTCGCACGGAGCGCGGGGCTACAACTGGGCGGCCATCAACGTGGAAATGGCCGGCACGGAGTTTGACCTGCCTGGCTATGCCCCGCCCGAGAGCGAAGTGCAGTTGACGCTGCGGCTGGTGTCGCGGCTGATGGATCACTACGACATTCGTTACGAGCACGTGGCCGGCCACTTTGAGCGCGACGACCGGGGCGACAAGCGCGATCCGGGCGCGCTGTTCATGGAGCAGTTTCGACTGCAACTACTGGCCTATCGCGCCAGGCTGTCACCGCTGAAGCCGCACGCCCTGGCCGCGCCGTGACCTCCGCTCTATTCAAGGAGAAGGTACCATGTCTCACCATCCCCACCTCGCTGCACTTCTAGCCCGCCTGGATGGCGCCATCCACGTTACCCCCGGCGGCAAACTCAAGGTCCAGGACGAACGGCAGCTCCGCGAGAAGTCGCGGCTGCTGGCCGAGGCCTCGGCCCTGGGTGACAGCATCGATCAGGGCCAGGCGCGCTGGCTGATCTGGGAAGCGGCGCTGGCGCTGGGCATTTGCCCTTCCAGCATTCAGGGGCTGTACGCGGCGCGCGGGCGCGGCGAGACGCCCGTGAACTTCACCGTGCCGGCCATGAATCTGCGCGCCATTGCGTATGACTGCGCCCGGGCCGTCTTCCGGGCCGCGGGGCGCATTGAGGCGGGCGCGCTGATCTTCGAGATTGCACGCTCGGAGATGAGTTACACGGACCAGCGGCCCAGCGAGTATGTCGCTTCGGTGCTGGCGGCCGCCATCGCCGAGGGGTATCGCGGCCCGGTGTTCATCCAGGGGGACCACTTCCAGGTCAACCACAAGAAGTACCTGGCCAACCCGGAGGCCGAGGTGAATGCCGTCAAGGAACTGGCCACCGAGGCCATCGCCGCCGGCTTTTATAACATTGATGTGGACACGAGCACCCTGGTGGACCTGAGCCAGCCGACCATTCCGGAGCAGCAGCGCGAAAACACACAGCGCTGCGCGGAACTGACCGCCTATATCCGCGGATTGGAGCCGAGCGGGGTCACGATCTCGGTGGGCGGCGAAATTGGCGAGGTGGGCGGGCGCAACTCGACCGAACAGGAACTGCGCGCCTTCATGGATGGCTACCGGGCGGACCTGGTGGAGCAGCGCGTGAACGGCAAGCGCAAGCGCGACATGGCCGGCATGAGCAAGATTTCCATCCAGACCGGCACCTCGCACGGCGGGGTGGTGCTGGCCGATGGTCGAATGGCGAGCGTGGCGGTGGACTTTGACACCCTGAAGCGCCTGTCGCAGGTGGCGCGCCTCGAGTACGGGCTGGCAGGCGCGGTACAGCACGGGGCATCCACCCTGCCGGAGGACGCCTTCGGCAAGTTCGCGGAGTGCGAGGCGTGCGAGGTGCACTTGGCGACCAACTTCATGAATATGCTGTACAACTCCATCAGCAGCGAGATGCGCGACGAAGTCTACGCGTGGCTGCGCGGCAACGCCGCCGACGAGCGCAAGCCCACCGATACGGACGAGCAGTTCTACTACAAGACGCGCAAGAAGGCGCTGGGACCGTTCAAGGACCGCATGTGGCGGATGGACGCCGGACAGCGGGACGAACTGGCGGCGGCCTGGGAGAAGCAGTTCAGCTTCCTGTTTGACCGGCTGAACATCAAGGGCACGGCCGAACTGGTGACGAAGTTCGTGGAGCCGGTGGCGGTTCATAAGAGCCTGGCGGAGTTTGGCGGGGAGGAGAAGGAAGCCGAGGACGTGACCGGGCTGGCTGACTGACGCGTCGCTGCGAGCGCCGCGGCGCGGGCCAAGTGGGCGGCCGGACGAAATGCCGGTAGAAGAACAGGGCGTCGCTGTCTCGCGCCAGCGGTATCAGCTCATTCCGCGCGTACTGTGTTTTGTCTTTCACGGCGACGACGTGCTGCTGCTGCGGGGCGCGCCGGACAAGAAGCTCTGGGCCGGCAAGTACAACGGGTTGGGCGGGCACGTGGAGCGCGGCGAGGCGGTCCACGCGGCGGCGGCGCGGGAAATCCACGAAGAGGCTGGGGTGGCGGTCAGCCAGTTGCGGCTGCGCGGCGTGGTGACAATCGAGACGGGCGAGCCGACTGGCATCGGGCTTTACGTGTTCACGGCGCTGGCCCCCAGCCGAACGACGCAGCCCTCCGCGGAGGGCGCGCTGGAATGGGTGCCGGTGGCGCGCGTTGGCGAGGTGGACTGCGTTGAAGACCTCCCCACCCTGCTGGCGAGACTCGCGGATATGAGTGAAAGTGCGCCGCCGTTTGGCGCACACTATGAGTATGACCCCAGCGGCCGCCAGATCATCACCTTCTTTGAGCCGGAGGCGCCGGGCGGCCTGAACGCCTGCGATTGAGTGCCGCGGCATGCGGTCGTGAGTTGACAGATTGCACAAGCCAGACTGGTGAGCATTGTACGGATTGCATGATGACGATAACTTGCCTACGTGATATTTTTCACCCTGTATGGACGAATTAGCGCTGTTCAATGCTCCCCGCACGCCGCGTCGTCCGAAGCGCCATATGGCCTTCGGCTTTTTTGGTTGGTAGACGCGCAACACCGGCACCGCGTACTCAGCCTGTAACCCGAAGGCCTCTCAAACGAGAGGCCTTTTAGTTTGCATGACAAGGAGATTACAATGTCCGCCCTGTGTCCTGAATGTGAAGGCAGCCTGCACCTCAACAACGTCCTGGCCGGCGAGATCGTCGTCTGTCCCGATTGCGGGGTTGACCTGGAAGTGACCGCCGTGGCGCCCGCCGTGGCCCTGGCGCTGGCGCCGATGGAAGCGGAAGACTGGGGCGAATAGGATATCCAAGCCCAAGGTGAAACTGGCGGTCTTTCTTTCCCGCGTGCGCGTCGAGGAAAAGTGGCTGTTTGAGGCCCTTGACCGCCGGGGCGTCGAATACGACCGCATTGATGACCGCGAGGCGGTCTTTGATCTGTCGCGGCCGGAACCGTGGCGGCAATACGCCGTGGTGCTGGAGCGCAGCCTATCGTATGGCCGCGGCCTGTACGCGACGCAGGTGTTGAACGCCTGGGGCATCCCGACCATCAACCGCGCCGAAGTGGCAGCCATCTGCGGGGACAAGCTGGCCACATCCGCGAGATTGCAGGCAGCAGGCGTGCCACAGCCCGAGGTGCGGGTGGCCTTCACGCCGGAGGCCGCGCTGGCCGCCATCGAGGCCTTGGGCTACCCGGTGGTGCTCAAGCCCGTCATCGGGTCGTGGGGCCGGCTGGTCGCCAAGGTCAACGACCGGCAGGCGGCCGAGGCGGTGCTGGAACACCGCGAGGTGCTGGGCAACTACCAGCAGCAGGTCTACTATATCCAGGCGTTTGTCGACAAGCCGAGCCGCGACATCCGTGCCTTTGTAGTGGGCGATGAGACCATCGCCGCCATTTACCGTACGTCGGCGCACTGGATCACCAACACGGCCCGCGGTGGGGAAGCCACCAATTGCCCAGTGACGTTGGAATTGAATGACCTGTGCGTCCGCGCCGCCCAGGCCGTGGGCGGGGGCGTGCTGGCGATGGACGTGTTTGAGCACCCAGCCCGCGGACTACTGGTCAACGAAATCAATCACACCATGGAATTTCATTCATCGGTCGAGCCGACGGGGGTCGACATTCCCGGCCAGATCATTGACTATGCGCTGGCGGTGGCCGCCGGCCAAACCCAGGCGGCCGCATGAGCCTGCGCGTCTCGATCGTTGGCGCGTCAGGCTACACCGGCGGCGAACTGCTGCGGCTGCTGCTGTTTCATCCCAATGTCACCATCGCCCAGGCGACTTCCGAAAGTCACGCGGGCGAATTCATCCACCAGCAGCACCCCAACCTGCGCAAGCGCACCCAACTGCAATTCGTGAGCCAGGCGGCGCTCCAGCCGTGCGACCTGCTCTTCCTGGCCCTGCCCCACGGCGAGGCGCAGAAGAAGATTGAGCATTACCTGCAGTTGGCGCCGCGCATCATTGACCTGTCCGCCGACTTTCGCTTGCGGGATCAAGGCCTGTACCAGCGGTGGTACGGCGAAACGCACAAGGCGTCTGACCATCTCGGCACCTTCGTATACGGCCTGCCGGAGGTACAGCGCGAGGCGATGCGGTCGGCCACGCGCATCAGTGGCGTGGGGTGCAACGCCACAGCCTCCATCCTGGCGCTGCTGCCGCTGGTTCGATCGGGCTTGCTCGTCAGCGGGCAGCCCATCATTGTGGACGTAAAGACTGGATCATCCGAGGGCGGGGCCAGCGTCAATCCAGGCTCGCACCATCCAGAGAAGAGCCACTCGGTGAGGGCCTACGCGCCCACAGGCCACCGGCACACCGCCGAGGTCATACAGGAATTGGGCCTCACCAACGTGCATCTGAGCATGACGGCGGTGGACTTGGTGCGCGGAGTGTTGGCGGCGGCGCATGCCTTTGTGCAGCCGGGCACGACGGATAAGGACTTGTGGAAGGCGTATCGCGGCGCCTACAGCGCCGAACCATTCGTGCGGATCGTCAAGGACCGGACGGGGCTGCACCGGGTGCCGGACCCGAAGATACTGGCGGGCAGCAACTACGCCGATGTGGGCTTCGAACTCGACTCCGAGTCGGGACGCGTGGTGTCGCTGGCGGCGATTGACAACCTAATGAAGGGCGCGGCGGGCAGCGCGGTGCAGGCAATGAACGTGATGTGCGGGTTCGACGAGGCAGCGGGGCTGGAGTTCCCGGGGCTGCACCCGGTCTAGCGTGAGCCAAACATGATCGTTGTGAAGATCGGGGGAACAACCGGGGTCAATATCGAGGCCGTCATCCGCGATGTGGCCGCGCACGTGAGCGCGGGGCAGCGCATGATTGTGGTCCACGGCGGCTCGGGCGAGACCAACGCCATCTCGGAGCAGTTGGGGCACCCGGCCAGGTTTGTCACCTCGCCGTCGGGCTTCACCTCGCGCTACACAGACCGGACGACGCTGGAGATTTTCGCGATGGTCACCACCGGCAAGATCAACACCTTGCTGGTGGAGCAGTTGCAGCGCCAGGGTGTCAATGCCCTGGGCCTGTCCGGGGTGGACGGACGGTTGATGGTGGCGCGCCGAAAGGACGCCATCCGCATCATTGACCCGGATACGGGCAAGCAGCGCATGCTGCGCGACGACTACACAGGCAAGATTGAGACCGTGAACGGGGACCTGCTGCGGCTGCTACGCGACGCGGGCTACACGCCGGTGATCGCGCCCCTGGCGTTGTCACTGGAGGGCGAGGCGCTCAACGTGGATGCGGACCGCGCGGCCGCCATGGTCGCTGGCGCGGCGGGGGCGAGCCAACTGATCCTGCTCTCGAATGTGCCCGGCTTGCTGCGGCAGTTCCCGGACGAGAGCACCCTGATCCGGCACATAGACCGCGATAAGGTGGAGCAGTCGCTGGAGTTCGCCGAGGGCCGGATGAAGAAGAAGGTGCTGGGCGCCAGCGAGGCCTTGCAGCTTGGCGTGGGCCAGGTAATCTTCGCCGACGGGCGGGTGGACGCGCCAGTGGCGAATGCATTGGCCGGCAACGGCACGGTGATTGACTAGGCTTTGGGAGCCAGTGTGAATACTGTTGAAACCGAGGATCGCTATGGGTCCGGCCTGTACACCAAGCGCCCGCTGACTATCGTGCGCGGCGAAGGGGCGCGGGTGTGGGACGCGGACGGGCGCGAGTACATTGACTGCGTCGGCGGGCAGGGCGCGGCCAACCTGGGCCATGCCAACGCGGCCGTGGCCGAAGCCATCGCGGCCCAGGCGCGCACCATCATCAGCCTGCCGGAGATGTTCTACAACGACCGGCGGGCCGAGGTGCTGGCGCGGCTGGCGAGCATTGCGCCGGCCGGGCTGGAACGCGTGTACCTGTGCAACTCGGGCACCGAGGCGGTGGAGGCGGCGCTGAAGTTTGCGCGGCTGGTGACGGGCCG
>CAZCEC010000005.1:0-35638 GCA_964497615.1 uncultured Anaerolineales bacterium | reverse complement strand
AGGAAGTGGTGGCCACTATGCGGGGCTTCCACGGGCGGACCATGGGCGCGCTATCGGCCACGTGGGAGAAGAAGTACCGGGAGCCGTTTGAGCCGCTGGTGCCGGGGTTCAGGCACGTGGCCTATAACGACCTCGCCGCGCTGGAGGCGGCCGTGACGCCCGAGACGGCGGCCGTCATCCTGGAGGTGGTGCAGGGCGAGGGCGGCGTGCGGCCGGGCACAGCCGAGTTTCTGCGCGGCGCACAGCGTCTGTGCCGCGAGCGCGGCGCGCTGCTGATCATCGATGAGATCCAAACGGGATTTGGCCGCACGGGCGCAATGTTCGCCTGCGAGCACTTTGGACTGGAGCCGGACCTGCTGTGCGTCGCCAAGTCCATGGCCGGCGGGCTGCCGATGGGCGCGGTGTTGATGGGCGGGCGCGTGGGCGTTCTGCCGCCGCAGGTGCACGGCTCGACCTTCGGCGGCAACCCGCTGGCCTGCGCCGCGGCGGTGGCGGCCATTGACTACCTGGAGAGCGAGAAGCTACCCGAGCGCGCGGCGGAGCTGGGCGCGTGGTTCCTGGCGCGGCTGGCGCGGATTGAGGCGCCGGTGGTACGCGAAGTGCGCGGCCTGGGGCTGATGGTGGGCATCGAGTTGAAGCAGAAGGTGACGCCCTACCTTCAGGCGCTGATGGCGGAGGGCGTGCTGGCGCTGCCGGCCGGGCTGACGGTGATGCGGTTCCTCCCGCCGCTGGTCATCAGCCAGGCGGAACTGGCGCGGGCGGCCGATGCGGTGGAGCGCGTGCTGACGCGGCCGGTGGCCGCCAGCGGCGCGGGCCAGGCCGCCTCCGATGGATGAACGGGCGCTGCTGCATGGGCTGCTAGAAATCTATAGCCCGTCTGGGCAGGAGGCGGAAGCCGTCAGCTACCTGGTGAGCGAGATGCAGGCGGCCGGGCTGGAGGCGAGCGTGGATGCCGCCGGCAACGCAGTGGGCGTGTGCGGCACCGGCCCAGAGACCATCGTCCTGCTGGGCCACATTGACACGGTTCCCGGCTTCATTCCAGTTGTACAAGAAGGCGACCGGCTCAACGGGCGCGGCGCGGTGGATGCGAAGGGGCCGCTGGCGTGTTTCGCGGCGGCGGCGGCGCGGGTAGCAAAGCGCGCGCCCAGCCGGCGGATTGTGGTGATTGGGGCGGTTGGCGAGGAGGGCGACAGCCGCGGGGCGCACTTCGTCAAGGACCAGTATCAGCCGGCGTTCACAATCATTGGCGAGCCGAGCGGGTGGGAGCGCGTGACCCTGGGTTACAAGGGCAGTGCCTGGTTTGAGTATCAGGCGCGCCGGACGCTGGCGCACACGGCGGCCCAGGCCGAGAGCGCCTGCGAGGCCGCAGTGGCCTATTGGAACCGCGTAACAGCCTGGGCGGCGGAGCGCAACGCCGGCCAGACGCGCGTTTTCGAGCAGGCGACGCCAACCCTCCGCGCGCTGACATCGGGGTCGGATGGCTTTGTGGAGCACGCCGGGCTGCGGTTCGGGGTCCGGCTGCCGCCAGGCCTCGACGTTCCCCAGGCAGAGACGGAACTGCGCGACCTGCTGAACGATGCCGAACTGACCCTGCTGGAGGGCGTGCCGGCGTATCGCGGCGAGAAGAATACACCGCTGGTGCGCGCGTTTCTGGCGGCCATCCGGCAGGCGGGCGGCAGTCCCAGTTTCACTGTCAAGAGCGGCACGTCCGATATGAACGTCGTGGCGCCGGTGTGGGGCACGCCCATCCTGGCCTATGGGCCGGGCGACTCCAGCCTTGACCACACGCCCGATGAGCACATCCTGGTCTCGGAGTATCGGCGGGCGATTGATGTATTGGAAGCGGCGCTGCTGGCGTTGGCAGGCACACCGCCGAGGTGAGGTTGCGTTCGGTGAAATACAAAGGGCACGTGGTGAGCACGTGCCCTTTGTATTTCGCCGAGGAATCACATGAAGAACGGCGGGCTGGTGAAGATGTAGTTCTCGAACCGGCCGAAGGGGGCGCTGCTCATGAAGAACGCAAAGAACGCATCGAGCAGGTAGCCGCGCCTCAGCAGGTAGTCCACGGCGGCGGCGTTGATCATCCCCACTTCGAAGCCGGTGCGGGCCGCGCCGCGCGCATGGGCCCGGCTCTCGGCGTGCGCCAGCACAGCCGGAAAGTCGGCCGGGTCCAGCAGGGCAATGGGGCCGTTATTGTGGCCGGCATAGCCATAGCCGACCGGCACGCCCTCCCGCCGGTAGAGAAAGCCCTGGCGCGTGGCCAGCAGGTAGCGATGATCGGCGTCGCGCCGGTGGCCGAGCACCGCCTTATCCAGCGCCGCCAACTGCGGCAAGGCGCTGTCAGCATCAGCAATCTCCGCGATCACCAAGTCCGATTCGATGGCAACAGGCTCCGGCGCACGGCCCAGGAAGTAGATGGGAAAGCGCGGATAGACGCCCGCGCGCAAGTAGCGGCCCTGGGCGCGAAGGTCGCTGGTGGCGATGATGGTGCGATGATGGGCAGGTTCGGTGGGGAAGGCCCGTGCCAACAGCTCGCGCCCCACCCCGCCCGCCTGCACCTCTGGCAGGACGAAGAACTCGGTCAATTCCAGCACGCCGTCGCGTTCGATTGAGCGCGCGTAGCCGACGGGGCGCTCGCCGTCTTGAGCAATCCAAAAGTGGGCGGCGGTGCGCGCCAGGTGCTCGTAGAGGGGCCGGCGTTTGTCCCAGGCTTCAGGGTCGCCAGACGTCTGGTCGGCAATCATGCCCAGGCGCTGGGCAAAGTCCGCCAGGGTCACTTCGAAGATCTTGTAGGCGGCGAAGGAGTCGGCGAAGGTGCCGGGACGATAGGTGATGGGCATGGCGCCAGCGAGGCTACGGACGGTGGCGCGGATAGGAGCCAAGTACACGCATCAGCGAGGTGTATTCTTCCAAATTCGCCAGGGCGCGCTGGACGTTGGGGTCTGACGTGGAGCCGGCAAAGTCAACGTAGAAAAGATACTCCCAAACCTTGCCCACGAGGGGACGCGATTCGATCTTGGTGAGGTCGATGTCGCGCAGCGCAAAGGCGCTCATGGCCTTGAACAGGGCGCCCGCCACATTGCGCATGGAGAAAACAATAGAAGTTTTGGCGTCGCCGACGGGCGTTTCTGGCTGGCGCTGGATGGCGAGGAAGCGGGTGAAATTGGCGGGGTCATCCTCAATGCCTTCGGCCAGGATGGACATGCCATAGACCTCGGCAGCGCGGGCCGAGGCGATGCCGGCCTGGGCGGGATCCGCCTGCTCTTTGACCATCTTGACGCTTCCGGCGGTGTCATACACCACGGCGGTGGTGACGCCCGGAAGCGACTTGAGGAATCGTCCGCATTGGGCCAGCGCCTGCGGGTGGCTGATCACGCGCCGGATGTCGGCAACCGCCACGCCAGGGTGCCCGATGAGGCAATGGCGGACGCGCAGCAGGCGCTCGCCCACAATCGAGAGCGAATGCTGCATGAGCAGGTCGTAACAGCGGTGGATGCTGCCCGCGACGGAGTTCTCGATCGGCACCAGGCCAGCGTCGGCGCGCCCGCTTTCGACGGCCTCGAAGGCGAGGTCGAACGTCTCGCAGGGCAGGACCTTGGCCGTTGGGCCAAAGTGCTCAAGCGCCGCGGCATCGGAATAGGAGCCGCGCTCGCCTTGAATGGCTATCAACATACGACGAGTGTGTCCGCTGTGGAGATGGCCCGCCGTAGAGACGCCCCGGCGGGGCGTCTCTACGCTTGGGCGGCTGACGCGGCAACCGGCACGGCGGCGGACACGGGCGCGTTGACGTAGGCGAGCCACTCGGCGGAGCGCGGGTGCTGGCCGTGAATGGCGGCGTGAAATTCCTTCTGGATGGCGCGCGTCACCGGGCCGGAGCGGCCAGAGCCAATCGTGCGGAAGTCAATCTCGCGCAGCCCGATGCACTCGGCGGCTGTGCCGCAGACAAAGACCTCGTCGGCCGTGTAAAGCTGGTCACGGGAGATGGGTGTCTCGATCACCTCGTAGCCCAAGTCGCCGGCCAGGGTGATGATCGAGTCGCGCGTGATGCCATCCAGGATGGCGGCGAGGCCGGGCGTGTAAATCTTGCCGCGCCGCACCAGGAAGAGGTTCTCGCCGGTGCACTCGGCGACGAAGCCCTGCGGGTCGAGCATGATGGCTTCCTCGAAGCCCAACCGGACGGACTCGGTCTTGGCCAGCACGCTGTTGGCATAGTTGCCCGTGATCTTGGCCTTGGTCATCATCACGTTGGGATGATGGCGCGTGAAGGTGGCGATATTGGCGCGGATGCCGCGATCCAGGGCTTCCTCACCCAGGTAGTTGGTCCATTCCCACACGGCGATGCCCACGTCGGCACGGCCCGCGTCCACCGTCAGGTTCCAGCCGCCGCCAGCCAGATAGATCAGGGGGCGCACGTAGCACTCCACGAATCCGTTGGCGGCCACGGTCAGCTTGATCGCCTCGGCCAACTGCTCGGCGGTATAGGGCAGTTCGCGAAAGCCCAGCACCTGGGCCGAGTCGATCAGGCGCTCGGTGTGCTCGGCCAGGCGGAAGATGGCCGGCCCGCTGGGCGTGGCATAGGAGCGGATGCCCTCGAACACGCCGACACCGTAGTGCAGGGCGGGCGTGAGGAAGTGCATCGTCGCCCGCGCATACTCCACCAGGTCGCCATTCATCCAGACGTACTTTGACTCCATGCCCATCGTGATTACTCCTTCGCGGTTGGCGGCAAGCCAGTGTGATTGTGGGAATGCGGGAAATCAGCCTGATCGCAATGGCCAGGCGCCGCGTAGGTCTTCATCCGGCGACCTCCGGCTGCGGCAGGACCAGGTTCTCAAGGACGGCGCGGGTCATCTCGGTGGTGGTCAGGCTTCCGCCGAGATCTGCCGTGCGGGCGCCGGCAGTGATGGCGGCATCCACGGCGGCCTCGATAGCGGCGGCCTCGCGCGGCAGGTGGAGCGAGTGACGGAGCAGCATGGCGGCGCTGAGGATGGTGCCCAGCGGGTTGGCGAGCCCTCGGCCGGCAATATCGGGCGCGGAGCCGTGGATGGGCTCGTAGAGGCCAGGGCCGTCGTCGCCCAGCGAGGCCGAGGGCAGCATGCCCATCGAACCAGACAAAACGGAGGCCTCATCGGTCAGGATATCGCCAAACATGTTCTCCGTGACCAGCACGTCGAAGGTGGCCGGGCTGGTAATCAGGCGCATGGCGGCCGTATCCACCAGAACGTGATCGAGGGCGATGCCGGGATGTTCGGCTCCCACCGCGGCGGCGACCTGCCGCCACAGCCGCGACGACTCGAGGACATTGGCTTTGTCCACCGAGGTGACTTTCTGGCGGCGGTCGCGGGCCAGGCGGAATGCCAGGCTGACGACCCGGCGGACCTCGTAGTCGTAGTATTCCAGCGTATCCACGGCCCGCTCGTGGCCGTCCTTCTGATCGCGGCCCTTGGGCTGGCCGAAGTACAGGCCTCCGGTCAGCTCGCGGATCACCAGGATGTCCACGCCAGCCAGTTTCTCCGGCCGGAGCGGAGAGGCGGCGATGAGGCTGGGATGCACGCGCACCGGCCGCAAGTTGGCATACACCCCCAGACCCTTGCGGAGGCCCAGCAGCCCTTGCTCGGGCCGGACCTTGGCAGCGGGATCATCCCACTTAGGGCCGCCAACCGCGCCCAGCAGCACCGCGTCGGCGGCGCGGCAGTCGGCCAGCACCTCATCGGTGAGGGCCACGCCAAAGCGGTCAATCGAACAGCCGCCCATGAGGCGTTCGGCATAGGCAAACGAGTGGCCGTGGGCGGAGGCCACCGTGTCGAGGACCTTGACGGCCTCCGCCACCACTTCGGGGCCGATGCCATCGCCGGGCAGCAGGGTAATGTTAGCTTTCAAAGCAATCCCTTTCTAGGCCACCGTCAGGCCATACTCAACCGCATCGGCCAGGGCGCGCCAACTGGCTTCGATGATATTGGCGCTGGCGCCGACGGTGCTCCAGCGTTTGGTCCCGTTCTGGGTGTCAATCAGAACGCGGGTCGTCGCGGCCGTGCCGTTGTTGCCGTCCAGGATGCGAACCTTGTAGTCGGCCAACTGGAAGCTGGCGATGGCGGGGTAATGCGTTACCAGTGCCTTGCGCAGGGCCGCGTCCAGGGCATTGACGGGACCGTTGCCCTCGGCGGCAGTGTGCTGCACTTCGCCCGCCACACGCACCTTGACGGTCGCCTCGGCCAGCATCCCCCGTCCGGCGCGGTGCTCGACGATGACAGAGAAGTCCACCAATTCGAACGGCGCGCCGTAGCCAGGTTCCTGGCGCTTGAGCATCAGGGCTACGGAGGCCTCCGCCGCCTCGAAGGAGAAGCCCTGCGCCTCCAGGGCCTTGATCTCGGCGAGCACATCGGCCACGCCGCGGCCGGTCTGGTCAAGCCCCAATTCCTCCGCCTTGCTCAGCAAGTTGCCACGGCCGGAAAGCTCGCTCACGACAACCCGCATTTCGTTCCCCACCAGGTCCGGGTCGATGTGCTGGTAGGAGCGGACGTTGCGGCGCATGGCGGCAACGTGGATGCCGCCCTTGTGCGCAAAGGCGGACCGGCCGACGTAGGCCTGATGCTCGTCGGGCGAAAGGTTGACGACCTCGGCCACGAAATGCGCCACGTCGGTGAGGTGGCGCAGGCGGCCGGGCGGCAGACAGCGCCGGTCAAGCTTGAGTTCAAGGTCGGGGATGATGGCGCACAGGTTGGCGTTGCCGCAGCGCTCGCCGTAGCCGTTAATGGTGCCCTGCACCTGCCGCGCCCCGGCTTTCACCGCGGCCAAGGTGTTCGCCACCGCGCACTCGCCGTCATTGTGGGTGTGGATGCCGAACGGGTGGTGGAGCGTGTCTGCCACGGTGGTGACGATTTCCGACAGATCCCAAGGCAGGGTGCCGCCATTGGTGTCGCACAGGACGACCGTCTCGGCGCCGCCGCGCACGGCAGCCCGCAGGGTTTCCAAGGCGTATGCCGGATCCGCGCGATAGCCGTCGAAGAAGTGCTCGGCGTCGTAGATCACCCGCCGGCCCTGAGCGCGCAGATAGGCCAGGCTGGCCTCGATGATGCGCAGGTTGTCATCCAGGGTTGTCCGCAGGACATCCGTCACGTGCAGGGTCCAGGTCTTGCCGACGACGGTGCACACGGGGGTGCGGGCGCCGAGCAGCGCGGCAATGTTGGCGTCGTCTTCCGGGCCGGCCTGCGCGCGGCAGGTGGAGCCAAAGGCGGCGATGCAGGCGGTCTGCCAGTGCTCATCGCGGGCGCGCTCGAAGAACTCGACATCTTTTGGATTAGAGCCGGGCCAGCCGCCCTCGATGAAGGCCAGGCCCAATGCATCCAGCTTGCGCGCAATGCGCAGCTTATCGGCGCAGGAGAGCGAGATGCCTTCGCGCTGGGTGCCGTCTCGGAGGGTGGTGTCGTAGACTTCGATCATACGATCCCCGACCGCCCTAAACTGGCATCGCTTTCTCGTAGGCCACTATCTGATCTTCAAAGCCCAAGATGTAGCCCAGCTCGTCTGTGCCGCGCAAGAGGCAGGCCTTCGAGAAACCATCAATCGGAAAGGTGACAGTCTCGCCGGTGGGCAGTTGCAGCGTCTGCTCTGCGAGGTCGATGGTCAGTTCGGCGCCAGGAATCTCCTCCACGACGTCGAAGAGCATTTGATGAGTGGCCTCGTCCACGATCACGGGCAGCAGGCCATTCTTGAGGGCGTTATTGCGAAAGATGTCGGCGAAGGAGGTGGAGATGACGGCCTGGAATCCAAAGCCGGTCAGGGCCCAGGGGGCGTGCTCGCGTGACGAACCGCAGCCGAAGTTGTGGCCGGCCAGCAGGATGCGGGCCCCCTGATGCTCGGGCCGGTTGAGAGGGAAGTCCTCGCGCGGCGATCCGTCGGCGTGGTAGCGCCAATCGGCGAACAGGTGCGCGCCCATGCCGGCTTTGTCGGTGGCCTTGAGGAAACGGGCCGGGATGATCTGGTCGGTGTCAATATCGCAAGTCGAGAGCGGCGCGACGGTGGCGGTGAGAGTGGTGAAGGTGGGCATGGGTCTATGCAAGTGCTACGACAGCAGTGAGCGCGGATCGGTGACGACGCCGTGCAGGGCGGTGGCGGCGGCGGTGAGCGGGCTGGCCAGAAAGGTGCGCCCGCCCTTGCCCTGGCGCCCCTCGAAGTTGCGGTTGCTGGTGCTGACGGCGTATTGGCCCGGCTCAAGCTGGTCGCCGTTCATGGCAATGCACATGGAGCAGCCGGCCTCGCGCCACTCCGCGCCGGCCGCCCGGAAGACATCCGCCAGGCCCTCGACCTCCGCCTGACGTTTCACATCCTGCGAGCCAGGCACCACCATGACGCGCACGTTCGAGGCGACGCGCCGGCCGCGCAGGAGGCTGGCCGCCAGCCGCAAATCGGAGATGCGGGCATTGGTGCAACTGCCGATGAAGACGACATCCACTGGATGGCCCAGGAGCGGGCGGCCGGCTGGCAGGTCCATATAGCGCAAGGCCTTTTCGAGCGCCGCCTTCTGAGTCGTGTCGCCCATGCGGGCGGGGTCCGGCACGGGGCGGGTGATGGCGATGCCCATGCCGGGATTGGTGCCATAGGTAATCATCGGTTCCAACTCGCCGGCATCCAGGGTGACGACCTTGTCGTAGGCCGCGCCCTCGTCGGTGGGCAGGGCGCGCCAGCGGGCCACGGCAGCGTCCCAGGCAGCGCCCTGCGGGGCGAAGGGCCGGCCGGCCAGATATTGGAAGGTGGTGTCGTCGGGTGCAACCATGCCAGCCCGCGCACCGCCTTCGATGGACATATTGCAGACCGTCATGCGCTCCTCCATGCTGAGCGAACGAATGGCGGAACCGCTGTATTCGAGGACATGGCCGGTGCCGCCCCCCACCCCGATCTTGGCGATAAGGGCCAGGATGATGTCCTTGGCCGAGACGCCGGGGGCCAGGCGGCCGTCCACCTGCACCTGTGCGGTCTTGGGGCGGCGCTGCAACAGGCACTGCGTGGCCAGGACATGCTCGACCTCGCTGGTGCCAATGCCGAACGCCAGAGCGCCAAACGCGCCGTGCGTGGAGGTGTGGCTGTCGCCGCAGACGATGGTCATGCCCGGCTGGGTGAAGCCCAACTCCGGGCCGATGACGTGGACGATGCCCTGATGCGGGCTGCCCAGGCCGTAGAGGGTGATGCCGAAGTCGCGGCAGTTGGCTTCGAGCTGCTCGATCTGGCGGGCGGCCTGGGCATCGAGGATCGGCAGGCTGCGGTCGTGGGTGGGGGTGCTGTGATCGGCGGTGGCCACGGTCTTGTCCGGGCGGCGCACCTTGAGGCCGCGCTGGCGCAGGCCGGCGAAGGCCTGCGGCGAGGTGACTTCGTGTACCAGGTGCAGATCGACGTACAGGACGGCGGGCGAGTCCGGCTCCTGCGCCACCACGTGGCGGGACCAGATCTTGTCGAATAGGGTGCGTGGAGATAAGGGTTCAGCCATATGTGTTAGTCAACGATGAACGGTGTGGCTAGCTGCTCGCGACTCTGACTTCAGAGACGCGTTCCATTTCACTGCCGAACTTGCCGGTGGCGACCAGCAGCTTGTTGACCGCCGCCAGGTAGGCCTTGACGCTGGCGACGATGATGTCGGTATCGGCGCCGTGGCCGCCGAAGGTGCGCGGCTGGTCCACTTCTTTTTGCGCGTCGAGGCTGCTTTGCCCATTGCGGCCCTGGATGCGGACCGTGACCTCGCCCAATGCATCAATGCCCTCAGTGACTGCGCGGACAGAGAATTCCAGCAGTGTGCTGGATGCCTGGGTGATCGTGTCAATGGCCTTATAGGCCGCGTCCACAGGCCCGGTGCCGATGGCGGCCAGGGTCATGGTCTTGCCATCCGGGCCGCGCAGGCGCACGGTGGCGGTGGGCATGCCCATCGTGCCGCAGGCCACTTGCAGGCCGTCCAGAACGAAGACCTCGCGCGGCTGATAGAACTCATCCGCGACCAGGGCTTCCAGGTCGGCGTCGGTGATGATCTTCTTCTTGTCGGCCAGGTCTTTGAAGCGGGTAAAGGCCTTTTCCAGTTCGCTTTCGCTCAGGGCGAAGCCCATCTCGGTGAGGCGGGTCTTGAGCGCATGACGGCCGGAGTGCTTGCCCAGCACCAGCCGGCTCTGGGTGACGCCGACCGTCTCGGGCCGCATGATCTCGTAGGTCTGCTGGTGTTTGAGCATCCCGTCCTGGTGGATGCCGGCCTCGTGGGCGAAGGCATTGGCGCCGACGATGGCCTTGTTGGGCTGGACGACGATGCCGGTGTAGTTGCTGACCAGCTTGCTGGCGCGCATGAGCTGAGTCGTGTCCACGCCGGTGTTGAGATTGAAGACCGGCCGGCGGGTGTGCAACGCCATGACCACCTCTTCCAAAGAGGTGTTGCCCGCGCGCTCGCCAATGCCGTTGATGGTGACCTCTGCCTGCCGGGCGCCAGCGCGGATGCCGGCCAGGGTGTTGGCCGTGGCCAATCCGAGATCGTCGTGGCAGTGAACCGAAACGATGCAGTTATCGATGCCGGGCGTGTGCGCGACGATGCCCGCGATCAAGGCGCCGAACTCGTCCGGGGTGGTATAGCCGACAGTGTCAGGGATGTTAAGCGTGGTGGCGCCGGACTTGATGGCCTCAGCCAGGACCAGGTACAGAAACTCAGGGTCGCTGCGGCCGGCGTCCTCGGGCGAGAACTCCACGTCCGGGCACAGGCTGCGCGCATAGGCAACCATGTCGGACACACGCTCCACGACCTGCTCACGGTCGAGCTTGAGCTTGTAGCGCATGTGGATTTCGGAGGTGGCGAGGAAGGTGTGGATGCGGGGCCGGGCCGCGTGGCGCACGGCCTCCCAGGCCTTGTCAATATCGTTCTTGTTAGCCCGCGCCAGGCCGCAGATGATGGGCGGGCGGACGGGCATGCCCTCCGCGCGCGCCGGATGCCCCACCTCCACGGCGATGCGCCGGACCGCGGCCAGATCGTCGGGCGAGGCAGCGGGAAACCCGGCCTCGATCACGTCCACACCCAGCCGCGCAAGGGCCCGGGCCACCTCCAGCTTTTCAGCCGAAGTCATGGTGGCCCCGGGGCTCTGTTCCCCGTCGCGCAGCGTTGTGTCGAAGATGCGAACGTAGTTGTCCATATAAGTTATCCTTGCTCGTCCGGCCGGACCGTGACCGGGTTCAAGAACGGCATCATGGCGCGCAGCTCGGCGCCGACCTTCTCGATGGCCTGATCCTGCTCGCGGCGGCGGGTCTCGTTGAACCAGGGGCGGCCGGCTTCGTTCTCGGCGATCCACTTGCGGGCGTAAGTGCCATCCTGAATCTCGCCGAGCATCTTCTTCATCTCGCCCAGGGTTTCCTCGGTGATGAGGCGCGGGCCGCCGGTGTAGTCGCCGTGCTCGGCGGTGTCGCTGACGGAGTAGCGCATGTAATTGAGGCCGCCGCGATACATCAGGTCCACGATGAGCTTGAGTTCGTGCAGACATTCGAAGTAGGCAACTTCGGGCTGATAGCCGGCCTTGACCAGGGTCTCGAAACCGGCCTTGACCAGGGCGCTGACGCCGCCGCACAGCACGGCCTGCTCGCCAAACAGGTCGGTCTCGGTCTCCTCGGCAAAGGTGGTCTCGATAACACCCGCGCGCGTGACGCCAAGGGCCTTGGCGTATGACAATGCCAGGGCCTTGGCGCTGCCGCTGGCATCCTGGTGGACGGCCAGGAGTGCCGGCGTGCCGCCGCCTTCGGTAAAGACCTCGCGCACGCGGTGGCCGGGCGCCTTGGGCGCAATCATAGTGACATCCACGTCCACGGGCGGGGTGATGGTGTTGTAGCGGATGTTGAAGCCGTGGCCGAACATGAGCATCTTGCCGGCGGTGAGGTGCGGAGCCACCGAGTCGGCGTAGATTTTGGGCTGCTTGGTGTCGGGCGCCAGGAGCATGATGACATCGGCCCAGGCGGCGGCCTCGGCGACGGTGGTGACGGTCAGGCCGGCCGCCTCCGCCTTGGCCTTCGAGCGGCTGCCCTCGGCCAGGCCCACGCGCACTTCGACGCCGCTGTCCTTCAAGTTGAGCGCGTGGGCGTGGCCTTGCGAGCCATAGCCGATGACGGCCACCCGCTTGGCGCGGATGAGGGCAAGGTCGGCATCCTGATCATAGTAAAGCTTAGCCATGTGATCTCCCAATGGGCGAACGTGATTAGAGCGAAAACGACGCGGCCCCATCCGTGTGGAGGTAGAGCAGCGCGTCGAACACATCGGAGTCGCTGACGATCCCAACCGGCGGGCCGTCGCCCGCGCAGACCGGCAACCGGCGGACATGGTGGCGCATCATCAGGGCGGCGCACTCGCGCATTGAAGTGTCGGGCCCCACGGTCAACACCGGGCGCGTCATCACCTCGGACACGGGCACGCGCTGCGGGTCGCGGCCGCGCGCGACGACCTTGCCCACCACGTCGCTCTTGGTAATGATGCCAAAGCTCTCCCCGTCGAAGCGCGGCAGGACGATGAGACTGCTGATGCCGCGCACCTGCATCTCGCGCACCGCGGCCGCCACGGATTCGGCGGACGGGATGGCGACGACAGGCTGCCGCATGACGTTCCGGGCGGTGACCATCAGCTAGACGGAATAGGCCACGGCTGGGTCGGCGGCCTCCACCGGCACCTGGGCGGCGACGCGCGGCGGGTCGGCGGCGACGGCGGTGGAGCCGCGGCGCATGGCGACGATGCCGGTGCGGACCATCTCGATGATGCCGAACGGGCGCAGGACATCCACCAGCCCGTCAATCTTGTCCTCCGTGCCAGTAATCTCGATGATGAGCGAGTCGTTGGCCACATCCACCACTCGCGCCCGGAAGACATCGCACAACTGCATGACCTGGGCCCGGGAGGCGCCATCGGCGGCAACCTTGATGAGGGCCAGGTCGCGGATCACGGAGGCCGCTGAGGTCACATCCTCGACGCGCAGCACGTTGACCAGCTTGTATAGGTTGGCTTCGACCCGCCGCGCGCCGAACTCGTCGGTGATGACGACGATGGTCATGCGCGAGACGCCGGGCTGCTCGGTGTGCCCGACGGTGAGCGACTCGATGTTGAATCCGCGCCGCCGAAACAAGGAGGCCACCCGGTTGAGCACCCCCGGCAAATCTTCCACGTAGGCAACAAAGGTATATTTCATGCTGGCTCCACTACCACTGCACTTCAGACGGCACGGCCTCGGGCTTGGGCCGTCGAATCATGTTGTGCAGGTCGGCACCGGCTGGCACCATGGGGAAGACGGTGTCTTCCTGCTCGACGCGAAAGTCGATGACGACCGTGCCGGGATGGGCGCGCGCCTCGGCCACGGCCTCCTTGACTTGCGCGCGCTCGGTGACCTGCATGCCTTTCAGGCCAAAGGCTTCAGTAAGCTTCGCGAAATCGGGGCTGAGCAGCGGGGTGGCGGCGTAGCGGCGCTCATAGAAGAACTCCTGCCATTGGCGCACCATGCCCAGGTAGCCGTTGTTGATGATGGCCACATTGATCTTGAGGCGCTCCTGCGCGATGGTGGCCAGCTCGGCCATCGTCATTTGGAAACCGCCGTCACCGGCGATGACCCAGACTTCTTGATCGGGGCAGGCAAACTTGGCGCCCACCGCGGCGGGCAGGGCAAAGCCCATTGTGCCCAGGCCGGCGCTGGTGATGAGCGAGCGCGGCTGCTCGTGCCGCCAGTACTGGGCCTCCCACATCTGATGCTGGCCGACGTCGGTGACGACGATAGCCTCGCCGTTGGTGAGGCGCCACAGATCGTTGATGACGTGGGCGGCGTAGAGGTGGCCGCTGTCGGGCAGGTTCTGGATGTCGCGCACGGCCGAGTCGCCCTTCATCTCGTCGATATGGGCGTGCCAGTCGGGATGGACGACTTCTTGGACGGCGGGCAGCAGCTCGTCCAGCACTTCGCGCAGGTCGCCCACGAGCCCCACATCCACCTTGACATTTTTGTTGAGTTCCGAAGGATCGATCTCAATGTGAATCTTGCGCGCATTCGGGGCGTACGTCTTGAGATTGCCCGTCACGCGGTCGTCGAAGCGCATGCCAAAAGCCAGGAGCAGGTCGGCCTCCTGAATGGCGTGGTTCACCCAGGCCTCGCCATGCATGCCCATCATGCCCAGGTTGAGGGGGTGCGAGGCGGGCAGGCCGCCAATGCCAAGCAGGGTGAGGGCCACGGGCGTGTCGGTCTTCTCAGCGAACTCGATGAGCTGGCGCATGGCGCCGGAGAGGATGACGCCGTGTCCGGCAAGGATGATGGGCCGCTCGGCCTGGCGGATGAGGTCAACCGCCCTCTGATACTCGGACGGCAGGGCGCGCAAGTCTGGGCGGTAGCCGGGGAGGCGCGGGGCGGCGGCGTCCCAATCAAATTCGGCGGTGGACTGCTGGGCATCCTTGGTGATGTCGATGAGCACCGGGCCGGGCCGGCCGCTGGCGGCAATATAGAAGGCCTCACGGAAAGTGCGGGCAACATCATCGGCACGGGTGACGAGGTAGTTGTGCTTGGTGACGGGCAGGGTAACGCCGGTAACGTCGGTCTCCTGAAAAGCGTCCGAGCCGATGAGCTTGCTGCCGACCTGCCCGGTGATGCAGACGATGGGGGAGGAATCGAGCATGGCCGTGGCAATGCCGGTGACCATGTTGGTGGCGCCGGGGCCGCTGGTGGCGATGGCAACGCCAACCCGCCCGGAGGCGCGGGCATAGCCATCGGCCATGTGAGTGGCGCCTTGCTCGTGCCGCACCAGCACATGGTGGATGGGGTAATCCAGCATGGCGTCGTAGGTCGGCAGGATCGCGCCGCCGGGATAGCCAAAGACGGTGTCCACGCCTTCGCGCACCAGACACTCCCACACAATTTGGGCACCAGTTCGTTTCATGGCAGCACTCCAGGATGAAAAGAGACTGGAGATTGGGAACGTGTGTCGCCAATCTCCAATCTGCCAGCCTCACTCATTGTAGTAGTCAAACAGCGCCTCGGTGGCCCAGTCGGCCTCCGGCTGGTCTTGCGGACCGGCGGCCGGGGCCGCCGCCTCGGGCGCGGCCGCCACCCAGGCGGACGGGATGGATTGAGGCGTGAATGCCTCGTACCAGGGTGAACGGGTGTCGGTTGTCGCTGGCATTGCCATGTCCATGCTCCTTGCGAAAAAAAGAGCCGCCCGGTTGGGCGGCTCCTGGTTCAACTTGGTTCAGGCGGTGAAACTACTTGCGCCTTATCCTTGCTGTCGCCAGCCCAACGGGCTTAGGGTTCTCAATGAGAACCCCAATAAGAACGACGACAATAAGGACGAGGCTGAGCGCGTAAGTCATCTTTGCTCTCGGATTAGGGAGATTCTAGCCACTTGCCCACTCTATGTCACTGTGCAATTTGCTCAGAAGGCAAACATAAGTGCTCGGACAAAGTACCCATTCGGGTTACCTGGGTTCAGGAGCCCCGGCCGTGGGTGCCGCATGCCGCCGGCCCAGTTCAGTTTCCACATCAGCCAGCGTGAGATCGCGCGCGGCCAGTAGTACCAGGGTGTGATAGAACAAATCAGCCACTTCGGACACGACCCGCTCATCCCCCTGCCCCTTGACGGCCAAAACAACCTCGATGGCCTCCTCGCCTACCTTTTTGACAATCTCATCCTCACCGAGTGCAAAGAGCCTGGCGGTGTAGGAGCCGGGCGGCGCAGCGGCGCGGCGCGACTGGATTAGGGCAAACAGGTCAGGCAGGGTCATAGGGAGGCCTCGAGCGAACGATAGAAGCAGGAGCGCTGGCCGGTGTGGCACGCCGGGCCAGCCGGGTGAACCTTGAGCAGGAGCGTATCGGCATCGCAGTCGAAGAAGATGGCCGCGACGTGCATGGTGTTGCCGCTGGTGGCACCCTTATGCCACAGCTCGTTCCGACTGCGGCTCCAGAACCAGGCCTGGCCGCTGGCGCGTGTGCGGTCGAGCGCCTCGGCGTTCATCCAGGCCAGCATGAGCACCTCGCCGGTCGCCTGATCCTGGACGATGGCGGGCAGCAGGCCGCGCTCATCCCACTTGAGCTGCGTCATGACTCACCTCCGGGATGATTTGCTCGACGGCCAGGGTTGCCCGGTCGAGCACGATGACGGCAGGCAGGCCGAGTGTGCGCCAGAGCGTCAGCGGCGCAAGACCCGCCGCGCGGGCCACGAATAGGCTCATCACTGTGCCGTGGGCGACGATGGCGAGACTGCCCGTGGCGTGCTCAGCCTGAATGGCGGCGATGGCGGAAACGAACCGGGCGTGGGCCCGATCGGCGCTCTCATCACCAAAGACGATTTCGGCTGGGCGCGCGAAGAGAGCCTCGATGCCGGCCTGGAAGTCGGCATCCGCCAGCCACGGCACGCTGGCGCGGGCGTGCTCGTGCAGGCCGGGCCGCGTGGCAAAGGCGAGGCCCAGTTCGCGCGCCACAAGGGCGGCGGTTTCGCCGGCCTTGGCCTCGCGGCTGGAGAACAGCGAAAAGGGCAAAAATGGCGACAAGCAGCGGGCGAGCGGAAGGCAACGCTGTCGGCCGGCGTCCGAGAGGGGCCACTGCGACGCGGCGACGCAAGGGTCGGTGGCGGGAATAGAGTGGCGGATGAGGATAAGTCTGGACATATTTCACCGCGGAGATCGCGGAGCACGCAGAGGTAAGGGAAACAGTTTCATGTCGCTGCTTGAGACACCGGCCGAATAGGGATGCCCTGGCTGGATAGGTAAGTCTTGATATCCACCACAGACAACTTCCCATCATGGAAGAGGGAGGCGGCCAGGGCGGCATCCGCGCCGGCATCGCGTAGGACGTCAGCAAAGTGCTCCAGGCGCCCGGCCCCGCCGGAGGCGATGACGGGGACGTTGACGGCCTCCACCACGGCGCGCGTGAGGGCCAGATCAAAGCCATTCAGCGTGCCGTCGGTGTCGATGCTGGTGAGCAGGATTTCGCCAGCACCCAAGGCGACGGCGCGCTGCGCCCACTCCACGGCGTCGAGGCCGGTGGGGGTGCGGCCGCCAGCCACCACCACCTCCCAGCCGGGCTGGGAGGCGTCCGGCCAGCGGCGGCCGTCAATGGCGACCACGATGCACTGGCTGCCGAAGCGTTCGGCGCCGGCCGTGATTAGGCCGGGCGTCTTGACGGCGGCGGAGTTGATGCCGACCTTGTCGGCGCCGGCCAGCAGGATGGCGCGCATGTCATCCACGGTGCGGATGCCGCCGCCGACGGTGAGGGGCAGAAAAACCTCATCGGCGACACGGCGCACCATGGGCGCGATGGTGGCGCGCCCCTCCGGGGTGGCCGAGATATCCAGGAAGACCAGCTCGTCAGCGCCGGCGGCGTCGTAGAGGCGGGCCTGTTCGACCGGGTCACCCGCGTCGCGGAGGCTGACGAAGTGCACGCCTTTGACGACGCGGCCGTCTTTCACGTCGAGGCAAGGGATGAGGCGTTTGGCTAACATGATGTCAAGGCATTGGGAGACGGGAGATCGGGCTGACTCGAGTCTCTATTCTCCAGTTTCCAGGGCAACGGCATCCGCCAGCGAGAGCTGGTCCTCGTACAGCGCGCGGCCAATGATGACACCGGCGAGGCCGGAAGCGCGGGCGGCTCGAACGTCGGGCAGGCCGGACACGCCGCCCGAAGCGATGACGCGCAAGCCGGTGGCGTCGGCCAGCGCGGCGGTGGCGGGCAGATTGACCCCGGCCTGCATGCCGTCGCGGGCAACGTCGGTGAAGATGCACCAGGCCACGCCGGCCCGGCGCAATTGAGCGCCCAACTCGATGGCCGTCACACCGGCCGCCTGAGTCCAGCCGCGCACGGTCACGCGCCCCTGGCGAGCGTCCAGCCCCACCGCCACACGCGCCGCGCCATATGCTTCCAGCGACCAACTCACTAGCGCGGGGTTCTCGACTGCCGCGGTGCCGAGGACGACGCGGGCAACGCCCAGGTCCATCACGCGGCGCACATCCGCTTCGGCGCGCAAGCCGCCGCCAAACTGCACGTGCAGGCCGGTGGCGACGATGCCGGCAAGGGCGTCGAGATTGGCGCGGGCGGCGTCATCCGCGCCGCCGAATGCGCCATCCAGGTTGACCACATGCAGCCAGCGGGCGCCTGCGGATTGCCAGCGGCGGGCGGTGGCCGCGGGATCATCACCATACACGGTCTGGCGAGCCGGATCGCCCTGGGCGAGGCGGACAACGCGCCCGGCACGCAGGTCGATAGCCGGATAGACGGTGAACTGCTGGTGGGCGTGCCCAAAGGGGGCCTTCGGCTCTGCGCGTGCAGGCTTGTGCGTAGTGTCAGGGCGATCAGTGTTATCCATGACCTGTGGGTCCTCGATCAGCCGGCCTCGACGAAGTTGCGGAGGAGGAGGAGACCGATGTGCTGGCTCTTCTCGGGATGGAACTGGATGCCATACAGGCGGCCACGGCCGACGACTGCGGCGAAGAGCAGCCCGTAGCCGGTGCAGGCCAGGCGGTCGGATGGGGCGGCGTCGCAATAGTATGAGTGGTTGAAGTAGGCATACGCGCCGGGGGGCAGGCCGCGCAGCAGCGGACTGTCACGGACTGGCTCGATCTCATTCCAGCCGGTGTGCGGCACCTTAAGGCCTTGGCCTGTGAACAGGCGCACGCGACCCGGCAGCAGGCCCAGGCCGAAGTGCTCGCCACGCTCTTCGCTGGCGTCGAACAAGACTTGCATCCCCACGCAGATGCCGAGCAGGGGCGTGCCACGGGCAACCACGGCACGGACGGCGGTGTCAAGACCGCGCTCCACCAGGCCGTGCATGCCGTCGCCAAAAGCGCCGACTCCGGGCAGGACGACCTTTTCAGCGTCAAGGACCACCGCCGGGTCCTCGGTGAGGGTGACATCCGCGCCGACGTGCTCCAGGGCCTTCTGCACGGAGCGGAGGTTGCCAATGCCGTAGTCAACAAGCGCGATCATCAAAGAGTGCCCTTGGTGGAAGGCACGACCCCGGCGCGGCGCGGGTCGAGGCGGGTAGCGGCGTCCAGGGCGCGGCCAAGGGCCTTGAACAAGGCCTCGGCCTGATGATGGTCGTCGCGGCCAGCCAGGACGCGGGCGTGGACATTGGCGCGGGCCGTGACGGCCAGGCTCTCAAAGAAGTGCGCCACGAGCGACGTGGGAAATTGGCCGATGGCGGGCGTGTGCCACTGGGCGTCCATGACGGCATAGGGCCGACCCGAGAGGTCCACCACGACCAGGGCCAGGGCCTCATCCATGGTGACGTAGGCGGACCCCATGCGCACCAGACCAGCCTTGTCGCCCAGGGCTTCGGCCAGGGCCTGTCCGAGGACGAGGGCGGTGTCCTCGATGGTGTGGTGCGGGTCGATGTGGAGGTCGCCGGTGGCGGCCACGTCCAGATCGAAGAGGCCATGCACCGCAATGTGGGTGAGCATGTGATCGAGGAAGCCGACGCCGGTGCTGATGGAGTGCTGGCCAGTGCCGTCGAGGGCGAGGCGCAGGGTGATGTCGGTTTCCTTGGTCTGGCGGTGGACCTGGGCCACACGGGGCGCGGCGGGGCGCTTGTGAGGTTCGTCAATGATGGACTTGTTGAGAATGCGCACCGCGCCGACCATCAGCAGACGCAGGTCGGCCACGAGGTAGCGGGCCAATTCCTCGTCGGTGATGTCTTCGCCAGGGATGTCGAGGCGGAAGTCCTGGCCCTGTAGGCCGCCTCCATTGGTGAAGTCAATCTCGAAGTCGAACTTGACGCGTTTGTCCATAGGAAGACCTAACCCCCGGCCCCTGCCCCCGCCTCTTTCCCCGCCGGGGGCAATGGCCGGCCAGCGACGGGACGCCAATGGAATAGCGTTGGTAAACGGGTCATAGGGCGCTGAGCGCTGCCAGCAGCGAATCCGTGTGTTCAGGTTTGCCAACTGAAATGCGGACACAGTCGGTGAGGCCGGGCTTATTGAAGTAGCGCACCAGAATGCCGCGCGCCTCCAGGGCCAGCTTGAGATCGCGGGCATCGCGGCCGGCGACCCGGCACAGGATGAAGTTGGCGCGCGACGGGAAGGGCTGGAGGTAGCCAATTGCGGTCAGCGCCGAGGCGAGCCGGTCTCGCTCGGCGGTGAGGCGGGCCACGGTGCCAGCGAGGTAGTCCGGGTCCTCCAGCGCAGCCAGGGCCGCGGCGCTGGCAGCGACGCTGACGTTATAGGGCTGCTTGATCTTCCACAGGTGGGACATCAGCGCAGCGGGGAATGCGCCGTAGCCGATGCGCAGACCGGCCAACCCGGCCCGCTTGCTGAACGTGCGCAGCACGATCAGGTTGGGGTGCTGGAGCACCCACGGCAAGCGCGACGGCCCGTGAAACTCGACGTAGGCCTCGTCCAGGACGATGGCGGCGGGCAAGGCCAACAGGCGCAGGAGATCGGCATCGCCGATCACGGAGCCATCCGGATTGTTAGGCGAGGTGATGAAGATGAGCTTGGGCGCCTTCTCGCGGGCGGCGTAGCGGGCCTCGACGGCGGCGACATCCACAGAGAAGTCGGGGAGGCGAGGCACGGACACGACGGCCGCGCCATTGACGGCGGCATCGAAAGTGTACATGCCAAAGGTTGGCGGGCAATTGACGATGCTGTCGCCGGGCGACAGGAACAGCCGCATCACCAGGTCAATCAACTCGTCGGCGCCGGCGCCGGCCAGGATATTTTCCGCGGGCACACCCGTATCGCGGGCGAGGGCGGCGCGCAGGGCGGAGCTCTCGGGGTCGGGATAGACGTGAGGAAAGGGGAGCGAGGCAAGGGCGGCCAGAACGCGCGGGCTGGGGCCATACGGGTTCTCGTTGGCGTCGAGCTTGATGATGTCGGCCGGGGCGCGGCCCAGCCGGGCCGACACCACCTCAAAGGGCTGGATGGGGACGTAGGGCTCCATGCCGGCAACGTCCGGGCGGATGAGAGACAGGATATCGGCCATGGCCAGTCAGGCCCCTCCAGCGATGCGGCAGCGCGCCGCGGCTGCGTGGGCGGTGAGGCCCTCGGCGCGGGCGAGGACCTCGGCGGCGGGTGCAATACGGGCGGCGGTCTCGGCGTCCAGCGCAACGAGGCTGGTCAGCCGCACGAAATCAAGGACCGATAGGGGCGAGGCGAAGCGGGCGCTGCCGCCCGTGGGCATGACGTGGCTGGGGCCGGCCACGTAATCGCCCAGCACCTCAAAGGAGTGTTCGCCGAGGAAGAGACCGCCTGCGTGCTTAAGCTGAGGCACCCATGACCACGGATCGCGAACTGCCAGGCACAGGTGCTCGGGCGCGAAGTCATCTGCCAGGGCAACGGCCTCGGCCAGGTCGCGGGTGAGCACGATGCCGGAGCCGCGCTCAAAGGTCTGGGCAATGATCTCGGCGCGGTCCAGGCGCTCAATCTGGCGCGCGACTTCAGCCTGGACGGCCAAGGCCAGCGGCTCGCTGGGCGTGAGCAGGATCGCGGCAGCCAGGATGTCGTGCTCCGCCTGGGCCAGCAGGTCGGCGGCGACCCAGGCGGGGTTCGCGCCGCCATCTGCGACGACGACGGTTTCGGTGGGGCCGGCCAGGCCATCGATGCCAACGACGCCGAAGACGAGCTTCTTAGCCAGCGTGACGTAGATGTTGCCGGGGCCGACGATCTTGGCGACGGGCGAAATAGACTCGGTGCCATAGGCGAGGGCGGCAATGGCCTGTGCGCCGCCGATGCGCAGTACCTGCGTGGCGCCTGCGAGGCTGGCGGCGGCCAGGATGGCGGGATGAACGAAGCCGCTCTCCGCGTAGGCGGGGTTGGGCGGGGTGGCAACGATGATCTCCGGCACCCCGGCAACGCGGGCCAGGGTGACGGTGTGCAGGACGGTGGACGGGAGGGGCGCCGTGCCGCCGGGGACGTATACGCCCACGCGCGAAAGAGGAGAGAAGCGCTGGCCGAGCACGCCACCCAGGTCATTCGTCATCCAGGAGGTGAGGGGTTGGCGGCGGTGGAACTGCTCCAGGCGGTCGCGCGCGGCGCGGAGGGCGGCGGCGACTTCGGGAGCAACCAGCTCCAGGCCGAGGGCGGGGTTGGGGTGCGGCCAGGCGTCCAGCGTCACACGGTCGAAGCGCGCGGTGTATTCGCGCAGGGCCACGTCGCCGCGCGCGCGCACCGCAGCCACGATCTCGCGGACGGGCGCGAGATGGGCTTCGTCATCGTCAATCGACCGCCGCCGGAGCAGCGACCGGTCACAAATCTTCATTCAGCCTCCGGGCGCGCTCGGGTTCTTCTTCGAAGATATAGGTGACGGGCGAAACGATGACGCCGCTGCCGCCGGCTGAGCGCAGGGCCTGCACCGCCTGTATGAGACGATCCTTGTGGACCACGATGGTGACCGAGTGCCACAATTCGCCGCCGCGCGTGTACACCGGCGCGATGGTGGGACCCTGCAAACCGCCCAGGTCGGGCTGGGCGAAGAGGGCGCGGGCGATGGCGCGCGGATCGTCGCCGCGCATGTTGGCGACCACCATGTAGTTCTCCTGGCCGCGCAGATAGGCCTCGATGTACTCGAGGAGTTGGCGGGCGAGCGACAGCACCTCGGGCCGGCGCTTGAGCGCGGCGCGATTGGCGAAGAAGACGGCCTGGGAGCGCAGGATAGTCCCGTCGTCCACGACGCGCAGGCGATTGTCGCGCAGGGTCTGGCCGGAGGAGACGAGATCGGCAATCAGGTCGGCGTAGCCGATGGCGGGGGCAACTTCCAGGGTGCCTTCCGCGGCGATGAGATGAAAGCCGCCGAGGCCGCGCTGGCGCAGGAAGCGGCCAGTGAGATTGGGGTATTGCGTGGCAACGCGAAGCGGATGCGACAGCGCCGCGGCGTGTGGGGCGAGGTCCGCCACGCTGTGCACCGGCCACTCCTCAGGCACAGCGAGACACAATGCGCAGTGGCCGAAGCGCAGGGCCTCATGCAGGATCATGACCTGCCCATCATCCCCGCGCCGTTCCTCGACCGCGTCCAGCCCGGCCAGGCCGAAGTCCACGCTGCCCTCGCGCACGGAAACAACGATGTCACCGGGGCGCTGGAACATGATGGTGAGCTCCGGCAGGACGGGTATCTGGGCGAAGTATTGCCGGGGGTTAGGCTTGTCCACGCGCAGACCGGCGGCGGCCAGGAACTCCAGGGCCGCGGCTTCGAGGCGGCCCTTGGAAGGCAGGGCAAGGCGAATGTCGGATCGGGCCATAGTCACTCACAAATAAAAAGCCCTCCGGCTGAAAGACCGGAGGGCTGGGCGTGCGCAAGGTAAGCGGCGCTATCCTGACGACCGGTCGGGCTGGCAGCAAGGATGATGGTGATGCGCGCGGCTGGTCAGGTTCATTGGCCGAGAGAATACCATAGGGTGCGGGTTACGGCAAACCGCTAATTGCCGGCCGCGCCATCGCCGGCCGCGCCCAGGTCCTCTTGCAGGAACAGGTCGTGGTGGCGGTCGCAGCCGCCAACGCCATAGTAGAAAGCATCGTAAAGCTGCTGTGTGGTGAGCCGCTCGGCCGCATGGGACAGGCTGATTGCTCGCATTTCATTCGCCACCGGCGCGGGGAAGAGCTCGAAGACGGGCACGGTCAGGCTGTCAAAGGTCGGTCCAAAATTTGAAGGGCTAAGGGCCTCCCCCTCCGCAGGCCCGGCGGGCACCGCAGCGCAGGCGGTGGCCAGCACGAGGACGACGCCGCCAAGGACGATGCTGAAGGTGGTGCGCTTCTGACCCATGATGCAGACCTCCTTTGCCAATTTCCGCGCCAGATGGGGCGGGAGTATGGCATGGGCCGGCCCGACTGTCAAACAGGCTTCAGCCCGCGCTGGTGGCGGAGAGCGCCTGGTCGAGATCGGCGATCAGGTCCGCGGCGTCCTCGATGCCGAGAGAGAGGCGCACCAAGTTGTCCTTGATGCCGACGGCCAGGCGCTCCTCGGTGGAGAGCTCGTAGTAGGACATCAGAGCGGGCTGCTCCACCAGGGTCTCCACGCCGCCGAGTGAGGCCGCAATCAGGGGGAGGCGGAGGGCATCAATGAAGCGGCTGGTGTCCTCAAGCGTGCCGTCCACCTCAAAGCTGACGACGCCGCCAAAGCCCAGCATCTGCGCGCGGGCAACGGCGTGGTCGGGGTGGCTGGTCAGGCCCGGGTACCACACGCGGCTGATGCGCGGGTGGGCGGCGAGGAACTCGGCCACGGCCTGACCGGTTTCGTTCTGGCGCTGGACACGGAGGCCGAGAGTTTTGAGGCCGCGGGTGAGCAGGGCGGCGGCGTGCGGGTCGGTGACGCCGCCCAGGACACCGAGCGCCTGCCGGAGGGAGGCGATCAATCCGGCCTCGCCCACGACCACCCCGGCCAGCAAGTCGTTGTGGCCGCTGAGGTATTTGGTCGCCGAATGAACGACCAGGTCCACACCAAAATCCAGCGGGCGCTGGTTGATGGGGGTGGCAAAGGTTGAGTCAATTAGGGTCTTGACCCCGTGACGACGAGCGATCTCGACTAGTTGGACCAGGTCCACCACGCGCAGGTAGGGATTGGTGGGTGATTCAGAGACGATGAGGCGCGTGTTGGGCTGAATGGCAGCTTCGAGCGCGGCCAGATCGCCCAAGGGAACGACGGTGGTGGTGATGCCGAGGCGCTTGAGGAAGGTAAGGCAGAACTGGCGCGTGCGGCGGTAACAGTCGTCGCCGATGACGAGGTGCGCGCCGGTGGGCAGCATCGCCAGCAGAACCGAGGTGACGGCGGCCATGCCGGAGGCGAACAGGATGGCCGCCTCGCCGTGGTCCAGGGCGGCCAGGCGAGCCTCGCAGTCGGCCACGGTGGGATTGCCGTAGCGGCCATACTCCACGCGGCCCCTCTCACCACCCCACAGGCGCGCCTCCTGAAAGTCGCACAGGTCGGCGGTGTCCTTGAAGGTGTAAGTGGCGGTCTGAACGACGGGGACCGTGAGCGAGTGGTAGGCGTGAGGGTGGGCCGTACCGGCATGCACGGCGGCCGTGGAGGGACCCGGCTCGGCGCGGGCGACGGGAGCAGCGCTCAGGGTGGCGGTTTTTTGGCTGAGTTGAACGTCTGGCATGGTCCCTCCGGTTAAGCGTTACAGACTTTATCCAGGAGAGGCCAGAGGGGCCAAAAAAAGGACCCCTTCTGGATGAGAAGGGGCCTGTAGAGTGACACGCGCCCAACTCTCATCTTCCAGAAGTTGGCGGCGCAGCGCCGCCAGGCTTGCTTGCCGGAATTGGCACCTTGCCATTCACCCGGTGGGGTGAGGCAGGTTGTCGAGGCATCATCGGGCCGGTCCCTCCGCCTCTCTGGATAAGAGTAAGCTATTCGATTGCGAGAAAGTCTACCACAAGGGGCAGATTTAGCAATTGGGCAAGATGCACAAAATACGTGTGGAAGTGTGGAAGTGCGGAGGATTGCGATGCTGGGCAGGAGCGGAGGGGAGGATGAGGAGGAAATGGCGGGATTAGGGCGGAAGCAGTAGCTTCTCCACGATCACGACGTCACGCCAGGCGCCGTCGAGTTGGGCGTGTTTCTCGTAGATGCCGACCTCGCGGAACCCGAGGGAAGCCAGCAGGGCGCGGCTGGCGGCATTCTCAATAAAAACGCGAGACAGCAGCTTCCAGAAGCCGGCGGCGCGGGTGGCATCGATGAGGGCCTCCATCGCTAGCCGGCCAGCCCCCTGCCCCCGCACCTCGCGGGCGACATAGACCGAGAATTCGGCGATGCCGGCGTAACACTCCCGCGGGCGATAGGTGGAGGCCGAGGCGAAAGCAACGACCTGGCCCTCCAACTCGACGACGACGACGGGATGCCGGCCGCCCAGCCAGCCGAGGATGTCGGTCTCGGTGCGCAGGCGGGTCTCGAAAGTGGCGACGCGATCCTCAATGCCCTGGTTGTAGATGCGGGCAACGGAGGCAGCGTCGGCGGGGAGGGCGGGGCGCGTGAGCATGGCAGGCATCTTCGGGGCGCCCGGCGTTACGTGGCGAAACGATGGCGCCACCAATCACTGAGGTCGGCAATGCCCTCGGCGTTTAGCTTGTGCCCGACGGCGTACTCGCGATACGTGACGGCTGCCCCGGCCTGCTCCAGCAACTCGCAGGCAGCCCGCGCCTGGGTGACGGGGACGGTTGTGTCGTCCACGCCGTGCGCGATGAAGACGGGTTTGCCGGTCAGGAGCCCGGGGCTAGCCCAGCCGGCCGCGACCTCGGGCAGGAAGCCGGCCAGGGCGGCTACGCCGGCCACGAGGGCCGGGTCCGACAGCAGGAGCGGGAGACAGAGCGCGGCGCCCTGGCTAAAGCCCATCAGGTAGAGGCGGCGCGGGTCCACTGGGTATGCATCAGGCAGGGCGGTGATGAAGGACCGCAGCGCGGCCAGCGCGTGACGGAAGCCATCGGAGTCCTCCCGGTGGTGCATCCAGGCGTAGCTATCCTGTTCGATCTCCTCCGGGCCGCGCGGGCTGACGATGGCGACGCCCGAGGGCACGGTCCGGTCGAAGATGCTCATGACGTTCTCATTGCCGAGCCAGCCGTGGACGCTGACGACGACCGGGTAGGGCCTGGGGGTGCTGGCAACGGGGAGGCGGTGGCGGTGCAGGAGATTGAGGGAGGACATGGCGGCGAATCAATCTACCGGACAATGAGCGGCAGCAGGACGCGCAGCAAGACAGACTGCGGGCTGTCGTCGTCCAGCAAGGTGAGCACCGCGGCGGCGGGCTGGCCGAGAACGGCATCCACGGGCGCTGACAGACTCAGAAGAATGGTCTCCGAAGGTTCAGGGTCATCGTCGGCCAGGAGAGTAACGGTTACTGGGGCGGTGGTCAGTGCGGGGCTGAGGACCACGGTGGTGGTCAGCGGCACAAAGTCTAGGGCGGAGGCCGTGCCAGGCAAGGCCTGGAAGAGCGCGGAGATGGGTTGCGTGATTACACCTGACGCAGTGAGCGTAATCGAGGTGGCAACATCGGCTTCGCTGGCCTGAAAATCGGCGGCGGTGAAGGCGAGGCTGGGCGGGTCGGGCGTGGGACTAACCGGGAAGTGAAGGGTGGCGAAGTTGTGCTGGACGGTGGGGCTGTAGGCACTCGTGACGGGCCAATCCGAAGGGAGAGAGTCGTAAGCGCCGTGGAACGCGCCTGTCTGGGTAGTGTAGAAGTGCAGGTGCACGGTGCCGGAAATGGGTACACCCAGGTCGGCGAGTGGGATGGCCAGCTCAACTCCGTTGCCGTCGGCGTAGGCGATGTGCGTGCCAAGCTGGGGGCTTTCTATTTCAAGGCCGCCCCAGGAGACGCCTGCGCCGGACCAGACCGAACCAGTCCAAACACGGAGCTCGGTCCAGCCATCGTTCTCATCAGCGTCTGCCTCAATTTCGCTGGGGATATTGCCCCGAATGACTACGTCAGGCAGAAGGGTGTGGTTTGTGGTGAGCGGAAGTCCGCCGAGGTTGTCGTGGGTGCTCGTGAAGGCGTAGGTGATGAGATTGCTCCACGGGTCCGCCGCGCCGCCCGAATTCGGCACATAGCCCGTCAAGTCGAGGGCCAGGCCGATCTGGCCTGACGAGACGGTAAGACCGTACGCGGGTAGGTCCACATAAACGTAGAGGTCAGTGGTCGTGGTGTACACGTAGAGGGCCGTGAGGTCAATCCACTCAGTCGGCAGGGCGAGCATTAGCGATTCCGGAATGTCGCCGGCAGGATCGGTGGCGAGCAGCACGTAAGCAGGGTCGCGCAGGCCATCGAGGACGATAGTAGTTGAATGGGCGGGTGTCGTGTTCAGTGTGAGAAGCGAGGCAAGCGCCAGGAGGCGGAGGCGAGGCCGCATGCGGGCCGATTATGGCTAGGCAGCGCGAAAAGGCAAGCGCCTGCTAGCCTTTGCGCCCGAATTGGCGTTCGACGGCTTCCACGCTGACGTGAATCATCGTCGGGCGGCCATGCGGGCAGGTGCGGGGGGAGACGCAGGCCTCCAACTGGCGGACAAGCTCAGACTGCTCGGCGGGCGACAGTACCTGCCCCGCCTTCACCGCGGCGCGCTTGCAGACCCGGGCAATCAGGCGGGCTTCGACCTCGGCAGCGAGCAGAGTCTCGTCCTCCTCGAAATCCTCAACGACCACCCGCACCGCGCGGGCGGGGTCCACGCGGCCCAGGACGGTGGGCAGGGAACGGACCAGGAAGGTGTTGCCGCCGAAAGGCTCCAGGCTGAAGCCGATGCGCTGGAGCGTGTCGATCTGGCTGTCGAGCAGGGCGGCGGCCTCGGGGCTGACTTCCACTGCAACCGGCTCAAGCAGGGCCTGCGAGACGACCTGGGCAGCGGCGCGCTGGAGGCTGTAGGCCTCGTAGAGCACCCGCTCGTGAGCGGCATGCTGGTCAATAAGGTAGAGGCCATCCGGCCCTTCGGCGACGATGTAGGCGGCCCCAATCTGACCGACGACGCGCAGGAGCGGCATGCCGGAGGCGGGGAGCGGCGCCTGGCCGGCGGGGGACGGCGGGGTAAACCCGCCGCCTACGGATGGCACTGGCTCGCCGGCCGGCGTGGAAGGCCCGAGTGCGCCCCAGTCTGGCGACCACCCTGCCCCACCGGCGGGCGGCGGAGAGTACAGCGCTTCGGAGCCGAGGGACCATTGGCGCGGCGCAAAGTGCGGCACGGGGGCGCGGGCGGTAAGGGTCTTGCGGACAGCACGTTCGACGGCGGTGAAGGCGGCGTCGGGATAGCGAAAGCGAACCTCGGCCTTGGTGGGATGGACGTTCACATCCACATCCTCGGGCGGCAGGGTGAGGAAGATGACGGCGATGGGGTAGCGGCCCACCATAAGCATGGTGTGATAGGCCTGGAGCACGGCGGTGGACAGGCGAATATCATGCACCCAGCGGCCGTTGACGAAAAGGGTGATGTCGCGCCGGTTGGAGCGGTTGACGGCAGGCGGGCTGATGAAGCCGCGCACCTCGATCAGGTCGCGCGCGCGGCGCTCGTGGAGGAATAGGCCGTCGTCGTCGGGCGGCGTGGCCTCAGGCGGGGGCGGATCGTAGATACTGCCTAACTCCAGGAGCTGTTTGGCGATGTCCACACCATAGGCGGCGGCCAGGACCTCGCGCACGTCGCCGCTGCCGGTGCTCTGGAAGCTGGTGCGATTGTCAAGGATCAGGCGAAAGCGGACGGCGGAATAGGCAATGGCGTAGCGCGAGACGAGCTGGGCGACGTGGCTGCGTTCGGCCGTCTCAGACTTGAGAAACTTGAGCCGCGCCGGGACGTTGTAGAAGAGGTTCTCAACTGAAATCACAGTGCCCTGCGGCGCGCCAATGGCAGAGCGGTGCACGAGCTCGCCGCCGTCGAGCTTGAGCTGCGTGCCAGCAGCTTCGTCGGCGGCGCGGGTGACGAGGCCGAGGCGGCTGACGGAGGCGATGGAGGCCAGGGCCTCGCCCCGGAAGCCGAGGGTGACAACGTGAGTGAGGTCATCGGCAGAAGTGAGCTTGGAGGTGGCATGCCGGGCGAAAGCCAGTTCGACCTCCGCGGCCGGGATGCCAATGCCGTCATCGGCCACGCGGATCAGGGCGCGCCCGCCGCCCTCCATCGTCACGGTGATGGAACGGGCCCCAGCGTCGAGGGCGTTTTCGACCAACTCCTTGACGACGGAGGCGGGGCGCTCAACGACCTCGCCCGCGGCGATCTGGGAGGCGACAGCGCCGGAGAGGACGCGGATAGGCATAGAAGGATTATAACCCGCAGCTTCTGGTAGACCGGCAGCACAGTTAGTGCGGCCCGCATTTGTCTATTTCCCCTTCCGGGTCTAGAGTCCAGCCGCGTTCGGCAGGCGCGACCCAAGGCAGTTCTACACTCGTGCAGCATCCACCAATCCTAGGCTTCCCCAGGAGACTCCCGCATGGCAGGCATCATGTTCACGACGTTCCGAGACACGAAGGACCCGACCCGGCTCAAGAATGCGATGAAGGCGGCCATTACGTCCAGCGCGCTGGTGGGCGAGGGAAAGGAGATGGACTTTGTGGCGGCGAAGAATTACCTGCCGCCGCAGGCGACCTCTGCGACCAAGCCGATCTATCTGTTTCTGACCGTTGACAAGGCCACCGAGTTTGTCAACTTCTTCAATGATCCGACGAACAAGAAACGGTTTCCAAAGATCGAGATCGCCTACGGCGAAGCGAAAATCTCGAAAGATACCGAGGGCAATCACCGCGTTTTGATCAGCAAGGTCAAGGGGGCGTTGACCACGGCGAAGATCCGCGACGAAGTCATTGGCAAGGCCATCGGCACCGATGCGAAAGTCACACTGATCACGGCGGAGGATTTGGCCAAGCAGAGCCGCATTACGGCACTCCGGGAGGGAGCGGAGGCGCGCAAGGCCGGGCAGGACGATCCGGAGTTGATGAACAAGCCCGGCATCCACCAGGTGACCGGCGAGATGGGTGTGAAGCCGTTCCTGGAGACGCTGGCCAAGCAGCGGACTCAGATAGACGAGTTTATGCGGTTCGCGGAAGCGTATCGCAAGTTGGCCAACGACTATGACTTCGAAGATAACAGCCTGACCATACCGGGCAAGGTCTGGCTGGCGATGATCCAAAACATGGCCAAGTCGGGCTACGTGACCAAGTTGATCCCCAAGGGCGCCGACGGGCGCTTCAAGCTGACGGTGGATGGGCCAAACGGCACGAAGGTGCGCGAGGCGCTGCTGGAGCAGGCCATGGCCGGCATGCAAGTCTTCATCCGGCACGCCGAAAATAACCTGGACAAAGTGGTCAAGGCCGTGAAAGCGAACCGGGGCAAGACGTGGGCGTTCTGGTCGGGCACGGGCGCCAAGGAGGCGGCCCAGAAGGAGGCCGGCGGCGGGCTGGTGCTGGAGGGGAGTATCGGGTCGTGGTTTGACAACATCTGGCGCTTTGAGCACCTGACGGGGGTGTCCGATATGGTGCTGTGGACGAGCATGTCGGAGTTGTACGCGCGCAAAGCGGCCGAGCACTATCAGGATTTTAAGTTCATTGGGTTCATGGGTCCCGGCTCGACCAAGGATACGACGGTCTGGTCCAACATTGAGAAGCCGACGCTCATTCAGGTATTGAACGTGCAGCAGCAAGTGCCAATCCCGGACTTCACCTGGTACGTAGTCCAATGCGATCAGAGCCGCGACAAGAAGTCCTGGATCTGGAGCGGCGCGGCATCCAAGGCCTTCCCGAGCCGCTCGGCGGCTGAGACCGAAGTCAAGCGCAGGTACACCGAATAGACGCTGACCGCTGCCTACCGGTGAGGTCAGAGCCTTGCGGGATTGAGACAATGCCCGCGGTTCCAGTGACCTAATCCCATATTGACGCGGGCCGGAAAGGGCACTATACTGACTGGCGGTCAGAATATGACTAGCAGTCAGTAGATGGCTCGCTCCGCCACCTCCTCCCGCCGGCTGAAAGAGAAGGAAGACCGCAAGGGTCTGATTCTCGCCGCCGCGCGGGAGGTGTTTTTTGAGGTGGGCATCCGGCGCGCGACGGTCGACATGATCGCGGCGCGGGCCGAAATCGCCAAGGGCACCGTCTACCTCTACTTCCCCACAAAAGAGACAATTCTGGCCCACCTGCTGTTGGAGGGACTCGACAGCCTGGGCGACTACCTGGTGGCGGCGTACGACGAGGGCGCGCCGCTCAGCGGAGAAAAACGGCTGCGCCAACTGGCGGCGGCCTACTTTGACTTCTACCAACAACAGGCAGATTACTTCCGCTTGATGATGGCCTTTGACCGGGGGCAGTTCCAGGAATCGGTGAGCGCGGAACTGTACGAGATGATCTTGCTGCGGAGCCTGCGCGGGCTGCGCTGGGTGGTGGATGCCACGCAGCAGG
This sequence comes from uncultured Anaerolineales bacterium, assembly GCA_964497615.1. Classification (GTDB taxonomy): domain Bacteria; phylum Chloroflexota; class Anaerolineae; order Anaerolineales; family UBA6663; genus CAZCEC01. The sequence continues at coordinate 3,853 of CAZCEC010000005.1, read as the reverse complement.
CCATCGACGAGGGGGAATTTCGGCCGGGCGACGCGCGGCGGCAGAGCGGCATGCTGTGGGCGGCGCTGAACGGGGTGCTGGTGTTGACCAGCCACCCGCTGCGGCGCGAGTTGGTGGAGCAGGAAGTGGAGAAGCTGTACGACGGCGTGCTGGACACCATGGTACGCGGAATGCGGCAGTGAGGCGCAGGCGGGCGGGCCGGCGGTGGCGGGGGAGCAGGATCAGTTGAGGACATTAGGGTCGAAGATGCCTTGGTTCAATGAGCTGTCGAGAAAGTTTCATTTGCCGGAGATCGTAAAGGGTCCGTGGACGCGAGAGGCGCGGCAGGCGGCGCTGGAACGGGACCTGCTGGGGCACTACATCGAGTATTTTGGCAAGGCCATGCGCACGCGCAACTGGTCGCCGTGGCATAACTTTCCTTTGGAGGAGATGCGGGCCTGGGGCCACAAGCTGAGCGAGGAGACCAAGCACCTGATTGAGGGCTTTCTGGGCGTGGAGGAGTACGTGGGGGATTACGTGCTCGAAAGCATGCGCATCTTTCGCGACCACCGGCTGCGGCGCAACATGCAGCTTCAGTGGGGGGCGGAGGAAGCCAAGCACGGCGTGGCCTGGGAACTGGTGCTTAAGCACTCGCTGGCGCGCACCGAGGAGCAGTTGCAGACCTATCTGGACAAGGTGCGCAGCTTCCGCTGGAACCCCGAGCAGCACCCAGGGATGGAGACGCCGCTAGGCTTTTCGGCGTATGCCATGGTGCAGGAACGAGCCACGTACTTCAACTATCAAGAGGTGCAGGCGCGCATCCGCGAGGAGTATGGGCTGCCAACGCAGCCTACGCCGGAGGAACAGGCGCGCGGCTACCAGGTGGGCGCGGCGGAGGCGTTCCGCACCGTGGGGGTAGATGAAATCGCCCATCACGGCATCTTCCTGAAGGTGGTGCAGACGCACATCCGGTATTTTCCTTCCCAGGCGTTTGAGACATTGCTCAAAGTTTTCGAGGGCTTCCACATGCCGGCGCTGGGGCTGATCCCCAATGGGCGCGAGTTCCTGCGGGCGGTGCGGCGGTCGAGCATCTACAGCGGCCCGATCCACCGCGAGCACGTGCACAACCCGGTGCTCAAGTCCCTGGGGCTGGACAGTCACGCGGCCTTTGAACGGGCGGTGCAGGCCATCCGGCTGCTGCCAGAGAGCCTGGGGCCGGACGGGTTGAAGTTGAGCCGGACAGGCGAATGGGTTGTCGCGGCAACGTGAGGCTGTCGCCGTATCGTTGTTAGGACGCTCGAACGGCGGAACGTTCTTGTGAGGGATGAGCCATGAAAGAAGTCGTGATTGTAGACGCAGTGCGGACGCCGGTGGGAAACCACGGGGGCGTATTCCGGGACGTAGATGCCAAGGAACTGGCGCGCACCGTAATGCGCGGCATCCTGGACCGGACGGGCATTGACCCGGCTTCGATTGACGAGGTCATCTTCGGTTGCATCGCGCAGCCGTCGGACGCGCCCAACATCACGCGGGTAGCGGCGCTGATGGCGGGCGTGCCCAAGGAGGTGCCGGCCTATACCGTGGCCCGCAACTGCGACTCGGGGATGGACGCCATTGTGCAGGCCTACCGCAGCATCCAGGTGGGCGACGGCGAAATCTACCTGGTGGGCGGGGTGGAGTCCATGAGCAACATCCCCTACATCGTGAAGGGGGCGCGCTGGGGGCTGAAAATCCGGCACGCGCAGTTCACCGACGCGATGTGGGAGGGGCTGACGGACCCGATCTGCGGGCAGTTGATGGGGCGCACCGCGGAGAACCTGGTGGAGGAGTTTGGGATCACGCGGCAGGAGCAGGATGAGTACGCCGTGCAGAGCCACAAGAAGGCCTTCATGGCAACGCGCATGGAGAAGTTCGCCGACGAGATTGTGCCGGTGGAAGTGACCAAGAAGGTGGCCGGGAGCGAGGTGGCGCGCGAGAAGGTGGTGCAGGACGAGACGATCAACCCCGGCCTGAGCGCGCAGAAGGCGGCGCTGTACCCGACCATCTTCAAGGAGGGCGGCACGGTGACGCCGGCCAACGCCTGCGGCATCTCCGACGGCGCGAGTGCAATGCTGGTGATGACGGCCGAAAAGGCCGCGGCCCTGGGGCTGACGCCGCTGGCCCGGATCGTGAGCTACGGTTACGCGGGCGTGGAGCCGCACCGGATGGGGATTGCGCCGGCCTACGCCGTGCCGAAGGCATTGAAGAAGGCCGGCAAGACGTTGGCCGAGATGGACCTGGTGGAGGTCAATGAAGCCTTCGCGGCGCAGGTGCTGGCCGTCGGCACGGCGCTGAAGGAGGAGGGGTGGGATTGGCGGCGCGTGAATGTGAACGGCGGCGCGATTGCGCTGGGGCATCCGGTGGGGTCGTCGGGGTGCCGGATCGTCGTGACGATGCTGCACGAGATGAAGCGGCGCAACGCGGAGGGCAAGACGCCCGTGCGCTATGGCCTGGCGACGCTGTGTGCGGCGGGCGGACAAGGGAGCGCGCTGGTAGTGGAAGCCGTCAACGGGGCCAAGGAGGTCTAGATGTACATCTTTAAGGCGGCGGTGGTGGGGGCGGGGGCGATGGGGGCCGAGATCGCGCAGGTGATCTCATACAGCGGGCTGCCGGTGGTGCTCAAGGACGTGGACCAGGCCATGCTGGACAAGGGCATGGCCCGCATCCGCAAGATTTATCAAGGCCGGGTGGACAAGGGCAAGATGTCGGCCGGCGACATGGATGGCAAGCTGTCGCTGGTAACGCCAGCCCTCGACTATGGCGAGTTTGGCGATGTGGACATCGTGTTTGAGGCCGTGCCGGAGAAGATGGGGGTGAAGCGGGCGGTGCTGAAGGAATTGGCGGCGGCGCTGCCCGAGTCGGCCATCATCGCCTCCAACACCTCGGCGCTGTCCATCTCCGAGATGGGGGCGGCCTCAGGGCGGCCGGCGAAGATGATCGGGATGCACTTCTTCAATCCGGCGCACGTGATGAAGCTGGTCGAGGTCATTCCAGGTCTGGAGACGACGCAGGAGACGGTGGACGATGTGGTCAGCTTCACCGAGTCCTTGCGCAAGCTGCCGGTGGTGGTGCAGGAGTGCCCCGGCTTCCTGGTCAACCGGCTGCTGATGCCTTACCTGAACGAGGCGGTGCTGGCCTTGGAGGAAGGCGAAGGGGAGGCCAGCGACATTGACCCGCAGATGCAGGCGTGGGGGATGCCGATGGGACCGTTCTTCCTGATGGACATGCTGGGGTTGGACGTGTGCGCGGACGTGGGCCAGTACCTGCAAAGCGAGTACGGCGACCGCATGCGGGGCGCGAAGCTGTTCCCGATGCTGGTGAGCGCGGGGCGGCTGGGCGAGAAGAGGCCGAGGTAGGCGTACTCGAGGATGTCGGGCGAGAAGAGCGGCGCAGGCTTCTATGGTTACGGCAGCGAGACGGACGAGCCAGTGAAAGACATGATCGCCGAACTGCAGTCGACGGGCGCGGTGAAGAAGAGCAGCCGCCCGTTCGAGGCGGACCGGCTGATCATGCCGCTGATCAACGAAGCGGCGCTGTGCCTGCAAGAGCACATCGCCAGCCCAGGCGACATCGACCTGGCGATGGTGGCGGGGACCGGGATGACCTACGGCGGCGAACGGCTGGGACCGCTGGCAGTGGCCGACCAGCTCGGCCTCGACAACGTGGTGGGCACCCTGGAGGCCCTCCAGGCAGCGTATGGCGAACGGTTCCGACCGGCGCGGTTATTACGGACGAAGGTACGGGCAGGGCACTTAGGAAAGGCGGCGGGACGCGGGTTCCATGAGTACGGGTAGCTCGGACTGACCGTCTTCACCGCAGAGCGCGCAGAGAGCGC
>CAZCEC010000004.1:112095-156153 GCA_964497615.1 uncultured Anaerolineales bacterium | reverse complement strand
CTCGCGTCCCTGCAGAGGGACGCGGCGGCCGCAGGCCTTGAGGCGCGAATTCCATTCGCCGGCCCCGCCATTCGCCCGCCCCGCCCGCGTCCCATTCGCCGGCCCCGCCATTCGCCGGCCCCGCCCGCGTTCCAAACTTGACAATCAGAACAAATGTTCGTACAATCATCCCGTGGACTCGCTCACCACCGCCTTCCTGCACGCCTCCTTCCCGGCACCCGAGCCGCACGGCCCCCACTGGCTGGCAATCCTGGCAATGCTGGCAACGCCCGCCTTCCCTGCCAGGCCAGAATCTGACGCGGAATCAAGGCAAACTGGCAATCCTGGCAATGCTGGCAATGATTCCGCGGGCGCGTATCCGGCCGCTGGCAATCCTGGCAACGCTGGCAAGGCTGGCAACGCTTCCGCCCGTGCCCCTGGGATCTGCTCGCCAGCGCGCCCTGCGCTATACTACCGCCCATGGACTTCCTCAAACGCCTTCTCGGCCTCCACACCGCCCCTGCCCCGCCCTCGCAGCCGTTCCAGCCCGCGCCGCCGGTGTCGCCTCAGCCGTCGCCCGTCATGGCCGGCATTCCTCGCGCAGGCGACCCGCTGCCCGCCTCGCTCAAGGCCCACTCGCAGTTCGTCAAACGAGTCAACTGCCCCCGCTGCGGCGCGCCCAAGACCCTGCCCTCCGCCACCGCCTACCTGTACTGCGACTACTGCGGCAGTCTCATGGACTACGACTTCCGCCTCGCCAACGCGGGCACCAACGCCGCCATCACCAACACCGTCTTCAGCCGCCTCATCGCCCCCGTGCAGAACGCCCTGGCCCAGGCCAAGTCCAGCGGCGACCGGGATACCTACCGTCGCCTCTACCGCCAGGTCTACGCCCAGTGGGTGCAGGAGTGCCCCCAGGCCGTCTCCCCGCGCGTCAAGGGCGACCTCGCCTTCCGCGAGCTGTTCGTCAACTACCAGGCCGAGTGCGCCCTCGTCAAGGATTTTGACCCCAACCAGGCGCCGCTGGACGCTAAAATTGCCGCCGCCATCGCCGGCCTCCAGCGTATCCCCCAGCCGGGCGGCGCGTGGCGCGTGGCCGGCCCCTTCTGGGAATATGCCCAGCTCTACAAACAGCAGATGGAGTCGGTCTACGCCCTGCTGGACCAGCAAGGCGTGCTGAAGCTCGACCCGGACCAGGCCCCGCCCGGCGTCCCCCTGCGGATGGAGTATTCCACCTTCTGCCAGGGCTGGCTGCCCCACCTCTCGCCAGAGGACGGCGAGCGCCTGCTGGCTTTCTACGGTCTCAAGGCCGAATACGACGCGGTCAAGCCGACGCCCGTCGACCAGCACCGCTGCGGCGGGTGCGGGGCGCAGATCAGCACCGTCCACGGCGCGCGGCAGGTCGTGTGCGAATCCTGCGGCCGCAGCCTGGACATCAGCGCCGGGGACGTGCCCTGCCGCAAGTGCGGCGCGGCGCTGTCGTTCCCGGTCGGCGTCGCCCAGGTCAACTGCCCCTACTGCCAGACCGACAACCGCCGCGTGTAAAGGACTTCCCCATGCCCACCACCCTCACCCCCGAGCAGATCGCCTTCTACCACGCCAACGGCTACCTCCTCGGCCTGCCGCCCATCTACACCGCCGCAGAGATGGCCCAGATCAACGCCGAACTGCCTCCCCTGCTCGCCCTGCTGGAGCCCGGCGAGACCGCCAAGGACATCCGCGAGTGGCACGAGACCAGCACCTACCTGTTCGAGATCGCCATGAACCCCAAGATCCACGACCTGGTGGAAGGCATCCTCGGGCCCAACTTCTACCTGTGGGCCAGCAACTTCTTCATCAAGGAGCCCTTCACCACCGAGACCGTCGGCTGGCACCAGGACGCCTACTACTGGCCCATGAAGCCCCATCATTCGGTGACGGTCTGGCTGGCGTATGACGACGTGGACGAGGAAAACGGCGGCATGCTGCTGGTCCCCGGCTCGCACCGCGCCGGCCTGCTGCGCCACACCCGCTCGCAGAGCACCACTTCCGTCCTCACCCTGGAGCTGGACGAGGGCACTTTCAACGCCGCCGATGCGGTGCAGTTCAAGCTCAAGGCCGGCGAGGTCAGCCTGCACGACGACCGCGCCGCGCACGGCTCGCCCGCCAACCCCTCCGCCCGCCGCCGCGCCGGCCTCACCCTGCGCTACTCCGGCACCGACGTCAAGAACGACCTGTCGGTCAACCCCAACTTCAAGACCTACCTGTGCCGCGGCGTGGACGAGTTCCGCCATAACCCGGTGGGCGTGCCCCCCACCCAGCGCTACGGCCGCCCCGCCTTTCGCCCGGTGAGCATCGAGGAGGCCGGCTCCGAAGCCGAAGCCGTCCACACCAAGCCTTCGATGTGATCCTGATCGCAGCCTCGGCCGCTGGCGCCAGCATCCCCCGGCGCCCTTCAGGCTTCATCCCCCGAGTCCCTTGAGTCCCCTCCGCCCCAAGGACACAGGCATGCACACCTACCTCCCCGCCGGCACCCTGACCCCAAGCCGCAGCGGCACCATCACCTTTGAAGGCCAGGCGCACGGCTCGGGCGTGTCCGTCTTCCTGGTCAATGCGCTCCCCGGCTTCGGCCCGGTGCTGCACCGGCATCCCTACTCCGAGACCTGGATCGTGCGCGAGGGGCGCGCGACGTTCATCGCCGGGGAAGCAACCCTGGAGGCCGGCCCCGGCGACATCCTGGTCGTCGGCCCCGAGACCCCGCACAAGTTCACCAGCCTGGGCCCCGAGCGCCTAGACCTGATCTGCATCCACGCTTCGCCGGTATTCATTCAGGAAGACTTGGAGACGCGCTAACGCTCTTACGGCCCCGGCGGGAACTGCCCGCTGCCCGGCACCGTGCCCAGTTCGATGTGCGGGATGCCGCTGTCGGTCAGCACGTTGCCATAGTGGTCGGTGACGCGGAAGCTGTACGGCCCCGGCCCCATGCCGGGGTTGGTCTGCACGAAGTAGTTGTAGCTCGTGCGCGGCACATTTACCCACGCGCTGCCATTCCAAAACTCCAGCGCCGCGATCGGGTTGCGGTGGTTGCGGATTTGCACCGCCGTCCACCACTGGTTGCTGCCGTCCTTGAAGTGATAGGCGATGGGGCCGGAGAGATTGGGGCTGATCACCTGCCAGGTGATGGGCACAATGCCAAGATGCACCGGCGCGATCTCCGCGAAGGCCTCCAGGCTCAGGTCCAGGTGCCCGGCCTCGCACTCCGGGCACAGGTCCACGATGCGCACCGTCACCTCGCCGCTGGGGCCCACCACGTGCACATACGCCCCGCACCAGTTGGCGTTGTCGTACTCCTCGGCATTCAGCGCCGTCACCATCAAGTCGCCGGGGCTCTCGCCAAACAGGCACGCGCCGTTGCCGGTGGCGTAATAGTAGGTGGCGATGCCGTCGTGGACGGGATTGGCGTTCTCCCCGGCGCGCAGCACCAGCGGCAGCCACAGCGACGGCCCGCCAGCGGGCGCGCCCTGGGCCGCCCCGGCCAGCGCCGCTAGCGCCAGTGCCGCGAGGATGCGCGCCGCCGCACGGGCCAGCGCCCGGCGCCGGCCGCCCGAAGTTGCGGTCAAAACGGTCGCGTGCTCAGTCATCGGTTGACAGGTATGCCCCTTTGCAGCGCCCCCTGCCCCCCTCTATAACCCAAAAACGCCGCCGCGCCAATAGCCACAAGTTCCCGCTTGCGCGCCGGGCAGTCATGACATCCGGCAGCCGGGGAGGTGATGGGTGCCAGTACACCGCCGGCCAAAGCGGATGTCCAATGAGAAGGGAGGCGCAAGGATGGCTGAGCGGCCGGCGCGCGGCACGGAGACCCTGACCCGGATGGGGCGGCTGAGACCCTGGTTTATGGCCGCGATCGGCGCTGCGCTGGGCGCGCTGCTGCTGGGCCTGGGCGGCCGGTGGGATTGGTGGGCGGGCTGGGGCGTGGCGGGGCTGTTTTTTGCCTACTTGGTGGGGACCAGCCTGTGGTTGGTGCGCTACGCGCCCGGCCTGAGCAACGAGCGCGTCCGGGCAGTGGCGCATCCGGGCAGTCTGCCGGAGCGGCTGATCCTGATCTGGGCGGCCGGGCTGGTGACGGCCCTGATGGGCGTATCCGCGCTCGATGGGGGGCGCTTCCAGTGGTCGCGGGTGCCGGCGGCGGCCCAGTTTGCGGGCTGGCTGCTGCTGGCCGGCTACGTGGCCCTCAACCTGTGGGTGATGGCCCACAATGCCTATCTCAGCGCCGTCGTCCGCGTTCAAGCAGAGCGTGGACATACCGTGGCCACCACCGGCCCCTACCGACTCATCCGCCACCCGATGTATGCCGCGCTCGGCCTGCTGTCGGCCGGGCTGCCGCTGGCGCTAGGTTCGGGGTGGGGGCTCATCCCCGGCGGTTTGTTGGCCTTGACCTTCATTTTCCGGGCCCTCCAGGAGGACCGCTTCCTGAAGGCGCACCTGCCTGGCTACGCCGAGTACGCGCGGCGAACGCGCTATCGGCTGCTGCCCGGCATTTGGTGAGGCGGGCGCCCGCCCGCGTCGAAAGGCTCGCGATGGCCGACCAAGTGCTGTACGAAGAACGCTTGAGTTCGAACAAGACCCAGGCGCTGTTCCTGGGGCTGACCGCGCTGTTCGGCGGGCTGTATGCGCGGCGCAAGCGGGCCGGGCGGTGCGGCAGGCTGACGGCGGCGCTGGGCGTGTTCGCGGGGCTGTTCGCGTTCTACGTGCTGAACTTCCGGACGCTGCTGATCCAGTTGACGCCGGCCGCGCTGACGCTCACCTTTGGCGTGTTTCGGTGGGTGGCGCCGCTGGGGAACGTCGCCGCGTGCGGCCAGGACGAATTGCCAACTGTGATGCGGCTGGGAGGCGCGGGCATCCACTTCATGGTCATTCGCGGGCGCTATCGTGCCTCCTTCAATTTCCTGGAGTACCCGCGCGTGGTGATCGCGTTCCGGCAGCCGGTGGGGCCGGTGCGCGACCTTTCCTTCTCCACACGGCACCCGGAAGAGCTGTGCGGGCTCATCCAGGCTGCGGCGGCCGCGCTGAATCCCGGCGAAACAGAATGAACGTTTTCCCCGCATGGTATCATTCACGCCATGTCTTTCCGCCTGGCTCTCTTTCTCTTTCTATTGCTGTTGCTGGCCGCCTGTGGCCAGACCCCGACCCCCGCCGAGCCCACCCTCACCCCGCCGCCCACAGCCACGCTGATCCCGGTCCCGACTGAGACCCCCTCGCCCTCGCCCACGCCCGTCCCCGATGCCGGGGGCACCGTCCAAATCTATCTGGACGCCTGGAAGTCCGCCAACTACGCGGGCATGTACGACCGGCTGTCGCCCAATTCGCGCGCCGCGCTGGACCAGGCGGCCTTCGAGCAGCAGTACCGCCAGACCCTTGCGATCCTGGGCAGCAACGTGTTCACGCCCACTCTCACGGGCATCACCGAGAGCGGCGAGACCGCCCAAGCCCTGGTACACATTTCGTATGCCACCCAACTCGTCGGCGTGCTGGAGACCGATGTCGCTTTTCCCCTGGAGCGCGTGGACGGCCTGTGGGGCATCGTCTTCGCGCCGGCCCTCATTTGGCCCGATCTGGTCAACGGCCAGCAACTGCTGATGATCCCCTTCGTCCCCGACCGGGGCATTATCTACGACCGCCACGGCGTGCCCATGGCGGAGCACACTGATGCCGTTGCCATTGGCGTCATCCCCGGCGAGGTGACGCCCGACGACAATACGCTCGCCAACGGCCTGGGGCGGCTGTTTGGCACGCCCGGCCAGAACATTGCCGCGCTGTGGGCCAACGCCACGCCCGAGGAGTACGTGCCCATCGGCGAGGTCAGCGCCGCCGAGTATGCACCCTTGAGCTGGCTGGGCGGCGTGGCCGGCATCCGCGTTTCGCCGTACACCGCCCGCTTCTACTATGGCGGCGGCGCGGCCGCCCACGTCACGGGCTACACCAGCTTCCTCACCCCGGAAGAACTGCCGCTCTACCAGGCCCGCGGCTATGCCGCCGACCAGCGCCTGGGCCGCACCGCCCTGGAACGCTGGGGCGAGAGCCTGCTGTCGGGCGTCAATGGCGGCCAACTCACCCTGCTGGATGCGGCCGGCAATCCGCTGAAGGCGCTGGTCATCGTCCAGCCCGAGTTTCCGCAGGACTTGTATACCACCGCGGACTACGACCTCCAGCGGGCGGTGCAGTTCGCGCTGGGCGCCTACACCGGCGCGGCCGTGGTGTTGGACATGCACACCGGCGAGGTGCTGGCGCTCGCCTCCAGCCCCACCTTCGACCCGAATCTGTACGAGCCTAACAACGTCAACCGCCAATTCACCGGCGCGGCGGCCTTCAGCACCGGCCTGGTGAACAACGCCGCGCAGGACGCTTACCCGGCCGGCTCCATCTTCAAGTTGGTCACCTTCTCCGCCGGGCTCACCTCCGGGCTGTTCACACCCGAAAGCGAGTACACCTGCACCGGCGTGTTCACCGAAGTGCAAGGCTTCTCCGCCAACGACTGGCTGGAGGGGGGGCACGGCACGCTCACGCTCTCGCAAGGGCTGTCGGGCTCGTGCAACCCGTGGTTCTGGCACGTGGGCAAGGCCCTGTTCGACTGGAACCCGGATTGGCTCTCACAGACTGCCCGCGCCTTTGGCCTGGGCGCGGCCACCGGCATCGAGCAGTTGGATGAGACGCCGGGCCTGATCCCCGACCCGCAGTGGAAACTCCAGAACCAGGGGCAGGCCTGGGAGGTAATCGACAATCTCAACACCGCCGTCGGGCAGGGAAACGTGCTGGTCACGCCGCTGCAAATCGCCCGGCTGGTGGCCGCCATCGGCAATGGCGGCACGCTGCTTCAGCCACAACTGGTGCTGCGCCTGCAAACCCCGGAGGGCGCCCCGACTTACGAGTTTGCCCCTATCATCGTGGGCGAGCTGCCCCTGGATGACGAGCAGCTTTTGGCCTTGCAGACGGCCATGCACAACGTCACCCTGCCGCCGCTGGGCACGGCCCGCAACCGCTTCCGCAACTTCCGCATCCCCATCTACGGCAAGACCGGCACCGCCGAGAACGCCGCGCCCGAGCCGCACGCCTGGTTCGCCGGCTATACCCTCGCCCAGCAGCCCGAGCGGCCCGACGTCGCTATCGCGGTGTGGGTATCCAATATCGGCCAAGGCTCGGACATCGCCGCCCCCATCTTCCGCCGCATCGTCGAAGCCTACTTCGACCTGCCCCTCACCCGCTACCCGTGGGAAGAGTCGGTCGGCGTCGTGGCCACCCCGGAGCCCACGCCCACACCTGAAGGCGAAGGCGGCGAGCCTGCTCCCGCCGAGACCCCGGTACCCTGAGCGGGCGGCCAGCCGCAGTGCGGGCGAGCCTATAGGCGCAATTCAGGCTGCCCGCGGCGCGTCTCTCATCCGCCGCTCATTCCGTTGTAGTCCCAGTCCTACGCGCGTATCAGCGCAAACCGGATAGCCATTTGGCCGGCCCCTGCTATCCTGTCATTCGCCGCTCGGCCACTGCCCACCACCCCACCTAACTGGGAAACCTGAATACTGACAGGCGCCAACGCGTGGCGGCCGAGCGCAACCACACTTCCGTCTGACCCTTGCAGCCGGGCCAGCGGAAAGGACTGTTGTGGCTGCCGAAGTGTGTCCATCAGGAGGTATCTGAAATGCGACGTGGCAAACAAATCTTGATCGCCTTAATGGCGGCGGCCGCCATGCTGGCTGCAGCCGCAGCGCCGGCGCTCCTGGCCGCCGGACAACCCGGCGCCAGCCGGCTGGCGCCACTACCCCAAACCACGCCCGATACAGGCAGCGACGATGGCCTGCCGCCGGCAGCCGTGCTGGCGGCGCACATGTGGCTGGCCGATCACCTCGGTCTGGCCGACTCTTCTCAAGTTAGACTGATCAGCGCTGCGCAAGCGGAATGGCCCGATGTCTGTCTCGGGCTGGGCCAACCGGATGAAGTCTGCGCTCAATTGCTCACCGACGGCTGGGAGATCGTCCTTGAGGCAGACGGTCAGTTGTACACCCTGCGCACCGACTGGCCGGGCGCTGCTGTGCGCCTGGCCGACCAGAAGACCGCCACCTCCAGCAGGCCGCTGGAGGACACCTCGTGGCAACTCGCCACCCTGAACGGGTCCAGCGTCATCAGCGGCAGCACGATCAGCCTGGCGTTTCTGGCGGACGGCGAGTTGAGCGGACAGGGCGGATGCAACGGGTATGGCGGAAGCTATCAGACCGGCGACGGCGCCCTGACAGTCACGGACCTGGTCAGCACCCTGCGCGCCTGCGCCGATGCCGAAGTGACGGCTCAAGAGCAGGCATACCTGGCGGCGCTGGCGACCGCCAACGGCTTTGGGCTGTCGGGCAGCCAATTGACCATTGCGTATCCGGATGGCACGCTGGTCTTCAACAGCGCCAGCGGTTCGAGCGCGCACCTGCCTCCGGGCTGGGTCCGCCAATCGTTTGGCTCGAACTGGGACGTTGCCTTCCCTGGCGGCTGGGACGTCAGACCGGGTGGCGGCACCACTGAACTGGAAGGGGCATGGCAAGACCACAACTACAAGGTGACCCTGGCCGACGCCAGCGCCGTTCATCAAGACACGCTGGCGGGTTGGGTGGAAGATGCGCTGGCCCAACTCAGTCCGGTCCATGATGCCCTGGCCGTGCACAACTTAGCGGTGGGCGGCGCGCCTGCCATGTTCGCGCGTTCGGTGCCGCTGGGCTACGAGCCGTCGCCGCAGCACCGCGTCTACGTCTGGGGTTCAGAGGGCCGAAACCCGCGCCTGATCACTTTCACCCAGGTGGACGACCAGGATTACGATGCCCAGGCGATGGCCGGCTTTGCGATGCTGTTCCTGGGCCAGGTGGGCGGCAGCCCGGCTGTTGGGGGTGAAACCCCAGCCGCTAGTGATGAGCACACGGCGGCCGTCACGGGGATCATCAGCTACTACGGCGACGGTACGCAGGGCGTGGTCGACGCGCCCGCCACTGTGCAAGCCGGCGCACCCTTCACCGTCACCGTCAACACCTTTGGCGGCGGCTGTGAGACGGCTGGGGATACTGGCGTCAGCATGACCGCGGATGGCGCAACCGTGACGGTCTTTGACGAGACCACGGCCACTAATGACCAGGTGGTTTGCCCGGCGATTCTCAGACGGCTGCCACACACGGCCAGCCTCACGTTCGATGAGGCCGGTGAACGCGTCATCACTATCGTGGGCCGCCGCGTCGGTTCCGAGACGCCGGCAGACGGTGTGCCCTTCACCCTGGAGCACCGCGTTACCGTGCAATAAGTTCGTGTAGCGAAGCAGGTACTCCAGACATCCAGAAGCGGGCGGACCCGTTTCCGGGTCCGCCCGCTGTTGAATTGTGGTGCGGCCTCGGCGGCCGCACGCCGCTTTCCATCGCTGCCTACCCCGCCGAAGTTGTTGCCCTCTAGACACCTGCCTGCCCTCGTGATACAATAGCGTCATAATTAGTGTACTATGTACAATATTTCACCAGAGATCGAAACCATCCTCCGCGCGGCCCTGGCCGAAGACCTGGGCGACGGCGATGTGACCACCGAGTGCACCGTGCCGCCAGAGAGCGTGCTGGCTGGGCGCTTCCTGGCCAAGGAAACAGGCGTCGTGGCTGGCCTGGCCGTGGCCGCCCGCACCCTCGCCCTGGTGAACCCGGCGGTGCGTGTGGAGTTGGACGCGGCTGACGGGCAGGCCGTCGCGCCCGGCATGGTGTTGGGGACCGTGCTGGGGCCGGGCCGCGCCCTGCTGAGCGGCGAGCGCACGGCCCTGAACATCCTTCAACGCATGTCGGGCATCGCCACCCTCACCCGGCAGTTTGTCGACGCAGTGGCCGGGACGCGCGCCGTCATCCTCGACACGCGCAAGACCGCGCCCGGTCTGCGGGCGTTGGATAAGTGGGCGGTGCGGCTGGGCGGCGGCCAAAACCATCGCCACGGCCTGTATGACATGGTGCTCATCAAGGACAACCACATCGCCGCCGTGGGCGGCGACATCCCCACGGCCGTGGCCCGCGTGCGCGCCCGCGACCCGCGCCGCCGCCCCATCGAGGTGGAAGTGCGCACCCTGGACGAACTGCGCGCGGCCCTGCCGCTAAACGTGAACCGCATCTTGCTCGACAACATGGACCTGGACACGATGCGGGCGGCGGTGGAGCTCACTGCCGGGCGCACGCCGCTGGAGGCCTCCGGCAATATGAGCCTGGAGCGTGTGCCGGCCGTGGCCGCCACGGGAGTGGACTTCATCTCGGTCGGCGCGCTGACCCATTCCGCCTCCGCCCTCGATATCAGCCTGAAGCTGTTCCCACCCGGAGAGTCCGATGAACGCTGACGTGCTCGACGCCGAAGAGATGTATACCCGCCTGCGCGACAAGCTGCGCGGCCTGGTGCCCGACTTTGAACTGCGCTACAAGGCCGACCTGGCGGCGCAGATCAATCGCCTCAAGCGCGAGCAGAACGCCGTCATCCTGGGCCACAACTACATGGAGCCGGTGCTGTTCAACTCGGTGCCCGACATCGTGGGCGACTCGCTGGAACTGAGCCGCCAGGCGGCCCGCACCGACAAGGACATCATCATCTTCTGCGGCGTGCGCTTCATGGCCGAGACGGCCAAGATCCTCAACCCCGGCAAGCTGGTGCTGCTGCCCGCGCGTAAGGCCGGGTGCTCGCTGGCGTCCAGCATCACCGCCGCCGACGTGCGCGCCCTGCGGGCCAAGTACCCCGGCGTGCCGGTGGTCACCTACGTCAACACCTACGCCGACGTCAAGGCGGAGAGCGACATCTGCTGCACCTCGGGCAACGCCGTGGCCGTGGTCGAGTCGCTCCAGTCCGAAACCATCATCTTCCTGCCGGACGAATACCTGGCGGCTAATGTGGCCCAGGAGACCGGCAAGCACATCATCTTCCCCACGCGCCAGCCGGTGCCCACCGATGGGCTGCTGGACGTGCAGATGATCGGCTGGCACGGCCGCTGCGAGGTGCACGAGAAGTTCACCCCCCAGGACATCCGCGATGTGCGCGCCCAATTCCCGGACGTGATCATCCTGGCCCACCCGGAGTGCAGCCCGGAGGTCGTGGCCCTGGCGGACTTCTCCGGCAGCACCAGCGCCATGATCCGCCACGTGCGCGAGACGCAGGCCCCGCACTACCTGATCCTGACCGAATGCGCCATGGGCGACAACATCCAGGCCGCCAATCCGGACAAGGAAATGCTGCGGTTGTGCAGCGTGCGCTGCCCGCACATGAACGAGATCACCCTGGAGGACACTCTGGCCGCCCTGACCGAGCACCGCACCGTCATCGAGGTGCCCGAAGCGATCCGCGTGCGCGCGGCCCGCGCCCTCGAGCGCATGATCGCCATCGGGTAGCGCATGGCCGCCTCGCCGCCGGAACTCATCGAGACGGACGTTTTGATTCTCGGCTGCGGGGTGGCGGGCGCGGCCGCCGCGCTGCGGCTGGCGGAGGCTGGGCTGGATGTCACCGTCGTCGCCCGCGCCGCCCAGCCGGAAGAGACCAACACCTACTACGCCCAGGGCGGCATCATCTACCAGGGCCAAGGCGATAGCCCAGACCGGCTGGCGGAGGACATCCTGCGCGCCGGGGCCGGCCACTGCTACCCGCCGGCCGTGCGCGTTCTGGCCGAGGAAGGCCCGCCCCTGGTGAAGTCCTTCCTGGGCGACCGGCTGGGGGTGGCGTTCGACCAGGCCCCCGACGGGCAGTGGTCCCTGGCGTTGGAGGGCGGCCACGCGGTGCCCCGCATCGTGCACGTGGCCGACGCCACCGGCCGGGCCATCGAGAATGCGCTGATGCAGGCCGTGCGCGCCGAGCCGCGCATCACTCTGCTGGCCGGCACCACTGCGGTGGACCTGCTGACGCCCGCGCACCACGCCCGCAACCGGCAGGCCATCTATGCGCCGCCATCGTGCGTGGGCGCTTACCTGCTGGACCAGGCCAGCGGGCAGGTGGCGCGCTGCCTGGCGCGGCACACCATCCTGGCGACCGGCGGGCTGGGGCAGTTGTTCCTGCACTCCACCAACCCGCCCGGCGCGCGCGGCGATGGGTTGGCGCTGGCCGACCGGGCTGGGGCGCGCCTCATCAACGCCGAGTACATCCAATTCCACCCGACCACCTTCCACCACCAGCAGGCCCCGCGCTTCCTGATCTCGGAGGCGGTGCGCGGGGCGGGGGCGCGGCTGGTGCACGCGGACGGCGAGCCGTTCATGCAGCGCTACGACCCGCAGTGGAAAGACCTGGCCCCGCGCGACGTGGTGGCGCGCTCGATCCACCATGAGCTGCTCAGCCGCGGCCGGCCGCATGTCTTTCTCGATTTGCGCAGCTACATCCCGGCGGACGACATTCGCGCCCACTTCCCCACCATCGCGGACTTCTGCGCCGAGTATGGCGTGGACATCACGCGCGACCTGGTGCCGGTGGTGCCGGCCGCGCACTATAGCTGCGGCGGGGTGTGGGCCGACCTGTGGGGTCAGACGACGGTGGGGCAGCTATACGCTATTGGGGAGACGGCCTGCACCGGCGTGCACGGCGCCAACCGGCTGGCAAGCACATCGCTTCTGGAGGGGCTGGTGTGGGGCCATCGCGCCGCCCGGCACATCGCCGACCGGCACGTTGCCGCGCACGCTCACCCTGCGCCGGACCCGGCCGACATCCCCACCTGGCAGCCAGCCGGTGACGAACTGCCCGACCCGGCCCTCATCAGCCAGGACCTGAGCGCCATGAAGCACATCATGTGGAACTATGTGGGGCTGGTGCGCACCACCCCGCGGCTGGCGCGCGCCCAGCGCGAACTGCACAACCTCGAAGCCGAGATCGAGCGCTTCTACCGGATCACTGCTCTCACTGATGGGATCGTAGGGCTGCGCAATGCCGTGCGCGCCGCCAGCCTGGTGGCCGCCGCTGCCTGGGAGAACAAGCAGAGCGTGGGCTGCCACTATCGCGAGTAAGCGGCGGCGCTATTCGGACGCGTCCGCGGTGGATGGCCAGTACAAGTCGTCGCCCGCGAAACGCGCCGTCACCACGCCGGGCATCGCGGGCGGCGCCTCCAGGCGGAAATCGAACATCCCACGGTCGTCGGTCATGACCGTGCCCAGCGGGATTGAGTTGGCGCGAATCGGGATGATGAACCGCTGGCCCTCGTCTGCCCCGCCCGTGAAGATCAGCGTAAAGTAGCCGCTGCCCGCGGACTCGGGCGCCACGCGCGCCGACACGGTGAAGGTGTAGGCCGCGCCGGGGGTGACGCCAAAGCTGGCCGAGTTCAGCCCCGCGTCCTGCGCGCTCGTGGCCGTCAGCGCCAGCATGCTCCCGGCCCCCTGGCCTGATTCAGTGACCATCTGATCGGCTGACCCCCACGCGCCCCACCCGTCCAGCCCGGCCGCGAAGGCGCCGTTGGGGACCCGGTTCGCATCTGACCCAGCCTCGGCGTAGTGGAAGGCATACACCGCCAGATCGGCCGGCGTGGAGCAGTTGCATTCCGTGTTCACCCGCAGCCCCACCAACGCCTGGGTGGCCCAGCCTGGCACAACACCCGCCAGCACGTAATCAGAGCGTGTGCCCGGCCCGCCTTCAGGCCGGAGCGCGAGGTCAATGGCCACGCCAGGGATGGGTCGCCCGTTCCAATTGCCCAGGCGGCCATCCAGCACCAGCGCCGCCCCATCGGCCTCGGCTGCCAGCCGCAGGCGGGTGCGCGCGTCGGCGGCTTTGGCCTCCGCTTCCGAAGTGAAGAACTCGATGGGGAAGCGCACCAGATCCACATCCTGCGGCGCGGCGCCGGTGTCGTAGTTGAAGCGCGCGTAGTACACATAGGCGCGCCTATCAGCCACGTCGAAATTGCGGACCGGACTGTCGGGATCCAGCAGGACGGGGTAGGCCAGGGAGTCGGGGCCGCCCGGCCCGTAGTGCGCGGAGAGCGGCATCTCGATGAGGAGTTGCCGGTCGCTCCAGTGGATCAGGTCATCGGAGACGGCGTAGTGGATGCCCCAGGTGAGCAGGCCGCCGGGGTGCGACGCCATCGAGCCCAGCAGCACATACTGCTCCAGGAAGGTGTTGTAGGTGAGGCTCTCGTGCATGCTGCCGATCTGATCGTAGGCCAGCGCGGGACAAGGCGTTCCTTCCGGCGGCGCGTCGGGCTGCGCGTATGGATAGACAAAGGCGAGATTGAAGCCAGCGCCATCCCAGGCGCGCCAGGCAGCCGGATCGGCCAGGCTATCGGTGCGCAACAGGCAGGTGCGCTGGGCGGCATCGCCCCGGTTCACCAGCATCGCCACGGTATAGTAGGCGCCGTCCTGTCCTTTCAGGATGTTGCTGCCCGCCGTCAGCCCAAAGACGCCTGCGCCCGGCGCGAACCGCCAGGGCGGCGAGGCCAGGTAGTTCGCGGGCGGCTCCGGCTGCTGGTAGGTGAGGCCGCCGTCAGTCGAAACGGCATAGGTCATGTTCTGGTACCAGCAGAACCCGCCCTCCTCCGGCGTGCAGTTATCTTCGTTGTGCAGGATGGCGTGGACCGTCTGGCCGTCCTCGGTGTACAGCGCCTGGAGCCACTCCTCGTCGCGGAAGTTGGCGTGCTCCGGGTCGCGGTGCGAGGCGTAGACCACGTCGCACGGCGCGCTCAGATGATCGAGGTCGGGGCCGGTGAAACGCCGGTTGTTAGGCCCGGCGCGGCTGACGACCACCTGCCCGCTCGCGTCGCGGAAGGCGCGCACCGGCAATTCGGGGTAGTCGTTGGGAGCGCATTGCTGGGTGGTCCAGTCGAACACCACCTCCTCCGGCCCGACGATGGCGACGGCCACGACCGGGGGCGCAGGGATGGCGCTGGGCGCTGGGCTCGGCACCTCCGTGGGCGGCCGGTCGGTGGGCAAGGGCGTGACGGCGGGCGGCGCGAGGGTGAGCGGCGGAGGCGTGATCGTGGGCGTGCCGACGACGGCGCAGGCCAGCGATAGCAACAGTCCCGCCAGGCGGAGGCCGAATCTGATGCCGCGCAGCCTCAAGCGCCCTGGCCGCTCACGTGCGCGCTGCCCATCGGACCCGGCGGGATCAACCCGCCGGCTACGCACCGCGCTTCACGATCTCCTCCAGCGGCTTGACGTTGCCAAAGGTGGGGATGGTGCTGGCGCCGGGGGCGGCCCAGCGCACGGCGTTGGCGATGACCTGGCGCACCTGCGGGTGGAAGTAGGTGGGATAGGTCTCGTGGCCGGGGCGGAAGTAGAAGATCTTGCCGCGCCCGCGCGAATAGCAGCAGCCGCTGCGGAAGACCTCGCCGCCCTGGAACCAACTGACGAACACCAGGGTCTCCGGCGCAGGCACGTCGAAGCGCTCGCCGTACATCTCCTCGGCCTCGATCTCAAAGTACTGCCCCAGCCCATCGGCAATGGGGTGGCTGGGCTCTACCACCCACAGGCGCTCGCGCTCGTCGGCCTCACGCCACTTGAGCTCGCAGGTGGTGCCCATCAGCCGCTTGAAGATGCGCGAGTAGTGGCCGGAGTGCAGCACGATCAGCCCCATGCCGCGCAGCACCGCCGCCTGCACCCGGTCAATCGTCTCCCAGGCCACCTCTTCGTGCGCCATATGCCCCCACCAGGTGAGGACATCCGTCTCGGCCAACACCGCTTCGCTCAGGCCGTTGTCGGGCTCGTCCAGCGTGGCGGTGCGCACCTGGGTGAGGCCGTGCTCGCGCAGGCCGGCGGCGAGGGCGCCGTGGATGCCCTCGGGGTAGACGGCCCTGATGTGGGCCTCGCTCTTCTCGTGGCGGTATTCATTCCAAACGGTAACGCGCGGGTCGTGGCTCATGGGTCGCGGATCCTTTCGAGACGGGTCGTCTCGGCGAATGGGTTTGGCCCAATAATACCCCGGCTGGCGGAATCCACTTGACAAGCCTCCCCGCCCGGCAATAATCTGGGGCACATCTCATCCCCCTTCTCTGCTCAGGAGCCCAATGGCAACTCCAACCCGAATGCTTCTCATCGGCTGCGGCGGCATGGCCCGCCATCATCTGCGCGGTATTCTCAAGCAACAAGACACCACCGCCGTCGTGGCGCTGTGCGAGCCGGACCCGGCCGCCCTCGCCGCCACCGCTGCCATCTTCACCGAGGCGGGGCTGGAAACGCCGCCCAATGAGCCCGACCTGGCGCGGCTGATTGCGAACCATCCCGCCGATGCGGCCTTCATTGTGACGCCGCATTCCTTCCACCACGACCAGACGCGCGACTGCCTGGAGGCCGGGCTGGATGTGCTGTTGGAGAAGCCGATGGTGATGAACGCCCTGGAGGCCGAGAGCCTGATCGACATCCAGGCCCGCACCGGCCGGCTGCTGGTGGTGGCCTTCCCGGCCAGCCTGTCGCCCTACCTGCGCGCCGCCCTCCAGATGCTGCACTCGGGCGAGTGCGGCCCGGTACACAGCATCAGCGCCACCATCTGGCAGAACTGGGGGCCATTCACCCACAACACCTGGCGCCAGTACCCGCCCATCGCCGGGGGCGGCTTCTTCTTCGACACCGGCGCGCACATGCTGAACACGGTGGTGGAGCTGGCGGGCGAACCGTTCGCCGAGGTGGCCGCCTGGCTGGACAATCGGGGTCGGCCAGTGGAATCAATGGGGGTCGTCATCGGCCGGCTGGAGTCGGGCGCGCTGGTGACCCTGCATGGCAGCGGCGAGATGGGCTACTCGGTGTGCGAGTCGGACATCCGCGTCTTCTGCCGCGACGCCATGCTGCGCACCGGCATGTGGGCGGAGTTCCTGGAAGTGCAGCGCGAGGGCGGCCAGTTGACCCCGGTGCCGGTGCCGCCCTCGCTGGGCGTGTGGGAGCAATTCCTGGCCGTGCGCGACGGGCGCCTGCCCAACCCGGCGCCGCCCGAGGTGGGCCTGCGCATGGCCCGGCTGTACGACGCCATCAAAGCCTCCGCCGCGATGAACGGCGCGATTGTGGACTGCCGGACGCCCTTGGTGCCGGCCTAGAAGGAGAACCTGATGCCCCGTCCCGTTACCCTCTTCACCGGCCAGTGGGCTGACCTGACGTTTGACGTGGTCTGCGCCAAGGCCAAGGCCTTTGGCTATGACGGCGTGGAGATCGCCTGCTGGGGCGACCACTTCGAGGTGGACAAGGCGCTGAGCGACGACGCCTACATCCGCTCGCGGCGCGACATCCTGGAGAAGCACGGGTTGGGGGTGTGGGCCATCAGCAATCACCTGGTGGGTCAGGCGGTGTGCGACCCATGCGACGAGCGCCACAAGAGTATCCTGCCGCCGCGCGTGTGGGGCGACGGCAACGTGGAGGGGGTGCGCCGCCGCGCCGCGCAGGAGATGCAGGACACCGCCCGCGCCGCCGCGCTGCTGGGGGTGAAGGTGGTGCCGGGCTTCACCGGCTCATCCATCTGGCAGTACCTGTACTCGTTCCCGCCCACGCCGCCCGAGATGATCGCCAAAGGATATGCCGAGTTCGGCCAGTTGTGGGGGCCGATCCTGGACGTGTTCGCCGAGGTGGGCGTGTCGTTCGCGCTGGAGGTGCACCCGACCGAGATCGCCTTCGACACCGCCAGCGCCGAGACGGCCGTGGCGGCGGTGGGCGGGCACCGGGCCTTCGGCTTCAACTACGACCCGAGCCACCTGGGCTACCAGGGCGTGGACTACGTGGGCTTCCTGCGTAAGTTCGCCGACCGCATTTTCCACGTGCATATGAAGGACGTGTACTGGTCGCCGGTGCCGACTGAGGCGGGCGTGTTCGGCGGGCACCTGCCCTTTGGCGACCGGCGGCGGTTCTGGGAGTTCCGGTCGCTGGGGCGCGGCTCGATTGACTTCGAGGCCATCATCCGCGCGCTGAACATGATCGGCTACGACGGGCCGCTGTCGGTGGAGTGGGAGGACGCCGGCATGGATCGCGAGCATGGCGCGACCGAGGCCGCCGCCTTTGTGCGCCGGCTGGATTTCCAGCCCTCGGCCGTGGCCTTCGACGCGGCATTCGAGCGCAAATAACGCCGAGGCGGCATCGCGAAAGCCCTGAGCAGCACTGTCACCCTGAGCGCAGTTCGTGCCACACAATCATTCGCACAAGTTGGCGCGCGAAGGGTATCAACGAGCTTTCCCTGATCAACCAAGGAGGGTCCTATGCCCGATGACGTTGGCTTTGTGACGATGGCCGGCCCCAGCGCCGACAAGCCTGCCCCTGAGATCGGCGTGGGGATGCTGGGCTACGCCTTCATGGGCAAGGCTCACAGCCACGCCATGAAGGTGCTGCCGCACATGATCTACCCGCCGCCCGCCATCCCCAGGCTGATCAAGATCGCGGGGCGCAACGAGGCGGCGGTCAAGGAAGCGGCGGCGCGCTACGGCTACGAGGCCTACACCACCGACTGGCGCGATTTACTTAAGGATGACCGCATCCAGCTGTTCGACAACGGCGCGCCCAACGATGCCCACGCCGAGCCGTGCATCGCAGCGGCGCAGGCCGGCAAGCATATCCTGTGCGAGAAGCCGCTGGCCCGCGACGCCAGGGAAGCCGCCGCGATGATGGAGGCAGTGACCAAGGCGGGCGTCAAGCACATGGTGGCCTTCAACTACCGCTTCGTGCCCGCCATCCGGCTGGCGCGGCACCTGATCGAGAGCGGGCAGTTGGGCGAAATCTTCCACTTCCGCGCCGTGTATTTGCAGGAGTGGATCGTGGACCCCGGCTTTGGCATGGTGTGGCGCTTCGACCGCGGCACGGCCGGCAGCGGCGCGCTGGGCGACCTGGGATCGCACATCATCGACATCGCCCGCTTCCTGGTGGGCGAGCCGCGTAACGTCTCGGCGCTGACCAAGACCTTTATCAAGGAGCGCCCGCTGCGCGACGCGGAGGGCACGGGCGAGGTGACTGTGGACGACGCCTTTGTGGCGGTGAGCGAGTTCGAGAATGGGGCGCTGGGCACGTTCGAAGCCACGCGCTTCGCGCCGGGCCGCAAGAATGGGCAGATCTTCGAGATCAACGGCTCCAAAGGGTCACTGCGGTTCAGCCTGGAGCAGATCAACGAGCTAGAGGTGTTCTGGAAGGACGAGGAACCGCGTGACACGCAGGGGTTCCACAAGGTGCTGGTCAGCGAGGCCTACCACCCGTTCTGGAAATACTGGTGGCCGCAGGGGCACATGATCGGCTGGGAGCACACCTTCACGCACGAGATCGCGCACCTGCTGGAGTGCATCGTGGGCGGCGGCGAGGTGGCCCCCTACGGGGCGACGTTCGAAGACGGCTACAAGAACGCGGTGATCTGCGATGCGATTCTGGCGTCGGCGGAGAGCGGGAACAGGGTGGCGATTAAGTATTAGGGCCGTTCAAGCCGAGCGCGGGGCGGTCGTACTGACACGACCGCCCCGCGCGTCTTTTCGTAGACGCCAAATGGCTGTTACCTGCCTGCACTCGGTTTCTTCTTGGCGCTTGATGAGAATGCTTGTCGCATCATTTCATACGTAACCTTCGATGCAGCGTCGGCTTTGTCTTCGTCGCTCAGCCAAGTTGGCCAGCCATGGTAATCAATATGGATGCTCTCGCCACATGTGTAGCACCGCAAAGTGATACCTAGCCTGGGCCGGACAGTGTCGCCGTAGGCGGCGCAGAAGACATGCAGTTCGCCTCGGCAGATCGGGCACGGCTGCACTTCATCTGGTCTGGTCGTGCCCCGAACCAACTCTCCAGCAAAATCCGCAAGCGCTTGATGTGGTTTGGAGAGCTTCATGTACTTGTGGTTTGCTGCCAGCAACGTCGTCAGCGCACCTCGTCACCGCCGCCCCTCGCGAATCGCCTCCGCCGCGCTCATCCCCTTCGGCTGCCAATCTCTCCCAATCTCGGCGGCTAGTTCGTCAATCTCGGCCCAGATTGAATCTTCGTCGGCAGCCCCAGGAACAAGACGCGCAACGACCTCGCCGCGCAGGGTAATGTCAACCGACTCTTGCATCTCGCGAGCCAGGCGAATGATGCGGCCAGGGTTGGCGCGCAATTGGGTGATGGTGATTGAGCGGGACACTGCGTTAGTCCGCGGTAGGCCAGTGAGGACATTGTAATGCCATTCGCGGTCTGGCGGTTAGAAACCGCCGCAACAGGAGCCCAAAGCCCGCCTTCGCGGGCTGGGGTCGATTGGGCGCGGCCCTCCTCCGCACTCTCAGCGTGCTCCAAGATGAGATGCGCCTCTCGCCTCAGTACCCACCTCATTCCGGCGGGCGCAGGAGCTTGTTCAGGTCCGGCGTCGCCAATATCGTGTCCAAATAGCCAAACGTGCCCTGCTCGCGCACCTCGCGCGCCGCGCTGATGAGGCCCGTCATCGCCGCGCGGTAGAGCGAGGTGGCCAGGCTGATGCGCCGGACCCCGGCCGCTTCCAATTCGGCCACGCTGAACGACTTGCCCGGAATGGCGGCCATAAAGTTGACGGGCCGCGTCACCGCCGCGCAGACGGCCCGCACCGCGTCGAGGTCCGGCAGGCCGGGGGCAAAGAGCACATCCGCGCCAGCCTGCTCGAAGGCTTGCAGCCGGGCGATGGTGTCGGCGAGATTGGGATTGCCGCGCAGGAAATTCTCGCAGCGGGCGGTGAGCGTGAACGGGAAGGGCAGGCTGTGCGCGGCCTGTGCCGCCGCCCGCACGCGCTCGATGGCCAGGTCCAGCGGGTAGAGCGGTTGCGCTGGGTCGGCGGAGTAGTCTTCGATGGAGCCGCCCACCAGGCCCGCTTCGGCGGCGAGGCGGATGGTCTCGGCGGTGTCCTCGGGCCGGTCGCCAAAGCCCTTTTCGAGGTCAGCCGCGACCGGCAAGTCAACCGCCGCGACGATGGCGCGGGCGTGGGCCAGCGCTTCGTCGCGCATCACCTGCCCATCGCGCTTGCCTAGCACCCCGGCCGAGGCGCCGCTGGAGGTGGCGAGGGCGGCGAAGCCCAGCCCCTCCAGCACCCGCGCCGAGCCGGCGTCCCACGGATTGGGGATGACGAAGATGCCCGATCCTGTGTGCAGAGCGGCAAACTGTTCCGCTTTCTCACGCTGCGAGGCGGCCATATGTTTCTCCTTTGGTTGGGGACAGCGATGAACCCACTCAGACAATTCCTCGCCTATCACTGTCCATGCTGAGCACGTATGACAGCAAGTTGGGTATAGCGGGCCGCATGCGCGCGAAGCATCTCATTGCTGAAGCTGCGATAGCCTTCGCGCGCCAGTTGGGCGCCAAACCCAAAAGGGCGGAACGCGCTCAGGCTGACAGCGATGGGTGATTGGCTCAGAAATTCGCCGCCAGCTTCGGCTGGCACTCGTCAGAAGCCAGGTGTTCCAACAGGTCGTGCAGCATCGCCACCGCCACCGGATCGCCGGGCAGAGCGGGGGCCAGGTTGAACGTTGTCATCACCACACGGCCTTGGCCGCAGCGGAAGCGCACGGTGTGGGCGGCGGGGTGGTTGATCCAGCCGGACACTTGCCCGGCCAGCACGTCGGGCTGGATGGCCGGATCTTCGAGGGGCAGGCCCAAGATGGTGTGGGTGGGCATGGCGTGGCGGAAGGACAGGCCCAGGGGGTTGGCGGCGGGCAGGCGCGGGTGCGCGCCGGGTCGAATCCAACTGAAGCTCGTCAGCCAGTTGCCGCTGTAGGCGCCGCCGCGCCCCTGCGTCCAGAAGAAGGGGCTGGTGCCCTGATCCAGGTAGAGCAACTTGCCGCCGGCCCGCACCCAGGCCAGCAGTTCGGGCGTGGTCTGGGTCGTGACGGCCACGGATGTCTCGGCGGTCGGCGCGGAGGCGGTGCGGTAGCCAAGCTTGCGCAGCGACCGTTCGAGGGAGATCTCGGGCACCGCGACGAGGCCGGGGTAGCGGGCGGCGCGGTGGGCGGCGGGGAGCACCAGCACATCCAGGTGGTTGCGGGCCAATGCCTGGGGGCCGCGCAGTTCCAGTTCGATGCGGGCGGCGGTGGTCACCGTGACAGGCGGCAAGGCCCAGCGCAAGCGCCCGATCTCCGCCACTGTGCCGCGCGGAACGGATGGCGCCCGGCGCGTGCCCTCAGCGTCGCCCAGCCGCCAGCGGAGGCGGGCACTGCCCCAATCGGCGGGGCTGAAGTGGGACAGTGCGAGGTCCGCCGTGACGGCCTCATCGTCCCAATAGGCGGCGCGCTCGGTGCGCGGGATCACGACGTCGGGCGCGTTGAAGAGGGCGAAGAGGTCGTGATAGGCTTTGGGGCGGCGATAGAAGTCGAGCAGGCCGTTGCTCTCCCAGTAGGCGTCGGTGAACTCGGTGATGACGTAGCCAGCCAGGTTCGGCAGGCGGCGGATCGTTTCGATCTCGAACTTGAGGGCCGCGTATTGATGCCATTGGGTGGCGGTCACGAAAGCTTCCAGATCGGGCCAGATGGTGTCCAGCCCCAGCCGGCGAAAACGCGGGGCGACGCCGGTGGGGTAGCCCGGCTCGCCTTCCCAGCCCGACCACCACGGGCCGAGCTTGAACCATCCCGGCTCGTCGCCATCCGGCGTGAGGAGGGCTTCCAGCGACGGCAGGCCCCAGTTGCCAAACTCCGACAGGATCAAAGGCTCGTGGCCGGTGCGGCGGGCGTCGCCGTGACTGGAGAAGGTCCAGGCCGGGCGCTGGTTGAATTGCGCCAGCACGCGCTCGAAACCGGCGGCGTTATCGGGGATGTTGGCGTAGAAGTGGAAGTCGTCCAGATCGCTGACGACGTGCAGGTTGGGCCCCCAGGGATTGCCGCACGGCGAGTTGTCCACCACCAGGCGGGTGGGGTCGAGCGCCTGGCAGCGGTCGTAGAGGGCCGCCACCCAGGCGCGGTCGCTGGCGCTGAGGGGGAGCGAGGTGCCCCAGTCCTCGTTCACCAGGGTCCAGATGATGAGGGACGGGTGGTTGTAGTCGCGGGCAATCATCGCCTCCAGCGTATGTTCCACGCGGCGCTGGAGGACGGCAGGCAGGTCGCGCACCTCGGGCAGGCGCGAGCCGCGCTGGTAAAACGTGCGCCAGGAGGGAATCTCGGCCCACACCAGCAGCCCCATCTCGTCAGCCAGGTCCAGGTAGCGCGGGTCGGGCGGCTTGATGTGGCAGCGCAGGCAATTGAGGCCCAGGGCGCGGGCCTTGGCAAACTGGTCGCGCAGATAGTCGTCCGAGGGGATGGTGTAGATCGTCTCGGGGTACAGATCCTGGTCGAGCGCCCCCAGCAGGTACAGGGGCGCGCCGTTCAGGTGTAGTTGGCCGTCGCGGGTGCTGATCTCGCGAAAGCCAAAGCGCACGCTGACTTCGTCCGCGCCTGTGCCGGTGGTGAGCGCGGCTGTGGCGGTGTAGAGGTGGGGCGACTCGGTGTCCCAAAGTTGCGGATGATCTATGGTGAGGGCGAGGGTGTAGCGCGTCTGCCCGGCGACGAGGGGTGTCTCGGCGGTCCAGGTGCGCCCGGCAGCATCCGCGACAGAGAGGCGCAGGGCGCCCGCGTCCGCGGGGTGGCCGGCCAGGGTGACGTCGGCCCGCGCCTCGCCAGTGTGAATGTTGGGCGTGATGTGGAGGGTCTCGAGGTAGGCGCGCGGCACGGCCGCGAGAGACACATCCTGCCAGAGGCCCCCCACGTTCAGATACCACTCCTGCTTGCCGTGCGGCACCTCACCAGCGTCGAAGGGCGGGCCGGCGGCGGTCGCGGCGGAGCGGGACCAGCGCTGGTGTGCTAGCTCGCCCTGCGCGGCGTCGTACACTCGCACCGCGAGCTCGTTCGCGCCGGCCGTGGCCCACTGACGGATGGGCAAGGTGAAGGGGGTATAGCCGCCCTCGTGCTCGCCCGCCAGGCGGCCGTTGACAAACACCTGGCACCAATAGTCCACCGCGCCGAAATGGAGCAGCAACTCACCGGAGAGTTGATCGTCTGCGATGTCCACGGTGCGGCGATACCAGGCATAGCCGCTGTAGGCCTCCAACTCCGGGAAGTCGGCCTGCCACGGCAGGGGCACCGTGATCGAACGGTCGGGCTGGAGCGTGTGGACGGTGAGGGCACCCGCCGGGTCGAGCTGGAACTGCCACAGGCCGGAGAGGGAGAGCGGATGGCGCATCGATTAGCGAAAGCCGTAGTCGAGCAGCTTGGCGGTGATGCTCTGGAGGCGCGGGCGGCCGCTGTGCAGAAAGTCATCGGTGTAGATGCGGCCGGTGTGCGTGTACTGCATGGTCCGCGTCGCCTCCACGTTGGCCAGGTACATCTTGCGCAGGACAGCCTCGTGCTCAGCGGTGGTGGGCTCGGCCGAGAAGTTAAAGGTGAACATGCGCCGGCCGGTGCGGCCGCCGAAGGCCGCGTGCCAGGTGCATTGGTCGAACATCACCACATCGCCGGGCCGCGACTCCAGGGGGTAGTAGGGGAGGCCGCGCGGCGGCACGCCAAAGGGGGTGGTGCCGGCAGGGTTGGCCGGCATCAGGCCCAGGAGGGCGGAGTGCAGCGGGTCGCGGTGCGAACCGGGGATGACGCGCAGGCAGCCGGTCTCGGCCGTAACGGGATCGAGATAGAAAGCGACCTTGATACGGCGGTAGTCCAGGTTGCGGCTGTCGGGGTGCCAGTCGGTGTCGCCCACGTACAGGTTGCCGTCCGACCCCACCCAGACAAAGTTGGGGCCGAGTAGTTGCTCCATGGCCTCATAGATCAGGTCGCTCTCGATCAGGCCGGTGAGCAAGGGGCGGCGCTCAGCCACGCCCAGCACCGCCTGGCGCTTCTCGCCGTCGAACGCCCGGCCGGACCGGTCCTCAGCCAGCACCTCTTCGAAGGCGCTGGTGATCTTGGCCGTCTCATCCGGCGAGAATGCCTGGCGCAGCAGGAGAAAGCCAAAGGTTTCGAAGTGGGCAACTTGCTCGGCAGTCAGCATGGGGTTGGGCTCCAGTGGGAATATCGAGGGGAGCGGGCCAGAACGCGCCGCCGGCAAAGTGTAGCATGAGCGCGGCGAGGGCGCTATGGAATTGGGCGATGGTCGATGAAGGGCGAAGCATTGGCCAACAGCCATGCTCCCCGCGGGCAGGCCGGCCAATGCTTCGCCGCTGCGACCAGCGGAAGCCGCTTAGGCGCTGGCGTGCTCTCCGCCGGATTTGCCGGCCGTGTATGTCAAGTGCGGCAGCCCCGCCTCAATCTCCGCTCGCCGCGGCTCCAGCCAGGGCGGCAGGACGAGTTGTTCGCCCAGGCGCTCGGGCGCTTCATCCACATCAAAGCCCGGGCCGTCGGTCGCCAACTCGAACAGCACACCGCCCGGCTCGCGGAAGTAGACCGACTTGAACCAGAAGCGGTCAATCTGCGGCGTGGGCGCGAGCCCAGCGGCGGCCACTGCCGACCGCACTGCCAGCTGCTCGTCACTATCGCGCACGCGCCAGGCCACGTGATGCACCCCGCCCGTGCCCCAGGCGCCGCGCCGCTCGCCGGGCAGCGCCTTTAGCTCGATCAGGCTGCCCGAGCCGCCTCCCTCCACGCCATAGCGCCGCCAGCCGTTATCGGCGCCCAGAAACTCAAACCCCAACACCCTGGTCAGGAAGGTTTCTGTGGGCCGCAGATCGCCCTCCCACAGCCGGACGGCGTGCATCCCGATCAGTTGATGCTCCACCGGCACCGGCCCGCCCAGCCAGGGCGCAAAGGGCCGTCCGGGCTCAATCTCGACCAGCGCCAGCTTGAGGCCGTGCGGGTCCTCAAAGGGCAGGACCGTTTCGCCAAAGCGCTCAGTGACCTCGCCGAGCTTCACGCTGGCCGCCTGCAGCCGTGCCTGCCAGAAGGGCAGGCTGCCGCGCGGGATCGCGAATGGCACCTCCACGGTCAGACCGATGCCCAGCCGTGCCGGCCCCATATCGGGCCAGGGGAAGAAGGTCAGATCGGTCCCCGGTGAGCCGGCTTCGTCGGCGAAGAACAGGTGATAGGTGTCGGGCGCATCCTGGTTTACCGATTTCTTCACCAGCCGCAGCCCGAGGACCCCTGAATAGAAGTCCAAGTTGACCTGCGGGTCGCCGGCAATGGCGGTGACGTGGTGAAGACCATGCACAGATACAGACATGACGATCCAATCTCCTTACCTGGCATTATAGGCGGAATCGGCCGCCCGATTCCAACATGTGCGCACGGGCTTGGTCAGGCAGGGGCGCAGGCAATCAGCCGCCGGCTCTTGCCCAGACTATAATACTGAGCGGAATGGCTCCATCCACATCTTCTCAACCGCTTAACCTGCGCCTGCTGGGTGAGTTGACCCTGCGCCGGGGCAGCCAGCCGTTGGCAAGCTTGCCGAGTCGCAAGGCCGAGGCCCTGCTCATCTACCTGGCCTGCGTGCGGCGCCCGGTGGCGCGCGAGGTGCTGGCCGACCTGCTGTGGGACGACCGCCCCGCCGAGTTGGCCCTTTCCAACCTGCGCACGATCCTCTCCAGCCTGCGCAAGGCCACTGGCGATGCCCTGGTCGTGGAACGCGACCGCATCCATTTCAACCGCGACAGCGCCTACCAACTGGACGCAGAGGCCTTCGAGCAAGCCCTGGCCCGCAGCCAGGCGCCGGACCTGGACGCGGCGACCGCCCTGGCACACCTGCGCGCCGCCGCCGACCTGTACGGGGGTGATTTTTTGGCCGGGTTCCATCTGCGCGAGAGCCGGGGTTTCGAGGCCTGGGCCACCCTGGAGCGCGAGCGCCTGAACCGGCTGGCCGTGGGCGCCTTCCGGCGCCTGGTGCAGCACTGCCTGGAGCAAGGCGACTACGCCACTGGCCTGGACTACGCGGACCGCCGGCTGCGGATTGACCCATTGAGCGAGGAAGCGCATCGGCATCTGATGCTGCTGCTGGCCCGCACCGGCCAGCGCACCAGGGCCCTGGCGGCCCACGAAGCCTGCCGGCGGCTGCTGGCCGACGAACTGGACGTGGCCCCCACCGAAGCGACCACGGATCTGTTCATTCTCATTCGCTCGGCCGGCTCGCTGGGCACCCACAACCTGCCGCCGGTGAGCACCGAGTTCATCGGGCGGAAGACCGAGGTGGAAGCGCTGGTGGCGGAACTGGCGCGGCCGGCTGGCCGGCTGGTCACCCTGCTGGGGCCGGGCGGCATTGGCAAAACCCGGCTGGCCATCGAGACCGCGCGCCATATCGTGGCGCAGCGGCCGGGTATGTTCCTGCACGGCGTGCGCTTCGCGGCCCTGGCCGGCCTGCACCAGCCGCAGTTCCTGGCCACCGCGCTGGTGGAGGCGCTCAGCCTGCGCGAGGACGGCGACCCGCGGCAACAACTCCTGGATCACCTGCGGCAGCGCGAGGTGCTGCTGGTGCTCGACAACTTCGAGCATCTGCTGGGCGCGGGCAGCCCAGCCCTCGACCTGCTGGCGGAGGTGCTGGCCGGCGCGCCAATGGTCAAGGTGCTGGCGACGTCTCGCGAGCGGCTGAACCTGCAGGAGGAGCGCTTGTTCGATGTGCCCGGGCTGCAGGTGCCCAGCAGCGACAAGGCCCAACCCGATCTGGAGGCTTACAGCGCGGTGCAAATGTTTCTGGCGGGCGCCCGGCGCGCCAAGCACGACTTTGCGCCCGACCCCGACGAGGCGCAGGCCATTGCGGCAATTTGCCAACTGCTGGATGGCGCGCCGCTGGGCATCGAGTTGGCGGCGGCGGCCACGCGGCACGAGCCGTGCGCCGCCATCGCGGCCGCCCTGACCCGCAGCCCCGATGCGCTCAGCACCACGGCTCACAACGTGCCTTCCCGGCACCGCAGCCTGCGGGCTGCTTTCGATCATTCCTGGGAACTGCTGCCCCCGGCGGCCCAGGCGCGCTTTGCCCGGCTGTCTATCTTCCCAGACAGCTTCGACGCGGAGGCGGCCGAGGCCGCGGCGGAGGTGGGGCCGGCCGATCTGAGCGATCTGGCGGACCGCTCGCTCATCCAGTGGCGCGAGGGCGAACGGCACGTCATTCACCCTATGCTGCGGCAATACGCAGCCGAGAAGCTGGCATCCGCGCCCGATGACGGCGGGGCCTTGGCGGAACGACACGCCCGCTACTTTCTGAATCTATTGGCAGCGCAGGGCAGCGGCGAGAAGCCGGAGCAGCGCCTAACGATCCGGCGGGACTTGCCCAATATCCGCGCCGCCTGGCAGTGGGCGGCCGCGCGCCACGACCTGGCGGCGCTTAGTCCCGTCATCGCGCCGCTGCACGGGTTCTATACCGTGCAAAGCTGGTTCGAAGAGGGCATCGCAGCGTTTCAATACGCCGCGGAGCAGTTCCAGGAGCCGGGGGGGGCGCGCCCGGAGCAGGCGCCGGCCCTGTGCCAACTGCTGATGCGCCTGGCCCGGATGCAGATTCACCTGGGCCGCCTGGACACGGCGCGCGCCACGCTGGCGCAGGTGATGGAGGTGCTGCCCTACGTCAGCGATCCCGACCAGCACTCCACCTCGCTGGTCTATCTGGCGATTACGCATTACTACGCGGGCGACTACGACGAGGCCGCCGCGCTGGCGCAGGAGAGCTTGCGCGTATCGGAGCAAACCGGCAACCGCGAAGGCATCGCGTTCGCCCTCAACTTCATGGGAAGCTGCGCCAAAGCCAAGGGCGATTACGACCAGGCGCAGGCGGCGTTCGCCCGCGCGGTGGAGGCCTACCGGGCGATGGAGGACCACATTGGCGCGGCGATGGCGATCAACAACCTGGGCAACCTGGCGCAGGCCACGGGCGACTATGCGGCGGCCCAAAGCTATTATCAGGAATGCAGCGCCTTATTCAAACACCACGACCATGTGCACGGCGCCGCCACGACCCTGGCGAACGCGGGGCGGCTGGCGGTGCGCCAGGGCAACCTGGACGAAGCCCGCCGCCTGCTGACCGAGAGCCTGGAACTGAAGCGCGGCATCAACGACCGGCGCGGCATGGCGGTGGCGCTGGTGACGCTGGGCGACGCGGCAACCAAGTCCGGCGCGTATGCCGAGGCGCACGAACAACTGACCCAGGCGCTTACCCTGGCCGAGGCGGCGGGCGATCTGAAGCTGGCGCTGGATGCCCTGGTGGCGGTGGCGGCGCTGGCCCTGGCCCAGGGCCTGCGGGAGGCCGCGGCCCGCTGCCTGGCATATGCGCTGGGCCACAAAGCCACGGCGCAGGAATCGCGCGAGTGGGCGGAAGAGATCAAGACGGCGTTGGGGGGACTGACGCCCGAAGCAGAGGCCGCGGCCCGCCGCTGGGCCAAGGAAGACACGCTGGCCGAGGTGATTGAGCGCGCGCTGGGCGAAGCAAGTCTCACGTAAAAACGTGAGGGTGTGCCACAATTCAACATGGAGGCAGGCATGACGACCTACCGCAATGTCACCCTATCTCTGCCCACCCAGTGCTGCGACAGCTCAAGCGCATTGCCGAGCGCCGCCAGACGAGCATCTCCAAGCTGGCCACGGAGGCCCTGGAGGAATTGGCCGCCCGCGAAGACGCGTATGCGCAAGCACGCGATGAACACCTGGCCTGGCTAGAGCACGGCGCAGATCTCGGCACCAACGGCCAGATCACCTGGTCGCGCGAGTCACTACATGAGCGCTGAGCCGCCGCGTGAGTTCATTGACACCGACGTCCTGGTGTATGCCCATGACACAACGGCCGGAGAAAAACGCGAGGTGGCACGGCGGCTCCTCAACAACTTGTGGAGGAGTGGTCATGGTTGTGTCAGTATCCAGGTGCTGCAGGAGTTCTATTCGAACATCACCCGGAAAGTGCGCCAACCACTGACTCACGAAACCGCCCGCCGCCGAGTTCTGAACCTGAGCCAGTGGCTGGTTCATTCGCCGACCAGCCTGGACGTGCTTGAAGCGATTGACCTGCATTTGGACAGCCACATCTCTTTCTGGGACGCAATGATTGCCGTCAGCGCCAAGCGGCTCAACTGCGGCGTCTTGTGGTCGGAAGACTTGAGCGACGGCCAGGTGATCGAGGGCGTGACCGTGCGCAACCCGTTTGCGGACCGCGCCGCATAGGGCGTACACCAAGCGCCTCCGCGCTATGGCCCCCCGCGCCACTCCATGCCGGAGGGTGTGTTTTGAAACCCAAGCGACCGCAGCAGCGGCTGGCCGGGGCTGCCGTGCACGGGCGTGCCGTTCCAGGTGGAGACGACGATGCGGCGCGGCGAGGCGGGGCGGTTCAGGTAGGCCGCGAGGGCGTGCCGCAGCACTTCGGGCGGGAGGCCGGGGGCGGCAGTCAGGCGGTCGCCGTTATCCTCAAACAGGACTGCGATGGCGCCGCGCCAGAGGGCCAGGTGCGTGGAGGGCAGGCGGGCGAAGCGAAGAGGCGCGGACGGGACATCAATGGGCGGGGAAGACGCACCCGTAAAGGGTGCGGCTACGGGTGGGTCTTCGGTTGAGTTGGGGGCGGCGGGCGGCACCGGCGCGGTGGCACGGGGCGGGGAAGTGTGGCCGCTCGGCAGCGCGATGTCGCCGCCGTAGATGTTGGCGGGGTCGGCGGCGTTGAGCAGGAAGACAGCGTCGCCAGGGGCGGCGCGCAGGCGCTCGACGGCCTCGGGCAGGGCAAACTGCGCGCCCGATAGGCCGGTAACGAAGTAGCCCCGGCGGACCTCGCCGCGCAACTCCATGTTTTGCAGAACCGGATAAAGCTGGGACCAATCGGCGGGCAGGGTCTCGCGGTCGAGGCTTTCACGCGCCACGACGCCATAGCGGGCGAGGAGCAGCCGCGCCAGGCGGCGCAGGCGCTCATCAGGGGCGAGGGCAGGGCCGAGGATGCCGGCGCGGTGGATGAGGGCCCAGCGGCCGGCGCTGGCCGGGACAGGCGCAGGGGCCGACACACGCGACTCAAGCTGAGCCTGTAGCCGGCGGGCCACGCGCTGCTTGGCGGCGCGATAACGGGTGGCCGAGAGGGGGCGGGGACCTTTCCCCTGGCGGTCGCCCAGGCGGGCGGCGAGGTCGGCGGCGAGGCTGCTAGGCGAGTGAGAGGGTGTGGAAGTGTGGGGGGGTGGAGGTAAGGCCTCGGCACTTAGCAACTCAAGCACGGCAGAAGGCGAATCGTTGGTGACGAGGCCGGCAAGGACGAGTTCGTGGACGGCAGGCGTGAGACTCTCGGTGTGAAGTTGGGCGCCAGCAAGCAGATCGGAGGTGAATGAGGCGCCTTCGCTCTTAAGGAAGTCCAGGACGAGGCGGGCGGCGGGCGAGAGGGCGAGGTCAGCGCCGGCGGGCGAGTCCAGGAAGACGCCACCCTCGCCGCGGAAGAAGAAGCGGAAGCGGGGGCGCTTGGGGTCGCTGGCCGTGGCCGGGTCCCCTGCCCAGACGAGGTTGGGGGTGGAGGCCAGGGCGCTGGCCGAGCTTGCGCCGAGGCGGGCGGGCAGGACTTCATCAGTCCAGAGGCTGGCGGGGAGGGCAAGGCCGCGCATCTGCTCGAAGATGCCATCGGGTGCTGGGGCTGACAATGCGGGCGCGGCGGGCGCGGGGGTGACGGGGGCTGTGCTAACCGAATCTGGCTGGGCGGCCACGTGGGCGGCGGGCACGACCTGCTGCCAGCGGGCCAGGAAATCGGCATAGGCGGCGGGGCCGACCGGCTGGACTTCATTGCGCAGCAAGGTGAGGGTGCGGCGGCGAATGTGGTCGAGCAGGTGGGCGTCGCAATACTCCAGGGCGTCGCGGCGGGTGAAATGGCCGAGGACGACTTCGCGGCGCTGGATGAGGGCGGCCAGGGCGGCATCGAGCCAGGAAGGTTGGAAAGGATAGCGGGCCAGCAGGCTGGCGGCGGTGACGGGCCCGGCCCAGCGCAGGTGGCGGCGGAGGAGGGCGAGGGCGGGCGGATGCAGGGACGGAAGGGCGGCGGGCGAGGCAAAGACGGCGCGGTAGAGCTCGGCCAACTCGCCAGCTACCCAGCGCGGTTCGTCCGAGGCGCGCGCGGCGGACAGGCGTTCAAGGTAGACGGCGGCGGCGCGGCCTTGGGAGGCGAGGGTATCGAGCCAGGCGGCGGAGAGGCGAGATTCCTCGCCGCGTAAAGGCGACGCGGCTCGGAATGACATGTCAGCAGGAGCAGGGGCGGACTCAGCGGGCGCGGGCGGCGCGGCCGGGAGCGTCGTGCGGGTGGAGGCGGGCGAGGACGCGGAGGAGGCCGGCGGCGCGGCTGGGAGTGACGTGTCAGCGTGGGCGGGCAAGGGCGCGGCGACGACGGCTTGCGCCTCGGCGGGGGTGAGGTCGCCCAACTCGCGGAGGATGAAGGCAAATTCCTCAAGGGTGCGGGCCCGGTAGCCGGGGGCCCGGTGTGCGGCCTGCTGGGTGACGCTGACAATGGCATCTGGCCGGAGGAGGTCACTGAGGTCGAGCGGCGTGCCCGTGAAGGGCACGGCTACGCGACCACCGGAGGGGGGCGCGCCCGTAACCCCCTGAGGGGAGCGCTGCGCACGGGGCACGGCTGCGGAATCGGAGGACGCGGGCCCCGGCGTGCCGGTAAAGGGCACGACTACGTGATCACCGTCGGGAACGCCAGCGGGCGGAGCACCGAGGAGGGCGCCGGTGAGGGAGAGGGTTTGCAGTTGGCGCTCGGCCTTGGGAGCATCCCACTCATAGAGGTAGGTGCTGGCGAAGTTGTAGAGCAGGCCGGCGGCGACGGGCGAGGGCGAGACGGTCTCGATGTGGACCAGGCGCACCTCGCCCTGGCCCACACGGGTGAGCAGTTCTTCGAGATGGGGCAGGTCGAAGACATCCTGCAGGCAGTCGCGGTAGGTCTCGGCGACGATGGGGAACTCGTTCAGGTTGTTGGACTGCACCAGGGCCAGCAGGTCCTTGGCGCGCAGGCGCTGAAGCCAGAAGGGGGTGCGCTTACCGCCGCGTGCGCGGGGTAACAACAGGGCGCGGCCGGCATTCATGCGAAAGCGCGCGCCAAAGACGGCCGAGCCGGGGAGTTCCTGGAGCAGGCGCTCGCGGGCAGCGGCCGGGGTGAGGGCGCGGACGACATCCACCGGGGCGGCGGGGCCGGCATCGGGGAAGCGGAAGAGCAGGCCGTCGTCGCTGGTCTGCACTTCGGGCGTAACGCCCAGGCGCTCACGGAAGGCGCTGAGCAGGGCCAGCGCCCAGGCGCCGTTGACGCGCCCGCCGTAGGGCGAGTGAATGGCCAGGTGGCGGTCGCCGACGGCGTTCTGGAAGGTCTCGATGACGAGGGTGGTGTCGGACGACATGACGCCAACGGCGTCAAGCTGGCGCTGGACGTGGGCAATGAGGTTACGGGCTGAGTTCTCATCCAGCACGTAGTCGCGGCGCAGCCAGGCTGCGGTGGCGGCAGGCGGCTCGACGGCCAAATGCTCGACGACTTCGCGGCGGAAGCGGCCCAGGCGCTGGCCCAACTCGTAGGGGCGGTAGGGATAGTCGCCGTTCCAGAACGGCATGCGGGGCGTGGCGCCGGCCGCGCCCGTGACGGTGACACGGTCGTTCCCAATCTCGGTGACGCGCCAGACGCTGCTGCCGAGCAGGAAGGCGTCGCCCACGCGGGTCTCCAGCACAAATTCCTCGTCCAACTCGCCCAGGCGGGTCTTGCCGTCGGCGAGGTAGACGCCGAAGCCGCCGGTATCGGGAATGGTGCCGGCATTGCTGAGGGCGAGCAGGCGCGAACCGGGCAGGGCGGTGAGGGTGTCGCTGGCGCGGTCCCAGGCGATCTTGGGGCGGAGCGAGTTGAGGGCGCGGCTATCATGAGCCTCGGCCAGGTCAAGGAAGTAGCGGCCGGTGAGCATGTCGAGCACGGCATGGAAGACGCTGAGCGGCAGATCGGCGTAGGGATAGGCCTGGCGGGCGAGGTCGTAGAGCGCCTGGGCGGGCCAATCTTCAATGGAGACCATGGCCACGATCTGCTGGGCCAGCACATCGAGCGGGTTGCGGGGCGTGTAGGTCAACTCCACCGCGCCATCGAGCATGCCGCGGGCGATGGCGGCGGCCTCCACCAGGTCTTCGCGGAAGGTGGCGTAGATGCGGCCCTTGCTGGTCTGGCCGACGAGGTGGCCGGAGCGGCCGACGCGCTGGAGGCCCTGCGACACACTTTTGGGCGACTGCAACTGGACGACCACATCCACCGCGCCGATGTCGATGCCCAACTCCAGCGAACTGGTGCCCACCAGGGCGGGCAGGCGGCCGGCCTTGAGGTCGGCTTCCATCTGGAGGCGGGCCTCCTTGGACATGCTGCCGTGGTGGGCGCGGAAGGGGCCCTCAGCGCCGATGGCGAACATGCCCCGGTCGCGGGCCAGGCCGCCGGGGGCGAGGATCTCGGTGCTGCCGGGCGGCGCTTCTTCGGACTGCTCACCTTCGAGTTGGGCATTGAGGCGGTCGGCGGTACGCTCGGCCAGGCGGCGGTTGTTAGCGAAGATCAGGGTGGTGCGATGGCGGCGAATGTCGTCGAGGACGCGCGGGACGACGGCTGGCCAGATGGAGGAGGCGGGCAGGTCCTGAAAGTCGTCCACCACGGTGACAACGTTGAGGTCGAGGGGCTTGCGGTAGCCGGCGTTGACGATGGTGACCGGGCGCGGAAGGAGGCCCCCGGGGCCGGGCTGCTGGCCGCCGAGGAAGCGGGCGGCTTCTTCGAGGGGGCGGATGGTGGCGGAGAGGCCGATGCGCTGGAGGCGGGCGGGGGCAGAGGCGTGTGAAAGTGGAAGGTGTGTGAGTGTGGACGGGCGGGAGTGTGCGCCGCTGAGTACAGCGGGGGGTGCGGCAGATTCGTCCGTTGGGACCCTTGCGTTTGGGGCGGCCGCGAGGATGGCTTCGAGGCGCTCGAGGCTGAGGGCGAGGTGGGCGCCGCGTTTGCTGCCGGCGAGGGTGTGGATCTCGTCCACGATGACGGTGTGGACGGTGCGGAACATCTCGCGGGCGCGCGGGCTGGTGAGGATCAGGTAGAGCGACTCGGGGGTGGTGATGAGGATGTGCGGCGGCTGTTTGACCATCTGGGCGCGGGCCGCGGCGGGGGTGTCGCCGGTGCGGACGGCGACGCGCAGGCCGGGCAGGGCCTGGCCTAGCTGGCGGGCGGCGGCGCGGATGCCGTCGAGGGGGACGCGCAGGTTGCGTTCAATGTCGTTGTTGAGGGCCTTGAGGGGGGAGACGTAGAGGAGGCGGACACCAGGCGGCCGCCCCCCCTCCCGCTCCACTTCGTTCCGGGGACCATGGTCATCGCCCGACCCCTTCTCCCCCCGTAACGAGTGGGAGAAGGGGGGGGTAGTGTCAGACGAGGCGCCAGGTTCGCGGAAGAGTTCGTTGAGACCCCAGAGGAAGGCGGCGAGGGTCTTGCCGGAGCCGGTGGGGGCGAGGATGAGGGTGTGCTCGCCGCGCTGGATGGCGGGCCAGCCTTCGGCCTGGGGGGCGGTGGGCGCGCCGAGGGCCTGGCGGAACCAGGCGCGGACGGGAGGCAGGAAGGGGGCGAGAGGATCAGAAGGCACGGGGGGATTCTACCTAACAACACTTTTATGAATCGTCAACATCAATTTTCGCGGGCAGGCGGAGGATGTTGGTTGAAATCCGGGTGGAATGATCGTCAGCGTCAACATCATCAACACTAATCGCCGGAAAGCGGGATGAGGCGGGCAGATCACCGGCGGCTCGGGCGCAGAAGGAATTTGGGCCAACCGGGCAAGTGGCGCCCGGGCAGCCAGGGATAATGGAATGGCTGTGGCTGTGGAGGCGTGAATGCACAGCATGAGGTGGAGCCGGGCAAAGCGAGGCGGGATGTGCCGCGACGCTGGCGGTGCATGTCCATTATAGGTACATTTGTTCTAAAGAGCAAGGTCGAGACGGAAAGGTGGCAAGAATCGAGCTACGTCGTTGGCAGCCGCTTACGGCGTGGGTAGGAATGGTGCAAGCAGGACTTGGGGAATGGGCCAACGTTACGCGGAGGGCTCAACAGGACGGAGATAGGCGTAGATCAGGTTCCCCGACGGGTCGCGGAACGAGAGCCGGGGCGGTTCCAGGTCCACGCTGTCCTCCTCAATGGGAATACCCTCAGCCGCCAATTCGAGCTTGAGCGCGCGGAGATCTGGGCTATGAAAGGCCATCGCCGCTTCGGGCCAGAACTGCCGGGGAAACAGGGTGAGGGTGTGGCCGGCGGGGTCGGCCAGTTGGAGCATGCCCCAAGCGGTGCGCGACGTGACGCGGCAGCCCATCTGCGCGTAGAAGGCGATGGCGGCCTCGGCGTCATCCAGCGGGAGCTGCGGTTCAACAAATGGGCCAAGCGAGCGCAGGTTCATGGGGTCTCCTTCAACGGATGGTCAAGGGCCAGGCAGGCCAGGCGGTGCAGGCGATCACGCCGAGGCTGAAGGTAATGGACACGGTCATTCCTCGCGGATCAGGTAGAGGCGATTGTCCTCGACCTTATATAGGAGCGGCGCGACCAGGATTTTCGGATAGCGCCGGCGCAGCCGTTGGGTCTCGCTCAAGACAAAGTCAATCTCGTTGCCGATCTCGAACAGGGGCGCAAAGTGCATGAAGTGCGCCTCAGCCGCCTCACGCTCCCAGCCCGCGTCATCCACCAACCCATCAATGAAGGCCTGCTGGCGAGCGGCCAGGTTGACCATGCCGCACTGATTGTGCCCGATGAGGGCGATGGCGCGCACCCCGCCGACGGCGATGGCATACGAGACCTTGAACTCGCTGTAGCGCAGGTTGGCGCCGCCCGCGCGGATGATGTAGGCGAAGTTGTCGGGGATGCGCAAGTGCTTGCGGTGGTCCATGCACATGCCGATGAGCAACTGCGCCTGGGTGTAGGCGGCGAGCGGCTGGTTGAGGTTGTGATAGGCCAGGAGCAGGCCGATGGGCGAGGCGCGGTACTGGGGGGCGATGTCGGCGGGGCTGGCGACGGGCAGGAGGCGGAAGGGCATGGGCCGGAGTGTAACGCAGAGACAGGCCAGAGGCCAACCACCAGCGTGTATAATCGCCACGATGGCTGAACCCGCAGGTTTCAGCGGGTGACGCCGCAGCGGTGGCTCAGGGCGTCATCAGTGAGATGCTTCGCGCGCGAAGAGGCCGGCAGGCCCGGCTGGCTGGCGTTCGCGCTCAGCATGACAAATGATGTCGCCGATGCTCTGGCGGGTCAACTTCGAGAAGCCATTACCGCGCAAAGACAAGGTTCATGATTAACTCTCGGAAAACTGATCAGGCCAGTACCTCGCGTGAACGCGTGGCAACGGCGCTGCGGCACGAGGAACCAGACCGCGTGCCGGTGGACTTTTTGGCGACGACGGAGGTGTGGGCCAAGTTGACGGCGGAACTGCCGGAGGCGCCCGCACCGTCGGCGCTGGACGAATACATGGACCCGAAGCGCGAGGCGGTGCTGCGGGCGCTGGAGGTGGACTGCCGGCTGTTGTCATACGACATGTTCTGCCAGCCGCCGGAGCGGGTGCTGCACGCGGGCGCAGCGGTGGACTGGTGGGGGTCGCTGAACCGCTCGACGCCCAACCGGATGTGGCGGCAGCGCAACCCAGACCACACCTGGAACGACATCTGGGGCACGCACAGCGAACGGGTGGAGACGACCTTCGGCGCGTACGAGGGGTTTGTGGACTGGCCGCTGAGCCAGGCCGAGAGCGTGGCGGACTTGAAGCAGCACCCGTGGCCGGAGCCAGACTGGTGGGATTTTTCGCCGCTGCCGGACATCCTGCGGGCGATGGACACGGGCGGCGAGACGCACGTGCGCTTCCGCATCGGGTCGGTGTTCGAGATCGCCTGGCAACTGCGGGGGATGCAGGAATTCCTGATGGACCTGGCCGGCCAGCCGGAGCTGCCGCTGTATATCATGGACCGGCTGACGGATATCTATGTGGAGAACACGCGCCGGGTGCTGGCACTGGCGGGCGACCGGCTGGACATGGTGTACTTTTACGACGACGTGGCGACCCAGGCGTCGCTGATGATCTCCAAGCACATGTGGCGCGACTTTGTGCGGCCGCGGCACGCGCGGTTGGTGGAGGTGGCGCACAGCTTCGGCAAGCCGGTGATGTATCACTGCGACGGGTCGGTGTGGCCGCTGATCCCGGAGTTCATCGACCTGGGGGTGGACGTGCTCAACCCCATCCAGCCGGACGCCAAGGGGATGGACCTGGCGCAGATCAAGGCGGCGTACGGGGACCGGCTGGCGTTTCACGGCGGGGTGGACATCAACCAAACCCTGCCGCGCGGGACGCCGGACGAGGTGCGGGCGGAGGTGCGGGAGCGGGTGCAGGTGCTGGGGGCGGGCGGGGGCTATATCCTGTGCAGCAGCCACCACCTGCAACCGGACACGCCCACGGCCAACGTGCGGGCAATGTACGAGCCGGCGCTGCGATACCGCGACTGAGCGCTACATTTGCTTGACGACGATGTCGCCGATGATGTTGGCGGCTTCGTCGCCGCGATCGGCGGCGTTGGAGAGGTGCCGGTAAATCTCGCGCAGCTTGAGCATGTCAACGACGTGGTCGAGGTCGCGCGGGCCATTGAAAAGCGCGCCGACGGCCTCGCGGTAGACGCCTTCGACGCGGTTCTCCAGGGCCTTGGCGCGGACGGCGTGGTCGTTGGCGACGTTGGGCCGGTCTTCCAGGCGCTGGACCCCGCGGTTGATTTCCTCGGCGGCATCACGCAGCAATGACACCATGCGGGTGAGATACTGGTTGGGGGCTACGCCCAGGGTCACCATTTCTTCGACGGTGGTGTCGGCGTAGTCCAGCACATCGTCAATGGCGCGCGAGAGGGCAAACAGGTCCTCGCGGTCGATGGGGGTGACGAAGGACTTGTTGAGCTCGTCGATCAGGATGCGGCGCACCTCGTCGGCTTCCTTCTCCACCTGGCGCACGGTGGCGGCCGAGGCATCGCTGGGGGCCTTGACGTAGGCCTGCAGCGCCTCCAGACCGGCCTGGGCATATCCCGCCTGATCGCAAATCAATTTAAGAAACCGGTCCGGCCGCTGGCGGCGGCGAAAGAGGCGTTTCCAAAACATATCGCGTTTCCTGTTGCCGTTCATGGTGCAGCGCCAATCCGATTCAAGTTGCGCATACAGCTATACTATAGATCATTCCATCGCACAAGGAAACTGTATTGACGCTTGCACTGCTCATCATCGCAATTCTGCTGCTGGCCTACCTGGGCGGGGTAACCGACAGCGCCAATGTGGTGGCGCCGGTCATCTCGGCGCGGGCGCTGTCGCCACGGCGCTCGCTGCTGCTCACCGCGGCGGCCGCGTCGGCGGCGCCGTTCATCTTTGGATTGGCGGTGGCGCGGGCGTTTGGCGAGGGGGTGATTGACCCGGCGCACGCTTCGCCGGCGGTGGTGCTGGCGGCCACGCTGAGCGCCTTGATCTGGCGCTGGCTGACGTGGCGCTGGGGGCTGCCGTCGAGCCTGTCGCATGGGCTGGTGGGCGGGCTGGTGGGCGCGGCGTGGATGGGGGCCGGGCTGGGGGCGGTGAACGTGGGCGGGTTGGTGAAGGTGTTGATAGCGCTGTTCATCTCGCCGGCGGCCGGGCTGGCCATCGGCTGGGTGGTGACGGGGCTGATTTACTGGCTGGCGCAGTGGGCCACGCCGCGCGTAAACGTGTGGTTCCGATTCGGGCAGGTGCTCACGGCGGGCGGGCTGGCGCTGAGTTGGGGGGCCAATGACGCGCAGAAGACCATTGGGCTGCTGGCGCTGGGGGTGGCGGCAGCGACGGGGCAGCCCTTTGCCATCCCGGTGTGGGTGG
Source organism: uncultured Anaerolineales bacterium (assembly GCA_964497615.1). Taxonomy (GTDB): domain Bacteria; phylum Chloroflexota; class Anaerolineae; order Anaerolineales; family UBA6663; genus CAZCEC01. The sequence goes on along the minus strand of CAZCEC010000004.1, from coordinate 116,587 downwards.
TGGGGCTGTCGGTGGGGGCGGTGGCGCTGGGCATCCTCACCACCGGCTGGCGGCTGATCCGGACGCTGGGCGCTAAGTTCTACCGCATCCGGCCGGTGCATGGGCTGGCGGCGCAGTTGGCGGCGGCGAGCGTGATCTTTGGGGCGGCGGCGCTGGGCGGGCCAGTGAGCACCACGCAGGTGGTGAGCACCAGCATCCTGGGCGCCGGCGCGGCGGACCGGGTGAATAAGGTGCGCTGGCGGGTGGCGACCGATATCCTGTGGGCGTGGGTGCTGACGCTGCCGGCGACGGCAGCGCTGGGCGCGGCGGGGGTGTGGGTGCTGGTGAGGGCGGGGATGTGAGGCGGCAGGTGTGAAGATGGAACGTGTGTAGGCGGTATAGGGAGTGTAGGGGTGTGGGGGTGCGGGCGTGTGGGCATGTGCGTGATCGGGAGTGGAGATGCGGACGTTTCGTTTGGCACAGACTGAGTTGGTGGTATCGCGCCTGGCCTATGGGTGCATGAAGATGGGCGGGGGGTGGGATGACACGGCGGTCTCCGCCGAGGCGAAGGCGCGGGCGGCGTGGCTGATTGACGCGGCGCTGGAGGCGGGCATCAACTTCTTCGACCATGCCGACATCTACACGCGGGGCAAGTCGGAGGCGGTGTTTGGGGAACTACTAAATTCACGGCCGGGACTGCGCGAGCAGATCGTGGTGCAGACCAAGTGCGGGATCCGCTTTCAGGACGACCCGCCGGGCGCACCGGGGCGCTACGACTTCAGCCACGACCACATCCTGCGGGCGGTGGAGGGCAGCCTGCGGCGCTTGCAGAGCGACTACATTGACATCTTGCTGCTGCACCGGCCGGACGCGCTGGTGGAGCCGGAGGAGGTGGCGCGGGCGTTCGATGCGCTGCACGCGGCGGGTAAGGTGCGGCACTTTGGGGTGAGCAACCACAACTGGGCGCAGGTCGAGCTGCTGCGGCGCTGGGTGAAGCAGCCGTTGGTGGTGAATCAACTGGAACTGAACATCCTGCACACGCCGCTGATCAACGACGGGGTGACGGTGAACCAGGGGGCGGGGCCGCACCACGCGGCGGCGGGCACGCTGGACTATTGCCGGTTGCACGACATCACGGTGCAGGCGTGGGGGCCGGTGGCGACGGGGCAACTGATCAACCCGCCGCGTAGCGCCGATAAGCGTGTACGCGGGGCAGCGAAGGCGGTGGCCGACCTGGCGGCGGCGCACCACACCACGCGGGAGGCAATTGCGCTGGCGTGGCTGTTACGGCACCCGGCGGGCATCCAGCCCATCATTGGGACGACGAATGTGGAGCGGCTGCGGGCGAGCGTCAGGGCGAATGACGTGACCTTGAGCCGCGAGGAGTGGTACGCGCTGTTTGTGGCGGGGCGCGGGACACCGATGCCCTAAGCCTGCGCGGCTGAAGTGATGCAAGCGGGCCGGGCGGGAGTGCACCTTTGACGCACTCCCGCCCGGCCCGATTTGTTATTGAAGAAGACCTCTTGCGGCAACGGGCCAGACCACCTCAACCACGCCGCCGCGCACGCCGTGGACGTGGGTGAAGAGGTTCGAGACGAGGCAGATGTGGTTGGGGATGACGCTGACGCGCTCACCGATCTCAGGGCGGCGGGCGCTGGCGGCCAGGTCCACGTGGCCGTGCTCTTCGGTCAGGTCGTAGATCGCGGCGTCCGGATATTCGACGATATAGCCGTGGCCCTCCAGACCGCGCCGCAGGGTGCCGCTGAGGGTCTTGCTGCCGGCGTCGAGGATAGCGCGCTCGGGCACGGGGCGGCTGACGACGGTGGTGAGGATGCGGGCGGCGATGCGGTCGAGGGGCATGCGGCCGGCGAGGAGGTGGCTGCGGTCGCCGTAGATGTATTCACCGGCGCGATACTCCGTCACCTCGCGGTAGGTGTGGGCTGAGTAGAGGGTGGGCGTGCCGCCGCCGCTGACGCGCTCGGGCTGGAGGCCCACGGCGGCCAGGCGCTCACGGGCGGCGGCCATGAAGGGGTCGAAGGCGGGGCTGTTGGGGTAGGTCATCAGGCCGGCGAAGCGCAGGCCGGGCAGGCGGGCGATGGCCTGGGCCAAGTCGGCGGCGGCCTGGGGGGTGGGCGCCCCGCAGCGGGCCCCGCCCGTGTCACATTCCACCAGGACGGGCAATTCCAACCCGGCGGCATGGAAGGCCGCCGACAGGCCGCGGGCGACGGTCTCGGAGTCGGTGGTGACGCTGAGGGTAATCCGGCGCGCTAGGGCGACTAGGCGCTCCAGTTTGGCGGCGCCAACGATGTTGTAGGGCAGGAAGAGGTCGCGCAGGCCGGCGGCGGCCATGACCTCAACTTCGCCGATCTTCTGGCAGGTGAGGCCCACGGCCCCGGCGGCCATCTGCATCTGGGCGATGGCGGGGATCTTGTGGGTTTTGATGTGCGGGCGGGCGGCGAGGCCGTGCTGGTCGAGGTAGCGCTGGGCGTCGTGCAAGTTGGCCTCCATCACATCGAGGTCAACGACAAAGGCCGGAGTGTCAATCTCGTCGATTCGCATCCAATTCCTCCCCAGTGAGTGTGTGAGGCAAGTATAGCCGAGACGCATCCCAGAGCCGCACGGGAGCGTATAGAGACATAGCAGGCGGAGGTATTTGGGCGCGGGCCTGCGGCAAGGAGCGACGGCGATGACAAGCATACCCTTGATCGGCACGGGCAGCCTGACGCGAGAACATCTGGCGGGCCAGGGCGCGGTGGTGACGGGCGCGGGGCGCGGCATTGGGCTGGAAGCGGCGCGGGCGCTGATCTGGCTGGGGGCGAAGGTGATCGTGGCGGAGATTGACCGGGACACCGGGAAGCGGGCCGAAGCGCAACTGGCCGATGAGTTTGGGCCAGGGAGGGCGCACTTCGTCCAGACGGACGCGGGCGACGAGCGCAGCGTGGCGCGGCTGAAGCGGGAGGCAGAGCGGCTGATGGGCCAGGTGGACATCGTGCTGAACAACGCGACGGTGACGCCGATGGGGGCGGTCCACGACGTGCCGGTTGAGGCCTGGGACAAGAGCTACCGCGTGAACCTGCGCGGGCCGGTGCTGCTGGCGCGGGCATTCTTGCCCGGCATGCTCCAGCGGAACAAGGGCGTCTTCGTGGCGGTGGCCTCGGCGGGCGGGGCCTATATGGGGGCGTACGAGGTGCTCAAGACCGCGCAGGTGGACCTGGCGCGGACCCTGGACATGGAGCTGGAGGGGACCGGGGTGATCGCCTTTACGATTGGGCCAGGGCTGGTGATGACGCCGGGGTTCGAGGCGGCGGTGCCCGTGGTGGCAAGTTTGTATGGCAAGACCGTAGACGAGTTCCGCGCAATGAGCAAGGAACACGAAATCTCGGCCGAGGCGGCCGGGGCGGGGTTTGCGGCGGCGGTGGCGCTGGCCCAGCAGTTCCGGGGCGCGGAGATCGGGTCGCGGCAGGCGCTTAATGCGGCCGGGATCGAGGAAGGCAAGGCGAGCGCCGAGGCGGCGGGGCTGAGCGACGAACAGCGGGCGGAGGCGCAGGGATTGGCGCACGCGGTGCGGCAGACTCTGGCCGAGCAGTCGGCGGGGTGGGCCGAGCGGCCGCTGTTCGAGCGGCAGTGGGTGACGCGGGACTTCAAACGCTTCGCGGGACAAACTGCGGACGACTGGCTGCGGGTGCTGGCGCAGTTGGAGCAGGACCTGGGTGCCGACAACGGTCATGGCCAGCGGCGGGGGACGCCGGTGCGGCAACTGGCGCTGTACTACAAGCACATGCAGGAGGTGCTGGCCGGGTGGGAAAAGGATGCGGCCAAGCGCGAGGCGCACATGCAGGTGCTGAAGGGCTGGGAGGCTGAGGCGGCCCGGCTGGCCGCGCTGGTAGATTAGGCCGCCCGGATCAGCGCGGGCGGGCGGTGTACTCGCCGGACTTGAGCCAGGCCGTAAGCGTGCCGCGGTAGAGGGCGCGCTCGAAGTAGCCGCCATTGGGCGAGAGGGCGGCATAGCCTTTGGCGAGCAGGGGTTCCAGCAGGGGTTCGAGTTGCTGGGCGTAGTGGCGCATGCAGGCCTCGGGGTGGATGCCGGGCCACGAGTAGCAGGAGACGACGGTGCGGCGGCTGGCCGAGGGCACCGAGGGCGGCACGGTCTTGTCCCAATTGGGGTCGCCGGCGCTGAAGACATATTGATCGAGACTCCCCTGCGGGATGCCCTCGACGCCGCGCACCACCGGCGGGTTCGTGTCCAACGTGTAGGGGTCCACAGCCAGGTCGGTGACGACGGCGTGGTCGGGCAGCCAATCGAGCCAGGCATTGGGGACGACAGGCCGAGAGGTGTCGCGGCGCTGGGTGGCATCCACCAGGATATCGGCCTGGCTGAATAGCTCGCGCAGGCGCTCGGGCTGGCGGGTGAGGGCGCGCCCGGCGGTGAGGGCGAGGCTGCCGGGGCCGCCCGCGCGGAGATGCTCCTGGTAGCGCTCGACGTTGCCGAGCTTGGTGGCGGCCTCGACGGCGT
>CAZCEC010000004.1:0-112040 GCA_964497615.1 uncultured Anaerolineales bacterium | reverse complement strand
CGAGGATGAGCACGCGCGTGGGGCCGCCGTGCGGCGGGTGCAGGCCGGGCCAGGCGCGCTCCAGCACGTCGAAGGCGGCCTCCAACCCGTTCCAGGCGACGGCGTGCATGTTCTCCACCAGACGCAGACTGATGTCGTTGGCGATGCTGTCGAGCGAGATGGCGTTGAGGCCCAGTTGGCGCAGGCGCTCCACGCGCAAGGGCCGGGTGGGGAAGTGGAGCATGGAGATGAGGCAGGCGCCGGGCCGCAGCAGGCCATACTCCTCGCGCAGGGGGGAACGCAGCACCAACACCAGGTCCTGCTGAAAGACCTTCTCGCGCTCCGCCTGCCGGATCGCCTCTTCGCCCTGGTGGTAGTCGTTAAACGTGAAGCCGGAGCGCGAGCCGTAACCCTCTTCGATGTAGACCGTCAGGCCGGCGCGGGCCAGAGACTGGATGAACTCGGGCAGGAACACGCGCTTCTCGCCCGGCTCCTTCATCATGCGCGGGAAACCGATGGTCTGGGGAAGGGGCATCTGGCCTCCTTAGGCCGGCTGGCGCGACAGCAGGGCGCGCCCGATGGCGCGCTCGAAGAAGCGGCCGTCCGGGTTGACCTGAGCCGCGCCGCCAACTTCCAGCAGGGTGCGCAGCACGGGCTGAAGCTGCTGGCCGTATAGCTGCATACACTGGCGCGGGTGGACGCCCGGCCAGGAATAGCACGAGGCCGCCCACCGGCGCTGGCGCGTATCTATGCAGGCGGGCAGCCGGTCCCAGGCCGGATCGTCCGGGGCAAAGATATACTGGTCGAGATTGCCTTGGGGGACGCCCTCCAGCCCCTTGGTGGCCGGCGGATCAGCGGCGCAGTCGTAGGGGTCCACCGAAAGGTCGAGCAGGACCGTGTGAGCGGGCAGATCGGCCAGCCAGGCATTGGGCACGACCGGGCGGGCCGGGTCGGGGCGCTGGGTGGCGTCCACGAGCAGGTCGGTCTCGGCCAGCAGGGGGCGCAGGTAGCGCTCGTGGCGGGTGAAGTCGTAGTCCACCACGGTGACGCGCAGGCCGGGCACGCCTGCGGCAGCCAGGCGAGCGCGCAGGGTCTCGTCGCTATAGCGGATGGCGGCCTGCACCACGTGCGCGCCGACCGCGCCCGCGCCGAGCAGGGTGACGCGCAGCGGCGGGCGCGCCGGGTCTTCAAAGCCGTTGCCGGGATAGGATTGGCGGAGCGCGGACAGCGCGGCGGCGACGCCATTCCAGGCCACGGCGCGCAGGTTCTCCACCAGCCGCCGGCCGGAATCGTCCTTAAGCGAATCGAGCGAGATCGCTTCCAGACCCAACTGGCGCAGGAAGGCCACGCGCTGGGGGCGGGTGGGGTAGTGCAGCATAGAGAGGAGACAGGCGCCGGGCCGCATGAGGCGCAGGGCGTCGTCGTCCGGGCAGCGCAGGATGATGACGTAGCCCTGAGCGTAGGCCTCGGTGCGGCCGCCAAAGCGCAGGCCGGGGGCGGCGTAGTCGGCAGGGGTCAGGCCGATTTCGCTGCCATAGCCATGCTCGAGGACGATCTGCGCGCCGCGCCGGGCCAGGCGAGTGACAAAGGCCGGCAGGAAGACGCGGCGCTCGCCGGCCTCGTGGCGCATGCGGGGAAAACCGATCGGAAGCGGCACCGGGCGCACTATCGCTTGAGAAAGCCTTCCGCCTGATAACGCGCCAGGCCGGCCTTCGCCAACCGGCTCAATTCTTTGAAGAGCGGCTCATCCACGGTCTTGAAGTTGAAGCACGATTTGCCCTGCATACGCTTCTTGAGCGCGGGCGAGATATCCTTGAGCAGTTCGGGGTACATATAGACCGGGAAGAGATAGAAGCTGACGTAGGCCTTGCCCTTGCGCAGGGCCGCGAAGTTGAGCATCTGCTTGTTGGGCAGTTGGTGGCGGGTGTCGAGCGAATATAATGCGTCACTGCCGCTTGCGTCCAGGCGCCGGGCATGCGGCGCGAGCAGGGCCTTGAGGCGGTCGAAGACGAGGTCGAAGTCGGATGGCTGCGGGGGCATGTGATCCTCCCAACGCGGCGGCGCGGTCAGATTTCAATATGGCGCAGAATGGCGGAGGCGTCAACCGGAGGCGAGTGATGACGAAACTGCTGCAATTGGTTCCTGAATATCGCGAACGCGTGTGGGGCGGGCGACGACTCAGGGCGGATGGGCCGCCGATTGGCGAGGCGTGGATCGTGTATGAGCACAACCGCATCGCGGGCGGGCCGTGGGCGGGACGCACCCTGGCGGAGGCGGCGGAGGCCGCGGGCGAAGCGCTGTTGGGGCGGACGGCGACGGCGCGGACGGGCAAGCGCTTCCCGCTGCTGCTCAAGCTGCTGGACTGCGCGGATTGGCTGTCGGTGCAGGTGCATCCCAACGATGAACAGGCCCGCAAGCTGCACGGGCTGGGGCACTTTGGCAAGACGGAGGCCTGGCACTTGCTGAGGGTGGAGCCGGGCGCGCGGCTGATCGCGGGGGTGAAGCCGGGCGCCGCGCCCGAGGTGGTGGCGAGGGCCATCCGCGAGGGGAGCATCATGGATTGGGTGCAGTATCACAGCGTCCAGGCGGGCGATACAGTGTACATCCCGGCCGGCACGCTGCACGCGCTGGGGCCGGGTCTGTTCCTGTACGAGATTCAGCAGACGTCCGATATTACTTACCGCATCTACGATTGGGGCCGGCCGGCCAGCGCGGGCCGCGACCTGCACCTCGAGGAGTCGGTCATGGCCGTGAATCCGCGGTTGAGCGGCGACGTGACGCCCGCGCCGCGGCTGGCGGCGGATGACCGGCAGCCGCTGGTGAGTGGCGAATACTTTTCGCTGGAAGTGATCACGGGGGCAACGGAGCCCTGGGTGAGCAACACGGGCGGCGAGAGCTTTCACGCGCTGACGGTGGTGGAGGGGAGGGCGGAGGTGGCGTGCGGCGAGGAGGCCGTGACGCTAAAGCCCTATGAGAGCGTGGTGGTGGCGGCGGACGCAGGGGAGTATGCAGTGCGGCCAGTGGAAGCGTACCGGATGCTGAGGGCGGCAGCATGAACTGCTACGCAAAGCGAAGCGTGTGGACTGCTAAATTCTGCGGCCCAAGCTGATTATGCCTGGATCATCTCCAATCACGGTGAAGCAGTGAACTATGAGGGTTCTTTCATCGACAAAATCGGGCGGTCAATTTCCATTCGACAGGTTGACGACCCAAAGGAACCATATCGCATCCGTGTGCGACTACCAAAGGGCCTGGATTCGAGATTGCGCGAACACCCGGACTATCCGTTTGAGATCACGGATGAGTTGCGAGGCTGGATAGAGCAGAACGCCGAGACCGGCGAATACCTGAGAGTGGAGGCGGGTGCACTGAAGCTAAACGGCGCAGGGCCTACGCTGAATCTCATCCCCCTTTCAGTTGACGAGCTACGGCCAGACGTTCGGATGGGGCTGTATGACGACTGGGAAGATGATCTCGGCGTGCCTTGGGCTTTTCCTCTGTCAATCTACCGTCGGGCAAGCTCCCAATAGTTTGAGGCGTTCTTCATTCCGAAAGTCCCGCAATTACTCTCCCGGCAATTGAAGTCACGGCAGGGGTTCCCTTGCCGCCGCATATTCGCACCTGGGATTACGCGGCTGGCAGCGCACTTTGCAGGAACGCGGACAGGTCGGTGTGAAGTTGGGCCAGGGAGGGCAGGTGGACGTACATCATGTGCCCGGCCTCGTAATAGTGCATGGTGATGTTGGCCTGAAGCTCGGGGTCGAGGCCGAGGTGGTTGAAGGTGTATTCAGTGGCAAAGTGGGGAGTGGCGAGGTCGTAATAGCCGTTGGCGACGAAGACCTTGAGGTAGGGGTTGAGGGTCATGGCGTGGCGCAGGGTCTCGCCCACCTGGATGTACTGGTTGTCATGGTCGAAGCGCCAGGGCCATACCTTGCTGTTGAGGATCTCATAGGGCAAATCACTCTCGAACTTTAGCGCCCGGCGCACATAGTCGTTGAAAGCGGCGGCATACGGCCCCAGCACATTGGTCAGGCTGGGGTCATATTCGTGGGCCTCGCCGACGGCGTCGCGGTCGATGCCCTTGAAGCGGCTGTCGAGGCGGCCCACGGTGCGGCGCTGGTCGCGCAGCAGTTCCTTAACAAAACGGTGGATGTTAAGGCGCAGGTTGGTGCCCTCGACGTAGCTCAGCGACAGGCCGGTGAGGCGGGCCAGGGTCTCGGCGATGCGCCGGCGTTCGGCGGCAGGGAGCCGGTCGCCCTGCATGAGGGCGCTGGCGTAGTCGCCCAGGGCAAAGGCTTCGGCGGCGCGCACGGCGGCGCGCAGGTCGCCCTGCAAATCGGCGGGCAGGCGCTGGTGATACCAGGCGGTGGCAGTGTAGGTGGGCAGGAAGAGGATATAGGGCAGGTCGTTGCCGGGGTCGAAGCGCGCGGTCTGGAAGCTGAGGATGACCGAGACGAGCATGATGCCGTTCAGGTACAGGCCGTGGCGTTGCTGCAGGTAGCCGGATAGGCCGGCGGCGCGGGTGGTGCCGTAACTCTCGCCGATGAGGAACTTGGGCGAGGTCCAGCGCTGGTAGCGGGAGGCGTACAGGCGGATGAAGTCGCCAACCGTTTCGATGTCCTTTTGGAAGCTGTGGAACTCGCGGGCTTTTTCTCCCACCACCGGGCGGCTGAAGCCGGTGCTGACCGGGTCGATGAACACCAGATCCGTCTGGTCGAGCAGGGAGAATTCGTTGTCCACCAGGCGGTAGGGGGGCTGGGGCAGGTTGCCGATGTCGTCCATCCACACCCGCCGCGGGCCGAGCACGCCCAGGTGCAGCCAGACGGAGGAGGAGCCGGGGCCGCCGTTGAAGGAGAAGGTGATGGGGCGCGCCGATTTGTCCTCCACGTCATCGCGGGTGTAGGCGATGAAGAAGATAGTGCTCTTGGGCTTTTCGCCCTCGGACTCGCCGGCCTTCTCGCCTGTCTTCTCGGCCTCTTCCTTCATCACGATGGTGCCGGTGGTGACGGTGTAGGTGAAGGTCTGCCCGCGGAGGGTGGCGGTGTGCTGCGTGACGACGAGGTTGTCCTTAGGTTCGGGCGGCTTGATTTCAGCGGTCTTCTCTTCGGCGGGCTTGGCACCATTCGGGGCATCGGGCATGGGTAAGCTCCTGTGTGGGAGTATGGAAATGCAGAGGTGCAAGCGGATTGTAGCATGGGTTGGGCAGGACCCGCCGCGGCCGTGACGGGAGCGCGGCAACAATCAGCGGCGTGTTTGAGACGATGATCCCAGGCAACGCGAGGCGGTGTGGCGGGCGAACTCGGCGCGGGGCTGGCGGAAGTTAGCGGTCGAGCGCGAACTGTGTTCGGTCAGTCACTAAGCGTGGGCGGGCGGACGGCGGACCAGACGGCATCGAGCGCCAGCAGGGCGGTGAGGTTGCGCCAGGTCCAGCCGCGCGACATGGCCCAGGGATCGTCGAAGTAGGACCGGCCATAGGTGAAGTGGATGCCGTCGGAGGCGAGACCGTCGGCGGGCAAGGGCTGGATGGCCGCCCATAGGTCCCACAAGGGCAGTTGATACTCGGCGGCCAGGGCGCGGATGACGGCATTCACCCGCTGTCCGCCTTCCACGTCGTCGCCCTTGGTGGCCAGGATGGGCAGTACGCCTTCGGACAGCGAGGCTTCGACCAGGCGGCGCAGGTTGGCTTCAAACTCCAGCATGGAGGGCGCGCTGTGGGTGCCCAGATTCACCAGGGCGAGGCTGGGCGTGTGCAGCCGATATTCGCAGGCCAGGGGCGATTCGCCTGGCTGGCACAGGACGGGATCGGCCCAGATGGGATTGAGGACGGAATCGGCGCTGAAGCCGGAGTCGGCGGCCAGGCTGACGCGCGAGAACGAGCCGGCGAAGTGGTCAATGACGCCTTGCAAGTTCGCATGTTCGCCGAGGCGGTAGTCTTGCGGCGGGTCGAACATGACGAGGAAGCGCCCGTTCTCGGTATTGCAGTCGCCCAACTTGGAGAAGGCGGCGGGGTTGCGGCCCTGGGCCAGGCCAGCGGCATAGTACTCGGCGGCCAACTCGCTCACCTGGGGCAGCACGCCGGCCGGCACCACGGGCACCGGGCCGAGCGGGGGCAGTGCAGGCACCGGGCCGCCAGCGGGGGCGACCAGGCCGTAATCGGCCTGGACCCAGCCCGGCTCCGGCCAACCGGGCAGCAGCAGCCACGCGCCGTCGGGCGTGACATCCAACACCGGATAGTCCTGGCCGCGAAAGAGGGAGAAGACGGGATCGCCGGAGGGCAGCGGCACAGCGCGGGCGTAGGCGCTGCTCACGACGACGTAGAAACGGTCGCCGGCCTCCGCCGGAGGGGGCTGCTGGGCCGCGGCCAGCCCGGCGCGCGCCCCCAGAGCCGCCAGCACCAGCAGGCTCAATACACTCAGACGGACGCTCAATCGTGATAACATGCCACCATTGCTACTCAACCACCACGGGCGCACGGCCGACGGGTTGTCTCTTTGCGTGTTACGGACACTGAGCGGCGTTGATTCTCTCTCGCCTAAGACACTATTTTGAGCGCAGATTCTATGCGTGAAGCCTGGCCGAAGCGAATTGGGCATTGGACGGCGGCGCGCTGGCGCGAGCACCAGCCGTGGCTGGTGGGCGATGTGCTGGTCCCGCTGCTCATCACGCGGGCGCTGCTGGTGCTCATCGCCAGCCTGGCCGGCCATCTGCCCACCAACCCGGATTATCCCATCGCGGAGGCGGCGGCGCGCGGCTGGCAGTTTACACCGATCCGGCTGATTGATGTGTGGGGACGCTGGGACACGGGCTGGTACTTTGATCTGATCCAAAACGGCTATTACGCGCCGGGCGACATCCGCACGGTGGAGAGCAACCTGGGATTCTTCCCCCTTTACCCAGGGCTAGTGAAGCTGTTGACGCTGCTCTCGCCGGTGCAGAGCGCTGGCGCGACCCTGCTGGCGGGAGTGTTGGTATCGAACGCATTCCTGCTGGGCGCAATGGTGTTTTTGAACCGGCTGACCTGGCGGGTGACGGGCGACGCGGGCGCGGCGCGGCGGGCGGTGCTGTATGCGCTGCTGTTTCCGACGGGGTTCTTTCTATCGGCCTTCTATACGGAGGCGGCGTTCTTGTGCCTGGCGCTGGCGGCGTTTTACGCGGCGGAGCGGAAGGCATGGGGATGGGCGAGCCTGGCAGGCGCGGCGTTGACCCTGACGCGCCCGTTGGGGGTGTTGGTGGCCGTGCCGGTAGGATTGATGTATCTGCGCGAGATGGGCTGGGACCCGCGCAGGGTGCGGCTGGACGCGGCCTGGTTCCTGCTGATGCCGGCCAGCCTGCTGGGCTTCTTCTATTATCAGTACACGATTACGGGCGACTTCCTGGCGACCATCCACACGCGCGAGGCGTGGGCGCGGGCAGCGGCGCTGCCGTGGGAGGTGGTGCTGAACCCGCAGCCGTATATTGGCTACATCACCGGGGTGGAGCAGGCGCTGACGGCGATGTTCGTGGGCGGAGCGCTGTGGGCCCTGCGGCGGCTGCCGGCGCCGGCCTATGGCTTGTATGCGCTGCTGCTGGTGCTGCCGCCCCTGTTCAGCGGGCAGTTGCTGTCCACCGCGCGCTATTACCTGGTGGCGTTCCCGGTATTCATGCTCGCAGCGCAGTTGGGGCGGCGGCCGGCGGTGGATATGGCGATCATGGCGGCCGGGGGGATGCTGCAGGCGTTCTATTTCTATGCATGGTGCCAGTTCTTCTGGGTAGCTTGAGGACGTGGTGAACATGAACCGATCAGCATGGTGGAAGGGCGAGCGAGGGGAGTGGTACGTGGTGGGACAGTTCGTCCTGTTCGGCCTGATTGCACTAGCGCCGCTTGCGGGCTGGGGCGGGCAGGGCTGGCCGGCGCCTTGGGGGTGGGCAGCGCGCATCGCGGGGCTGGCATTGGGGGCGATGGGTGGGACGCTGGGGTTGGCGGGGCTGCTGGGGTTAGGGCGCAACCTGAGCGCGCTGCCGCACCCGCTGGACGATGCTCAACTGGTGGAGCATGGCGCGTACCGGCTGGTGAGGCATCCCATCTACGGCGGACTGCTGCTGGGCGCGTTTGGGTGGGGGCTGCTGACGCATAGCTGGCTGGCGCTGTTGGGCGCGGCGGCGCTGTTCGTGTGGTTTGAGCTGAAGACGCGCCGCGAGGAAGCGCGATTGGCAGAGAAGTTCCCGGGGTACGCGGACTACCGAGGGCGGACCAAGAAGTTCTTCCCCTGGATTTACTGAAGTCGTTCCGGCTCGTTGGGCTGGCGCTCCCACTGCCAATGGGCGAGGGCGGCGAAGGTGAGGTAGGCCGAGAGGAACACTAGCGAGAACAAGCCAGAGAAGGCAAAGGTGCGCCAGTTGGCCAGGGGGTGGCGCATGGTGTGGAGCACATCCCCCAGAAGCTGCATGGGATTGAGGAACAGGTCCCAACTGTTCCAGCGCAGGAAGCGGCCCAGGTAGATGCCGAAGCCGCTGAGGCCCAGCACCCCCACGGCAAAGACCCAACTGAACAGCGGCCCAAGCGCGCGATTGACCAGCATCTGCATGAGGAACAGGGAGACCAGGCCGAGGAGCACGCCGGTGAGGGCAAAGGCCATGACCAGCAGCAGGTCGTACCAGAACGGCACCTCGGGGCGCGGCGCGAGGTGGACGATGTCGGTGAGCAGGTAGGGGGCGTTGGGGAAGAAGAGCAGCCACACCGCCGCGCAGCCGAGGACGACGAGCCAACTGAGGCGGGAGCGGCGCTTGTACAGGTTATAGGCGGCCAGCGCGCACAGCATGGGCAGCCAGGCCAGGAAGAGATTCCAGCCAAAGCCAATGTAGCCGAAGCTGCGCGAATGCAGGAGGCGCACGACCAGCAGGGCGGCGCACAGGGCGCTGGCGAAGATCAGCGCCAAGAGGACGGCAATCTGGCGGTAGTTGCGGATCAGGGCGCGCAAAGGGCGCAGGCGCATATGGGTATCGTTTCTCGGCGCATCTGGAGTGAGACGCAGCCGGGCTGGGAGTGGTTCCGGACCAAAGCGCATCCGGCCGATTCGCGTTGGGGCAGTATAGGGCGCGGGGAGGGCGCAATCAAGCGCAGATTTGCATAATGCGCAAGATCGCCGGGGAAGCGCGGGGGAGGCGTCAGGCAGGCGGCTTAGCGGTTGAGCTTGTCCCAGGCGGCGATGAGGGCGAATTCGGCGATGACCAGGGCAACGAGAAAGGCTGCTTGAATCGCGCCAGCCGGCAAAGTGACGGCCTGGATTTGCAGCCAGAGGAAGAGGCCAATCAGCGCGGCGAAACCAGCCAGGGCGCCTGCGGCGGCGCGGCGCTGGGCGGCGGGCGCGGGAAGCGCCAACCCGTCCAACTCGTGAACGACAACGCGCAGGGCCGCGGCCAGGGCAATGGACAGGGGGCGGCGGCGGCCCCAACCGAAGCTAGTTTGGCCGGCCAGACAGGCCAATTCGTCGCCTGGCTGGCGCGCGGCGCGCACGGCGGCCAGCCACTGGCGGTCGGTGGACAGGAGAGTATCCACCGGCTGCTGGTCGGCGCGGGCGAGGGTGGCCAGGCTGGCCAAGCGGCGGCGAAGCGCGGATTCCTCCGCGGCGGTGCGAACCAGGCCCACGAAAACAATGCGCAAGGCGCGCGGCGAAGCCAGGCGGACGGCCTGCCGGGCAAGGGCCGGCTCATCCAGAGGCAAGACCGGCACCAGCACCAATAAGCGGCGAGCGGGGACTAGCGCCAAGGCGGCAGGCAGGCCTGGCGTGGCCGCCAGGGCGGGGGCGCGGGCCACCGGTGCGGGCAAGGGATGCGTTTGAGCAGCCATGCTTTTACTCTAGCCGGTGGAGATAAAGGCGCCACAAAGAATGGGCGGGAGTGGATAAAGAACGCATAAAGACGGCCAACCGGCGGGAAAGCGGCGCATGCGCGCGGCCCGAGCGGCTTAGGGCGGCGGGTATAATGACTTTTTGGAGTTGGGCCGGCATCGATGAAACGTTCCCCTGTCCCTGCTACGCCGCCGCCGCGGCTGTGCCCGCTGTGCGGGTCGCGGGTGGCTAATACGGCCGCTCGCTGCCTGGTGTGCGGCACCGAGCTGTATCGCGAGGCGGAGCGACTGCGCCGGCCGCCGGGGCGCCGCGGCACCAGCCCCATCATGCTGGGCATCCTGGCGCTGCTCATCGGGGTGGGGGTGCTGGCCATGCTGATGGGCACCGGGCGAGTGCCGCTGCCCGAGGCGGTGATGATGATGTTCGACACGGCCACCATCACGCCCAGCTTCACGCCGCTGCCCACCAGCACCACCACAGCCACGCCCAGCAACACGCCCCTCCCCACCGAAACGCCGCGCCCGCCGATCGAGTACGTCGTCCAGGAGGGCGACTCGTGCCTGCTGATCGCCCTCATCTACGAGGTGACGGTGGAGAGCATCATCATGGCCAACAACCTGGGCCCGGAGTGCGTGGTGGCGGTGGGGCACACGGTGCTGGTGCCGTACCCCACGGCCACCATCGGGCCGCGCTTCACTGCCGCGCCGGGCAGCACCGCCGTGAGTGTGCCGGCCTACCCGACTTATATCGTGGAGGCCGGCGACACGTGCCTGGCGATTGCGATCTACTTTGGCGTGAGCATGGAGGCCATGGCAGCGGCGAACGGGGTGGGCGAATGCAACTTCATCACCGAGGGCCAGGTGCTGTATATCCCCATTGGCGGCACGCCCACGCCGCCGGCCACGCTGGCGGCGACGGCCACCCCATCCGGGCCGGCGCCCTGGCCGGCCCCCAGCCTGAGCGCGCCCGCCAGCGGGCAGACGTTCGCGGCGGGGGCGACCGTCACCCTTCAGTGGGCGGCGGTGGGCACCTTGCCGGCGGGCCAGTATTATCAAGTGACGGTCGAAGACGTGACGTGCAACTGCAACCGGCGCTACCAGACCGCCACCAGCCAGACCAACCTGACCCTGCCGCCAAACTTCGCGCCGGATGAAGATGCGGCGCACGTGTATAGCTGGACGGTGCAGGTGGTGCGGCAGGCGGGAACCACGGGCAACGGGCAGCCGGCGTATGAGCCGGCGGGAGCCCTCAGCGCCGCCAACACTTTCTCCTGGACGGGACAATGATGGACAGTCTCTATGGCGGCATTGAGGCGGGGGGGACGAAGTTCGTGTGCGCCATCGGGCGCGGACCGAACGAGTTGCTGGGCGAGACACGGTTCCCGACGACCACACCGGCTGAGACCCTCGGCCGGGCGGTGGACTTCCTTAAGGAACAGCAGACACGGTATGGACCGTTAGCGGCAGTGGGCATCGCCAGCTTTGGGCCGGTGGACCTTAACCCCGCGTCAGCTACGTTTGGCTACATCACCACGACACCGAAGCCGGGTTGGGGGCAGGTGGACGTGGCCGGACCGATCCGGGCGGCGACGGGCGCGCCGGTGGGGTTCGACACTGATGTGAACGGCGCGGCGATGGGGGAGTGGCGCTGGGGGGCGGCGCAGGGGCTGGACACCTTCGTTTATCTCACCGTGGGCACCGGCATCGGCGGGGGGGCGCTGGCGAACGGGAAACCACTGCACGGGTTGCTGCACCCAGAGATGGGGCATATGCGCGTGGGGCATGACCGCGACAAAGACCCGTTCGCCGGAAGCTGCCCCTACCACGGCGACTGCCTGGAGGGGCTGGCGTGCGGACCGGCGATGCAGGCGCGCTGGGGGCAGCCGGCGGAGACCCTGCCGCCCGACCACCCGGCGTGGGCGCTGGAGGCGCATTACCTGGGGCAGGCGGTGGCGAATCTGGTGTGCACGCTGTCGCCGCAGCGCATCATCATCGGCGGGGGCGTGGCGGGGCACGCGGGGCTGTTCCCCATGATCCGCGCCGAGGCGCAGAAACTGCTGAATGGTTACGTGCAGGTGCCGGCGCTCTTGAAACGCATAGATGACTACGTCGTGCCGCCGGGGCTAGGGGCGCGGGCGGGGGTGCTGGGGGCCATCGTGCTGGCCGAACGGGCGGCAGCCGATCAGTAGCGGATGTTTTGAGACGACCTCCATCGCTGGACAAACTCATTGACCTCCTACCCGCCCTCTGGCTACCGCTATCCCGGCGAGCACATCATATTGTTCGGCACGCTGGCGCTGGTGCTGGTCGTCATCGCGGTGACGGCCACGGCGACGGTGTGCGGGAGCGTGCTGTTTGTAGCGGCGATGGTGGTGTTCGCCTATTTCAGCACGCGGGCACACCACGAAGACCTGATGAAGAGCGCGGTGCCAGTGACGCCGGAGCGCGCGCCGGGGCTGTACGCGCTGGTGCAGGCAGGGACGGCGCGGCTGGGGCCGGGGCCGGTGGAGGTGTATGTGACGCCCAGCCGGGTGCTCAACGCCTACACTTTCGGGCTGTCGTCGCCCAAAGTGGTGGTGATCCACTCGGCGCTGCTGCAGGTGCTGGACGCGGACGAGATCGCCTTCGTCATCAGCCACGAACTGGGGCACGTTCGGCTGGGGCACACCTGGCTCAACTCGCTGGTGGGCGGGCTGGCGGGCATCCCCAGCCCCTCGGCGGCGTTTGCGCTGATGCGGCTGGCGTTCCTGGGGTGGAACCGGGCCTGTGAGCACTCGGCCGACCGGGCCGGGCTGCTGGCGACGGGCAAGCTGGACAAGGCGGTGTCGGCGCTGGTGAAGCTGGCGACCGGCGGGCGCGCGCGGGACGCGGGCGAGATGGCGCTGGCGCTGCGGCAGGTGGAGGCCAGCGACGACGAGCTGTTGAACCAACTGGGCGAGGCATTGGCGACGCACCCGAGCATGGCGCGGCGGATCGCGGAGTTGAGGAAATTCGCGGGGAGCCGCGAGTATGCGCGGCTGAGGCAAGCGACGACTGCGTGAAACGTGAAGAGTGGATGACGGGAGGCGGCGGTGGGAGTTGAGGTCTGTATTTGTAGTAGCGGATTTACTCGCCCTCGACTGGTCGTCCGAGCGGGAGCGAATAAATTCGCAACTACGAAAACATGCTTCGTCATTCGTCCTTCGTCTTTGGTCTGTTCGCGGTTGCCGGTGGTCGGTCATCGGGTAAGGAGTAGGCGGCGTGGATATTGAGAAGGCAATAGGCTTCGTGCGCGGGCGCGGGGAGGCCGTGGAACTGGCACGGCTGCGGTATGTGCTGGAGGCGGAGTGCCCCAGCGAGGCGGAGATCGAGGTGCTGACGGCAGGCCGGCGGGCGGATGGGGGCTGGGCGCCATTTTGGGCAGAGGATTACTCGTCGCTGGATGCGACGTGCTACCGGCTGGCGCAGGCCGAGCAGATGGGGATACCGATGCCGCACCCAGCGCTGAAGCCGGCGGTAGATTTCATCACCACGAGGCAGGGAGCGGCGGGCAGTTGGGAAGAAGACGCCCGCGTGGCCGAGAGCGCGCCGCCGTGGGCGAAGCCGGGCGACTTGGCGGCACGGTTGTACCTGACGGCGAATTGCGGGTTCTGGATGGCGGTGCTGGGCGAGGACCAGGCGCCGGCCGAGCGGGCGGGCGCCTATTTGCTGAGACACCTGGACGAGGCGGGCAGACTGCCGAGCTTTCTGCACGCGCACTGGCTGGCGGCGGGGCTGTGGCGGCGGCTAGGGCAGACGGAGGCGGCCGAGCGGGTGTGCGGGCATCTCTACACCTGGCTGGGGGAGATGCCAGCCAGCAATTTGGCCTGGATTGTGACGACGTTCGCGCTGGCGGGGGTGCCGGCGACAGACAGCCTGATCACGGCCGCGGCCGACCGGCTGGCGGAGATGCAGGCGGAAGACGGGCGCTGGCCGAGCGAGGATGGGCCGGCGCGGGACGGGCACGTCACACTGGAAGCGCTGCGGGCATTGAGGCTGTGTGGCAAGTGGTAGGGCAATGCGGCGGGTGGCGGTCGTCGGCGTCACGGGGTCGGGCAAGACGACGTTGGCGGCGGCACTGGCACAGCGGCTGGGAGTGCCGCATATCGAGCTAGACGCGCTGGCGTGGGGGCCGAACTGGACGCCGGAGCCGCGCGAGGTGGTGCGAGCGCGGACGGCGGAGGCGATGGCTGGCGAGGGGTGGGTGGCGGACGGCAACTACAGCTTTCTCCGCGACATCGTCTGGCCGCGGGCCGATGCCGTCGTGTGGCTGGATTATCCCCTGTTGTTTACGCTGGGGCGGCTGGCGCGGCGGTCGGTGAGGCGCATCGCGCGGCGGGAGGTATTGTGGCACGGCAACACGGAGTCGTGGCGGGCGCAGTTCCTAAGCCGCGACTCGCTGTTTGTGTGGGCACTCAAGTCGTTTCCCAAATTACGGAAGCGGTACGCGGGAGTGGGCGAACAGCCGGAGTTTCGGCATTTGAGCGTCGTGCGGCTGCGGACGCCGGGGGAGGCGGAGCAGTGGCTAGCTGCGCTGCCGGAGGGGGAACGGCGACCGTAATCAATGGCGTGAAAGGCGAGTGGGGCGGCTCGTCCTGGCCGGGGTTCGGCGGCAGAGGCGGCCGCCGGTCGCGCCTGCAAAGCGCTCCTACGATGGATAGCTCCTGCGAAGGGTGGGCCTGGCACCTGGTCCGTGGGCGCAAGACAGTGCGAGGACAAAGAAGAAAGCGCGGGCCATAAGGGGCCCGCGCCCCAGGCACAAGATGTTGTGGGGACAAAGCAAACGACGCGGGACGTGGCCCGCGCCGTTTGGCATTAATGTGGCAGCGGCACTCACTTGCCCAGGTGCATGGGCATGCAGACGTACAGGTAGTCGTCCTCGGGACCGACGGGCTTGATGACGCCGGGGCTGGTGGCGGCGGAGGTCTCCAGGGCGACGTGGGGGGTCGTAATGACGTTGAGCACATCCACCAGGTACTTGACGTTGAAGGCGATTTCGACCGGGACACCTTCGACGGTGGCGTCGATCTCGGCCACGTTGTCGCCGGTCTCGGCGGAGGTGGCGGAGATGGAGACGTGGCCGGGGATGAGGTCGGTGCCGGGCTTGACCTTGATGCGGGCGGTGTGGGCCGCCTCGCGGGCGAAGATGTCGGAGGTGCGGCAGGCCTTGCGGAAGGCGTCGGTGGACAGGACGGTGCGGGTGGTGTAGTTCTTGGGGATGACGGCGGTGAGGTCCGGGAACGAGCCCTCGATGAGCTGCGAGACGAGCTCAACGCTGTCGTGCCGGAAGATGACCTGGCCGCGGCCGGGGGGCAGGCTCATGTGCACCGGCTCGTCGGCGGTGATGAGGCGGCCCAGCTCGGCCAGGGCGCGGGCGGGGATGACGGCGTTGACGCTGGCGGAGGGCGCCGACGAGAGGTGGCCCTTGCGCACCGCCAGCCGGAAGCCGTCGGCGGCTTCGAGCTTGAGCACGCCGCCTTCGATGCGCGCCAGCACGCCGGTGAGGATGGGCCGGGCCTCGTCGGTAGCGGCGGCGAACGTCACCTGGCTGATCATCTCGCGGAAGTCCTCGACGTTGAGCTCGATGGCGCCGTCACGGTCGAGGGAGGGGATGAGGGGGAACTCCTGGGCGTCGATGCCCTTGATGTGAGCCTGGGTGCGCCCGCAATTTAGATTGAGGGTTTGGGTGCGGGCGGTCAGGTCCAGGTTCACCTGCTCTGGGGGCAAGGTGTTCACCAGGTCCACAAAGGTCTTGGCCGGGACGGTGGTGGAGCCTTCTTCCTCGATCTTGGCCCCGATCCAGCAGGTGATGCCCAGTTCGAGGTTAGTGGCGGAGAGGCGCAGTTGGCCGTTATCGGTGGCGAGGAGGATATTGCCGAGCACGGGCAGGGTGCTGCGGGCGGCCACGGCGCGCGAGACGAGGCTGAGGCCCTTGGCGAGGTTTTCTTGCAGGCAGGAAACTTTCATGAGGCGTCAACTCCGATTGAGGCGGCCGTGCATGGGGGCCGGGCGGGCAGTATACAACGAGTCAAGGGGGAGGGGGAGTCTTAGCTCTTCTCAGCGAAGAAGGCCAGCGCCTTCGCGCCGTCCATGAGCACATTCACGCGCTGGCCGCCGCGCTCGGCGACGACATCGATGACCTTGAGGCAGTGCTGGGGCGCGGTGGCGCCGGGCAGGAGCGCGCCGAGTTGGTCGGCGGAACGGGTGAGAAAGTCCCAGTTGAGGTAGTCATTGGACTCGGCGGAGGCGCCAGGCTGCGCGCCGTTGGGTGCATGCGTGTGGATGGCCAGGGAATAAATCTGGGCTTCGACCAAATCCTGAAAGAAGTGGGTGCCGTAGGACGGGTCGGGGGCCAAGCCCTCTGGACCAACGGACAACTCAACCAGGGCGCGGGCATTATAGATATCGGCATAGGAGACGGGCACGCCCAACTGGACGTTAGCGGAGCCCCAGCGGCCCGGCCCGATGAGGATGAAGGTGCGGCCCTCCAGGGTCTTGTTGAGGCGGCTCACCAGCCGCGCCACCTCGGTGCGTTCGAGGGCGCTGCCCACCTGGCTGTAGCAGGCGGGGTCCACGTAAACGATGTACTCGACGCCATGAATCTCGCCTTGCGGGACCATGCGGTCGGTGAAGAGAAGTCGGTCGGCGGCGGGCAGGTGGAGGGGCAAAGGCGCCACCTTGCCGCCGCCGAGGCTGCTCTGCGGGCGGCACTGGAGCAGGTGCAGTTCGACGCGCGGGCGCCCCTCGCCATTGGGGCCGGCGGGGCGGATGGTGGCGGCGAACTCCACATCCACCGGCAGTTCATAGTAGCGAGACAGGGTGGTGAGGGCGGTGCGCATGAGGGGCACGAAGTCGGTGCGCTGGAGCAGGTTGTCGAAGGTGAGCACCAGTTTATCGGGGGTTACGCGCGGGCCCAGGCCCTTGAGGGGGAGCAGGGTCTCAGACTCGTCATCTTTGACGGAGGCGACCCAGCGCAGGGCGGGGAAGTCCGCATCCAGGGTGTCGCGCACCGGCACGGTGACAAAGGCGTTCTGCTCGAGGTCGAGCGCGTCGATCAGGTGCTGGGAGTAGTGCTCGACCGCCTGGGCCGACTTTTCCGGGCGCAATTGGGGGTGGCTGAGGAAGACCAGGCGCGGATAGTCCTCGGCCACGCGGTCCACGGCGCGGGTGCCCAAGCCCAGCACCAGGCGCAGGAAGCCTTCCTCCGGGCGCAGACGCGGGCTCCACACCACTGGGCTGCGGCTGAAGGCCACGCCGGCCACATCCGGGAAGAAGTGGCGGCCGTGGGCGGCACCCTGCACTTCTTGCAGCAGGATGGCCATGCGCTCGTCGTAGTCGAGCAGGCCCATACGGCGGCGATAGATCAGCACATCCGGGTTATAGACGCTGGCGTAGATGCTGCGGATGGCGACGGTGAGGTCGCGCAGGTTATCGCGCAGGCTGCCCTGGTTGGGGCAGAAGACGCTGTGATACTTGCCGGCGAAGGAGGTGCCGAAGTTATCTTCCAACAGGCTGGACGAGCGGACGATGAGGGGGGTGTGGCCGACCTCCTCCAGGATGGCGCGCAGCCGGTCGGCCACCTCTTCGGGAAACCGGGCCTGCAAGTGGCTGTCCACGATGGCGGGATACTCGGCGCGGATCTCGTCGTAGCTCTTGTATTTCTGGTTGTGCTCGAGCTGGTTGAGGGCCTTGAAGTCGTAGAAGACATTGGCGCCCACGAAGTAGGAGCGCGGCAGGCTGATCTGGGCGGCCACTTCGGGCGCGGCCTGCTGGAGGATCTTCCAGGCGAGCAGCATGCCGGCCGCCTTGCCGCCGATCTTGCCGGTGCCGATGCGATGAGAGCGAATGAAATCGAAGTCGTCCACCCCGAACCAGGCCTTGGCGACGCGCACAAAGCCCAACTGGTCGCTGATGATGGTGCGAATGAGGACGACGTTGATCTCTTCCTGGTGGTGGCGCACCCGCGCGCGCTCGGCTTCGGGCAGCTTTTCGTACATGTGCATCTGCCGCAGCAGCAGGTCCACCGGGGCCAGCTCGGGGTTGAAGGTGAGGCGCACATCGGTCGAAGGGCGCGCGCCGCGCTCGGAGACGAACTGGGCGACGATGTTCTGGAAGATCTCGATCGGCAGGTTGTAGGCGAAGTAGAAGTCGGTGAGCGTATCGCGCATGTGCTGGAGGCGCTGCGCCCAGGTGTGCTCGTCCTCCTCGGCGTAGGGGTTAGTGAGTCCCTCGCGGAACTGCGAATCGATGGCCTTGGCGCGGGCCTCCTGCTCTAGGGCGTGGGCGGCGATGATGCCGCGGCTGTAAAGCTCTTCGCGCATCCGCTGGCGAATCTGGCGGGCCAGGATGGGGTATTGGGCGATCTGAAGATAGAGGGCCAGAATCTTGGGGGTTTCGACGGGTAGGTCGGGCATAGAGAGATTCTACACGAGAGGGGGATTCCTGCCACGAATTTCACGAATTCACACGAATAGTCGCAGGCGCGGCCCAGCCTGGACAATAGCCCGGGCCGCGCGATTAGGCAGCCAGCGTTGAGGGCGGCGGTCAGCGTCCGACGAGGGGCAGGAAGAGCTGGCGGGCGGCGTGGGCGTTAAGCTCGATATAGGTCAGCCGCGCGACGAAGCGATACTCGATGGTCGGCGGCCCGCCTTTGCAGGGGTTGGGCAGGGTGCTCGTGCTTTGGAGCACGAAGTCGTGCGTGCCGCGCTGAATGGGCGGGTCGAAGACCACCCCGGTGTAGGGAGCGGGCCGCCACGCTGAGCGGAAGGCCTGCCGCAAGTTGGCTTCGGCGTCATAGGTGGGAAATTCGCCGAGCACCGCGTTGATGGCGGCATGCTCAGGGTCAATCCAAGCATATAGGCCGCGCTCCAGCGCCGCGGGCAGGCCCGCGTTCCTGGCCTGTCCATAGGCGCCGCTGGCAATCAGATCGCTGGCGCTGGTCATCTCGAAGACAGGCACGCCGCCGGATGAGAGGGTGCCATACCAAACCGTGATCGGGCGGGTAACGGAAAAAACCTCGGGACAATTTACCGGCCAGGAGGTGACCGTAATAGGCGATGAAAAGGGCGGGGCCAGCACGCCCAACTCGACCAGGTCCACGGTGTGGCTGCTGAAGGTGGTGCCGGTAAGGGCCAGGTCGGCGCCCAGGCCGGCCTGCACCGCGCGGCTGCCGGGCGTTGCCGGCCCGGAGATCACAGTACTGACCAGGCCATCCACGGTCTCGGTGGAAGCGCGCACATAACCAAAGACGAGGCCGCTGGTGCCAAAGGTGGTGGTGGCGACATTGCCGTTAAGCAGGGCGCCCGTGACCAGGGCCGGGCGGCTGCCGTTGCCGAAGAACAATGCGCCCCCATCCCCGGCACGATTGTTGAGCGCGACGGCGTCCGTGAAGGCGGCTCCGCCGCTCACGTAAGCGCCCCCGCCCAGGTCAATGGCCTCGTTGCCCTGAAACTTGCCGGCCTCAATGGCGGCCGTGCCCAGGACGGCTAGACCGCCGCCATAGCGGGCGGTGTTCGAGAGGAACTGGGTGCCGCTGACCAGGCCGTTATTGAGAAATAGCCCGCCCCCCTCGCGCGCGGCCTGATTGCGCTCAAAGTGGCTGCCGGTAATCACCCCGGCCCCAGCTCCTATGTAGGCGCCGCCGCCGTCGCCGTCCAATGCCTGGTTGCCGATGAAGTCGGTGGCGGTGATCAGGGCGACCGCTAAAAAGGCATGCAGGCCGCCACCGCCTCGATCGGCGGTGTTGCTTAAGAACAAGCTGTCGGCCAGGGTAATGGAGGCGAAGGCATCGGCCCCGCCACCGAATAGGGCGGTATTGCTGATAAAGGAACTGTTGAGCACGGTCACCGGGTCTTGCGCCGCCAGCCCGCCGCCTTCGTAACTGGCGCTGTTATTGACGAATTGGTTGTTAAGAATAACCGCCGGGCTATAGGCGGCCAGGCCGCCGCCGTATCCGCCAGCCGCATTGTCCCGCCAGACGACGTGGTCAAAGGTCGCGGCTGACCCGGCCGAATCCAGATACACTCCGGCCCCGCTGATCTCGCTCAGATAGACCACCGACGTGATTTCCGTCAGATGCCCGCCGGCAATGGTAAGGGCTGAAATAGTGATCGGCAGGGTCGCGGTATAGGTCACCGAGAATACCCGATGGTTCGGCTCGGCGTGGAGGGTGGTTAGGTCGGCGCCCGCACCGGCCAGGCTCACGGCTTTGTTGAGGGTAAAACTCTCGGTAAACGTGCCCGCGGCGACCTGGATGACATCGCCGGGGTTGGAGCCGTTGATGCAGGCCTGGATGGTCGTGTTGCATGGCGCGGCGCCGGGGTAGGGACGGGTGGTGGTGGGCGCGGCGTGCGCGACACCGGCCAGGGCGAAGAGGCCGGCGGTGAGCAAGAGACCGGCCAGGGTGCTGGCGAGACAGAGGGCGAGGCGACGAAGACACATATGAATCTCCAGAACCAAAATCAGCGCACGCCGTAGACGACGCCCGGATTGGGGGCCGCCCGCCTAGGGGGACAACACCAGTGGCAGGAACAGTTCGAAGTCGTCGTCGTCCACCGGCGTCACGTCGATGGTCACCAGGGTCGCGGCGGAAAAATCGGCGCCGTCGCTGGCGCGGTAGGTGAAGGTGACCAGCCCATTGAAGTTGACACTGGGCGTGTAGACAAAACCGCCGCCAGGCAGGAGCGAGAGGGTTCCGGTGGCCGGCCCGGACAGCAACGAGGCCGTCAGGCTCACGCTGTCGGGGTCGGTATCGTTGCCCAGCACACCCGGCGCGGGGAGGCTGAGGGGCGTGTCCTCGGGGGTCGCGTAGCTGTCGGCCAGGGTAATGGGCGGGATGTTCTTGCGCTCGTCGTAGCCGATGTCTACCACGCCGTCCAGCGGGCGCGGGTCGCCCTCGAAGTCGGCATCCACGCCCACGTCAGTGCCCTGGTCGATGGCGGCGGAGCCGGGGAGCAGGCGGTAATCACCAGCGGCCGGGTTCGCGAAGTTCGGGCCGCCGGTTTGATCATTGCCGCCCGGCACGGAGCCGAGCTTGTTGGTGGTGTTGCCGAAGAACAGGTTGAAGTCGGCGCGGGCGATGGCGCCGGAGTTGCTGATGCCCACACTGTGGCTGGTGATGAGGGTATCGGTGATGCCCACCGTGCCAGTGATGAGCACGATGGCCTGGCCGGGATTGAGGCCAGGCGAGGCGAAGGTGTTGTGGAGCAGCAGCGCCCGCGAGCTCGGCCCCTGGAAGTAGACACCCGCGCCCTGGCCGGTGGGACTGATGGTGTTGCCGGCAAATAGGTTGTTGACCAACCGGACCTGCTGGTCCAGAAACGCGCCGTAGAAGCTCAGGCCGCCACCGGCGATTCCGGCCGCGTTGCGCAGGAAGCGCGTGGCAGTGACGCTGACGCTGGCCTTGGTCTGCAAGCCCCCGCCGCTGTCGCCGGCGGTGTTGTCGGCGAAGAGCGCGCCCACCACCTCCACGTAGCTGCTGCCGGCGTCCACGCCGCCGCCGGTCTGCCCGGCGGTGTTGTCGCGGAACTCGCTGCCGTCCAGATACATATAGCCGGGGCTAATGGGCGAGCTGCCCAGGCCGCCGCCGTTTTGGGCGGCAGAATTGCTATAGACCAGGCTGTTGACTAGCTCCAGGTCGGCGTAGCCGAGCAGCCCGCCGCCGAAGCAGCCGGCGTCCAGGCAGGCATTCGCCTCCAGCCGGGTGCCCGTCAGCCAGGCCGAGCCGTGCACCCACACCCCGCCGCCATCGCCATGCGACGTGCTGTTCAGCACCTGGACAGCCTCCAGCTCCAGGTCGACATTGGCATAGATCGCGCCGCCCACACAACTGGTGTTGACACACGCGTTGCGGTCAAAAATCGTGTCGCGCACCACGGCGCTGCCGTCCACCACAGCCAGCGCGCCACCGCCGCTGCTGACCAAGTTGCTGATGAACGATGAATGTGTCAGGGTGAGCGCGAGGTCGGTGACACCAAAGCCCGGCCGGATGGCCAGCGCGCCGCCCAGGCAGGAGGTGGTGGGCAGGCAGCGGTTGCCGGCAAAGAGGGAGTCAGCGATCGTGGCACGCCCATTCACCATCACCGCGCCGCTGGCGGGCGAGGCAGCGCCGGGGAAGTTGGTGTTGCTGAGCACGTGCCCGCCATCCATCGACAGGTCGGCCGTACGCAGGGCGGGCGCGGTACAACCGGACGAAAGGCAGGCATTGCGCTCGAACGTGCCGCCGCTGATCCACACGGGGCCGTTGGCAAAGACGCCGCCACCGCTGAGATTGATGACGTTGCTGATGAAGTCACTTTCGGTGAGGGTCAGGCCCAGCGCCGCGTAAATGCCGCCGCCGAAGTTGGCCGAGCGGTTGTACTGGAAGGTGCTGCTAGTGAACGCGCCGGTCTGGACGT
Organism: uncultured Anaerolineales bacterium; assembly: GCA_964497615.1. GTDB lineage: Bacteria > Chloroflexota > Anaerolineae > Anaerolineales > UBA6663 > CAZCEC01. The sequence continues at coordinate 89,822 of CAZCEC010000004.1, read as the reverse complement.
ACGCGCCGCCAGCGTACAGGCTGGAGGCGTTATGGGCGAAGACAGCGTTGGTGATGGCGATGGAGATGGCGTACAGGCCGCCGCCAAAACCGCCGGCGGTGTTGCTGAGCACCTGGACATCGTGGATGGCAGGGGCCGCGCCAAAGGCCACATAGATGCCGCCGCCGTGGACTGCGGCCGTGTTGTCGCGGACGACCAGGTCGTGGAGGGCGGGGCGGGCGCCGCCGCCGATGTAGATGCCACCACCGCAGTCGCCGGGGCAGTCGCCGGTGCCAGTGACGAGCCCGCCGGCCAGGGTGAGGCCAGCGATGTTGACGCTGGGGTCGACGTTGAAGCCGGTGATGCTGATGACGCGCTGGTTGGCGAGGGCGTGGATGGTGACCGAGCCGCTGCCGGCGCCGGCCAGGCTGACGCTCTTGGTAAGGACCAAGCTCTCCGTGTAGGCGCCGGCGTTGATCTGAATGACGGCGCCAGGGGCGGCGGCATTGATGGCGGCCTGGATGGACTCGCCCGGGTTGACGGCGGCGAAACTGGCTTCGGCCGGGGCGTCGAAACGCGCCAATAGCAGGCCGGCGGCCAACAGACCGGCGGCCAGCGAGCCAAGACAGGCAAGGATACGAGCCCGCAGGATAGGGGCCGGCAGGACAGTGCGAAAGGCGCGGTTGGGATTCATGTTTCACCTGTGGGCGGTTTCGGCGCGGTACTGGCTTGGCCGTCGCTCGCGGCCGGAGCGTGGTTGTGCGCCTGCAACCAGGCAATCAGTTGGTCTGCACCCAAAAAAGCCGTTTCGGTCTCGCTGGCGATGTGACGCACACGCCCGCGCAGCACAGCCGGTTCGGCGTCATCTTGAAGGAGGATCAGCAGGAAGGCCTGGCGCTGCCGCGCGGGACTCATGCCGCCAGGGTAGCAGACGGCACTGACGGAGGACTGACGGGCAAGAACCGGTGAATTGGGACGGGAGAGGTGAGAAGTGAGTGGGGAGCGTGAGAGACGTTTAGGCGGCGGGCGGGGTGCGAAGGGAGGCGGCGAGGGATTGGAGGTCGGCGCGCGGGGCAAGCTGGAGGTCGGCCTGGAGAGCCTGTTCGAGGTCGAGATAAAGGCGAAGGGCGCCGGGGCGGTCACCCAGGGCGAGACAGGCCTGCATGCCGGTGAGGGCGGCATCTTCGCGCCAGGGGTCGGCGGCGAGAAGGCGGCGGCAGTTGTCGAGCGCGGCGCGAGGCTGGCCAGCGGTTAACTGGGCCCGGGCCAAAGCCAGCCGCGCGAGGAGATGCAGCTCGGCGAGGCGTTCGCGCGGGGCGATGGCCCATTCGGCCAGCCGGTCGGTCGGGAACAGCTCGCCCTGGTAGGCTTGCAGAGCTTCCGAGAGGCGAGCGGCGGAGGGCAGGTCGGCGGCGAGGGCCTGGGAGACGGACTGCTCAAAGGTTTCGAAGTCCACGCTGGAGCCGGGCGGGAGGCGCAGCTCAAGCTGATCGGCCTCGACCAGGAGATAGCGCGAAGGGAACTTATCGGGCAGATCGGGTTCGAGGCCGCGCCGAAGGGCGGACGTGGCCTGGTGCAACTGAGCCAGGGCGGCCTCGCGCGGCTGGTCGGGCCAGAGGGCCTCGAGCACCTGCTCGCGGCCGGCGGCGCGGCCGGGCTGAAGCAAGAGAAAGCGCAGCAACTCGCCGGCCCGGCGCTTCCAGGCTTGCTCGGCCACAGGCCGCCGGGCCTGCCACACTTCAAAGCGGCCCAGGGTCAGCAGGCGCAACGGCAGGGGGGCTACGCGCGCCAATTGGGCCAGTAAGATTTCGGCGGCGGCGCGAACGGCGCGGTCGCGGTGGCGGGCCTGGGCGGCTACGAGTGGGAAGGCCAGGGCGCGCTCGCGCTCAAGAATGAAACCATAGCCACCCGCCTGGATGCGGTCAGCGGCGTCGAGCCAGAGCGCTTCAGCCTCGGACCGGCCCTGCGCGCGCACCAAGGCGGCCAGCAGGAAGGCGGCGTGGGCGGCGACATAGGCGGCGCCCAACGTCACGGCCAGGTCGCGGGCGGCGAGCAGGGCCCCTTCGGCCTCGGCCAGGCGGCCGAGCGCCCAATTGGCACGCGCCTGCTCGATAAGCGCGGGACCTTCAAACCGGCGATGACCCAGACGGCGGCGCTCGGCTAAATTTTCGGTGGCCCACTGCAGGGCGGCGGCAGCGTCGCCTTGGAGACGGCGCAAGCGGCTGGCAACTAGCCAGAGCAAGTAGTGGGCGATGGGATCGCCTAATTGGGCGGCGAGGGGCAGGGCCACGTCGAGCTCGGCCTGAGCGAGGTCGAGATCGTCTTCATCGAGCGCCAACTGGGCGGTGAAGCCGCGATAGAACAGGTCTAACAGGGAGCCCGGCAGTGCGAACTCGGCCAGGTCGCGCAGGCCCTGACGCGCCTCGGCGCGGTGGCCGGTGGCCAGAGAGATGGCGACTCGCAGAAGCGGATAGGCCCAATGGCGGTAACCAAACGACTCGGCGACACGATTGGAGTTGACCGCTGAGGCCATGGCCCGGTCGAATTGGCCGCGATTCTCATAGACCAGGGCGAGATTGTGCAGAGAGAGCATCAACCCAAGCGGGTAGCCGATCTGCCGGCTCAGGTCTGCGGCCAGGCGAAAGTGCGCTTCAGCCTGGGACCATTCGTCTGTTTCGGTGGCGCACAGCCCCTGAACGTGCAGGGCTGTCACTGCATCGGGATGATGGGGGAGGAAGGCTAAGGCCGCGGCAGCCTGCTGGGCGGCTTCGGCAAAGTGGCCAAGGCGAAACTGGAGATAGGCCAATTGAACCAGGCCACCCCCCTCGGCCGTGGAATCGCTATTTTGACGGGCGGTGTCGACGACCGCCCGAGCGCGCTCGGTGGAGTCGGCGATGCGGCCGGCGCGCTCATCGGCGCGGGCTTCAGCGAGGGAGAGTTGAAACTGCTCGGCGGTGGAGAACTCGGTTTCGCCGGCCTGAAGGCGCTCCCACAGAGACGCGAGGTCGGAACGCCCCACGAACGAGCGGGCCAGCTCAGCGAGCGCCAAGCGCGGAGGCATGCGAGGATTGTACTCTTGAGAGGAAGTTCTCCGCAAAAAAAGGGCCGGCGGTGGGAGTTGACCACCGCCGGCCTTGGTGCGCGCTTCGGAGGGCGAGGAGGGGTTACAGCCAGCCGCGCAGGTCCATGGCCTTGACGACGCGATCAATGGCGACCATGTAGGCGGCGTCGCGCATGTAGACGTCGTGCTGGCGGGCCATGCCCAGCACGCCGTTGAAGGCGGTGGTCATCTTCTGGTCCAGGCGGCGTAGGACGGCGTCGTGCTCCCAGTAGTAGTTGGCGTCGTTCTGGACGCTCTCGAAGTAGGAGACCGTGACGCCGCCAGCGTTGCACAAGAAATCGGGGACGACAAAGATATTGCGCGCTTTGAGGACTGCGTCGGCGTCGGGCGAGGTGGGGCCGTTGGCGCCTTCCGCCAGAAGCTTGACGCGCGGGCTGATGCGGTTGACGTTGTCGGCCGTGATCTGGCCTTCAAGGGCCGCGGGGATGAGCACATCGACGTCCTTGGTCAACCAGGCGTCGCCAGGCTCCAGCAGGTAGCCGGCCGCGACAGCCTTCGCCTTGTCGATTGTGCCGTATTGATCGGTGATGGATTGGAGGAAGCGCGGGTCGAGGCCGTCGGGCTTGAAGAAGGTGTAAGAGGTCTTGTCGTGGCGGTCGTAGCACGAGACGCACAACACCTGGCCGCCCAACTGCTCGGTGAAGCCGATGGCGGCATACTGGGCCACATTGCCAAAACCCTGGAGGGCGGCGGTGCACTGGCGCGAGTCCAACTGAAGGTGCTTCATGGCCTCGCGCACGGTGTAGATGACACCGTAGCCGGTGGCCTCGGTGCGGCCGAGCGAGCCGCCGCTGCCCACGGGCTTGCCGGTGATGACGCCGGGGGTGTACTGGCCCACCAGCTTGGAGTACTCGTCCATCATCCAGCCCATCATCTGCGGGGTGGTGCCCACATCGGGGGCGGGCACGTCGTTGCGCGGGCCGAGGTTTTTGTAGATGCCGCCCACCCAGTTGCGGCACAGGCGCTCCTTCTCGCCCACCGACAGGGTGGACGGGTCCACAACCGCGCCGCCCTTGCCGCCGCCGAGGGGGATATCGGCCACGGCGCACTTCCACGTCATCCACATAGCCAGGGCGCGGACGGTGTCGAGGGTCTCGTTGGGGTGAAAGCGAATGCCGCCCTTGCACGGGCCGCGCGCGTCGTTGTGCTGGACGCGAAAACCGAAAAAGACCTTGTTGTTGCCGTCGTCCATGTGCACGGAGATTTGGAAGCGGAACTCGCGCAGGGGCCAGCGCAGAATCTGGCGCACCTCCGAGGCCAATTTCAGTTGATCAGCCACGTGGTCGAACTGGGTCTGCGCGACTTCAAAGGGATTGAATTCTGATGCCATTGGGATCCTCCTAGACACAGGGCTTAGGCGCCCTGACGAAGCCTTTCCAAAGCGGCGGCCAAGGCCTGCCGGATAAGCTGCGGATTGCCCTGTCCGCGCAGACGGCGCATCACCTGACCAAAGAACCACTGCTCCACGCTGAGCTTGCCGCCCAGATAAGTGGCCAGTTCGGCGGGGTGCGCGGCCAGAACTTCAGCCACCAATCGCTCGATCTCGCCCGCATCGCTCACCTGGGCCAAGCCTTGCTCGGCCACGATCTCGGCGGGCGCGCGGCCGGTGCGGAACATGATGTCGAAGACGCCCTTGGCGGTGTTGGTGTTGAGGACACCATCCGCCACGAGGCCAGCCAGGGCGGCCAGGCGGGCAGGCGTTACCGGCACGGCAGCCCAGGCGTGCCCGGTGTCGTTGATCAACCGGAACAACTCGCCCGTCATCCAGTTGGCGATGGCCTTGGGTTGGCGGGCCGCGGCTGGCTGCGCGGCGACGGCCTGCTCAAAGTAATCGGCCACCTCTGGCTCTTCCACCAGCAGGGAGGCGTCGTAGCGGCTGAGGCCATAGGCAATCTCTAAACGGGTGCGCCGGGCGGCGGGCAGTTCGGGCAGGGCGGCGCGCACCTGCTCCACCCAGGCGGCATCCAGGACGAGAGGGGGCAGGTCCGGCTCGGGGAAGTAGCGATAGTCGTGGGCGTGTTCCTTGCCGCGCTGGGGAAGGGTGCGGCCGTCGGCCTCGCTCCAGCCGCGCGTCTCTTGCGACACCTGGCCGCCGCTCTCCCAGACCGCAATCTGGCGCGCGATCTCGTACTGCGTGCCGCGCTCCAGGGCGCGGAAGGAGTTCAGGTTCTTAAGCTCGACGCGGGTGCGCAGTTCGGCGCTGCCGGCAGGGCGCACAGAGATGTTAGGCTCGAAGCGAATGACGCCCTTCTCCATGTCACCGGAGTTGACGCCCAGGTAGCGCAGAACCGCCCGGAGCTGCGCACCGTAGGCACGCACATCCTCGGCGGTGTGCAAATCGGGCTCGGTGACGATTTCCAGCAGGGGCACCCCGGCGCGGTTGAGGTCCACGAGCGAATGGTCGTTGTCGCCTTCGGCGTGGGCGGTGTGGTGTTCCAATTTGCCAGTGTCTTCTTCCAGATGGACACGACGGATGCGCACGCGGCGCTGGCCGAGGACGGTCTCGATCTCAATCCAGCCGTTGATGCCCAGGGGCAGTTCGTATTGAGATATCTGGTAGCCTTTGGGCAGATCGGGATAGAAGTAGTTCTTGCGGGCGAAGACGCTGCTGGCCGGGATGGCGCAGTTGAGGGCCAGGGCCACGCGCAGGGCATACTCCACCGCCCGCGCATTGAGGACAGGCAGCGTGCCCGGCAGCGCGGCGCACACCGGGCAGACGGCGGTGTTGGGCGCCGCCTGCGTGGCATCCACCACCGCACAGCCGCAGAACATCTTGGACTGCGTGAGCAGTTCCGCGTGGACTTCGAGGCCGATGACGGCTTCGTAGGTCATACCCTATCCATGCCGCCGCATGAAGCGTTCCATGCGGTTGAGCGCTTCCTCGATCTTCTCATAGGCGGTGGCGTAGCACATGCGCACAAAGCCGGCGCCGCTGGGGCCAAACGCCGAGCCGGGCACCACCGCCACCTCTTCCTCGGCCAACAGGGTCTCGGCAAAGGTCTCGTCGTCCAGGCCGGTGCGCGCCACGGAGGGGAAGGTATAGAACGCCCCGCGCGGCTCAAAGCAATCCAGGCCGAGGGTGTTAAGGCCGCCCAACAGCAAGCGGCGGCGGCGGTCGTACTCGGCCACCATCTCCTGCACGTGGCGCTGGCCGCTCTCCAGCGCCGCCAGCCCAGCCGCCTGGGCCGTGGTGGGGGCCGACATAATGGTGTATTGGTGCACCTTGCGCATGGCGGCCAGGATATCGGCCGGCGCGGCGGCGTAGCCCAGCCGCCAGCCCGTCATGGCGTAGTCCTTGGAAAACCCGCCCAGGGTGATGGTACGGTCGCGCATGCCGGGCAGGGCGGCAAAGCAGACGTGCGGGCCGCCATACACCAACTGGTCATAAATCTCGTCGGAAATGACCAGCAGGTCGTGCTGTTCGGCCAGTTGGCCGATGGCGACCAGGTTTTCGCGGCTCATCACCGCGCCGGTCGGGTTGTTCGGATACCCGATGAGCAGGGCCTTGGTTCGCGGAGTAATCTTAGCCGCTATCGCCTCGGCCGTCACCTGAAACTCGTCCTCAACTCGGGTCCCAATTGTCACAGGCACGCCGCCGGCAAAGACGATTTCAGGGGTATAGGCCACAAAACACGGCTCCGGGACGATGACTTCGTCGCCGGGATTGAGCACCGCGGTGAGGGCCAGGTACAGCGCTTCAGAAACGCCCACGGTGATGAGCAGTTCGTGCTCAGGGTCGTAGTGGACGTTATACAGGCGCCCCAAGTGGCGGGCCAGGGCCTGGCGCAACTCGAACACGCCGGAGTTGGAGGTGTAGGCAGTCTCGCCGCGCTGGAGCGAGGCGACGCCGGCCTTGAGGATTGGATCAGGCGTGACAAAGTCGGGCTCGCCAATGCCCAGCGAGATGACGTTCTTCATCGTGGCGGCGATATCGAAGAAGCGGCGGATGCCGGAGGGCGGGACGGACTGAACCCGATCAGAGACGAAATTGCGCATGGGCGCTCCTCGTGACAGGCTGGCGAATGAGCCAGACGAAAGACGAAAGACGAAAGACGAAGGCCTCTACGAACCAGGCAGCGAGCTACTCGAAACCGACTTCGGAGGCCTCGCCGACGTTGAAGGCGCGGAAGCGGCCCATGACCTTAGCGCTGCGGCCGATGAGCGAGCCGGCCAGCAGCGCGCCCTGTACCACCGACTCCTCGTCCACGATGGAGTCGCGGATGATGGAATTCTCGATGCGGCAGTGGGCGGCAACGGTGGCGTGCGGGCCCAGGATGGAGGCCCGGATGACGGCGGTGGGATGAATGTTGACCGGCGGCACCACCACAAAGCCCTCGGCGCGCACCTGGGCGCTGTTGTCGTGGCCGTTGTCGAGCAGGTAGCGGTTGGTCTCCAGAACGGTTTCGGTCTTGCCGCAGTCCTGCCAAACCTCCACCGGCTGCACGCGCATGTTGAGGCCATCCTGGAGCATGAGGTTGACGGCATCGGCCAGGAAGTACTCGCCCTGGGTGCGGACGTCGTCGCGGATTTGCCGCTCGATGGCGGCCATCAGGCGCTCGCCCTGCTTGAAGTAGTAGCAGCCGACCACCACCAGATTGTTGTTCATGTCGGTCGGCTTTTCGATGAGGCGCGTCACGCGGCCGTTCGGGCCCACCTCGGCCACGCCAAAGCGGCGCGGGTCGGGAACGGCCTTGACCCAGGCGACGGCGTCGGCCGCCTCGTGCTTGAGGGTGGAGAAGTCGGTGGCGATGATGGTGTCCACGAACACCATCAGCATTGGCCCCACCAAATGCTCGCGGGCCAGGTAGATGGCGGTGGACTGGCCGTTAAGCTCTTCCTGCTCGTAGTAGTGGGCGCGCAGGGCCGGATACTCCTTGGCGACGTATTCTTCGATCTGCTCGCCCAGGTGGCCGACAATGAAAATGATCTCCTCGACATTGTCGAGTTGGTTGAAGGTATCCAGCACGTGGCCGAGCACGGGCTTGCCAGCCACGTTGATGAGGGGCTTGGGCTTGGTGAAGGTGTGCGGGCGCAGGCGCTTGCCAAAGCCCGCCAGGGGGATGACGATTTTCATGCGGTCGCTTTCTTTTGATCCAGCAAGACCCGCCTAGTTTCGCCGGGTGAGCGTATCGGCGACGACCAAGCCAAACCTGGCAGGTCTGATTAACTCAGACAGGCAGCGCGCGCCGATGCCACTCCGTTGCCTGTTCGTAGGCGTGGCCCACGCTCAGCACCCGCGCCTCGCCAAAGGCCGGCCCCAGTAACTGGAGTCCGATGGGCAGACCGGCTTCATCGAAACCGCACGGCACCGACAGCCCGCAGATACCGGCCAGGCTGGGCGGGAGGGTGAACACGTCCTCCAGGTACATCGCCAGCGGGTCGCCGGTCTTCTCGCCCAGGCGGAAGGCAGTGGTGGGCGCCACCGGACAGGCGATCACATCCACTTGCCCGAAGGCCGCGTCGAAATCGCGCCGGATGAGGGTGCGCGCTTTCTGCGCCTGCCCGTAGTAGGCGTCATAGTAGCCAGCCGACAGGGCATACGTCCCCAGCATGATGCGGCGTTTGACCTCCGCGCCGAAGCCCGCGCCGCGGGTGGCCTCGTATTGCGCCCACAGGGGCGAGGTCGCGCCGCCGTGGGCGGCCTCTGCTTCAGCCGGCACGCGCAGGCCATAGCGCACGCCATCGAACCGGGCCAGGTTGGCGGAGGCCTCGGCGGGCGCAATCAGATAGTACACCGGCAGAGCATATTCCGTATGCGGCAGGGAAATCTCAATCACGTCCGCGCCCAGGCCAGCCAGGGCCGCCACCGCCGCGCGCACAGCGGCTTCGACGGCCGGCTGCATCCCGTCAATGAAGTACTCGCGGGGCACGCCCACGCGCAGGCCGCGCAGGTCCGTGCGCGCCAGGTCCACGGCGGGCACTGGCTCGGGGAAAGAGGTGGAATCCAGGGGATCGTGCCCGGCGATGGTCGTGAACAGCGCGGCGGCATCTGCTACGGTGCGGGCCAGCGGGCCAATGGAATCGAGCGACGAGCCATAGGCGATGAGGCCGTAGCGGCTGACGCGCCCATAGCTGGTTTTCAGCCCGGCCAGGCCGCAGAAGGAGGCCGGTTGGCGGATGCTGCCGCCCGTATCGGTGCCCAGCGCGCCAAAGGCCAGGCGGGCGGCGACAGCGGCCGCGCTGCCGCCGGACGAGCCGCCGGGGACGCGCTCCCGGTCCCAGGGGTTGCGAGTGGGGTAATAACCGGAGTTCTCGGTGGAGGAGCCCATGGCGAACTCGTCGCAGTTGGTCTTGCCCACGACCACCGCGCCCGCCGCCAGCAGGCGCTCGACGGCGGTGGCGGTGTAGGGGGCGACGAAGCCTTCCAGGATACGCGAGCCGGCGGTGGTGATTGTGCCGCGCAGGCAGAGCACATCCTTGACGGCCAGCGGGATGCCAGCCAGGGGCGAAAGGGGTTGGGCGGGATCGCGCCGCCACTCCGCCAGACGCGCATCGGCGGAATCGGCGGCCGCCAGGGCCAGGTCGGGCGTGAGGGAGAGAAAGGCGCGCAGAGCTTGCCCCGAGCCTGCCGAGGGGCCGCTATCCACGGCGGCGATGCGGTCGAGGCAGGCCTGCGTGAGGTCGCGGCTGGAGGCTTCGCCCGCACGGAGGAGGGCGGCGGCCTGGTGGAGGGTGAGGTCGGTGAGGGCAGTCACGGGTGAGGCAGCCCCGGCTGAGACGAAACACCGCCGGAGCGGCGGTGCGGTCGACAGGCCGGGCCGGGAGGGTTAGTCCAGAATCGGCGGCACGCGAAACATCTGCGCCTCGGCGGCCGGCGCGTTGACAAACAGCGCTTCCGGCGGCAGGGAAGGCGTCACGACGTCCGGCCGGAGCACGGAGCGCAGGGGCAGCACCGAGGCCGTCGGCTCGATGGCGGCGGTGTCGAGACGCTTGAGCATGGTCATATAGTCCAGGATAGCAGAAAGTTGCTCGCGGTAGCGGGCTTTTTCGTCGTCGGTGAGACGCAGGCGCGCGAGCGAGGCGATGTGTTCAACTTCTGCGAGGCTAAGGGCCATGGGGGGATTATAACATTGGGCTTGGGGTGCGTTCGTGTGGGGGTGTGGAGGTAAAGCTGTATGTAAGTGGAAGGTATGTAGGTGGAACGTGGGAATGCAATAGGTTATGGAAGCTGAGCCTGAACGAGTTGGAAGTAGAGGGCGGTGAGAGTCAGGAGTGAAACGGGGACGGTGATGAGGAGGCCGAGGCCCAAAAAGGCTGCTCCAAGGAGGTTGAGGAGCAGGAGCAGCAGGAGCGCGCGAGTGACGAAAAGGCCGTGGAGGCGGGTGAGGGCGCCGCTCGCCGCGAGCGCCCGGAGGGGGTTGATCCGGCTGGCAACCAGGGTGGGGCCATAGAAGGCGAAGTACACTGCGGCGAGGATTCCGGGGAGGACGAGGGGCACAAGGCCGAGGGTCACAAGCGTCAGGTAAATCAACTGCGCCGCCAGCATGGCCGGGGCGAGGGTGAACCGGGAAAAGAGCGCTTTATAGGCCGGATGGTCGCCCTGGGCGGCCTGGAGGCCGATTTCGGTGAAGCCAGCGCACAGGCCGGCAAAGACGAGGAGAAAGAGGAGGTGGGCGGCGAGGTTGAAGACGGCGCCCAGGGATTGGCCGAGGTAGACGACAAGCTCGAGGATGGCCCAGGCGGCGAAGAGGGTGAGGCTGGCGGCGATGTAGGTCCGGGCATCGGCGCGGAAGGCGCGCCAGGCCCAGCGGAGGGCGGCGGGGAGGGAGAAGGAGGCGGTGGGAGGCAACACCTTCAGTTCCGCTGTGACATTATCCGGAGCCGGCGAATGGCCCCTTCACTCCGTTCCGGGGTGCTCCGCTAAATTCGCGCCTGAAAGCGTCCTCTTTCATTTTCACAGATACCGGCCCAGACCAGGATACACGCTATCGGCACTATTCGACGGAAGACCGTATCACCGATCTGCTTGCCATAAACCACTTAGGCGACATGCCCTTCAATCGAGGCGAGCGAATGGCCAGGTTCTCCCAGACGGGCCGACATCGCATTGCCTCGTTCAGCGCCGCCCCCACTGCGCAACATGACGCAGACCGCCTCCTGAAATGCCTCCCAGGGTAAGAATCATCTTGTCATCGGCAATGTCCGATTCCACGGGTTCGGTCAAGCCCTCAAAGTAGACAGTCAGATTTCTCGGGGCGCGACTCTTCGTATTTGGCCCCCCCGATCGCATCGTCAGGAAGCAATGCTCGAGCCGGTCTCCAATAGATGTGTCCGTTGCGCAGGTTGCCCGCAGTTAGGCCGACAGTAATTGTGTTTGGCATGGGCTTACCTCCTGAGTTGGAGCCCTATGGCTCCGCAGTTTCCGTCGGCTCCGGCGGTTCGGGGGAGGGTGTGGGTATGCCAGCGGGGACGTAGGGAACGGGCGTGCCGCTTATGACTTGGAGCACGTCGGAAGCGGCGCGGGGCTGGAGGCGGAAGTTGGGGGCGGCGCCGGTGGTGAACTCGACCACGGCGCCGGTGATGGTGAAGGTGTCGCCGAGGGCGGCGGAGGGGCGCAGGAGGCCGGTGCTGGCGGCGAAGAAGACGCGGGCGGGGCCGCTGCCGTCGTCGAGCCAGAGGGCGCTGGCCTCCAGCCGGGTGACGCGGCCGGTGACCTGCACCAGCGCGCCCTCGGTGGCTTCGCCCACTTGGCCGGTGAGCGCGGGCCAAGGGGCGGGGGGGATGGCTTGCTCGGCGGGGCCGGGGTGGACGTGCCAGGCATTGCGAACGTAGAGTTGGAGGTCGCCACTGCGGTGGCGCAGGTAGCCGAGCACCTCCACGACCTGCCCCAGCGCGAGAGGCGGCCAATCGTTGCGGCCCAGGTAGACGGTTATGCCGCCGGTATGATCCTGCAAATGGATGGTGCGCGGGCTAAACGTGCCGGGGAGGACACTGACGCGGGCGGCGAGGGTGACCCAGGCACCATCGGGCCAGGCGCGGAAATGGGCGATGGGATATGTGTCAACACCAGCACCAGCGGATTGCCCAGGCGGGGGCGCAGCCGCCTGGTTGGCGCCGCCGGGCGTGGGGATGCCATCCGTGCGCCAGGCGCCGCCGTCCGGCAGGCGGGCGATGCTTACTCCGGCGGCGGGGGCGGGCTGATAGGTCCACTCGTCGGCGGTGGAGCCATCGGGCCGCAGGAGGCGCACCGTGTCGCCATCGTCGTTGAGGCCCACGCCAGTCGTGGATTGTTCGAACGCCAGGAAGCCGCCAGGCTGGATGAAGGTGCCGCCGGGTAAGGTGTGGGGCGACGTGCCGCCAGGGCCGTCATCGAGTTGCCAGCCGGAGAGGTCGGCGACGACGACGGAGGTGTTGAAGAGCTCGATGAACTCCTGGCCGCCCGCGGCGGGGCGCGGCAGGAATTCGTTGAGGACGATGCCGGAGGCGAAGGGGATCGGCTCCGTGGGCGTCGGCGTGCTGGTGGCGATGGGCGTGGCCGTGTGAGCGGGCGGCGGGCTGCCGGGCACGTTAGCGCGGCCCAGGGTGGCGGCCTGCTGGACGAAGTCCAGGTTATCGTAGCCCGTGTCGGTGCCGTTGGGGAAGCGCGAGATGGACTCGTCGTTCGGGCCGGTGGCGCCGCCGTCGGGCGCGCCCGCACCGCCCAACTGCACCTGATCGATCACCTGCCCGTCGCCGTCCTTGAGCACAATCAGGATGGAGTTGGCGAGCGAGTTCTGAGCGGGATTGCCCAGGACGAGATAGGCGCCCGCGGCGGTGCTGGTAAAACTGCCAGTCCCCACATAGCGCGATACTTGAAACGCGCCGCCCGCGCCCAGGCCGCCGCTGGCGGGGCCGTCGTCGGCAAGCTCAATCGTCCAGGCGCTTATGTTGAGGCCGGCGAGCTTGATATACAACTCCACATACTCGTCGGAGGTAGTTACCGGGCCGCCGCCGGGCGCGCCGTCGAAGGCGGTGGTGCTCCAATCCTGCTGGGGATCGGTGACGACTTCGTTGATGACAATTGCGCCAGGAGGAATGGGGCCGCGGCGGGCGGGTGCGGGCTGAGCGAGAGAGGCGCTGGCCGGGAAGGAGATGAGGCCGGCGCGCGTGGCGGTCGGCGGCCCAGAGTGCTGGGGCGTGGGCGTGGGTTCAGATTGTGGGGCGGCGAGGGCAGCCGGGCGAAGGGGGAGGAGGAGGGCGGCCAAGAGGATGGCCGCGAGCCAGAGAAACCAAGCAACAGAGCGCGGTGGAGGCGCTGTCATGGCAGCGCCCGAATCTACTACGGGACGCGGCTTTGAGAAAGCAGACTGCGCAGGGCGCGGACGAGCCGGAAGAGCGAACGCGTGTAGACAAACCAAAACCGGCGAGCGCGGCTCGCCGGTGCAGGACTACCGGCGGCGCGAATAATAGTGCGGCTGGTTCGACGCGCAATTGGCCGCCGGCCTCATTGGTGTGGGAAGTTCATTACGCGGTCGGTGACGGTCACGCGGGCGGGGTCGATGCCGGAGACGGCGCGGATGGAGTCGGCGGTGTAGCCCGGCTCCACCAGCACCCAATGCACGCGCCAGAAATCGCTGTAGCCCACGAAGCTCGTGGTCGCGTCAAAGACAAAGGCCTGGTCGTCCACTAACAGCGGCTCACCGGCGGCATCGAAGCCGGTGACGAAGACGTAGACGCTGCCGGGCACCGGATTGGTGGGGCCAAAGTCAAAGTACACAATCGGCTCGCCGCGCACCCAGCCATCTTTCAACTCCAAGGCCTCGTCGGCCAGGGAAGAGCCAGGGGGGACCTCGGGGCAGTTGACGAACATCGGCTGCTCGGCCACTGCCAGCCCGGCGGCTTCAATCGCCGCGGCGGAGGTGAGGCTGTTGGGCGTAAAGCCAGCAGGCGGCGTGACGAAGAAGGCTTGCCAGAGGTCGGAATAGTCGGCGTCGCCAGCGCGGGTGTCGAAGATGCTGTCCTGCCCGTCCACTTTTGCCGGGCTACCATCCGGATTGGCACCGGTGGCGAGGACCCAGACGGGTTCGGTGCGCACGCGCGCGGGGTCGGCCGGATCGAGTGGGGTGTTGCCGCCCAGGTTGTAGTAGCGGATGGATTGGCCCTCGAACCAGCCGCGCTCCAGGGGATAGACGATGGCGGCCTCCCCGACCGGGCCGGATGTGGGCAGCGGCGGGAAGGGCGGCGCGACGGAACAGGCGACCAGCGCCGCCAGCGCCACCCCCAGCGTGGCTGCTTTTGAGACGCGCAACATAGAGAAAGCATGCCTCGAAATCATTACGAGACTCTTGTCAGACCGGAATCCCCAGGTCGGGCGTGCCGCGCGGCGACATAATGGCTTCGGGGGCGTAGCGGCGGATGAGATCGAGCACCAGGGCGGCGCGGTGGAGGCGCTCACGGGTCATGGCGATGGCGGTAGGCTCCAGGTGCAGGCCGGTGGGGTAGATGTTGGGCGTGTTGCGGACGCCGATCTTGACGTACAGGGGTGCGGCCACGCGGATCATTTCCGGGGCTTCGTAGTGGCGGACGAAGCCGCCGAAGTCGTCCGGCGCTTCCACGTACATATCGAGCGGCAGGTCCACCACCTGGCGGATGGCGGACAGCATGGGCAGCGAGAGATCGGTGGGGTTGTTGTAGGTGTTGGCCCCGGCCTGTTCCAGGAGGCGGATGGAGAGGGGATTGGCCGCGCCCATCTGCACCGAAATCTTCAGGACCAGGTCAGCCGGAAGTTCGCCAGCCTTCTTCATTTCATGCGCCAGCCACAGCAGGCCCTCGTCGGCGATCAGGACCGAGCGGATACCCAGGGCGCAGCCGCGGCGGATGTCTTCCACGGCGTAGACGACCTGGTCCAGGCCGCGCAGGCGCGCGCCCAGGTTCTTGCCGGAACTGGCGAGGATTTGCGCGCCGGTGTCCCAACTGGCGCGCGGGCCAACGAACAGGCTGACCTCGATGCGGGCCTCCCGCCCCAGCCGGGCCATCTCGCGGATTTCGTCATCGGTGAGCAGCATGATGCCGCTGCCCTGCGACACACGCTGGAAGGGCACGCCCAGGCGCTCGCCCTCCTCCAGCGCGGCGGCCAGGGCCTTGGGGCCCTCCACGCTAGGGATCTCGAGGCGGTAGTGTGCCCCATCCGGGAAGCGCTTGGGGGAGGCGGGCAGGCTAAAGAGGTCGCCAGAGGGCAGGCCCAGGCGGGTGAGGAAGGCGCGGGTGGCGTGCATAGGAGTCTCCTTCGCGGGTTCGGCGGCGACAGAAATCGCCGCTATTAGGCTTCGTGATACTGAACGGAACGGCCGCCATCAACAACCAGGCTGGCGCCGTTGATGAAGCCGGCCTCGTCGGAAGCGAGGAAGACGGCGGGCCAGGCGACTTCGTCGGGCGTGCCGATGCGACCGGGCGGGTGGATCTGGTAGACGCGCTGGCGCTCGGCCTCGGGGTCGGGAAAGCCATTCCAGTATTCCACCGCCAACTCGGTCTCGATGTAACCGGGGCAGATGGCGTTGACGCGGATGCCGCGCGCGGCGTACTCAATCGCCAGGGCACGCGTCAGGCCAATCAGCCCGTGCTTGGCCACCGGATAGGGGAAGCAATGCGGGATGATCTGGAAGGAGTGGACGGAGGCGATGTTGACGATGCTGCCCTGGCCGCGCGCCAGCAGGTGCGGCAGCACGGCGCGGCAGCAGTTCCAGACGCCAACGAGGTCCACGCGCAGGCAGCGGTCCCATTCGTCGGGCGGCATATTCAGCGGCTCGTGAAAGACGTTGATGCCGGCGTTGTTGATGAGCACCTCCGGCGGGCCGAAGTGGTCCACCACCGCGGCCACCATGCGGTCCACCGAGGCCGGGTCGCCCACGTCGGTCTGGATGGCGAGGGCGTCGTGGCCGGCGTGGCGCAACTGCTCGGCGCGGGCCTCGCCGCTATCGGCGTTGAGCTCGGCCACGACCACGCGCGCGCCCGCCTCGGCGCAGCGGAGGGCAATGGCCGCCCCAATGCCGCGCCCAGCCCCGGTGACGATGGTGGTGCGGCCCTCCAGCCGGCGCGTTCCTGATGGGATATCCATGATCGCCTCCGTGACTAGAATCGAATCGTCCTGTGCGTGCCGGGCGGCAACGCGAACCTGTATTCCCCACCCACGTGCCGGACCTCGGCTTCGGCCTCAACGACCTCGGGCGGCGCGCCAGCGGCGAGCAGGCGCACCTCGGCCGGCACGCCCGCCGGCAACTTGACCGTGAGGGTGTTTTTGTGGCCGGCGCGTTCCAGCCGTACAGCGATGGGGCCGTGAGGCGTGGGCACACGCCCCTCGGCCCAGGTGAGATCGGCCAGTTGGGGCTGGATGAGGGCGCGCCTGAAGCCCGGCTCCAGCGGACGGATGCCCAGCACGTAGGCCGACATGAGATAGGCCGGCAGGGCCGCCCAGGCATGGCACCACGAGCGGGTCCACCAGCGGCCCATGACCTCGAAGCCGGGGAACAACTCCCAGGCGGTGGTTGCGCCGCGGTCGAGCATGCCGCCCCAGGCGGCGCGGATGGTGTTGAGCGCCGCCGGCAGGTGGCCGCGCTCGGCCAGCATCTGCCCGCCCAGGGCCACCGTCCAGGGCGTGCCGGATTCCACCCAGTCGGGCGGGCAGTGGAGCAGGCGGGGCGTGATCGCGGCGTCGCGCTCGGGCGGGGCCACACCCGTCATCAGCGCCATGATGTTGGTGGGCTGGGAGACTGAGTCATGGTAAGCCGTGGTGGTGCCGTAGCCGGAGGTGACCAACACATGCTCCGGCCGCGCGCCGCCTGGGAGCCACACATCGCCGTAGGCCTGCTGGTCGGGCCGCCAGCACTCGCGGTTGACGGCATCAGTAAGCTCTGCCGCGATACGCTCCCAGTGCTCGGCCTCGGCGGGCAGGCCGGCCGCGCGCGCGATGACGGCGGCGGCGCGCAGGGCGCCCACGCCCAGGATGCTCTCGTGGGCCAGCACCTGATCGTAGCCGTCAGGGATGCGGGCCCAATCAAGCAGATGCCAGTAGCCGGGCATAGCTACCAGGCCGGCGGCGTTGCGGGACGCCTCCAGGGTGGCAGACTGCTTGGCGAGCGCGGGGTAGACCAGGCGGGCGAACTCGTCGTCGGCGGTGTGCTGATAGTAGTTGGCGCAGCCGATGGCCCACAGCCAACTCCAGTTGGGAATCATGTCGTTCTCCCAATCGCCGGGCACCTGGGAGTTGACGATGGGCAGGCGCTGGAGCGAATCAGCGAAGAGCAGCAGCACCCGGCGCGGCAGGCGCGGGTCGGCGTGGACGGCGTGATACACCAGCACGTCGCTGTGGCAGGCGTCGCCGGCCCAGCAGACTTGCTCGTAGGTGGGGCAGTCGGTGAAAGTGTCCTCGCTGCACAACCGCAGGGTGTGAGCGCAGATCTCCCAAATCTGGTTCAGGCGCGGGTCGGAGCTGCGGAAGGACCCTTCAATGTTCCAGGGGTAGGTGGACAGGCGCAAGCTGACGCGGTGCAGCACGCTTTCGGCGGCGCCATGAACGACCACCAGCAGATAGCGGCAGCCGCGCCGGAGGATGGAGCGATAGGTCTGGCGGCCCTCGCGGCAGATGTAGCGCAGGGTGTTGTTCAGCCAGGGCGTCATCTGCGGGCGGCCTTCCTGGTAGGCCTCGAAGGGGAAGAGGTCGATCATGGTCCCGGCTTCGGCCTCAATCTCGAACTCCAGCCAGCCGATGCCCAGGCGGCCAAAGTCGAACATGTAGTGCTGAGCGTGCCCCGCAGGGGAAGGCGGGACGCCCAGGGGCAGGCGCACGGCCTGGGGCGGGACCGGCGCCACCACGCTGGCCGTGATGTCCATGCACACATCGGTCTCGGGGGTATCGGATTCACTAAAGAACTGCCACGACACGCCAGATGCGACCAGGGTAGCGGGGCTGGAGGCTTGCAGGGCGGCAGCGCGGGCCGCGCCGGGCTGGCTGGCAATGGCCCACACGCCGCCATCGCCGGGGAGGGGCGAGCGCACCGAGAGGCCCAGGGGCTCATCCAGGCTGCGGGCGGTGAAGGTGAAGTCCATATCGTGCGAGATGTTGTTCCAGTCCATCAGCACGATGTGGTCGCCGGCCGCGAGGGGCAGCGTGGCTTCGACGTCGGAGTCCACCGGCTGCCAGGGCACCAGGAGGCCGTCCACAAACATACGCGGCGCGTCGCCGCCAGCATTGGAGCAGCGCTTGAGGACGACGTCGCCCGCGCGCTCAACGCGCAGGACTGTGGCGAAGAGGCCATCCAACATGTGGCGGTTGGAGGTCAGATCACCGGGCTTGAGGTAGGGGCCGGCATGGATGGCGGCCACGACTTCGGGACGGCGAGCCTGGCCGATGGGCCAGCCGCGAATGGGCGTCAGGGGCTCGTCGGTGAGGAAGGGAATGGCGCGCGGCGACAAATCGCCCCACGGGGCCATGCCCACCGGGCCGGCCACGGCGGCCGCTTCCCAGCCGAAATCGTCGAAGCCGGCTTCAGTCCAGCCCTCATCGGCCAGGCGCGCATCGACCTGCTCCTCCCACGAAGATTGGCAGGCAATGCGAGGCACACGCTGGCGGTGGGCGAGGGAGCGCTTGGCCTTCCAACCAGAATCCGAGATCAGGCGGGTCTGCCCGTCGAGGTCCAACTGAGCCAGCAGTCCGGCGCGCGCCGCCATGTGGTAGAAGTTGCCCTCGCCCCAATGGGAGACCTCGACCGCGATCACGTTGGCGCCGAGTGTGAGGTGGGGCGCCAGGTCATAGGTGTCATATTCGTAGTGATAGTGGTAGGCGCGGGCCGGGCCATAGCCGAGGCGCTCGCCGTTGAGGTGCAGTAGGTAGCGCGAGTCGGCGCTGATATGAAATTGGGCCTGGGCGGGCAGCGTATCAAGTATGAACTCGCGCCGGAACTGCCCCAGCACGTTGCGCTCCAGCGGATCGCTGGCGAGCCAAATCCAATTCGCGGAAAGGGGCATGCGGCTGTCTCCGAGGTGAAGGGAAAGATGAAAGGGTTAGCGGGTCCGGCGGCGGCTGATGAGCCACAGCACCAATACGCCAACGGCAATGAGCAGCAGGGCGGGCGCCGGCCACCAGCGGGTGGGGCCGGGGGGCGAGGGAATCAGGTCGCGCTCGAGGTCGCTGCGGGCGCGGCGGCGGGCCAGTTCCAGCAGCAGGCTCCTTTCGCCTTGGACCATGGCCCAGCGGTGGTTGGCCGAGAAGATCGGCTTCATCAGCCACGAGTAGTCGCGGAGCAGGGGTTTGTCGGCCCGCACCTTCCAGTCATAGGTGACGAGGACATCGGGACCGTCCGGCGCAAAGGACCAGACGCCGCGGCCGGCGAAGTCGCCCCAGGCTTCGAGGGTGAAGCCCAGGTCGTGCGACTCAGTGACTCGGAACTGCCAGCGCAGGGTGTAGGGCAGCCAGCCCTTGGTGTATAAGTCCACTACCTTGCCCAAGCCGCGCTCATCGCCGGGCTCAAGCTCCTTGACTTCCAAGTACACCGAGGGCCACCAGCGCGGCAGATCGGCGGCGTTGGAAAGGATGCCCATGACTTCGGACAGCGTGCCGGGTATGCGCCAGGTGGTGATAAAGTGATAGTCGTTGTCGGCCACAAACAATTCTCCTAGAGAGTGACGACCCCGAAGGCTCAGCCACTTCCTGGGTGCCAAGTAGCGACTCTATTCTAGACGTTAGCCGGGCAGGCACAAAATACACCAGTTGCAGTATAGTGGAGCCACCCAGGAGCGAATGACCAAACACCTTGCAGTACCACTTGAGGACGTGGCGCGGCTGCCAGCGCCAGGGGACAATGTCGCCATTGCTACGCGCACCCTGGCGGCCGGTCTGCGCGTGACGCATGCGGGCGCGACGTGGCCGCTGGCGCGCCCTGTGCTGGAAGGCCACCGCTTTGCCATCCGGCCCATTGCGGCGGGCGAGGCCTTGCTCTCGTGGGGACTGCCCTTTGGCCGGGCGCTGGCGGATATTCGCGCGGGCGACTACGTGTGCAACGGGGCGATGCTGGAAGCGCTGGAGGGCCGCACCGTTCCCTTTGCCCTGCCGGAAGCGCCCAACTTCCGCAACGACTCCGTGGACTACGTTCTCGACGAGGCGCGGTTCGAGCCGGGCGTGCAGGTGGCGGGCGCGGCCGAACCGCGCACCTTTCTAGGATACCCCCGGCCAGGCGGGCGCGGCGCAGGCACGCGCAACGTCATTGTGCTGCTGGGTCTCACCTCACGTTCGGCCAGCTACGTGCGCGCCTTGGAAGCCAAACTGCGCGGGGCGGGGCGGGACCATCCGAACCTGGACGGCATCGCGGCGGTGGCCCACACCGAGGGCGCGGGCGATGAGCCGCTCAACAACCGCACCCTGCTGCTGCGCACCCTGGCCGGCTTCATGGTTCACCCCAATGTGGGGGCGGTGCTGGTGGCCGACGACGGCGCGGGAGGCATCACCAATGCTGATCTGGAGGCATATGCGCGCGAACAGGCGTACCCGCTGGACGCCGTGCGGCACGCCTTCCTGACCCTCGGCGGGTTGTACGAAGCCGACCTGGAACGCGGCGCGTGGCAGGTGCGGGATTGGCTGCCGCAGGTGAGCACCGCGCCGCGCCAGCCAGTTCCGGTGCGCTTTCTCAACCTTGCCCTGCAATGCGGCGGGTCGGACGCGTTTTCGGGCGTGTCGGGCAATCCCCTGGCCGCCGCGGTGGCGCGCGAGATCATTCGCCACGGCGGGGCGGCCACCCTGGGCGAGACGACAGAGTTGGTGGGGGCTGAGAGTTACCTGCTGCAAAACGTGCGCGATGTGGAGACCGCCCGCGCCGTCCTGCGCTACATTCAGGACTTCAAGGACCTGTTGGCCTGGCACGGCGTAACCAGCGAGGGCAACACCTCGGGGGGCAACCGCTATCGCGGGTTGTACAACATCACCCTCAAATCCATCGGGGCCGCCACCAAGCGCGACCCGGCGGTGCGGCTGGACTACGCCGTGGACTACGCCGAACGCATGGCCGCGCCCGGCTACTATTTTATGAACACGCCGGGCAACGACCTGGAGAGCATCGCCGGGCAGGTGGCGGGCGGGTGCAACCTGATCATGTTCACCACCGGCAACGGCTCTATCACCAACTTCCCGTTCGTGCCCACGCTCAAGGTGATGACGACTACCGCGCGCTACCGGCTGCTGGAGCGGGAGATGGACATCAATGCCGGCGCCTATCTGGACGGTGTGCCGCTGGAGACGCTGACGCAGCAGGCGCTGGACCTGGCCCTGGAAGTTGCCTCGGGCGCCCGCAGCAAGGGAGAGCAGGCCGGGCATACGCAAGTGTCGGTATGGCGCAACTGGCGGCAGACGGGCCCGGGGCAAGCGGCGCGCTTGATATCCGAGGCTGAACCGGATGGGCGGCCGCTCCCGATTCGGGCGGATACCCTTTCAGCCGCGCCGGTAAGCCTTTCGCTGCTGCGGGCGGGGCACGGCCTGGCCGCGGACCAGGTGGGGTTGATCCTACCCACCAGCCTGTGCGCCGGGCAGATCGCGCGGATGGCGGCCGACCGGCTGAACGCGCTGCACCTGGGGCAGGCGCATGGATTGTCGCGGTTCGTGGCCCTGGTGCATACGGAGGGCTGCGGGGCGGCCGTACCGTCGCCGGGCGGGTTGCAGCATGGCACCCTGCTCAACTATATGCGGCATCCGCTGGTGGGCGCGGGGCTGTTTCTGGAGCACGGCTGCGAGAAGACGCACAACGACTTTATGCGCCGGCAGTTGGAAGCTGACGGCACGGATTGGCAGAGATTCGGCTGGGCGAGCGTGCAACTCGACGGCGGGATTGAAGCGGTGCTGGGGAAGATCGAGACGTGGTTCCGCCAGACACTGACCGCCTGGCCCCTGCCCGGCGAACAGACGGCCGGGCTGGAAAGCGTGCGGCTGGGCCTGATGACGGCCGGGCCAGTGCCGAACCCGTTGGCAGACGCATTGGCGCAAGTGACGCGAACAATCGTGGCGGCGGGGGGCACGGTGGTGACGCCCTCCAGCGCCAGCCTGTGGAACAACGCGGCGTTTGCGTCCGGCACGCTGGGCGCCGAGCCGGCACGCGCCACATTGGCCTATGGGCAGGCGGCGATGAACAGGGGTTTCCACATCGTGGAGGCGCCGTCGGGGCACTGGGTCGAGACCCTGACGGGCCTGGGCGCGACCGGCGTGGAGGTGGTGCTGGCCGTGCCCGGCGCGCGAACGGCGCAGGGGCATCCGCTGGTGCCGGTAGTGCAAGTCACGGTGTCGTCTGAGGCCGACTGGGAGGCCGGGTTTGATCTGGCGCTCGACGACGATCCTGGCGCATGGGCTGGGCGGATGATGGGGTTGGTCGCCGACACACTTTCGCGCCGCTACCGGCCGAAGGCGCTGGCACGGCAGGCGGTGGACTTTCAGTTGACGCGGGGGCTGCTGGGGATCAGCGTGTAGGCGGTGTGCCCGAAACGGCCGCTGCGGATTCGCAGGCCGTTTACTGAAGGTCCGGCGCGGTGATGCCCAGCGGCCACAGCGCCTCGCCGGACGCGTAGAACTTCCGGTTCGATTCAATGTAAAACGGAAAGTCCTGCGGCCAGCAGCGGCGCGGGTCGTAGCCGAAGAGGGCCACGAAGCCGGCGTGCAGGTCGGGGTTCTGCTCGGCCTGGGCGTGTGGGTTGCGAAAGAACATCTCGAAGTAGCCGGCGGCAAACTCGGTGTCATTCTGGAAGACGTAGGGATGGCCGATGGGGAACGGGAGGTCGGGGGCGGCGCGGCTCTCCAGGAGGGCCCGGTAGCGGTCGTACTCCAGGCGCTTGCCGCGCAAGAACAGGTTGCGGGCGACGGGGGTGAACACGTCGCCGTCAGACGGGCTGAGGCCGGGCAGGAGGCCCTGACTGTGGCCGAAGCGCCCGGCGCCGGCATCGAAGAAGTCCAGCATGTGGCCGAACTCGTGCAGAAAGGGGGCGACGCCCGGCCACTCTTCGTAGAAGCCTTCGAACAGGCGCGACAGGACCAACTGCAAGGCCTCGCGCTCCGGGTTGAAGCAGCCGCCGGCCTCGCCGCCGTCGTCGGCGAAGGCAGCGCGGGTGGTATAGAGGAAGAAATGGCGCGGGGCGCTGAGCAGGCGGTCCAAGATGTCGCGGCGATAGAAGTACGTCTCGGCGAGATGACCAGCTACAATGTGGCGGGCGCTGAGGGGCAGATCGGCGGTGAGGTCGGCGCGGGCGGGGCCATAGAGGCGCAGATCGAAGCCGGGATGGGCGGCGATCTCGCGCACCAGGTCATCAAAGAGGTCGCGCTCGGCGCCAGCCAGGGCGCGGACCAGCGGGAAGTAGTGGTCCAGCGAACGCGGGTTGCGGGTGGCATCGAAGACCACGGCCGCGAGCTGCGGCTGGCAGGCGCCGCCGGTGAGGGCGGCATAGCGCGGCGCGGCCTGGGCCACTGCCCACACGGGCACCGGCCCCACCGCGTCGCCGCAGTCCAGGGTCACGTCCTGGGTCAGGTCGCCTTCCACCGCTTCACCATCTCGGCCAATTCGGTCACCGGGCGCAGGGCGGTGACGGGCACGGCCTGGTTGTTGGTCTGAGTGTGCGGGTACTGCCACACCTCAGCGCCGGCCGGCAGGCGCTGCCCGTGCGCACGCATCTCGGACTTGGTGAGCCAGCCAGCCAGGAACACCTCCAGGCCATACACCCAGATGTTATCCCAATCACTGGGAGTCACCAACCTGGTTTCCTTGCGGGCCGGGCTGTGCACGCCCACCGGCCCGGTGGGCAGGCGCGGCGCGTGCAGGTAAAGCAGGGCATAGAACTCGGCGTCGGTCACGGCGCGGACGCGGGGCGGCAGGCGCAGCCGTTCCACCAGGGCGGCGCGGGCCTGGTCCTGCCCGCCAAGTTCCACCTCGACCAGTTCGCGGGTATCAGTCTTGAACACGAGCCGGCCCAGCGACTGCCACTGGCCCTCGCCGCGCCAACTGGCCTCCTCAAAGGCGTGCAGCAGGTAGATGGGCTGCTCGGCGGCCAGGGCGCGCTCCAGGGCCGCAAGGCCGCGCATCTCCAACCCGGCCAGGAAGCCGAACAGGTAGATGTCGTGCTCGCCCATTGTGTCGCTATGGAACTGATCTTCGGGCACCAGGGCGGCGGCCTGGTACAACTCGGCGGGGTCGCGGCGCAGGCGGGTGATCTTAGGCCGGTCGCTCACCAGGAAACTCTTGACATCGCAGCGCCGGCCGCCAAGGCGCAGATCGTAGCGGTCCGGCTCGGTGAAGGGGGTGGCGCCGAGCAGGTCGTAGGGCACGTTCTGCGCCTCCAGCCAGCGCCGGAAGGCCAACTCCACCGCCACGCCGGCCACGATCTTGCGCAGGCGCGCGGCGGTGCCCAGGCGCATGCGGTTGTAGGTATAGTGCAGCGAGCGCTTGGCATACTCGATGCCGGCGACGGTGAGGGAGGCGTCGTAGGGCAGGCGCAGGATGGGCGGAGGCGCGGGCATGGCGGACCGCCGCGGGCTTCAGGCAGGCGGCTCGTTGCGGAACTGCAAGCAGTAATGATGAAACGTGTTGCTGACCCAGGCGTTGCCCAGGCCATAGGGCGCCAGGCGCTGGTTGTCCTGCATCCAAACGCGCTCATCCTTGAGGGTGTAGACCTTGCCCAACTCGCGCCCGAGGTCCCAGGCCAGGGGATAAATCCGGCCGCCTTTCTTGACATTCTTGACGATGATGGTGAGGTAGGCGCGGGGCTTGAGGACAGGCTTGAGCGCGACGTAGATGGCGCACAGCCGCTGGACAAACTCGTCGTAGTCCGCCACGTTGCCCAGGTCGTTGGGGTCATCGGAGTAGAACACGTCCAGGCCGGGGGTGCCGCGACGCTTCTTTTGGGTCTCGGCGCCGCGGGCGCGCAGCATGTCCCAATAGGGAGGCGAGGTGATGACGTAGGTGATCCGGGGCAATTTGTGCTGCGAGAGCGCGGCAGCATCGAGGTTGAAGAGCAAGGGCCTGCGCCGTTTGGGAACGCCGCCCAGCGCCGCGACTTCGTCGGCGATGACCTTCTCGGCAATCTCAAAGTAGCGGGGGTTGAGCTCCACGCCCACGCCGCGCCGGCCGGCGCGCAAGGCCGCCACCACCGCCGAGCCGGTGCCCATCATTGGGTCGAGCACGGTCTGGCCGCGCTTGGTAAAGAACTCGATGAACTCCTGGGCCAGGGTCTCGGGGAACTTGGCCGGGTGGAGCAGGACGTCCTTGCGGCGCGGCGGCGGGTTGTGGATGAACCACGACTTCTGGAATTTGAGCCAGGTCTTGGCGTCGAGGTTGTTCAGCTTGTTGCGGGCAAGTTTTTTGGCGGCGGGCATGAGGGAGCGAGGCGGCGCTTAGGCCGGCTTGAGACGCTTGAAGACGTCGAACAACCCCTGCATCAGGCTGCCGTAACGGGCAGCCTGGCCGGGGCCGTTGTACATCGAGGCGAAGGTGGTGAAGTCGCCTTGCTGGAGGGCCAGCACGCGGCGCGAATCGCGGCTGGGGCCCTGCACGAAGTCGAAGAAGCCGATGATCTGGTTGCGCTCGTTGGCCGAGAAGGCGTCGTACATCTGGTGGACGGACTCGAAGCCGAGGGTGGTGTAGTTGAAGCCGACGATCTGCGGCCCGCCCATGCTAATGGAGAGCTTGGCGGCGGTGTCATCGAGGGTGCGCGCAAAGCTGAAGGCCTGCCACTCGCCGTCCTGCGTGCCGTGGAAATCGCGGAAGGGCTGGTTGGCGAACTGCCGCCACTGGTGGCCCTGCCAATTCTTCTCCGGGCTGAACCTGAAGTGGCGGTCGTATAGGTCGCGGTGGTCCTTGCCCCATTGGCGGTAGAAGAGATGGTTCTCAAACCGGATGATCATGCGGCCGTCGGCGGCGAAGCCGCGCCCGCCGGACTCGATGGCCAGCACCGCGACTGCCGCGCCGGGGTCGATGCGCAGTTGGGCGGCCAGCGCCGCCAGCAGGCCGCCATACTTGTTCCAGGTGTTGGCCACCTGCCGGTCGGTGCCGGAGGGGTTGGGACCCAGCTTAATCTGCTGGTCCGGAGCGGCGGCCAGGGGCACGGAGTCGATCGGGTCCGGCACGGTCGCGACGCCGGGCGCGCCGATCAGGCCGTCGGACACGCCCTGGTCATCCAGGCGCACGTAGGCGCGGTGGGCATGGCCGGTCTGCCCCAGGGCGCGCACGGCCAGCCAATCGCCCTGTTCGCCGGTGACTTCGACGGGCGTATTGGGCGGCAGTACAACCAGGATGTTGAACTGCGTGCCGGGGCCGGAGCGCAGGTTGAGATCGATGGTGGTGACGCCGGTGCGCATGGCGCCGGAAAGGGTAGCCGGGAGAGGCGCGGCTGTCAAATGGCGCGGACGGCTGTGGCCGGCGCAAAGAGCGCAGCGCGCCCCCACCAGCCGTCTGTGAGGATGGCCCTACTCGGCCAACGACGCGGCGATGCGGACTGCTTCGGCCAGGTCCGCCTGGGTCTCCAGGCGATAGGTCAGGGCGCCCTCGACCCAGATGAGGGCATGGCCTTCTACCAACCGCCGCTCCACAAACCCGCCACGGCGATTGATCAAGACATACGGGCCCGTGGTCCACAGGGCCAGGGCATCATTCACCTCAGTCAATTCCAAGCCAGGGGGATTGTCCTTCTCCACGTCGTGAAAGAGTTTTTGGGCCATCAGGGGCGAGTGCAGGAGATGCAGGCTCAACAGCACTTCACTCTCGCTGCCCGGCGCCAGCCACACCAGCACCACAGACTGGCCGTCCAGGTCCTGCACAAAGGCCAGGTCTGGCTCGCCGAGATCGGGCGGGTAGGCAGGCAGCCGGATGGCGAAGTCTACCTGCGCGCGCGCCTCGGCCAGGGTGGTTTGGCCGCCCAGATCGAGCACCGACGGCACCAGGGTCGGTTCCTGGGAGGGGATGCCCGTGGGCGTGGCGCTGGGCGCAAACAGGATGCGGACCGCGCCCAGTTGGATGAATTCGAGCAGGCCCGCGCGCACACTGGGGACCGCCAAGATCGCGGCCAGCAGAATCAGGGCGAGCACCAACCCATATGCCAGGCGGCGCGGCCGGGCGGCCGCCGCGGGCCGGGGCGCGAGGCGTCGCATAACAACCGGCGCCAGGTCGGGCGTGGGCGGGTAGGGCATGGCGCGGGCCACAGCCGTCAGGCGGGCGTGCCAGCGCGGCGCGGGGTTGGCGCCATTGGCGGCCAGGGGCGCGGTAGGGGGCAGACTCATCCCGGTACCTTCTCTTGCAGTTCAGGAAACTCGATCTCGACCACGGCCCGCAGGCGCTTGAGCGCCCGATGCAGGCGCGACTTGACGGTGCCCGATGCCACCTGCAAAGCGCCGGCCATCTCCGCCTCGGGCAGTTCCAGAAAGTAGCGCAGGTAGATCACTTCCTGATCAGCGGGCGGCAGGCGGCGGACGGCCTGCCACAACGCCTGGGCCGCCAACTGTTGGGCGGTCAGCGCCTCGACGGGCGCGGGCTCGGTTGGGCGCGGCTCGGCCAGTAGGGCGCGCTGGAGGGCGGCCAGGTAGCGCCCCAGCGCGCGGCGGCGGTTGCGGGCCAGGTTGGCGGTGATGCGCAACAGCCACGGGCGCAGCGGGCGCGCGGGGTCGAACCGGCCGAGCGCGTGATAGGCGCGGATAAAGGCCTCCTGCGCCACATCCTGGGCATCGTCGGCATCACCCAGGAGCAGGTAGGCGAGGCGAAAGACGGCCTCCTGGTGCTGGGCCAGGAGGGCTTCCCAGGCGTCCGCCACGCCGCGCTGGGCGCTGAGGACGAGGTCAGTGTCCGTCAAATATGGCCTCGCCGGAGAGGTCATTCATTCAGAAGTACACCGTCCAATCGGGCTTGGTTCCCAGCCAGGGCAGGTTGGAGATGAGTATAATGGACGAGAATCGAAGCGCCTGGTACAAGCGTGAGCTTTTACTTTACCCTTTACAGCCTGCCCACTCTCGTCGCGGCCCTGGGCACCGCGGGCGTGGCTGCGTATGCCTGGTCGCGGCGGACACGGGCGGGCGCGCTGTTTGCCCTGTTCTCGCTGGCCGCGGCGGTGTGGGCCGGCGCGTACAGCTTCGAGATTTTGGGCGCCACTCTGCCCACCAAGTTGGCCTTTGCCCGCCTGTCGTATGGGGGCATTGTGCTGGCGCCGCCGGCCTGGTTCTTCTTCAGCCTGCTGTACACCGGCCGCGACCGGGCCCTCACCCCGCGCCTGATTGGCCTGCTGCTCATCATCCCGCTGGTCACCCTGCTGCTGGTTCTCACCGACCAGTTCCACGGGTTGATCTGGACGTCAGCCCAACTCGACTCGACCGGCCCGTTCCTGGCGCTGGCCGTTAATCACGGCCCCTGGTTCTGGGTCTTTGCAGTCTACAGCTACCTCGTCAACCTGCTGGGGGCGCTGCTGGTGCTGGTGACCACGGTGCGCGCGCCGCGGGTGTTTCGCAGCCAAGCGGCCGTGCTGCTGATCGGCGTGGTGCTCCCCTGGATCGGCAATATCATCTACCTGTCGGGCCTGAGCCGCGTGCCCCACTGGGACCTGACGCCGGTGAGCTTTGCGCTGGGGGCGGCGGCTTTTGCCTGGGGCGTGTGGCGTTACCACTTGCTGGGGCTGATGCCGGTGCCGCGCGATACCCTGGTGGACGCCAGCGCGGACGGTTTGATCGTGCTCGACCAGCGCAACCGGGTGGTGGATCTAAACCCGGCCGCCCAAAAGATCCTGGGGGCTTCGGCAGCGCGGGTGGTGGGCCAGCCGGTAAGCCAGGTACTGGCGGCCCAATCCAACCTGCTGGGCGATACGCCTTCCCACCTGCCGGCGCGCGCCGAGGTGGAACTGGGGTCGGCGGCGCTGCCGCGCATGTACGATCTGTCGGTGACGTCGCTGACGAATGCGCGCGGCGAAGTGAGCGGCCGGCTGATCGCCTTGCGCGACATCACCGACCGCAAGGAGGCCGAAGCCGCGCTGCGCGAGCAGAAGGAACTCTTTGAGAATCTGGTGGCGGTGGCCCGCGCCACCGTCGAACGCCCCAGCCTGGGGGCCACCCTGCAAAACGCCTTGAACGTAGCGGCGCGACTCACCGGCGCCGAGCGCGGCAGCCTGTTCCTGCTGAACGCGGCCGGGGTGGTGACACACAGCCTGCTCACCTATCGCGGCATGACGCCCGACCAGCGCCAGGATGTGGTGCGGCGGGTGATGGACCGCGGGTTGTCGGGGTGGGTGGTGCGCCACCGGCAAGCGGTGCTGATTGCCGACACGCAGCACGACGAACGCTGGCTGGCCCCGGCCGGCGATGCCTCGCCGGTGGCTTCGGCGCTGGGCGTGCCCATCATCAGCGGCTCGGTGCTGGTGGGGGTGCTCACGCTCTCGCACACGCGCCCGGGGCAGTTCACGGAAGAGCAACTGCACCTGATGCAGGCCGCCGCCGACCAGATGGCCCTGGCGCTGCGCAACGCCCAGATCTATGAGGAGCAGCGGCTGATGGCCCGGCGGCAAACGGCGCTGTATGGAGTGATGCGGGCGGTGGGCGAGCAGTTGAACCCGCCGGCCGTGGCCACCGCGGCCGTGGACGCGATTGTGCGATTGGTGGACGGGCAGGCCAGTTGGCCGGGGGTGGGCATTGCCCTGCCTGACCGCGACAACGGCCATTGGGTGCAGGCGGCGGGGACAGGCCGCATGCGCCAACGCCTGGGCCGGCGCTATCCCATGGCGAACGGGATCGTAGGCCGCGCCTTCACCACCGGCGAGACGCAGTCCGCGCTGCCGGCCGCGCCTGGACCCGAAGCAACCGCACTGGCGGAAGCGCGCAGCGAGTTGGCCGTGCCCATGCGGCGCGGCGGGCGGGTGCTGGGCGTGCTCAAGCTGGAGAGCGAGCAGGCGGAGGCGTTTGACCGGGACGACGTACAGTTCGCCGAGTCGCTGGCGGATGCGGTGGCGCTGGTGCTGGACAATGCCCACCTGTACCAGGCGATTGCCAGCGAGAGCAGCCGGCTGCAAGCGCTGATCAAGTCCAGCCGCGACGGCATCTTCCTGGTGAGCCTGGAGCGGCGGCTATTGGTGCTGAATGCGCCGGTGTTGAACCTGCTGCGGCTGACCGGCGAGCCGGAAGACTGGCTGGGCCGCTCGCTGGCCGAGGTGTTCATGCAGGTCCGGCGCCACGCGCCGGGCGCGGTGCGCGAACTGATCGCCGCCACGCGCCAGATTCGGCTGGGCGACGAGCCGCCGCACGAAGGCGAGGCGGAGGTGCCGCCGCGCACGGTGCATTGGCTGAGCCTGCCCGTGTTGAGCGGCGCCCAACCCCTGGGGCGGCTGCTGGTGCTGCGCGATGTGACCGAAGAGCGCATGGTGGAGAAGATGCGCGAGGACCTGACGCACACGATGGTCCACGACCTGCGCAATCCGCTGACGAACATCCGCATGGCCCTGGAACTTCTGAACCAGGTGGGGGCGGTCAATGCGCCGGCCGAGGGCCAGCGCCAGCACGGCGAGGTGCTCCACATCGCGCTGAACAGCACCGCCCGCATGCTGGGCCTGGTGAATGCGATCCTGGATGTCAACCGGCTGGAGAGCGGCCAGATGCCGCTGGTGCGCGAGCCGGTGTCCTTGCAGGACGCGGTGACTGAAGTCAACCTGATGCAGATGCCGCAGGCGATGGAGAAGAAGATGCGGCTGGACAACGCGGTGCCGGACAACCTGCCCGCCCCTCACGCCGACGCAGGGTTGATCCGGCGCGTGCTGCAAAACTTGATCGGCAATGCCATCAAGTTCACGCCGGAAGGCGGCCTGGTGCGCATTACGGCGGCGGCCGAGGCCGGCGGCCAGCGGGTGGTGGTCACCGTCGCCGACACGGGGCCGGGCCTGCCGCCCGACATCCGGGCCAATTTGTTTCAGAAGTTTGTCACGGGCCGGCACCGGGATCGGGGCAGCGGCCTGGGACTAGCCTATTGCCGGCTGGCGATCGAGGCCCACGGCGGGCGCATCTGGAGCAGCACCGAACCTGGTTGGGGGGCGGTGTTTAACTTCACCCTGCCGGTGCTGCAAGAAGAGGAATAGCGCGCGTCACGGCCCGCGCCGCGCCGCCTCGAGCAACTGCACAATGGTCTCCACGTGGCCGCGCGTCTCGGCGGGCGTGATGCGCAGATCGGCGCCGGTGAGGATGGCGTCGTGCAGGTCCTCAATCTCCAGCCCATACATCGCCGGATTGGGCAGTTCAATTACTTGCTCAGTGTCACCTTGGCGTAGGGTCAGGCTGGCGTCTGGCAGGCTGGGCTGGAACGGGCGCGCCATCCGGATCGACCCCGTGGCGCCCAGGATCTCGGCCTGGCTGCGGAACGGCATCTGAAACGAACAATCGAACTGGGCGACGCGCCCGCCTGGAAACTCCAGATGGGCGATGAAGGTTTCATCCACACCCGTCGGCGCGGTGACTTGCCAGCCATGCACACGCTCGGGCGCGCCGAAGAAGTAGCGGGCCAGGCTGACGGCATAGCAGCCTAAATCCCAGATCGCTCCGCCGCCCAGGTCCGGGTCCCAGCGGACGTTGGTGGGCACATCGAGCGTGAAGGAGAAGGACGTTCGCAGCAGGCGCGGCGCGCCGATGGCGCCCTCGTCCACCAGCGCCTTGGCCTTGAGCAGCTTGGGGTGATGGCGGTACATGAAGGCCTCGGCCACCACGCACCCGGCGCGCTGGGCGGCGGCGTGCATCGCGTCCACCTCCGCCAGGGTCATTGCGAAAGGCTTCTCGCACAGCACGTGCTTGCCGGCCTCCAGGGCCTTGATGGTCCATTCGGCGTGCAGGCTGTTGGGCAGAGGGTTGTAGACGATGTGGATGTCGGGATCGGCCAGCATGGCTTCGTACCCGGCGTAGGCGCGGGCCAGGCCTTTGGCATCGGCATAGGCGCGGGCGCGTTCGCCGTCGCGCGAGGCCACGCCCAGCACTACACCGCGCTCGGACTGCGGCATAGCGGCCAGGATGGCGTTGTTGATGCGGGCGGTGCTGAGCAGTCCCCAATTGAAGACGGCGGTCATGGTCACACCTCCTCTCTCGGCGCAGACTGCATTGTGGCACGAAAAGGAAACGGCCGCTCGTACGGGCGGCCGTTTGTCTGTGTGGCGGGTCTAGCTGTGCGGCTAGAGGCCGTGCGTGGCGCGGAAGGCGGCGATCTGCTCACGCACCGCGCGCCGTTGGGCAATGGCGGTGGCAGCGGGGTCCTTTAGGCTGGCCGCATAGGTGGCTTCGGCACTGGACAGGCCGGCCAGCACCTCGTCGGCGGGGGCCAGAGTCTGGTCGCGCAGGGGGGTCACCAGGGTGGTGCCCCAGTTGTTGGGGCCGTCTTCCACGTGCTTGGAAATCTTGAGCAGCACGCGGTCGGCGGCGTGGTCGGTCATGTCGGTCGTGCCCGCAAGCACGGTCTCCACCGCCGCGAGCGTGGCCCGCACCCGGTCGCCGATGTTGAAGGGGAGATGGTCGAGCACGAAACCCACGAACCCGCCGAACGCGGCAGCGATGCCGGTGACGGCCGAGTTGACGGTGGACTGCGCCGAGCTTTCGACCGACCACAGCCCGACCTTGAGCCGGACCACTTGCTCACCCAGCCAGGCCATGGCGTCCCTGAATTCGGGCAGGGTCAATTCGAAGTTGGACAGCAGGCCGCGCGCGGCTACCACGCCGCCGCGCAGGGCGGAGGCCGGCTCGCCGAGGGTGGTGAGCGCGCCGGTGACCAACCCCAACCCGCCGTCAACGATGCCGTCGAGGCCAATGGCATCAAGTTGCGCATACAGGCCCACCAACTCACCGCTGCGCACGAGCTTGGCGTTGACGGTCTCCAGCGCGGCCTGGACCGTCTCAAGCTGCGCCTGGAGGGTGGCGTTGGCGCCTTGGGCCGCGGTTAGGTCGGCCTGGGTGGTGTTGAGCGCGGTGGCTAACTGCGCGTTTTGGCCGGTGGCAGAGGCCAGTTGGGCCTGCCACTCGGCGGCCTGGGTTTGGAGCGTGGCATAGGAGAGCTCCAGGGCCGCGCGGGCCGCGTTGGCGCCTTCCAGTTGCAGATGGACATCGGGCAGGGAGGCGGCAGTCAGGAGGGCCGAATCGTACTCGGCCTTGGCCCAGGCGCCGGCCCCGCCGGCAGCGAGCCCCGCCGCGCCCAGGCCCAACACCTTCACTAGAAAGCGTCGGCGCGCGGTGGGAAGATCTTCCAGGGTTTCGGCCTGGACTGCGGGTTTTGACTTAGCCATTTCTACCTCATAAGCAGACGGACACCATCTATTTTAACGCAAAACTAACCAAAAAGTTGCGCGACCTTCCTGATCCACTCCATCTATTAAAGCGAACAAATGTTCAATTGACAAGAGGCAATTGGGAGGCTACGGGTGCACTGGCACGGCCACTGGTTACGTGGCGAGCGACACTTCCAGGCGCCCCAAGTCGGGCCGCCGCTCAGCTTCGCGGCCATCCACCCACACCACCAACCCCTTCCCCTGCCGCCAGTGGACGTCCACCCTCCGCCCCTGGACACGCGCGCCTTCCAGGCTGAAGTGCTCCAGGTCGAACGGCAAAGGATGGACCACCAGAGTCGGGGTCTCAGTTGAGGGCTGTAGACCGGCGACATACTGGATCAGCAAGTCGGCGATCCATGAGTGCATGTAGTCGTCGGTGCCGCGGAAGAAGGGCGCGGCGCCGGTGAGGGGATGGTAATACTCGTAAGACGTGGGCCGCGCCAGGTCACCATCAATGTACAGGCAGCGCACCCAGCGCGCGATGAGGTCGGCGGCGCGGCGCTGGAGGTCTGGCCGCTGGAAGCGCTGGGCGGTATGCGCCAGGGCCTGAGCCACATGGGCGGTCGTCATCAACCAGGCGGGGCCGTTCCAGGGGCAGCCCATGCGCCGGTCTTTCCACTCGCCGTCGGCGCTGGCGCTGGGGTCGTCCAGCGCCGTGGACGGCACAGGGCACGGCGTCCAAAACTCCTCCGGGTTGAAGAGGTGGTCCAGGGTGCGCAGGTGCTCGGGGCCGGGGATGTCGGTGAGGAAGGGGTAGAAACCCACCGCCGCCTTCGACGAACTCCGCCGCCCGGTCTGTGGGTGGACATCGAAAAAGAAGCCGATCTCGGGATCCCACATCTGTTCGCGCACGACGGAGGCAATGGCGTCGGCCTCGCCCGTGAACTCGGGCGGCAGGGCCTGGCCCAGGGTTGGTGCCAGCCATTCGAGACAGCGAAACAGATTGTAGGCATAGATGGTGGGGTCGAGGCCCTTCAAGCGCGGCGACAGGGGGCCCCACTGGTCGGCGCGCTCATCCACGAACTGGTAGCGGGCCATGTATTCCTGGCCGGTCTCGGCCTGGTTGCGCACGTCGTACAGGTGGCTGCCCTCGCCGTCGTGCTGGCGCCGGTAATAGGCGGCGTAGCGGAGCAGCGCCGGGTACATGCGCTGCAGGAAGGCCTCGTCCGGGTGGACGGCATGCAGCGCGCACAAGGCCGCGCCCCAATCGCCGTGATACATGAAGTCGGGCGCGAACGACGCGCCGGGGCCGGTGAGGATGGCGCCGGGGAACGACCCATCGGCGCGCTGGGCGA
This sequence comes from uncultured Anaerolineales bacterium, assembly GCA_964497615.1. Lineage (GTDB taxonomy): Bacteria > Chloroflexota > Anaerolineae > Anaerolineales > UBA6663 > CAZCEC01. Next base: position 55,184 of record CAZCEC010000004.1, on the reverse strand, counting down.
GGGCGAAGTTCTCCAGGCAGCCCTGTGCCAGCGCCGGGTCCGGCAGCCAGCGCGCCTCGCGGCCCAGCACCTGCGCCGAATAGGAGATCTGGTGCCGGAACCAGCCAGTGTTGATGCCCTCGAAGACGGCCGGGCGGGGCAGGTTGAAGCGCCCGCCGGTGTCAACGGTGTTGAGGCGCAGGCCGAAGTAGCGATAGTAGTAATACTTCTCCAGATAGGGATCGCTGCATCGGAACTGCGGCAGCGCCGCGAAGTAGTCGTCCCACGCCGCTTCCGCGCGCCGGAGGGCGGGAAGTTGCGGCCCAGGCGCAGGCCCTGCCGCCGCTGACGCCTTAGCCGGGCTCGCGTTGAGCGCCTGGACAAGATGGCCGCGCGCCTCGCCAGCGGTTGGCGCCAGTGCGCAGCCAAACGCCAGGCTAAGTGTCTCGCTGGGGTCAAGGGTCAACGGATAGGCCAGGGCCAAGAAAAGCAGGGTGTTGGCGGCGTCGCCCAACGCGCCGCCCAGGCTGCGGCTCAGGTTGGGCAGCCGCACGTGCCCGTCCACGACGCGGGCTTGATCCCAGAAAGAGGTCAGTTCCCAGCGCGGATGGTTGAAGTGCCCGGTGCTCCATTCGGAGTGAAGCACCGCATATGAGCCCGGCACCCGCTCGACGCCCAGCGCGAAGGCGACGGGCAGTTGCGCCAGGGTCCCGCGGGCGGCCAAGGAACGGGCAAAGACCAACTCGCGGGGAACTGCTGGCGTGCCAGGGTGAGGCGTGACAACCTCCAACTCGTCGTCGCGGCCGCGCGGCTGCGCCGTCCACAGCACAGCCGTCAGGCGCTGCGGCTCGGGTCGGAGGTTGGTGAGGTGCAAACCCGACAGGAAAACGTCTTCCGGGCTGAGGGCTTTGTCCTCCCTCACCCGCAGGCTGGCGCTGGTGGAAGTGGCAGGCGCGGGGAACGCGGCGGGGTCCGGCGCACCGGGTTGGGTGGTGTAGTGCTGGGTCAGGCGGCCCGGCTGCCAGGTGCGGCTCGACAGCGCGAGGGGGACGATCCGCCCGACTTCGTCCAGCAGGGTGAGGGTGAACAGCGGCTCGACGGCGTGCTCTAGGTAGGCGGCATGATCCCAATAGCCCAGCCGGTCGGCCCAGCGAGGGTACTCGGGCGCCCATAGGCACAGCCCGCCGCCGCCGAGGGAGAGCTTGTCGCCCCTGGTCAATTGTTGGGAAATGCTCATGGCCTGCGGGATGATGGCGGGCTTAGGTTGCCGCCGGCAGGGTGAACGAGAAGGTGCTGCCCTGGCCCAACTCGCTCTGCACGGCCATTTCGCCGCCCAGCAACTTCACCAGGCGCTGGGTGATGTGCAGGCTCAGGCCCCAGCCGATCTGCTCGCGGACGTGGGGGTCCTCTGAGCGGAAGAACTGGCTGAACAGCCTGGACTGGTCGGCGGGCGACATGCCGTAGCCCTGGTCGGTCACGCTGAGACGGAGCATGTGGCCTTCAGGCTGCGCCGTCACCTGGATGGTGGTTCCGGCCGGTGAATACTTGTGCGCGTTACTGACCAGGGCGGTCACGATCTGCCCCAGGCGCATCTCGTCGGCGCGCGCCAGGGGCAGATCGGGCGGCAGGTCAATGGCGAGCGTTTGCTGTTTGGCCTCGAGTTGGCCGTGCAGATTAGCCAGGATTTCGGAGACGCGCGTGCGCAAGTTGACGACGGTGAGGTCCACCTTAAGCCGCCCGGTCTCCAGGCGCGAGATGTCGGAGAGGTCCGACACCAACGCCGACATGCGGTCCACATTGGCGCGAATGATGCCAATGAACTGATCCTGTTGTTCGGTGACGGGGCCGACCATTTTGAGCAGATCGGTGTAGCCCTTAATGGACGTCATGGGGATTTTCAGCTCGTGCGAGACCGTGCGCACAAATTCGCTCTTGGCGTCGTTGGCCTGCTTGATGGTCCCGTACAGGCGGGCATTCTCCACGGCCATGGCGGCATGGTCGGCCAGCCGCGCCAGGAAGTCCACCGCGGCGGCGTTGAAGGGCCGATGCGGACGCTCCACCGCCACCACCGCAACAACCCGCCCTTCACGCCGAATGGGCGCGGCCATGCCGGTCCAGGCTGCCGGCTCGTCACCGTTATCCGGCGCGACCGGCGCATACCCGCGCGCCTGGCCGGCGTCCAGGACCTCCGCCAGGCGCGGGTCGCGGGCGGGGAGGATTTCGCCGGTCTTGCCCTCGCTGCTGGCCAGCACGCGCACCCCAGCCTCTGGTCCTTCGAGCACCCACCCCAGCCAGCCCTGTTCGGCCTGGCTGAGGCGCACGGCCCAGTCCAGCGTGATGGCGGCGATCTGCTCCAGGTCGAGGGCGGCCGCGTTCAGTTCGCGGTTGATGCTCTGCATCGTCTGCAACTCGGCCACGCGGGCGGCCAGCGCCTGATCGGTTTGGGTGTAGAGCCGAGAATTTTCAATCGCCATGGCGGCTTGCCCAGCGAAGGCGCCGAGCAGGTCCAGGTCGTCGCGGGTGAAGAGGGCGTTGCGGGCCTTGTTGTCCACATAGAGGACACCCGTAATCTGGCCACGGGCCTTGAGCGGCACCGCCAGGATCGAACGCAAGGAATACTGCACGACGGAGTCCTGCTTGGCGAAGCGCGGATCGCTGCGGGCGTCGGTGGTGACCACCGGCGTGCCCGTGCGCGCCACTTCCTGGACCACCGTGCGGCTGATCTCAAACTGGTCTTCGTGAAGCGGATCGCCGTGGGCATCGCGCGCCAGGCGAAAGTCCAGCGCGCCCGCCTCGTCGAGCAGCATCAGGAAGCCGCGCTCGGCCCGCGTCAGGCGGATGGCCGAGTCCATGACGATGCGCAGGGTTTCATCCAGGTTGAGCGACGCGCTGAGCGCGTAGGAGACCTGGTAGAGCGCCGCCAGGCGGGCATGTTCGGCGGACGGGGCGAGGGGTTTGGTTTTGGTCATTGAGGCGATCTCAGCCAACGTTGGCCGAGTCTACCTCAAAACCGATAAATGAGGGACAGCTGCGCGCTAACAGCCGGGATGTCCCGGCCGAATTTGCCACCACTCGTTGCAGGAGCGCGGGTCCATATACGCGCCGCGGTCAACAATCGCCACGCGGATTTGCGTGCCGCGGGCCGTGCCAAAGACCTGGCCAGCCGGCAGGTTGGGCAGGTTGTAGTCGGGGGTGGTATCGGGCGTACCTTTGTAAACGTAGCGCGCGCCGCCGTCGAGGCTGTTGTAGAGGTTCAGCAGGTTGGGGTCAGTGCAAATGTTGTCCACATGAACGGTGTAGCCGCTGGCGGCCGAGTCGGTGCGGCCATATTGCAGGGCGATGGTGTCGGCGTCGGCGTAGATGACAATGACCTCCATGCCGCCGCCGATATCGTAGCCGGAAGTAGGCACCCGCAGCGCTTCGCCCGCGCTGGTCTGCAAGCCCAGGACGGTGACGGGCGGACTGGTGACGGGGCCGCCAGCCGTGCCAGGGCTGGGCGACGGGGCCCAAGTCCAGTTGTTGATGCGGTAGAGGCCAAAGGCCGGCACACGGTTGGGATTGAACAGCGTGGCGAGTTGCGGCGGCTGCGTGGGATCATCCGAACCGTAGTTGACCAACCCCGTGGAGCCGGAGGTGGAGGTGTAGCCACGCAGGCTGAGGTTCTTATCGGCATGCTGCGAGGCGTGACGCACCGGATTGTCGTTGTCCCACTGGATGGCCGGCCCGGCCTGGTAGCTGTTGCCGCTGCTGAGGGGACAAACGCTGGCCGGCGCCTTCGCGACCAGGGGCAAGTAAGCCTTAACCTCGAGGCCGGCGCGCGCAGTGCGCCCGCCGCCATGCGCCGACAGGGCGAGGGCGACAACCAGGAACAGGAAAGTAACCCGAGAGGTCTTCATGCACAGTGTTCCATTCTGCCCTGCAAGTGCGATTTGAGACGCCGATTAACGATACCGCCCACCGCCCCTGGTGGGGATAGGACAACGGTCCTGCCGCAGATGGGCCGCGGCTGAGACAGCTAAACCGCTTTTTGCGCCCGCCCAAAGGGGCAAAGCTTCAGCAGCACGCACCTCGCGCATTCCGGCTTGCGCGCATGGCAGACCTCGCGCCCGTGCCGAATGAGGTTCAGGTGGGCGGCATAGTAAGTGTCGGGCGGCAGCAGGCCTTCGAAGTGGGCGTGGCTGTCGTCGGCCGACATGCTCTCCGGACGCAACTCCAGCCGCCCGGTGACGCGGTGCACGTGGGTGTCCACGGGGAAGGCCGGCCGGCCCAGCGAGAAGAGCAGCACGATGGCGGCCGTCTTGGGCCCCACCCCCTTGAACTTGGTCAGCCACGCGCGCGCCTCGGGCACCGGCAGGTCGCGCAGGAAGTCAATATCCAGCGCGCCGCGCTCCTCGGTGATTGCGCGCAGCACCGCCTGAATGCGCGGCCCCTTCTGGTTGGCCAGGCCGGCGGGGCGGATCGCCTCGATCACGTCGGCCTCCGGCGCGTCGCGCACGGCTTCCCAACTGGCGAACTTGCCGCGCAAGGCGTAGAAGGCACGGTCGCGGTTCACGTCGTTGGTGTTCTGCGACAGGATAGTGCTCACCAGTTCATCTACCGGCGGCAACTCCTCGCGCCACACCGGCTGGCCATAGGCTGTGAGCAGGGCCTCATGGACGCGGCGGGCGCGGCGGGCCAGGACAGCGCGAGAAGAGGCGGGCATGGGCGCGATTATAGATGCAATTGCCAGGTTTCGGCGGCGGCGGGCGCTATGTTATGATTTAGCCAAGGCAAATGGCCCCTAACAAGAGTGAGTGTTGACCCATGAAGACAACTGTTTCCTCCCGCTGGCTGGCAATGGCCGGCGCTCTCGCAGGCGGCCTGCTGGCCGGCTGCACGATGTTCACCAGCCCCACGCCCACGCCGCAGCCGCCGCCCCAGGCTACCGCCACGCAGCCCCCGGCCGCCCTACCCACCGACACGGTCCCGGCCGCGGCCGACACCGCCGCGCCGCCGCCCAGTGACACCCCGGCCCCCACCGACACGGTGGAACCCAGCGCAACCCCCTCGCCCATCAGCATCGAAAACACAGCCACCGCCACCGTGCCGGCCACCCCCGACCCCAACGAGGCGGTGGGCGACATCATCTACCAAGATTTTCTAGACGGCACCGGCGGCTGGTTCTGGACCTTTTCCGATGACGTCTCCAGCTTTGGTGTGGATACGGGCCGGGGACAACTCAAGGCCGTCATGTCGCAGACCGGCGCCGGCTGGCGGTTTACCATCAGCCCCGACACCCTGCGGCTGGGCAACCAGCAGGTGCGCCTGACCGCCCACCCCGAGGCCTGCGCCGAGAACGACGAGTATGGGCTGATGTTCCGCGCCAGCGTCGACGCTGAGTTCAACTACAGCATGTACCTGTTCAAACTGCGCTGCGGCGGATCGGCCAGCGTGCAGTTGCTGCTGGGCACGGAAAGCGCCACCTTGGTAGATTGGACGCCCGATCCGGCTATTCAGACCGGCGCCGGCAGCACCAACACGCTCATGGTGTGGATGGCCGGGAGCGAGTTCCGCTTCTACGTCAACGATGAGTACCTCTTCTCCGCGGCGGACAGCACCCTGGCCGAAGGCTTCTTCGGCATTTATATCTACGACCGCACCGCCGGGGGCGAGACAATCTTCTTTGAAGACCTGATCGCGCGGGCCGTCAATCGGTAGCCACCCGACTGATCAGCTAAGACGACCGGCCGCTGGCGGGGCGAAGGGCGCTGGCGGCTGGCTCCCGGTCCGGCTCCGCGGCATTTGACAGGCGCCGGTCGCCGCGCCAAAATGCCCGGCCCTGAACCCATCCGTATCACTGTCAGTAATCGGAATGGTATTGGGAGGCGCGGTTGGCCGACACCGATTTTGACTGGACCTTCGACGACGCCCCGGCTGATGAGTCTGTCAGGCCGGACCCGCCGCCTCGACCGCCAAAAACCGCTCCCCGCCACGCACCAGCGCCGCCCCCGGCGCCCGCCTCCCGCACCCGCCCCGTCCCGCGCCCAGCCGTGCGCCGCCGTTGGCGCCTGGCCGCACTCGCGCTGGCGCCCCTGGCCGTGGCCGGGTTGGTTATCTACCTGGTGTATGCCTTTGGGTGGCAGCGGGTGCGGGCCCAGTTGGCCCGCGAAATCGTGTATGAAGACGAACAGTCACTCGCCGGCAACGTCAACGCCGTCATGGCGCTGCATGCCTGGGGCAACACCGCCTGGCAGCGGCGGCGCACGGCTGAAGTGGAAGCGGGCCTGGCCGCCCCGGTGCCCGCCGCCAGCCTGACCCCGCTGGCCGAGCCGCCACAGATCGTCGCCGTGGACACGTTTGGCGAGCGGCTCTTTTCCTCCACCGTCGTGCGCCAGTACACCGACTCGGCGGGCGGGGTGTACCGCTTCCGGCTGACGCAGCGTTACTTCAACAACGGGCCAGGGTTGTGGCAGCGCCTCCCGCCGGACGAGGCCCGCCTGGCCGCCACCACATTTTGGTCGGGCCGGCGCATTTCGGTCACCTATCCGGTAGCCGACGCGGAATGGATGGCCGCTGCCCTGCCGCAGATCGATGCCTACCTCGTCCAAGCCTGCGCCGATTGGGCGTGTCCCAGCGAACTAGCTCTGCCGGTCCTCTTCACCGGCCAACTGGATGAGATGCCGCGGCCGGTGGAGACCAATCGCACAGCCGCAATCGCGGGCGGCTATCCCCTCATTTTTGATACGCCCTTTCGCGCGCCGCGCTACCCGCCCTTGATCGTGCTGCCCTCGCCGCAGTTGGCCGGCGTGCCGCACGACGAAGCCGCCTCGCAGGCGCTGGTGCGCGCCCTGACCGCCGATTTTCTGGGGGAGCTGGCCGGCGACGCCGGGGGCACTACCCGCGCCCAGCACTTCTACTTCCTGGATGCACTCGTGGCCCGCGCCGAGGCCCGGCTGGGGCTATCGGCCGCGCCGCCGCAGCAGCCGGCCCTGACTGAGTATCTGGCCCTGGATGACCTGTGGGGCGACACGACGGGCAGCACGGGCGGCGCCCGCCGGCCGGTGGTTGCGCCGCGGCTGCAGGCCATGTGGTTTCTGAATGCGGTGTTGGACGACCGGCTGCCCAGCGCGGACGCGGCCCTGCTGCGGGCAGTGCGCGACGCGCGGAGCCTGGGCGATTGGCTGAGCGCGGCGCAGGTGGATGGTCCGGCCGCGATGGCCGCGTGGGAGGCGGAAGTGACGAGCGTGCTGGCGGCCGCCGCGCCGGCAAATTGGGGACAACTGCGAGGGCTGGCTTACACCTGCGCGGGCGAGGCGTGGCTGGTGGAGGCGGCGGGGCCGCGCCCCTTGCCACGGGCGGCGGGTGAGTATTGGCTGGGGCCGGTGTCGGTGTCACCCGAGGGGTTGCATGCGGCTGTCCCGGCCGTCATCAGCGACACGGGGCAACTGCGCCTGGTGAATCTGGAGACGCTGACAACGACGGTCGTGGTGGCGCACGACGCCTATCCCCTGGGCTGGGCGGCCACAGGCGAGTTGGTCTACGTGGAACAGCTTCCCTCCACCGTGGACGGCCGCCCTGTGAGCCGGCTGCGCATCTATCGCGTTGAGAGTGGGGTATTCGGGCAGGTGACGGGAATGGAGGTGGCCGTCCCCAGGGACCAGCCAGCATGGTCGGCCAACCGGCAGGCGCTGGCTTTTACCTTGACCGATAACGCACTGGCGGTTGATGCGCGCACCCTGCCGGCTATCCTGGCCTTTGATGGGACCCAGCAATTGACCCTGGCGGCGTGGGAGGGCCATGCGCCCACCCTGTCGCCGGACGGGCGCTGGCTGGCGTACATCACCAACCAGGTGGCGGGTACGTTGAGCACGTCCGCGGAGGCGCGCGTTGAGCTCCTCGACCTGGAAACGAAGGCTGCGTCTGTGGCGCTGGGGCCGGCCGATCTGCCGACCGAGCGCCCGGTCGATCTGTTGACGGACCTAAGCTGGTCGCCGGATGGACAGCGGCTGGCGCTCGTCGCGCGTCAGGGCAGTGATGATCATCTCTATGTGCTGCATTTGGGTGAAACCCTCTCCGGCCCACTGAAGTCCATCACGGAACTTGCGGTTCCAGCCGCCAGTTTCCAGTTGGCGGGGTTCTCATTCGATGGTGAGTTGCTGGCTGTGGCCGAGAGTGCGGCGACCGGGCCGCGCCTCTTGGTGCTCGCAGTGAACGCGCCCGGCGCGCCGATATTCGAAGCTACTGCCAGCCTGGCGGCTTGGTCACCGAACGATCACCTATTGGCGATTGCCAATGCGGCCGGGTTGTATGTGGCCGACCCGGCGTCCAGCGAAGTACACTGGGTCGCTGGCGGGGAATGTCGACCCTCTTGGCGCAGCGCCAATTGAGGCAGGCCAGCCACCCGCCACGGCATCAACGCGGGGCCGGTTTGCGGGCGGTGGGTTGCCGCTCGCCAGACAGGCTCGCGGCGATCTTCCGATCCACCCGTCCCATTGGGTAATCGACAAGTTCATCGACGCGCACCCAGCGTCCGGTCCCGCGGCGCAGCCGCCCCGCGCGCCACGCGCACTCAAAGACCGCCACAACCCATTGCAGGTGAGTGAACGCATGCCGCCACGTGCCGCGCAACGCGCCAACGCGAACGTTGACCCCCCAGGCGCCCCGCAAGCCGCGCCGCAGTTGTCCCGGACCTGTTTCGCCGTGGTCAGCCGCCTTAAGGACAGGCACCGCCGGAAAGGCCCACAGACCGCCCAACAGCCCCTCCGGAGGCCGCTGGGTGATGAGCACCCGCGCCCGCTTGCGCACCACGCCTGCCACATAGAAATGTGTGGGCGCCAAGCGGCGGGCCGGCACCAGCGGGCGCTCCAACTGCACCCCCAGGCGAAAGGCGGCGCACAAGCCGCGCACGGGACAGCCCGGGCAAGCCGGCGCGCGCGGGGTGCAGACCGTGGCACCCAGATCCATGACGGCCTGGTTGTAGTCGCCGGCGCGGCCGGCCGGCACCAACTGTTCGGCCAGCGCCCACAAGCGCTTCTCACCCGCGGGCGACTTCACATCGTCCTGAATATCAAAGACGCGCGCCAACACCCGCTTCACATTGCCGTCCAGCACGGCGGCATCTACCCCGAATGCAATCGAGGCAATGGCGGCGGCGGTGTACCGGCCGATGCCGGGCAAGGCTTGCAGTTCGGCCGGTGTGCGCGGGAGTTGGCCGCCGTGGCCGCGGACGACGAGTTGCGCGGCGCGGTGCAGATTGCGGGCGCGTGAGTAGTAGCCCAGGCCCTCCCAGGCCGACAGGACCGCGGGCAGCGGTGCGGCAGCCAAAGCCTGAATCGTCGGAAACTGCGCCAGCCAGCGGGCGTAGTAGGGCCGCACCGTCTCCACCTGGGTTTGCTGGAGCATGATCTCCGCCACCCACACGTCGTAGGGGTCGGCGGCGCCGCGCCAGGGGAGTCGGCGCTGGTGGCGGGCATACCATTTGAGCAGACGGGAGGCGAAAGAGGCGGCCATGCCGGGGATTATAGGTGTTTTGCGGGCGCGAACGGCATGTGGATAAGTGGACGAGAATTGGGGATAACTGGGCCGGTCTGTGGAGAACCGTGTGGAATTTGCGGCCTAATCTCTGGATAACTCCTGCGCGGCTTTTGGCATTGCACAGGTCTATCCCGATTCCATCCCAGCCGTGGGCCCGCAGGCCTCGGCCCGCCGCGAACTGGCGCGCTTCATGTCACGCCAGAGGCTTCGTGCTAGTCCCTAATCGGCGGCGAACCGCCGTGGCTGTGACGGGGACACCTCCTTGACCTACGCCACACCTATCCTTATGGAATCCATTACCCCCATATGTGGGAGACTCGACATGGCAGGCATACACTCCTGGCGGGATTCCAGATCATCGGGTCTGAGCCGGCGCGGGCGTGCGGCGGGAAGAGCACGGTCGCTTTTTCTTAACATCGCGTTCAACTTAAAAGAATCGAATCTTTTAGTCTCGCGCCCATCCGAAGTCTTGAATCCCCTCGGGCCGTCTGTTATCATGCCGGGCGTTGTAGGCGGCTGCCAGATCGCCGCACTCAAACCCGCGCGGGGAGCAGCAGAATGCAATCTGATCAAGTTTGGCAAGCAACTTTGGGCCAGCTTCAACTCGAAATCCCCAAAGGCACCTTCGACACCTGGATGCGCGGCACTACGCTGCTCGGCCAGGAAGACGGCGCCTACATCGTGGGCGTGCACAACGCCTACGCGAAGGATTGGCTGGAGAACCGCTTGCAGGGGACCGTGGAACGAACGTTGAGCGGGGTGACGGGCCGCGAGGTGGACGTGCGCTTTGTGGTGTCGCCGAGCGCCGGCGCCAACGCGAACGGCCATGGTAATGGCAATGGTCACAGCCGCGAGACGGCGCAGGAGGCGCTGTTCGCCGCATTGGAGAGCGCGCCCGCCGAATACACCGGGAGCGCGGTGTCGATCACCCTCAACCCCAAGTACAATTTCCAGACGTTCGTGGTGGGGCCAAGCAACCGGTTGGCGCACGCGGCCAGCCTGGCAGCCGCCGAGAACCCGGCCAAGGCCTACAATCCACTGTTCATTTATGGCGGCGTGGGTCTGGGCAAGACGCATCTGCTGCAGGCCGTGGGCAATGCCTGCCGCGTGCGCGGACTGGTGGTGCTGTATGTCTCGTCGGAAGAATTCACCAACGACCTGATCAACGCCATCCGCAATCATACGACCGAGAGTTTTCGCGACAAGTACCGCAGCATTGATGTGTTGTTGATCGACGACATTCAGTTCATCGCTGGCAAAGAGTCCACGCAGGAAGAGTTCTTTCACACCTTCAACACCCTGCACGGGCATGACAAGCAGTTGGTGATGACGTCGGACCGGCCGCCCAAGGCCATGGTCACGCTGGAAGAGCGGCTGCGCTCGCGCTTCGAGTGGGGGCTGACGGTGGATATTCAGCCGCCGGACCTGGAGACGCGGCAAGCCATCCTGCGCTCGAAGGCTGAGCGCGCGCAGCGGCAGGTGGATGACGCCGTCATCGAGCTGATTGCGCGCCGGGTGCAGAGCAACATCCGCGAGTTGGAAGGCGCTCTGACGCGGGTGCTGGCGTACGCGGAACTGATTGGTCAGCCCCTCACCATGGATCTGGCCGCCTCGGCCCTGGCTGACCTGCTGCCGCGCCAGCGCACACTCACTCCCCCGCAGATCATCGAGACGGTGGCGGGCTTCTATAACATCACCAGCAAGGACCTGCTTGGGCCGGACCGCACCAAGGAAGTCGCCCAGGCGCGACAGGTCGCGATGTACCTCATTCGGGAAGAGACGGATGCCTCGTTGCCGGCTGTGGGAGAGGCGCTGGGCGGGCGAGATCACACGACGATTATGTACGGTTACAAGAAGATTGCGGATATGATCGAGCGCGATGACGCGCTGCGCCGGCAGGTCATTGCCCTGCGGGAGAGACTTTACAGCCAGAGCGGGTCCGCGGCCTAGCGCCCTCGCTGGCACCATAGAATTTCGCTGACCGGGGCACACCCTATATATGGGGTGTGCCCCGGTTTTGCGTTTCACGGAACAGTACATAAGTGTTTCGGCAGAACGATCTTTATGTACGAAAATGACCTTTCATTGTGGATAACTAGCATCAAAGCTGTGGAAAAGGGGCTCCTTTTGGGGAAAGACCGGACGGCCACCATCTTGCCTGAATGTCGTTATGCTAACCCGCCGACCCATATATGGGGGTGCCAAACTCCGAATCGGACAGATATTAGACATTGGGCATTCAGCAGGCGAAAGAGGACCTTATGACGCCCTGCCCGTCTCCACTCTCTCCACATTTGCCTCAGGCTCGCGCTGGGGACAATCGGGGAGGAGAAGGCACATGCCGCACGCCACATCCGGGTGTCGCTGGCAACCAGTGACCACCGCTAGGCAGGCGCACACTCGCAGTCGCGGTCGTCCACATATCCACACGGACTACTACGACTACGATATATATACTTACTTATTAACAGTGATGATTAGTTGTCCAGCCAACCTAGAAGCGGCGCTTGACCGTCAGGCTGGTGAGAGCTTCCTTGCGCTCACGATCGCGCTGGTGAGTCTTCCAGGCCGCGCGATGCGCCTCGATGTTGAGACTCAAGCTCATCCAGTCGCGCACCAGGAACTGCAGCCCGACAAAATTGGTGGGCAGCAGGTAGTCGATGAGGAAGAAGCGTAGCCAGCGGCGCGAGACAGGATAGCGGTTCAGGTCCATCGCGACTTGCGTTTGGCCGAGGAAGGGACCCACCAGCCGGTGGTCGCTCCAGCGAATGGGGGTTGGGTCAAAGGGTACCGGGCGCGTGGTGTGAATGCGGTTGTAGGAAATGGCCAGGCGAAAGAGGGGCGTGCTGAGCCGCAAATGGTTGGGCCGGCACTGGACGTAGGACAGGCGCGGGCCGATGAGGGCATACACAAAGATCACGCCGCTGAGCACACTGACCCCGGCCAGGGGTATGCGCACGCTCATGGGCGACAGGGCGCCGGGTGCCCATGCGGCCAGGGCGCCGGCGGTCACCGCGACGATGAGCGCCGGCCCGCGCCACAGGGCGAACAGGCGGGCGTATAACAAGAGCATGTGCTTGGGTTCGCCGCTGGGGGAAGTACGCTTGAACATGGGCGACTGATCTGGCGGGCGAGTATAGCACCGTTTGATACAATGACGAGCATGCCGCGCGGCAACCTTGCCTCATGACCTCCCCGGTTGACAGCCTGCCTAGCCGCCGCGCGCTACCCCTCGCCGGGATGCCCCGCAGCGCGGCCGTCGAGTGGCTGGATGAGGGGCGGGGCACAGCGCAGGACGTGGCCCAAAACCTGGCGGAGATGGGGCGGGTGAACCGGTGGCTGGGCGGCGCACGCGCCCTGACGCGGCATCTTTATCCCCGGCTGGAACGCTGCCAGGGAAGAGTGACTGTGCTGGACCTGGGGACCGGCGCGGCCGAGGGGGCAAGCACGGTCGCCCGGTGGGGGCGGCGGCGGCGTCTTCGGGTGAACGTCATCGGCGCGGATTGGGCCGCCCGCCACCTGACGGCGGCCCGCGGGCACGCGGACGCCGAGCCGGCGCTGAGCTTGCTGCAAGCCGATGCGGTCCGTTTGCCCATTGCGCCGCGCGGCGTGGACTACGTCATCGCAACGTTGCTGCTTCATCATTTCGATCCGCCGGCCGCCGTGGAACTGCTGCGCGAGGCGTTTGCCTGTGCCCGGCGTGGGCTCATCTTCAGTGACCTGGTGCGCGGCTGGCTCCCGCTGTGGGCGTTTCGCCTGGTGCGGCCCGTGTTCGCGCGTCACCCCTTTACCCGGCACGACGGCGAGATCTCCATCCGCCGGGCATACACCCCAATCGAGGTACAGTCGCTGGCCGAAGCGGCAGGCCTGCCGCTGGCCCGTGTGTATGTGCATTGGCCGTGGCGCCTCACGCTGGTGGTCGATCGCGCGGCGGATGGCTGAACGGGCAACCGACTCCGAGTTCGATGTCGTCGTGGCCGGCGGCGGACCTGCCGGGTGCAGCGCCGCCATCCACCTGGCCGCGGCGGGGAGCAGGGTGCTCCTGTGCGAGGCTCACCCCTATCCGCATGATAAGCTGTGCGGCGAGTTTCTCTCGCCGGAGTGCGTGCCGCTCTTGAATGAACTGGGCGTGTGGCCAACGGTGGGGGCGCTCGCGCCGGCGCTGATTGACACGGCCTGCCTCACCGCGCCGGGCGGAGCGGCCTGGGAAACGCGTTTGCCTGCCCCGGCCTGGGGCCTCACCCGCCGGGCGCTGGATGCGGCTCTGGCGGAGCGGGCCCGAGCGGCAGGGGTGGACCTGCGTGAGGGCGTGACGGTGAGCGGCATCGAGGGCAATCTGCGGGATGGGTTTCGGGTTGAGCTGATAACGCGCGAGGCGGCTCGCGCACCGGTGCGCGCCCGGGCGGTGATTGCCGCCCACGGCAAGCGCGCGGGCCTGGACCGCGTGCTCGACCGCCGCTTTCTGGCGCGGCCCCAACCATTCCTGGCGCTCAAGCGCCACTTCCACGGCCCGCCCCTGCCCGGCCGGATAGAATTGCACACGTTTCCGGGCGGGTACTGCGGCATGTCGGCGCTGGAGGGCGCGGCGGGCGGGGGTGAAGGCGCCGCCAATGTGTGCTTGCTGGCGCACACTTCCGCCTGGCAGCGCACCGGCGCCAAAGGCCCTAAGGCCGCCGATATGTTTATAGGGTGGATACGGACGCAAAACCCGCGGCTGGAGGCCTGGCTGGGCCGGGCCACGCCGCTGGGCGACCGCTGGCTGAGCATCGCGCAGGTGCCGTTCGGTCCGAAGCGCGCCGTGGTCGGTGAGGTGCTCATGGCGGGCGACTCGGCGGGGTTGGTGGCGCCGCTAGCCGGCGACGGCATTGCCATGGCGCTACGCGGAGGGCAGATGGCGGCGGAGCACATCCAGCGCTTTCTCGAAGGGGAGAGCCCGCCGGCAGCGATAACGGCGAGTTATGCCCGCGCCTGGCGGCGTGAGTTTGGCGGGCGGGTGCGCGTGGGGCGGTTGGCGCAGGCGCTGATGCTGCGGCCTGACATATTTGGCCTGGCCCTGCGCCTGCTCAATGCTGTGCCGTCCCTGGGCCGTTACTTCGTCACACGCACGCGCGATTTGCAAGGAGTCGCTGATGTTTGAAGTCTCAGATGGCTGGAGAGCCGCCTATCCGGAGGCGCATGCCGGGCTGCTGGTGATGCGCGGGGTCGCCAACCCGGTGCAGCATCCGGCGCTGGAAGAGCGGAAAGCGGCGCTGGAGGCGCGGCTGCGTGCACGCTGGTCCGGGGAAGCGCAGGCGGCCATAGCGAGCGATCCGGTGTTGCAGGCTTATCAGTCGTACTACCGCCGGTTCAAGAAGAGCTATCACGTCAGGCTTCAATTGGAATCGCTGATCTTGAAGCGAAGATCACTGCCGCGCGTCTCGGCCCTGGTGGATGCGATGTTCATGGCTGAGATGGAATGCCTGTTGCTGACTGCGGGCCATGACCTGGATACCCTGGAGCTGCCCGTCCGGCTGGATGTGGCGCAGGGGGACGAAGCCTATACACTTCTGCGGGGGGAGGCGCAAGTGTTGAAGGCCGGTGATATGATGATGGCGGATCGGGCCGGCGTCATCTCCAGCATCCTCTATGGCCCCGATCAGCGCACGCAGATCACGCCCCGGACGCGGCAGGTGGCGTATGCGGTGTACGCGCCGCCGGGCGTAGGCGCGGAGGCGGTGCAACAGCACTTGCTGGCTATTCAGGAGAGCGTGCGGCTGGTTTCCCCGGAAGGGCAAGTCGAGTTGTCGCGGGTGTTTGCCGCAGCCGGATAGCGCGAACGGCGATGATTGGCACCCGACCGGGCAACTGTTGCGCATCAGAGGAGCATTAGTGGCTGTTCCCAAAATCCTCTCCCTGGCCACCGCCGTGCCGGCGCAGCGTTACCCGCAAGCCGAGATTTTCGAGTATCTAGCGCCCCTGTTTGAGCGCACCCGCCACGCGCGGGCCGTGTTTGGCCGCGCCGGGGTGGCGTTTCGGCATTTGGTCGTGGACCGGGAATTCTACCGGCAGGAGCAGCGGACGCAGGCGCGCAACGAGTATTACCTGGCCCACGCCCTGCCCCTGGGAGAAGAGGCTATTCGCCGCTGCCTGGCCCAGGCGGGGCGAGACCTGGGCGAGATCACGGACTTCTTTGTGGTGTCGTGTACCGGGTTGGACATCCCCGGTCTTGATCTGCGGCTGGCAGGGCGGTTGGGTATGCGCCGCACCCTGCGCCGGACCTGCATCCTGGGGATGGGCTGCTATGGCGCGTTCCCCGCTTTGCAGCGGGCGCGCGAGGCGGTGTGCGCTGGACCCAACCGACTGGCCCTGGTGCTGGCGGTGGAGTTGTGTTCCCTGCACTTGCAGAGCGACGACTCACTCGAAAACATGGTCGTCTCCGCGCTGTTCGCCGACGGCGCCGCCGCGGCCCTCATTAGCCCCGGCCTGACCGACGGCAACGGCCACACCCCTGCACTCGTGGATGCCGCCACGCACTGCGATTACGCCACCTTCGACCACATGGCTTTCCACGTCACCGATCACGGCTTTCAGATGCGGCTCTCAGCGTATGTGCCGGATGTGTTGGCGGCCAGCATTGAGGACTTCATCGACCCGCTGCTGGCGCGCAACGGACTGGCGCGCGGCGATGTGCGCTTCTGGGGCATTCATCCCGGCGGCAGCAAAATCCTAGACTACTTGCAGGCGCGCCTGGGGTTGACGGCGGCGCACCTGGCATACTCCCGCGCTGTGCTGCGCGAGTATGGCAACATGTCGTCGCCGACCGTGTTGTTTGTGCTCGACCAGATGCAGCGCCACGGCGCGCCCCAACCGGGCGATCATGGGGTGCTGATGGCGTTTGGACCCGGACTGACGATGGAGAGCGCGCTAGTGCGGTGGTAGCTCCACGGACAGCCCTCGCAGATGGCGGTCGAAGAACGCCAGTGCGTGGTTGTTGATAGCCTTGTAGTGCCCGTAGATACTGCCGGCGTTGAAGTCCGCTACCTGCTCCAGCAGCGGGAACCACAGCGCCGCGCCGGTGAAGTGCAGGGGCCGGGCGCCGGGCAGGGTGATGGCGTGCGCGGGGGACCAGCCGGCGGTCTGCGCGTTACCAGCGACAAACAAGGAAGGGCGCTCCTCGACGGACGCCGGCCCCGCAAACCTGCCGCCCAAACTCGCGACAGCGCTAATGCGGGTATCCCGCGCTGCCAGTTCCAGGGCGGCAGTGCCGCCGAAGCCAACGCCCAGCGCGCCTACATTAGCCAGGTCGAGTTGGCCGGCGAGACTGCCAATCGGGTTGCCCACGCCCGGCTTGCTCAGCCGCTCTAGCTCATTTAGTACAAAGGCTAGGTCGCCGGCCCACAGGTCCAGGCTCTGCGCTGCCCGCAGCCCCCACGCGCCCTCGCTGGCTTCGACCTCAGCCAGGCGGGTTTCCAGGTCGAGACGCGGGTTGTCGAAATCCAGGGCCGCAACGCGGCCATCGGGGAAGACCGTGGCCAGGCTCTCGCCGGGATGGCTGACGCTGACGACCACGTAGCCGTGGCTGGCGAGCGATTCGGTGAGGAACGAGCCGCTCACGGCGTTCTCCAACCCGTAGCCGTGCGAGAACAGAATCACCGGCCAGGGCGTGCCGGAGGCGGCTGGGGCAGCCTCGGGCAGCGCGAAGGCGTTCAGGTGGGTCACCTGGTGGAGCGCTGCGCCCGGCAGCTTGAAGTGCCCGACCAGGCGGCGCAGGGTGTTGGGCAGCGGGCTTGCGCGCGTGAGCAAGGTGAGGGGTGGGCGTGGATAGGCGACGCCGCCCTCGGGGAAGCCCACCGTGCCGTTCAACCGCTTGATTGCCTGGCCCGGCGCGGCCGGATACCAGACGTTCACCATCAGCGCGCGGAGGCCGGCGGGTCCGGCCGCGCCTTCGGCGGCGAAGGGGTCAACCCGCAGCGGATCAACGAAGTGCCAGGCAGTTGTGCCGACGGGGAAGGGGCCGGTGGGTTGGGGCCAGCCGAACAGGTTGCACATGGGTTGTCTCCGGCGGCATTATAGCTATAATCCCGCCCACATCGGCCTGTGCTGGAGAACGTGTGATGTCCAACCCAGAGTGCGCCCAGGTAATCCCCCGCCTGCCTGACTATCTCGACGGCGATGCTTCGGCCGCCCGCTGCGCCGAGATCGAACACCACCTGGAAACCTGCACCGACTGCCGCGTCCTCCTGGCGGCCCTCCGCCAAACCGCCCGCCACGACCACGCCGAACCCATGCCGGCGGCCGTTCCCGACCGCCTGTACCGCGCCCCCGGCCCAAATTCATCCCTACGCTTCTAGCTTTTCTGACAATTTACCTCACCTTAGCGGTCGAACGTCACTGGCGCGCCGCGTTGGCCTGCGCGAGAGTCAGGCTTGACGCGTGACGTTCCAAGGAGAGGCTCAGGCATGGCGCAAACCCTGGTGAAGTGGCTGCAAGGCAAGCAGTTCGTCGAGATCGACTCGAGCCGGCATTCCGTCGTCCTCAGCACTCAAGACGCCGAGAATGCCGTCGGGGTCAAGCCCTCCGACATGTTGTTGGTGGCGCTCGGCTCGTGCGTGGCGGTGGACGTGGTCGAAATCCTGGCCAAGAAGCGCACCCCGCTGGCGAGCCTGGAGATTGCCATGACGGGCGAGCAGGACCCGGAGCCGCCATGGGCCTTCCGCCGCATCCATCTGACTTTCCGGCTCCAAGGCGACCGCCTCACCGAGCGCGGCGCGCGGCAGGCGATTCAGTTGGCCGAAGACAAGTACTGCTGCGTGGCCGCGACGATCCGCGCTGTGGCTGAGATCACCTGGGACTTCGAGTTGGACGGGGTCCGCTACCCGGCCGAGGCCGCTGAAGCCGTTCCGGCGTAAGCCTGACGCACCCCGCAACCCCCATCCAGCAGGCCCACCAGCGCGGGCATCCCGCGCTCCCCGACAACCAGCCGCCGGCACCGTCCCTGGCCGCGACCGCCAACGGGGCAGGACTATGGGATGGACGGCTACTTCAGCGCCAGACCCAGCACTTGACACTAGAACATTTTTGCTATTTACTATGGGCTGTAAGGGCGCAACTCAGTATCCGTTTTCATCCAGTAGGTTGGCATGCCCCTTCTCCCAACCAGCGACCAGGTCTTGGCGCTGGCGCCGGACGCTCAGATCTCTGGCGCTGCCCGCGGCCTGGCCTCTCCCCAAAAGTGGCGCACCCTCGGCCTGAACGATGAGGCTGCCTGGGGGGAATGCGCCGGCAGCGGCCAACAGCCGTATCAGGTGCTGGCCCAAGTGGCCGGGCTGGCCTTCCACTGTTCGTGCCCCAGCCGCAAACGCCCCTGCAAGCACGCGCTCGCGCTGCTGCTCCTGATCGCCAAACACGCCCCGCCCTCAACCGCCGAGATGCCCGAGTGGGCGGCCGAACGGCTGGCCGCCTTCAAGCGCCGGCCGCGCGCCGCCGATGCGCCAGAAACGCCACGCTCACGCAACAAGACAACCGCAACACAGACTTCCGCTCGCCGGGAGACCCGGGTCGCGGCCGGGATGGAGTCACTCTCCCTCTGGCTCGCGGACCTGGTGCGCCGTGGCCTAGCCGCCGCCCAGACGCAGCCGCCCCGCTTCTGGGAAGGCATGGCCGCGCGGCTGGTGGACGCCCAGGCGCCGGGTGCGGCCCGGCTGGTGCGCGCGTTGGGCGGGTTGCCCGCTTCGGGGCCGGCCTGGCCGGAGCGGTTGACGGCGGGCCTGGGCCAACTGCATCTGCTGGTCGAGGGTTATGCGCGCCTCGAGTCTCTGCCAGCCGACCTCCAGGCCGACGTGCGCGCCAAGCTAGGGTTTACCCTCCAACACGAAGCGCTGCTGAAGGAGGCAGGGGTGCGCGACCGCTGGCAGGTGTTGGGCTGGCGCGTGGAAGAAGAAGACCGCTTGCGCGCGCGGCGGGTATGGCTGTGGGGGGAGAGGTCGCAGCGCCCCGCGCTAGTGCTCAGCTATGCGGCGCCGGGCCAGGCCCTCGACACGCGCTTGGTGCCGGGCACAGCGCTTGAAGCGGAGTTGGTCTTCTTCCCCAGCGCCTTCCCCTTGCGCGCGCTGCTCAAGCCGGCCGGCGCGGCTGAGGCGCTTGGCCGGCTGCCCAGCCAGACAGGTATCGCTGGAGCCGCCGCGGCCTATGGCGGCGCATTAGCCCGCAGCCCCTGGATTGAAAACTTTCCCGCAGCCATTGACGCCGCGACGCCGGTGCGCCTCAACGGCGCATGGTGGGTGCGCGACGCGGCCGGCGATGGCTGGCCGCTGGCGACTGACTTCACCGCTGCATGGTCCCTGCTTGCTCTCAGCGGCGGGACAACCGTGCCGATGTTTGGCGAGTGGGATGGGGAATCTTTTTGGCCGCTGAGCGTGTGGGCTGAGGGGCGGCTCGTGATGTTGGACGGTTGAGGAGAACGGTATGGCTGATGCGACTGCCGCCTGGAAGGACCTGGTTGGGGCGGCGCTGGTGGGCACCGAACGCAGCCCGTTTGAGCCCCCTGCCCTAACTGGCCCATTGGGGAATAACCTGCCGGCCGCGCGCGAGCAGCCGCCTGAGATGGCCCTGCTCTCAGCCGCTGCCGCGCTGGCGCTCTATCTGCGGGCCGGTCGAAAGCCCGCGCGCCTGCCGTCTCTGGAGGGCGCGCCTGCGTCTGCGACGGACCTACCGCCATGCAGCGCCGCTGCTGGCCAGCAACTGGCGCTGATGCTGACGGGCCAATATGCGGAAGCGCTGCCAGAATGGCTGGACCGGCTGGCGCGCGCAGGCCAGCGCGTGGCCTCGGAACATCTGCCGGCGCTGCTGGAACTTGCTCGCGCGCGGGCCGAACTGCGGCCGGCTGTTGCGGCGGTGCTGGGCCGGCGCGGTGAGTGGTTGGCGGCGCAGAACCCAGACTGGGCGCCGCTTGTGGATGCGCTGCCGGAGACGCCGGAAACCACGGCCCTGGCAGCGGCCTGGGAAACGGCGGACCGCGCCGCGCGGCTGAGGCTGCTGCGGCACCTGCGGGCGCGGCCAGGCCTGCGCCATCTATCTCTCATACTGCTGGCCGCAACGTGGAGGGAGGAGAGCGCCGAAGATCGCGCGGCGTTTGTCCAGGCCCTGGCCGACGGCTTAAGCGTGGACGACGAAGACTTCCTGGAAGGCGTGCTGGATGACATTGCCAAGAGCGTGCGGCTGGCTGCCGCCGACCTGCTGGCGCGGCTGCCGGGCTCGCAGCTTGCGGCCCGCATGATGGAGCGCCTGCGCCCGCTGGTGCAGTTCGAGCGTGGGTGGTTCAAGATGCGGCGCTTCCGTCTCGAACTGCCCGCGCGCTGCGATGCGGCCATGCAGCGTGACGGGATCGAGCCCAAGCCGCGCGGCAGCCGCGGCGAGCGCGCCTGGTGGATGCTCCAAATGGTGGCCGCCGCGCCCCTGGCTTTCTGGACAAGCACCCTGGAAGCGCCGGCCGCCGAGTGCGTGGCGCTCGCCAGCGCCACCGAGTGGCGCGGGTTGCTGGTGGAGGGCTGGAGCCAGGCGGTGGCTCGGCAATCGGCCACGGGCACGCCGGAGGCCGCGGAGTGGGCGGAGGCCCTGCTGGAGGCCGTGCTGGCCGAACCGGAGCCAGTGAGCGTGGGCGTGCTGCTGCTGGGACTGTCACCCGAAAGGCGCGAGGAGTTTGTGAGCCAATATCTGGTGTCGTATCCCAATTTGGGAGACGACAGCCCCGCCCAGCGCTTGCTGGCCGACACTTGGGATCAATGGGGACCAGCCCTCAGCCGCGTGGTGGTAGCCGCCCTGCGCGCGCACATCGCCGCCGATAACAGTCATCACCCTGGCCGGCTGCTGGGCCTGTTCCGGCAAATGGCCTTCTGCGCAGACCCGGCCGTGTCGCTAGAAGCTGCCTCACGCCTGCAAGCCGCGGCTGCCCACAAGGATTATTGGCCCGACGCTGTTGAGCGCTATCTGGCCGTCGCCGAGTTCCGCCACGCCATGCACCAGGAGTTGAGACCATGACCGCCCAACTGTTGCGCCAGCACGCCGAACATCAGTCCGCCGCCGAATTGCAGGCCCTGGCCGCGGCCGACAGCCGACCGCGCCCACCGAACTGGCGGCTCTCCCCGTGGGCGGTGGCCACTTACCTGCTGGGCGGGCGGCTGGAGAGCGGCCTGGTCATCGCGCCCAAATACATCGGACAGCGCCGGCTGCTGGAGATCGCCATTGCCACCCTGGCCACCGACCGCGCCCTGCTGCTCCTGGGCGTGCCCGGCACGGCCAAGACCTGGGTCGCCGAGCACCTCGCGGCAGCTATCTCCGGTGACTCAACCTTGCTGGTGCAGGGCACCGCCGGCACGAGCGAGGAAGCGCTGCGCTATGGCTGGAACTATGCGCGGCTGCTGGCCGATGGCCCGTCGCGCCAGGCGCTGGTGCCCAGCCCGTTGATGCGGGCCATGCAGCTCGGGCAACTGGCGCGCGTCGAAGAACTCACCCGCATCCCGGCCGATGTGCAGGACTCGCTCATTACCCTGCTGTCGGAGAAGGTGCTGCCCATCCCGGAACTCAATGAAGGCGTGCAAGCCCGGCAGGGCTTCAATGTCATCGCCACGGCCAACAACCGCGACCGGGGGGTAAATGAGTTGTCGTCGGCCCTTAAGCGCCGCTTCAACACGGTGGTGCTGCCGCTGCCCGACAACCTCGACGTGGAGGTGGACATCGTGCAGCGCCGCGTGGAGAGCCTGGGCCGCGCACTGGAACTGCCCGCCGAGCCGCCGGCCCTGGAGGAGATCCGCCGGGTGGTGACGGTATTCCGCGAACTGCGCGAGGGACTGACGGCCGACGGCCGCACGCGCCTGAAGTCGCCCAGCGGCACCCTGAGCACCGCCGAGGCCATCTCGGTGGTGAACAGCGGGTTGGCCCTGGCCGCGCACTTTGGCGATGGCCGCCTGCGCGCCAGCGACCTGGCCGCCGGAATGCTGGGCGCGGTGGTGAAGGACCCGGTGCAGGACCGTGTCGTCTGGCTGGAGTACCTGGAAACGGTGGTGAAGGAACGGCAGGGCTGGAAGGACCTGTACCGGGCGTGTCGCGAGGTGATTGATTGACCGTTCACGTCTTCGGCATCCGCCATCACGGCCCCGGCTCGGCGCGCAGTTTGCGCACGGCGCTGGAGGCCCTGGCGCCCGACATCGTGCTGGTGGAAGGCCCACCGGATGCGGATGGGGTGCTGCCGCTGCTGGCGCATCCGGACATGCGCCCGCCGGTGGCCTTGCTGCTCTACGTGCCCGATGAGCCGCAGCGCGCCGCCTTCTATCCGTATGCGGTCTTCTCGCCCGAGTACCAGGCCATCCGCTACGCCCTGGCGCGCGGCATCCCGGTACGTTTCATGGATTTGCCGCAGGCGGTGCAGTTGGCGATGGCGGCACAAACTGATGAACCGCCGCCCCCACCAGACGAGGCGCCGGAGGTGAAGGAGAGCGGCCAACCGCTGACCCCCCTGCTCCTGGGCGCGCCCGTGGAGGCAGAGGACGAAGAGACACTCACGCTCGAACTGCCAGCCGTGCGCGACGACCCGCTGGGCTGGCTGGGGTTGGCCGCCGGCTACAACGACGGCGAACGCTGGTGGGAACATATGGTGGAGCAGCGGCAGGACAGCGCCGGTCTGTTCGCCGCCATCCTCGAGGCGATGACGGTCCTGCGCGCCGAGGCGGAGGCGACCGAGCCCGCGCCCGACACCCCGGAAGAGGCGCGGGCCGCGCAGCGCGAGGCGGCCCGCGAAGCCTACATGCGGCAGGTGATCCGCGCCGCGCAGCGTGATGGGCATGAACGCATCGCGGTGGTGTGCGGGGCCTGGCATGCGCCCGCCCTGGCGCGAATGCCGTCCGCCAAGACCGACGCGGACATGCTGAAAGGGCTGCCGCGCATCAAGACGGTCGGGGCAGCCTGGGTGCCGTGGACCAATGGCCGGTTGAGCACCGCCAGCGGATACGGCGCGGGGCTCGAGTCGCCGGGATGGTACGCGCACCTATGGGAGACGCCGGAGCAGGTGCCGGTGCGCTGGCTGGCGCGCGTCGCGCAACTTCTGCGTGAACAGGATTTGGAAGCCTCAGCCGCGGGCGTCATCGAGGCGGTGCGGCTAGCCGAGGCGCTGGCCGCGCTGCGCGACCGCCCCCGGCCTGGCCTGCCGGAGCTCAACGAAGCCACCCAGGCGGTGTTGTGCTTTGGCGCGGCGCTGCCCATGGCGGTGATCGCGGAGAAGTTGATTGTGGGCGAAGCGCTGGGGCAGGTACCGGACGAGACGCCCACCGTCCCATTGCAGCGGGACCTGGCGCGGGAGCAAAAGCAACTCCGGCTCAAGCCCGCTGCTACGGTCCGAGACTTGGACCTGGACCTGCGCCAGCCCACCGACCTGGCGCGTAGCCGCCTGCTGCACCGGCTGCGCCTGCTGGACGTGCCCTGGGGCGAGGTGCTGCGCGCGCCCGCCCGCCAGCGCGGCACGTTCCACGAAATCTGGCGGGTGCAGTGGCAGCCCGAGTTGGCCGTGCGACTGGTGGAGGCCAGCCGTTTCGGCAATACGATTCAGACGGCCGCGGCCAGCAAGGCCCGCGCCCTGGCCCGCGAGGCGCCCGGCCTGCCGGTGCTGGCCGAACTGCTGGAGGTGGTGCTGCTGGCCGATCTGCCCGAGGCGGCGGAGACCATCACCGCCCGCGTGCAAGCCGAAGCCGCCGTCGCCGCTGATCTTGGATTGCTGATGGATGCCCTGCCGCCGCTGGCGAGCATTGCTCGCTATGGCAGTGTGCGGCACGGCGCGGGGCAGCAAGATGAGGTCGCCGCCGTGGCCGCCGGGTTGCTGACACGGGTGTGCTTGGGACTGCCCCTGGCGTGCGCTTCGCTAAACGACGAGGCCGCGGCCGCGATGGAAGCGCGCCTGGCCGGTGTGCATGATGCGGTGCTGCGGCTGGATGATGCGGAGCAGCGGGCAGAGTGGCTGAGGGCGCTCACGCAACTGGCGGACCAAGCGGGGGTGCACGGCCTGCTGGCGGGGCGGTGCTGCCGGCTGCTGCACGACCAGGGCGCGCTCGACTCACCTGGACTCGCGCAGCGTTTGCGGCTGGGGTTGGCGGTGGTCGGCGAGCCCGCGCACGGTGCGGCCTGGATCGAAGGACTGCTGCGCGGGAGCGGACTGATACTGCTTCACGATGATGGTCTGTGGGCGGCGCTGGATGCCTGGCTGGCCGACTTGCCGGCTGCGGCCTTCGCGCAATTGCTGCCGTTGCTGCGCCGCACCTTTGCCACGTTCTCCGCGGCCGAACGCCGGCAGATGGGCGAGCGCGCGAGCCGCGGCCGGGCAGATCTCGTTGAGCCGTGGACCGCGCGGGAATTGGATATTGAGCGGGCGGAAGCAGTGCTGCCGGTCCTTGCCTGGCTGCTCGGCTGGCCGCCAAGTGAATGACCATGTCTGGTGACGCGATGCCAACTGTTGACGAACGCCTGCGCCGCTGGCGACTGCTGCTGGGCGGCGGGGAGGCCGACGGCGTGGGCCAGGCGCTGGAGGGCCGCGACCTGGCGATGGACCGCGCACTCGAAGCGCTCTACGACGCCGACCGCAGCGGCGGGTTGGGCGCCTCGGCCCCGAACGTGGCGCGCTGGCTGGGCGATATCCGCGCGTACTTCCCCGCTTCCGTGGTGCGGGTGATGCAGCAGGATGCGCTCGAGCGCCTCAACTTGCGCCAGATGCTGCTGGAGCCGGAGATGCTGGCCACCGTGGAGCCGGACGTGCACCTGGCGGCTACGCTGATCTCGCTCAACCGGGTGATGCCGGAGCGCTCCAAGGAGACGGCCCGCCTCGTCGTGCGCCGGGTGGTGGATGACCTGGAGCGGCGGCTGGCCGCGCCCCTGCGCCAGGCGGTGCTGGGCAGCCTGCACCGCGCCGTTCGCAACCGCCGTCCGCGCCACAACGAAATGGACTGGCCGCGCACTATCCGCGCCAACCTTAAGCACTATCAGCCCGCCTATCGCACCATCATCCCGGCCGTGCGCCTGGGTTATGGCCGCCGCCGCTCGGCCCAGCGCGACGTGATCCTGTGCGTGGACCAGAGCGGCTCGATGGCGGCCAGCGTAGTGTATGCCGGGGTGTTTGGCGCGGTGCTGGCCTCGCTGCCGGCCCTGCGAACGCACGTCGTCGTTTTCGACACCGCCGTGGTGGATTTGACCGAGGATTTGCACGACCCGGTGGAACTGCTCTTCGGCACGCAGTTGGGCGGCGGCACCGACATCAACCAGGCGCTGGGCTACTGCCAGAGCCTGGTGCGCCGGCCGGAAGACACCGTGCTGTTCCTGATCAGCGACCTGTTCGAGGGTGGCCACCGCGAGGAAATGCTCAAGCGGGCCACCGCGCTGGCCGGGGCGGGGGTGCAGATGATGACGCTGCTGGCGCTCAGCGACGACGGCGCGCCGAGCTTCGACCACGCGGTGGCGGAGCGGCTGGCGGCGCTGGGCATCCCCGCCTTTGCCTGCACACCCGATAACTTCCCCAGCCTGATGGCGGCGGCCCTCAACCGGCAGGACTTGCGGCAGTGGGCGGCGACCGAAGGCGTGGTGACGTCTACTTCCGCCTGAGCCGAAGCTGTTGCGGACCGGACCCTGCCACGCGCTCGATCTCGCCGCGCGCTTCGAGGTCGAGCTTTACCGTTGTCACATACCAACTCACTGAGCCTTCGAACTGCCCCCCCAATTCCTGGCCGGCGGCTTGCACCAACCCTGCGAAAGTCATCTGCTTGCGGCGGCGCAGCAGGCTGAGGATGGTCTTGCGGACCAGATCATACTTGGGCTGGCTGATGTTGACGCCCTGCTTGCCTTCTGGGTGCTGGGTGAGAATGCGTTTGTCCATGACTGCCTCCCATGGCCGCAGTTATATAATCAAGCCGGAAGGCTGCCAATCGCGTGCGCGCATTCTCGTTTCAACGGCTGGGCCGCGTTGCGCGGCACTTGATTATCGTGTCTGGCCTCATCGCCCTCACCACCCTGGCGCTGCGCCTGGCGCAAGGGCAACTCAACACGTCCATTGTGGCGCTGCTCTACCTGCTGCCGGTGGGGTTGGGCACCACACTGGGCGGGCTGGGCATTGGCATCGTCGCCTCGCTGCTGGCCTTTCTGGCGTTCAACTACTTCTTTATCACCCCGTATTACACCTTGATCGTCCACCAGACGCAGGACTTGCTGGTGCTGGTGGTCTTCCTGGGCGTGGCGGTCGTGGTAAGCCAATTGATGGGCCGGGCGCAGGCCGGCTTGGCCGCGGCAGAGGCGCGCGAGCGCGAGACGACCTCGCTGTATGAGCTGAGTACCGCCCTCACCGGGCTGCACTCGGAGGCCGCCATCGCCCGGGCGCTGGCCGAGCGGCTGCTGGCCGTCAGCCAGGCCAGCCACGTGGAGTTGGTCTATCAGGTCAACCCTCCCGCCCGGCCGGTAACCTTGCGCCTGCCGGTTGGGACCGCGCCGGCCAACGGCCCGCCCGTGACGCTGCTGCCGCTGACCACCGCACGCGGGCGGCTGGGGGAGTTGCGGGTGTGGCGCGCGGCGCAACCCGTGACCCCGGCGGAGGCGCGGCTGTGGGCCACCTTCGCCGGGCAAGGGGCCCTGGCGCTGGAGCATGCGCTGCTCTCGGAGGCCGAGACGCAGGCCAAGATCCTGGCCGAAAGCGACCGGCTGAAGTCGGCGCTGCTCTCCTCGGTGTCGCACGAACTGCGCACGCCGCTGGCGAGCATGAAGGCGGCGGTGACGAGCCTGCACAGCGGGGAGGTGGCCTGGGAGGCCGAGGCGCGCGGCGACCTGCTGGTGATGGTGGAGGAAGAGTTGGACCACCTCAACCGGCTGGTGGGCAACCTGCTGGATATGTCGCGCATCGAGGCAGGCGCCCTGCAACCCAACCGCCAGTGGCTAAGCCTGGCCGAAGTGGTGGGCAGCACCGTGGGCCGGCTGCGGCTGGCGCTGAAACAACACCAACTGATACTGGATGTGCCGGATGAGTTGCCCCTCATCCCAGCCGACCACAACCAACTGGACCAGGTGTTTACCAACCTGTTGAGCAACGCGCTCAAGTATGCGCCGGCCGGCACCGCCATCACCGTGCGGGCCTGGACCGAAGACCCGGCCACCGTGCACGTCAGCGTACAGAACCAGGGGCCGGGCGTGCCGCCCGAGCACCTCGACCACATCTTTGACAAGTTCTACCGGGTGACCGCCGCCGACCGCGTGACGGGTACGGGCCTCGGGCTATCCATCTGCAAGGGCATCGTGGAAGCGCATGGCGGGCGCATCTGGGCCGAGAATCTCCCGGCCGGCCTGGCCTTCAATTTCACGCTGCCGCTGGCGTGGGCGGGCGCACCCGCTCCGCGGCCCCTGCCGGAGGCGGTGGAGGCATGAGCACCCCCGGCCCGCACATCCTGGTGATTGACGACGAGCCGCAGATCCTGCGCGCGCTGCGCACCATCCTGGCGGAGAAGAAGTTCCGCGTGACCACCGCCAGCCGGGGCGAGGAGGGTCTGGCGCTGGCCGCCGCCAATCCGCCCGATCTCATCATCCTGGACCTGGGCCTGCCCGACCTGAGCGGCCTGGAGGTGTGCGCGCGGCTGCGGGCGTGGACGCAGACGCCCATCATCGTGCTCTCGGTGCGCGATACTGAACAAGACAAGGTGGCGGCGCTGGACCGGGGGGCCGACGACTACCTGAGCAAGCCCTTTGGCATCGAGGAATTGCTGGCCCGCATCCGCGTGTCGCTGCGGCATGCGGCGCAGGCCCAGGGCAGCAAGGCCGCGGTGGTTACGGCCGGCCCGCTGACGGTTGACCTGGCCCGGCATCTGGTGACGCGCGACGGCGAGGAAGTGAAGTTGACCGCCACCGAGTTCAAACTGCTGGCCTACCTGGCTGCCAACGCCGGGCGCGTGCTCACCCACCAGTCTATCCTGGCCCATGTGTGGGGTGAGGCCGAGGTAGACCAGGTGGAATACTTGCGCGTCTACATGCGCCAACTGCGGAAGAAATTGGAGGCGGACCCCGCCCAACCGCTCTACCTGGTGACCGAACCGGGGGTGGGCTACCGGTTCCTGACGGACGACTAGGGCCGCCGTCCGGCGCAGGACACCCCGGTTTTATTTGTTCTTTATGGGGTTCACCGGTCTCTTTACTCCAGCCTTATACCCCGCCGCTACGATAGTGACATGGCTGTCACTGTCGAAATCACCCAACACGAACGCAGCAACGGCGTTCAGCATCGCACGATTGAATACAAGCCCCGGCCGAGCCTGCGCACCTGGCTGATCGGCCGCCCGCTCGCTACCGCCGACGCCCCGCATCAGACCATCGGCAAGGCCATTGGCCTGGCCGTGTTTGCGTCGGACGCGCTCTCTTCCACGGCCTATGCCAGCCAGGAGATTCTGGCGATCCTGGCCGCGGCCGGCATGGGGGCCTTCAGCTTTGCCTTTCCGATCTCCATCGCCATCGTGGCCCTGCTGGTGGTGGTGGCCATCTCCTATGAGCAGACCATCCACGCCTATCCGGGCGGCGGCGGCGCCTACATCGTGGCGCGCGACAACCTGGGCGAACTGCCGGCCCAGACGGCCGGCGCCGCCCTGCTCACCGACTATATCCTGACCGTGTCGGTCTCCATCTCTTCGGGCGTGGCCCAATTGGTATCGGCCTTTCCGCAGTTGTACGAATGGCGCATCGTCATCGCCGTGGCATTGGTCGGCTTCATCATGCTGGTCAACCTGCGCGGCGTCAAGGAGTCGGGCATCACGTTTTCCATCCCGACGTACTTCTTTGTGGCGATCATGTTCCTCACGGTGGGGGCAGGGTTCTTCCGGCTGGTGACTGGCAGCCTGGGCCAGGTGGTCGAGCCGCCGCACATGGAGGCCGCGACCGAGGCCGCCAGCCTGAGCCTGTTCCTGCTGCTGCATGCCTTCTCCAGCGGCACGGCAGCCCTGACCGGCATTGAGGCCATTTCCAACGGCATCACCGCCTTCAAGGAGCCGCGCAGCCACAACGCCGGCATCACCCTGATGTGGATGGCGGCTATTTTGAGCAGCCTGTTCCTGGGCATCACCTTCCTGGCTGGGCGGATCGGCGCCGTGCCATCGGAAGAGGAGACCGTCATCTCCCAACTGGCGCGCACGGCCCTGGATGGCCGCGGCCCGCTCTACCTGCTCGTCATCGGCGGCACGACGCTCATCCTGATCATGGCCGCCAACACCGCCTTCGCGGACTTCCCCCGGCTGAGCGCGCTGCACGCTAATGACGGCTTCCTGCCGCGGCAACTCACTTATCGCGGCAGCCGGCTGGTGTATTCGCGCGGCATCGTGGTGCTGGCGGTGATTGCCTCGCTCCTGATCATCCTCTTCCGGGCCAGCGTGACAGCCCTCATTCCGTTGTATGCCATCGGCGTCTTTCTGTCCTTCACCCTGTCGCAGGCCGGCATGGCGCGCCGCTGGTGGAAGATCGGCCATCTGAAGCCGAATGAGGAGCGGCATGAGCGTGGCTCGGTGCTGCGCCCTGACCGCGGCTGGAAGTGGAAGATGGTGATCAATGGCTTTGGCGCGGCCTGCACCGCTGTGGTCATGTGCCTGTTCGCCTACACCAAGTTCACCCATGGCGCGTGGATCATCCTGGTGCTGGTGCCGGCGTTGGTGTTCGTCTTCTTCCGCATCCATCACCACTACAAGCACCTGGCGCGCAGCCTGTCGCTGGACGACTATGGCGCGCCGCCGGCCGTCCGCCGCCACCGAGTACTCATCCCCATCAGCGGCGTGCATCGCGGCTCGCTGGCCGCGCTGGACTATGCGCGCTCGCTGTCCAGCGACGTGACCGCCGTGCATGTCTCAATTGATCCGGATGAATCCGAGCGGGTGAAGGCGAAGTGGGAGCGCTGGGGGAACGGGGTGCGGCTGGTGATCCTGGAGTCTCCCTATCGGCTGCTGCTGGAGCCGCTGCTGGGCTACGTGGAGCACCTGGCGGCCTTGCGGCAGCGGAACGAGATCATCACCATCGTCGTGCCGCAGTTTGTGCCGAAGAATTGGTGGGCGAACCTGCTGCACACGCAGACGGCGGTGCTGCTGCGGCTGGCGCTGCTGTTCCGCAAGGGGATTGTGGTGACGGACGTGCCGTACCAAGTAGAGTAGCGGATGTCTGAGATCAGAAGTCGGTATTCTCCAACTTCTGACTCCTGACTTCTAATCTCCAGCCTGCGCGCTCGCCCCGGCGCTGGCCTCCGCCAGATTGCCGCCCGGCGCGAAGAGCACGGCCCCCAGCGCCAGCACCGCGCCGGCCAGGGCCAGGCCAAAGGTGCCGCGCAGGGCGCCGGCCAGGGCCTCGCGCAGGGCGCTATTGGCCGCAATCACCTCGGCTGAGGCGGCTGGGTCCAGCAGGACAGATAGGGAAGCAGAGTCCGGCACAAGGCCAGCGGCACTGAGGTTGCCGGCCAGCCACACGGCCAATGCCGCGCCCATCACGCTCACGCCAATGGTGCCGCCCATGCTGCGGGTGAACTGGAGGGTTGAGGTGGCGGCCCCCAGGTCGCGGCGGGGCACGGCGCTTTGTACCACGATCAAGAAGACCGGGATGGACAGGCCCATGCCGCTGCCCATCAACCCCAGGGCCAGCATGAGGCTGACCTGACTGCTGTTGACACCCGCCTGCGCCAGCAGAAACGCGCCAGCGACCAGCAGGCCCATGCCCCCAATGACGAGCGGGCGGAAGCGCATGACCAACAGCAGCCGGCTGCTGATGACGCTGGCCAGCACCCAACTGAGCATGAGCGGAGTGAGGGTGGAGCCGGCGGCCGTGGCGCTGGTGCCCAGCACGGCCTGCACAAAGAGGGGCACGTAGGACAAACTGCCGAACATGGCCCAGCCGGCGAGCAGGCCGTGCACACAGGCCACAGCGAATAGCCGATCGCGGAACAGGCGCACCGGCAGGATTGGGTCGGGCGCGCGGCGCTCCACCCACACCAGGGCCGCCAGAAGCGCCGCCGACAGCGCCAGCAACCCCCAACCCAACGGCGTGCCCAATTCCAGCAAGCCCAGCAGCAGCAGGGTCACGCCTGCCGTCAGGATCGCCGCACCGGCGTAATCCACGCGCACGCCGGTGGCGCGCGGACGACGGCTGGGCGGCAGCAGGAACCAGACCAGTAGGCCAGTGAAGAGGCCGGGGAGCAAGTTCACCAGGAAGACCCACGGCCACGACACCTGATCCACCAGGAAGCCGCCCAGCAGGGGGCCGACGATGGACGAGACCCCCCAGACCCCGGCGAACAACCCCTGCATCCGGGCGCGCTGCTCGTAGTCGAACAACTCGCCGATGATGATAAAGGCCAGGGGCAGCAAGCCGCCCGCGCCCAAGCCCTGCACCATGCGAAAGGCGATGAGCTGCGGCATGCTCTGGGCCAACCCGCACAGCAGCGAGCCGATCAGGAACAGCGCCATGGACACGGCGAACACCTTGCGCCGGCCGAACAGGTCGGAGAACTTGCCATAGAGCGGCACGGTGGTGGTGGAGGTGAGCATGTAGCCGGAGAAGACCCAGCTATAGGTGTCCAACCCGCCTAACTGCCCGACGATGGTGGGCATGGCCGTGGCGACGACCGTGGCCTCCATGGAGGCCATGAAGATGCCGAGCATGATGCCGCCGGTGAGCACCACCACCCGGCGGGGCGATAGTTCGGCGGCCAGGCTGGCCTGGGGCGGGCGGCTGGGTGTGGCAGGCGCGTCGGAAGATACCGAGGACGACATACTGGCTCCGTAAGTGGGGCGGCAGGCGCCGCCGGCTGAGTATAAAGCATAACGCTGGAACAGCCCGCTGCGCTTCCGACCAAAGGTGGACGCTGCCCGGCGCGGTTGACAGCCATGCTGGAGGCGTGCACAGCCAAGGACGGAAACCCCTGTTCCTGGCCTTTTCGGGCGGCGGCGCCAAGTGCGCAGCCGAGGCCGGCGTGCTGAGCGTGCTGGCCACGGCGGATTTGCGCGTGGGCGGCCTGGCGGGTGTGAGCGGCGGCGGCCTGGTGGCCGTGCTGGCCGGCCTGGGCCTGACGCCGGAGGCCATCTCCGATTACATCGCCGAGACGCAACTGTTGGGGGTGTGGGAACCCGACCCCACGCACCGGGCCTTGTTTGGCGATGGCCGCATGCACGCGCGGTTGCGCGCCATGCTGGGCGACCGTACCTTTGCCGATCTGCACTTCCCGGTGCGCCTGGGGACCGTCGAATTGGCCACCGGGCGCGAAGTGTGGCTGGACAGCGGTGCGCTGGAACCGGCCGTGCTGGCGACGATGGCGCTGCCGGGACTGTTCCTGCCGCAGGAGATCGACGGGCGTGTCCTAACCGATGGCGGATTGGTGGCGCCGCTGCCGGTCGCGGCGGCCGCGGGCCTGGGGCGTCCGGTCGTCGCCGTAGACTTGCTCTCCGGCGGCGTTACTGCTTTCAACCCGCCGCAGTTGTTTGAAGCACGCGGCCCATTGCGCTATGCGGCTGTGATCGGCAAGCGCCTGGGTCTGCTGGCGATGCTGGAGGCTGTCCACCAGGCCTCACTGGTGCTCAATGTCCGGCTGCTGGAGGCCCAGTTGGCGGTCTGCCCGGCGGAGGTGGTGATTGTGCCGGAGGTGGCGGCGGTGGGCCTGTTCGCGTTTGACCTGGCGCCGCTGGCCTACACGGCGGGCGTGGCCGCGGCCGAGGCGGCGCTGCCAATGCTAGCGGCGCTGGCTGAGGGCCAATTGAGACCGGCCTAAGTCAGGACAGGAATCGCGGCAGGTAAAAACTCAGATAGTGCAGCGGCTGATCATCACCGCCGTTGAGCAAGACCGGGGGCGTATCGGGCCGCGCCAGCAGCACGTCGTACTGCCCCACCGCCGCTGGCCCGTCCGGCAGGCCGGCCTCGCCCTGGCCGTCCGTCACGTACAAAAACAAGTCCTCATCCGGCCGCGGCGGCTCTAGTAATGCCTGCCCGCCGGGCTCCACGGTGGTGGCCGTCAGCCGGCCGCGCATGTGCTGCTCCATCGGCGAGTCATCGCCAATCAGGCTAAAGGTGACGGCGCCGTCTGTGCGGCGGGCGGGCAGCGCGGCGCGCGGCAACTGCTGATAGTGCGGGGCCAGGCCAAAGTGTTTGAATTCCGCGACGTACCAAATCTGGATCACGCGCACCGGGGTGTCACCGTGGTTCAACTCCTGGTGCTCGATCCATTGGCCGGAGAACATGCGCTGCAATTCACCGGGGCCAATATCGCCCTGGCCGCCGGTGCTGTCCTCGTGGTGCAGGGTGCCTTCCAGCACCCAGGTGTAAATCTCCAGTCCCCGATGGGGATGCCAGGTGAAGCCATTGCGCGGGGCGATGGCCGTCATGTGCGCGGTGAGCATCCCGCTCAGGCGCTGGAGGGGACTCCAGCCGCCCACGGCGAAGTGGCTGTGCAGCCAGTGAATGGGGTGCATCCAGGGGAACTCGGCGGCCGGGTAATGGCTGATGGGCGCGGCGCGCACGAAGGCGGGGTCGAGGACGGTTTCGTACATCGCTAGGTGCTTTCAGCGGCGTAGAATTCGCGCAGGAAGCTGCTGGGCCGGGTGGCAAGCAGGCGGGTCTGTGCAAAGCCAACTTGCTGGGCCAGAGTCTGCCATGTGCCGAACGATAGTGGATGCGGCACCCACGGATTGCCGTGATCAACGTTGTATTCTACCAAAAGCCAGCGCCCGCCTGGCTGCAGATGGGCTTTGATCTGCTGCACTATGGCGGCCTTGTGTTTGTCTGGGATGAAGTGCAGGGCGTTGGCCATCACCAGTCCCGCCAGCGGCGGCAGGGACGCAGGCAGCGGGCGGGCGAAGTCGGCGGCCAGGGTGTGCAGGGCGACGCCAGGGAAGCGCGCCGCCATGCGGTCTGCCAGCGTGCTTAAGGCCCCGGTGTCGCGGTCAATGGCATAGATCACACCGCCGGGGCCGAGCAGTTCGGCCAGGGCCAGGGTAAAGGCCCCGGCGCCTGAGCCAAAGTCGGCCCAGGCGCCAAGGGGCCTGGTGACGCCGGGGCGCAGGAGGGCGACATGGTCGGCGTGCTGCACGCCGCCATTATCGCGCAAGACAGGGCGAAGCATTGGCCAATCAAGCGCGGGGCCAGCGGAAGACCCGGCGGCCAATGCTTCGCCCCTGCTGCGTATGATTACGCCGCCACCAACTCCGGCTGCGGCTCGGCCTGCTTGATGATCTCGAGCTCGATGGCGATGTTGACGGTATCGCCGACCAGAACGCCGCCGGTCTCCAGGGCCACGTTCCAGGTGAGGCCCCAGTCCTTGCGGTTGAGCTTGGTGTGGGCGGTAAAGCCGGCGCTGGTGTGCCCATACGGGTTCTTGGCCTGGCCGTTGTAGTCCACATCCAGCACCACCGGGCGGGTGACACCGCGGATGGTCAGGTCGCCGGTGATGCGGCCAGTGGCGTTGTCGAGGGCCTCGACCTTTGTGCTCTTGAAGGTCAGGTAGGGGTGATTCTCGACATCCAGGAAATCGGGCGAGCGCAGATGGGCGTCGCGGCGGTCGTCGCGGGTGTTGATGCTGGCGGCGTCGATCTGCACATCCACGCGTGAGCGGCCGGGCACGGCCTCATCGAAGTCCACGGTGCCGGTCACGTTCTCGAACTGCCCGTGCACATTGGCGATCATCATGTGACGGACCGAGAAAACGGCGCGGGTGTGGGATGGGTCAATCTTCCAAGACATGGGACACCTCTCTATCGGAATAGGACCTGCAGCGAATTACCGTTTGGTATGCAACGACTATAGCGCCGAGGCGTAACGCAGGCGTGAACGCGACCGTAAACGGAGGCGTAAACACGGAATTTGCAGCCAGCGGACACCGAGGGGCACACGGCGGCCGGGGTCGCGGCCCGTCAAGGGCCGCGCTACAATGGTGCTCCCGACGGAGTGGAAAAGAGATACCTATGCGAGTTGAGAGTCTGGAGTGCCCTAACTGCGGCGCGCCCTTGCCGGTGACGGCCGCGCAAACCCTGGCGGCGTGCGTGTACTGCAATTCAACCATCCGCATTATGCCAGCCGGCGCGGGCGGCGCGCCCGCAACCGCTGTGCGCGCGGCTGAGATTGGGCCGGAGGTAATCGACGAGGTGAAGCGGTTGCTGCTGATGAGCCAGCACTTCCCGGCGGTTGAGTACTACGCCAAGCAGGCCAGTGTGGACCAGGCCACGGCCGAGAAGGCGGTGAAGGCGATTGAAGCGACCATTGCCTACTACCCGCCGCTGACGGTCCGCGGCCTGATCTTGCTGGTGGGGCTGGACGTAGTCTTCACGGCCGGCCTGGCGGGCAGCGGTTGGCTGATCTACCAGGGGCAGTATCTCGTCGGGATCGGGCTGCTGCTGGTGTGCGCGTTCCTGCTGCTGGGCAATGTCCTGGTATTGTCGCGCGGTCTGCGGGGCTTCCTGACGGCGCAGCGCGGGTTACCCGCGCCGGCCGAGATTCGCAAGGTGTGGATCATCAGCCAGCATCAGGCGCGCGTGCCCTATGAATTGATGCGTCTGCTGCTGGAGGTGCGGCCAGCGGGGCGCGCACCCTACACCGCCGAGGCGAACTGCTTTGTGACCGCGCCTTCCAAGCCCAAGTTCCACGCGGGGCGCAGCATTCAGGTGAAGTACGACCCGAACGAGCCGCGCCGGGTGGTGGTGATGAGCGCCGGCGAGGGTGACTAGGCCAGCTTCCTGCCTACGGCTTCCGCTTCGGCCAGCAGGCGGGTGCGCCCCTGGGCAAAGGCACGGACCTCGGCCAGCCGCGCGCGCGCCTCGGCAGGAGGCAGCAAGGGCGCCAGCCACAAGCGGATTTGCGCGGCCAGGTGGTGGGTGCCCAGAGCGTCGGCGTGGGCCATGGCGGCCGACAGGCGGTGCAGGGCCAGGGCGGTTTCGCCGCGCGCCAGCGCCACCAGCCCGAGATTAGCGGTCAGGCCGGCCACACGCTCGGGCAAGGGTTGCTGCTCGGCCAGAGCCAAGCCCTGCTGGAAGCGCTCCTCGGCGGCGTCAACATCGCCCCGGCCCAGCGCGATTTCCCCCAAGGTCGAATAGAGATAGGGCCACAGGCCCAGGACACCGAGGGATTGCGCGAGGCGGAGGCCGTCCTCGGCGGCGCCTTGCGCCTCGGGGTCGCCGGGCGACAGCAGGTGCAGATGATAGGCCAGGTTGTTGCGCGCCAACACCCGGAAAGGCTGCGCCTGGGCGGCAGAGGCGTTGTCCGCGATCTGCATCGCCTCGCGGTAGAGGGCGATGGCCTCGGCCAGGTGGCCGCGCTGGGCGGCCACACCGCCCAATTCAAAGCGCACTTGCGCGCGCCGGGCGTCATCCACCTGGCCCTGCGCGGCGGCGGCCTGCAAGTGGCGCTCGGCGGCCCGCAGATGCTCGGTGGCCTGGGTGAGGTCGGCGCCTTCAAGGGAGTGCGCGGTGCCGATGAGGAACTCGGCCTGAGCAGCGCTCAGCGGCGCGGGGGCGGCGGCCAGCACCTGCTCGGCCAGCCGGCGCACATCGGGGTAGCGCGCCTGGGAGAGCTGCGTCTGAGCCAACGCCAAGGTGGCGCGCTCTTCGCTGCCGGCATCGCCCAGATCGCGGGCCAGGGTGCGGGCCAGGCTGAACGCCTCGGCCGCCTGGTCGATGTGGCCGGCGGCCAAATGGGCATCGCCTAACTGCTGTGCCAGGGGCAAGCGTTGGGCCAAACTGGCGGCGGCCTGGAGGGCTTGCTCAAAGAAGACGATGGCCTCGGCCCAGGCGGCCAGGCGGGCGGCCCGCGCGCCAGCCTGCGCGGCATACGGCGCGGCCCGCCCTGGCTCACGCCCTTCGAAGAAATGAAAGGCCAGTACGCCCGCGATCGGCTCTACCCCCTGTCGGCCATAGACTTGCTCCAACGCCTCGGCCAGGCGGCGGTGCATGCGGCGGTGACGGGGTTCGCCGGCTTCGCGGTAGGCGACCTCCATCGTCAGGCTGTGGTCAAAGGTGTAGTAGGTGAGGGGTGGACCGCCGACCGGGCCGGCCCCAGGGGAGGCCGCCTGAACCAGATGGGCGGAGTTCAACCCGTCTAGGGCGTCCAGACCCAGCGTTTCAGATAAGCCAGCAGCGCGATAGACGACCTCGAATGGGAAGACGCGGCCGGCGGCGACGGCCGCGTCGAGCATGCGGCGGGCCGCGTCGCTGAGGCCAGCCAGCCGCGACTGTATCAGGCTGTACACGCTGCGGGGCACGAGCGGGGACGCCGCCAGCGCTTGCAGGTCCAGCGTGCCGTCGCCGCCGATCAGGCTCTGGTCGCAGGCGTGGCGCAGCAACTCGACCAGCACATAGGGATTGCCTTCGGAGGTGGTGATGAGCCACTCGGCCAGGGAGGCGCTGGCCTGAAGGCTATCGCCAACGCGGGCGGCTGTCCACTGGCGGGCCAAAGCCGCCACATCGTCCGGTTCCAGCCGGCTCAACGCGAGGCGCAGCAGCCGGCTTTCGCGGACCAGGGTTTGCAGCCAGGCGGCCAGGGTGGGGCTCACCGGTTGGGGGCGCGCCGTGGCCAGAAAGAGCACGCCGACGCTCTCAGCGCGGGCGCGGCGGTGCAGATAGTTGAGCAGGGCCAGGGTGGAGGCGTCGGCCCACTGCAGGTCATCAATGAAGATGCTCACCGGGTGCTGGCGGGCGAGGACTGCGACGAAGCGATGCAGGCCCTCCCACAGGCGCGGCTCATCGGGCGTTCCGGCAGGGGGAGCGGCCTCCGTTTGCAGTTCGGGCAACAAGCGCGCCACCTCAGCGCGCCAGACGCCGCCCAATCCAGTCGACGGATCGTTCAGGGCGGCTTGCAGCATGGGCCAGGCCAGATGTGAAAGAAGTTGTCGCAGGGCCTCGATGATGGGTTGGTAGGGCAGGGTCTGTTCTAGCTCACGCGCACCGGCGGCCAACACCAGGGTGTCCGACGTGCGCAGGTATTCTTCCGCCAGCCGAGTCTTGCCGATGCCGGGTTCGCCCTCGATGAGCACGAAGGGGCGCGCGGCGAGAGAGGTGTCTGACGAGGCCACAGCCCGCAATTGGGCCAACTCCTGGGCACGGCCCGCAAAGGGGATGGGTTGGACGCGTGCCACGGGGGCCGGCTGGGGAGCACCAGCGCGCGGGGAAGGGGTGAGACCAGGCAGGGTTGCCTTATGGGGCGGCGTGAAGGCAGGGGGAGAGTCGGCCAGCAGGCTGTCGTACAGGGCGCGCGTCTCGGCCATGGGCGGCACACCCAACTCCTCATCGAGCAGCCGTCGCAGCCGGTCGTAGCGCCGGATGGCGCCCGTGCGGTCGCCGGCCAAGTAGTGGAGGCGCAGGGCGGTTCGCTGGAGATCTTCCTGCAGAGGGTCAAACGCAATGGCACGGTCGAGGGTGTTCAATGCAGAGGCGTAGTCGGCGGCCTCCTCCTGGGCGGCTGCCAAGGCCGTCAGGCCGCCCACGGCCAGCCGGCGGTAGTGTTCACGCTGGGCATCCACCCAATCGTCAAAGGCAGGGGCATCGGGGAGATTGAAGTTGTCGAGGAAATCGCCTTGGTACAGGTCGAGCGCGGCGCGCAGGGACTCGGGGCTGGGCGCGCCGGCCGCCAACGCCGCCTCGAAGAGGCGCGCGTCCACTTCCACCTCCGGCGCGAGGGCGAGGCGGTCGGTGTCGGCGAGGAGGGCCGGCCCCAGGCTTTTGCGCAGACCATGCAGGGTGGTGCGCAGGGTCTGCTGCGCGGCGGCCCGGTCAAGATCGGGCCACAACACACTCAGCACCTGCTCGCGCGCAACCGGACGGGTGTGGCCGGCCAGATAGTAGACGACGGCGCGGCTCTTGCGGCGGGAGAGCGTGAGGGCGGCGCCGTCGCGCGTGACGCGCGGCGGGCCGAGCACCTGAATCGTGAACACACGGCGATTGTAGCATGAGGCCGCGCCGATTTAAGGTCGATTTAAGGTTCGGGGGCCAAAACGTCTCGTATACTTGTACCCTAATCGCGATGCGGCCTGGGCCGGGGCGCGGCGTTTCCCTGTGGCAGCCCACATGAATACATGTTTGAAATGAGGTGACCTGTGTCGGCCTTCCTGCAATTTATCCTCGCCATTGGCCTGCTGATCGGCGCGGCGCGCCTGGGCGG
The DNA here is from genome assembly GCA_964497615.1 of uncultured Anaerolineales bacterium. Lineage (GTDB taxonomy): Bacteria > Chloroflexota > Anaerolineae > Anaerolineales > UBA6663 > CAZCEC01. Next base: position 15,560 of record CAZCEC010000004.1, on the reverse strand, counting down.
TCTGGTGAGCAAACGCTTGGGCCAGCCGGGGGTGCTGGGCGAACTGCTGGTGGGCGTGCTGCTGGGCCCCACCCTGATTGATTTCTTTCACCTGAGCTGGTTCACCGACGAGCACTTGGGCGACCAGATCATCCACCTGGCGGAACTGGGCGTGGTGTTCCTGATGTTCCTAGCCGGGCTGGAAATCGAACTGGACGAAATGGCCAAGACCGGGCGCGCGGCGGCGCTGGCCGGGTTCTTGGGCGTGGTGGTGCCGATGGGGTTGGGGTTGGGCTTGGCGCTGGGGTTTGGCTACTCGGCGGAAGAAGCGTTGTTCCTGGGCATTGTGCTGAGCGCCACCTCGGTGAGCATTTCGGCGCAGACCTTGATGGAATTGAAAGTGCTGCGCCGCCGCGAGGGCCTGACCCTGTTGGGCGCCGCGGTGTTCGACGATATCCTGGTGATTCTGGTGCTGTCGATCTTTCTGGCGCTTGGCGGCGGGGCCGCCGGGGGCGCGGGCGAGGTGCTGGTGGTGTTGGGGCGCATGGCGGGCTATCTGGTGGTGGCCGGAGCCGTGGGGTTCCTGGTCATCCCGCGCCTGTTACGCGTGATCAGCCGTTGGCCGATTGCGCAGGGCTTGGTATCCTTTAGCATCGTGGCGGTGCTGCTGTTTGCCTGGGCGGCAGAGGTGGTGGGCGGCATCGCCGCTATCACAGGAGCGTTCCTGGTGGGGTTGGCGTTCGCGCGCTCGCCGCTGCGGCAGGAGATCGAGCACAGCTTTTCGGCTCTCACCTATGGCTTCCTGGTGCCGCTTTTCTTTGTGAGCATCGGGTTGCAGGCGGACGCGCGGGAGGTGATCGGATCGGGCCTGCTGTTTGGGGTGCTGCTGGTGGTGATCGCGATTGTGAGCAAGATCGTGGGCAGCGGCCTGGGGGCCCGGTGGGGAGGGCTGAACCGCGGCGAGGCGCTGCGCCTGGGCATCGGCATGGTGTCGCGCGGCGAGGTGGGGTTGATCGTGGCGAGCGTGGGACTGGCGCAAGGATTGATCGATTCGGTCGTCTTCGCGGAGATTGTCCTGGTGGTGCTGGTGACCACCCTGGTGACGCCGCTGATGCTGCGCTGGGCTTACAATCGGGAGAGCCGCGGCGCGCAGGCTGCGGCGGGCAAAGGAGACTAACACATGCCTGTGCTCATGGTGGCCATTCTGGATGACCCGGCCCGCATCTGGGAGGTGATGGATGCGTGGCAGGAACTTGGGGTGCGCGACGCGACGATCTTCGACTCGACCGGGCTGCACCGGGCGCAAAGCTGGCGCGACGACATCCCGCTGTTTCCCTCCGTCCACGACCTGCTGGACTCCACCGAGTCGCACCATCGCACGGTCTGGTCGGTGGTGGCCGACGACGTGAATTTGGACGACCTGGCGCGGGCCACGGAGAAGATCGTGGGACCGCTGGACGAGCCGCACACCGGCATCTTGTTTGCGATACCGATTGCGCGGAGTTGGGGGCTGAGGCTGAAGAGCGGTTAAGGACGGCCTACTCCTCAACGGTAATGGTGATTTGGGGGCTGTCGGCCACGTTGCCGGCGGCGTCGTAGGCGCGGACCTGGAGGGTGTGCGGGCCAGGCCCAGTGACGCGCCAGCGGGTGGAATAGGGCGGCACGGTGGCGGTGCTGACCGCCACACCGTCCACATAGATGACCACCCGCGCCAACGAGAGGTTGTCCTGGGCCTGAGGCTGGATGACGATGGAGTCGTCATCCAGGGCGAAGGTCTCGCCGTCCACAGGGGTAAGCAGGCTGACGCTGGGGGGCTGATTATCCACCGTCACCTGGATGGTAGAAGTCTCAAAGATAAAGGGCCCGCCGTTCGGGTCGTTCTTCACCACGACGAGTTGAATTGAATAGAGGCCATCGAGGCCGGCCGTGTGCCAGGTTTGGAGCCGGCCGTTTTCGATTTGCTCGCCCCGGTCGCCCTCGATCTGGGTCCAGGTCTGCGGGAAGAGGCCGGGGCCGGCCTGGACGCGGAAGAAAGCGAAGTTCTCGCCGCGCGCGGTGCCGAGGATATCCACGATGCCGTGGACGTAGGCGAAGGGTGTGGGCGAGGTGATCTGCGCATCGCCGGTGGCCTGGCAGGTGCCGGCGAAGGCGTCGTATTCGGTGGGCGGCTGCTCCAGGCCGGCAGCGCGCACCCAGTCGGCGGCCTCGGGCGGCAGCACCTGGTAGTAGCGCTGCTCGATGAGTTCGGGCGGGGTGCAGGCTGTGGCGCGCTTGCCGGTCTCGCGGTTGATGGCGACGGGCAGCCAGATGTTGTCGGGGGCGGAGGGTTCGGTGCCGGCGGCGAAGACTTCCTCGCGCGTCTGGCGGCAGTAGGCGGTGGGGCGCAGGCCGGAGGGCTCGCACACGCTCATGATGACGATGTTGGGCGGCGCCGCCCAGCCCAGGGTGGGCAGTTCCAGGGCGTGGACGGCATGGGTCATCAGGGCGTGCCAGATGGGGGCGGCGCCGGTGAGGCCGGTGACCGACTGCATGGGCGCGTTGTCGGCATTGCCCACCCACACGCCCACCGCCAGCCGGGGCACGTAGCCGATGGTCCAGTTGTCGTGGAAGTCGTTGGTGGTGCCGGTCTTGGCGGCGGCGGGCCGGTCGGCCAGTTCCAGCGGGTTGCCGCGGCCAAAGGCGGCCACGCGGGCCTCATTGTCGGCCAGGACGTGGTTGATGAGGTAGGGCAGGTCCGGGCTGAGGATGGCGCGGGTCTGCGGCGCGTCGCGCTGATAGAGCACTTCTCCGTCCCGGTTGGTGATGCGCAAGATGGCAACCGGATCGAGTTGGCGGTAGCCGGGGCGCTGGTCTTCGATGGGCACCGGCTGGCCGGCCATGACGCCCATGTTCGCCAGCACGCTGAAGGCGTAGGTCATGTCCAGCAGGGTGACCTCGCCGCCGCCGAGGGTCAGGGCCAGGCCGTACTGCCCGGTGTCGAGGCTGTTGATGCCCAGGTGGTGGGCCAGACGGATGACGTTGTCCACGCCGACGTCGTTGATGGTCTTGACGGCGGGGATGTTGTAGCTGCGGGCCAGGGCCACGCGCAGGCTGACGGGGCCATGAAAAGCGCGGTCGTAGTTCTCGGGGACGTAAGGCTCACCGTTGGGCTGGATGAAGGTGCTGGGGATATCCAGGATCATCGTGGCCGGGTTGTAGGCGCCGGTGCGGAAGGCCTCCAGATAGGTGAAGGGCTTGAAGGCCGAACCGGGCTGGCGCAGGCCGTCCACGGCGATGTTGAACGCGCCAGAGATCGACTCGTTCCAGTAGTCCACCGAACCAACCAGGGCCAGGATTTCGCCGGTGTCGGGCCGGAGCACGACGGTGGCGGCGTTGGTAACGTGGTGGTCCACGCCGATGTCGTTCTCGCCCAAGGGTGGTAGGTCAGCGGCGGCCACGCAAGGGGCGCTGCCCTGGCCGGTGAGGTCCTCGGCGGGGATGACGAGGTTGGGGTCGGCGCCGCTGAGGCGGGCGATCTGCGTGCGGACGACGCATTCGGCCTGGTGTTGAAGCTCAAGATCGAGGCTGGTGACGATGCGCAGGCCGCCGCGGTTGACGAGGTCCTCGCCGTCTTGGCCGAGGCCGTCCAGCAAATCTACCACCTGCTGCCGGGCCATCACAGCGAAGTGGGGGGCGAGGATATCGAAACGGCGGGCGGGCGGCTGGATGGTGATGGGCGTGGTCTGCGCGGCGATGGCGGCTTCGGCGGTGATGAAGCCCTCGGCCAGCATGGTCTGGAGCACAACCGCCTGGCGCTGGAAGGCGGCCTCCGGCTCGGCGATGGGGTTGAGGCCCGGCGACTGCGGGATGGCGGCCAGCAGCGCGGCCTCGGCCAGGTTCAACTCGCTGGCGTGCTTGCCGAAATAGACGAGCGAGGCGGCGTCGATGCCATAGGCCAGGTTGCCGTAGAAGTTGGTGTTGAGATACCACTCCAGGATCTGCTCCTTGGAGTATTGGCGGGTGATCTCGGCGGCGAGCAGGATTTCGCGGATCTTGCGCGAGTAGGAGCGCTCGGCGCGCTGCTCGAAGGGGATGAGGGTGTTCTTGACGAGCTGCTGGGTGATGGACGAGCCGCCCTGGATGGCCTCGCCGCGCAGGTTGGAAATGAGGGCGCGGGTGATGCCGATGAGGTCGTAGCCGGGGTTGGTGAAGAAGCTGTGGTCTTCAATGGCGACGGTGGCGCTGATGATGGTCTGGGGCAGTTCGGCGTAGGCCATGTACTGCCGGTCGCCGCCGCGCGGGTCGATGACCTCGTAGAGCAGGTGGGTGTCGGTGCGGTCGTAAATCTGGGTGGTCTGGAAGAACTCGCTGGTGAGGGGGTTGAAGGCGGCCTGGAGGGTTTCGGCGGAGGGCAGGTCGCGAGTATAGTAGGCATAGACGCCGGCCAGCACCCCGCCCACGGCCGCCAGGCTGAGCAGGACGGCGGCGGCCACCATGGCGGCGCTGCCCGCCAACCCGCGCGCCACGCGGCGCGTGCCCTGCCGGGCGAGGGCGCGGCGGGCCTGGCGGCGACGGATGAGGTCGGTGGTGGAGGCCACGGGGGAATGGTACCACGGAGGCGGGGGACTCGAGGAAGATGGGAGAAATGAAGGAGATTCGGAAGGGTATAAGGGGCGGAATGCCATCGCCGCTACTTGTTGCTTATGCTACATACTGAACACTCACCACGCGGCCTGCTGCGCCTGTTGCTGCGGTTGCCAGTGGCGTTGTACCGGCTGCGGCTGGGGTGGCTGTTGGGGCGGCGCTTTCTGCTGCTGACGCACACCGGCCGGCAGACGGGCAAGGCGCACGACACGGTGATTGAAGTGATGCGGCGGGACGCGGACACGGGGGCGGTGCTGGTGGCGGCGGCGTGGGGCGACCGGGCGGACTGGTTTCGCAATCTCCAGGCGCGGCCGGAGGCCAAGATCACGATGGGGACGAAGACGTGGGCGGTGCGGGCGGAGGTGCTGCCGGTGGAAGACGGAGCGCAGGAGTTGTATGTGTACGCGACCGATCACCCGGCGGCGTTTCACGAGATCATACGGCTGGTGACGGGGGAGCGGGTGGAGGGGACGATGCCGGAGTGCCGGCGGCTGGCCGAGCGGATACCAATCGTGGCGTTTGTGCCCCGGCAGGACGATAGCGAGGCAGGAGAGGCGAGATGACGCTGTTCAAGGGGCAGGCCCTGCATATCGTGGCCCTGGCGGCACTGCTGGCAGTCGTGGCAGTGGCGGCGCGGGTGGGCGGCGACGTGCTGGCAGGGAGTTGGTGGGGGCTGTCCACGACGGGGTGGCTGGTCATCGCGGTGGCGACGCCCATCGTGCACCAGGTGTATGTGTGGCTGGTGTGGCGGCTGGAGCTAACGCGCGGGGCGGTGAGCGGCGCGCTGGGGCGGGCGCGCGGGTTTCGGCTGTATCAGGCGGGGTTCTCGGTCCTGTTCGTGGGGCGGCTGCTGACCATTATCGGGTTGGGCATTGCCAACCGCGGCACGCTGCCGCTGAGCCCGGCGCTGGCCTATGTGCTGGCGGCGGTGCTGCTGCTGCCGGCCCTGTACCTGTTCTACTCGGTAGCGCGATATTTCGGGATCGAGCGGGCATACGGGATCGACCACTTTGACCCGGCCTACCGTGGCAAGCCATTCGTGAAGCAGGGCATCTTCCGGTTTACGAGCAACGGGATGTACACATTCGGGTTCCTGGCGCTGTGGGTGCCGGGGCTGCTGCTGCTGTCGCAGGCGGCGCTGCTGGCAGCGGCCTTCAACCATGCTTATATTTGGGTGCATTACTACGCGACGGAGTTGCCGGATATCCGGTATCTGTATGGGAGTCCAAAGACGTGAAATACTTCCTCACCGGCGCCACCGGCTTTGTGGGCGGGCGGCTGGCGCGGCAACTGCGCGAGGCGGGGCACGGGGTGAATGCGGTGGTGCGCAACCCCGCCAAGGCGACGGCGCTGGCCGCGATCGGCATGGCGCTGTTCCCTGGCGATGTGACGGACAAGGAGAGCCTGCGCATGCCCATGGCGGGGACGGATGGCGTGTTCCACGTGGCCGGGTGGTACAAGGTGGGCGTCAAAGACAAGTCCGACGGGGAGCGGGTGAACGTGCACGGCACGCGCAACGTGCTGGAGGTGATGCGCGAACTCGGCGTGCCCAAGGGGGTGTATACCAGCACGCTGGCGGTGTTCTCGGACACACGCGGGAAGATGATGGACGAGGGCTACCGGTTCACCGGCAAGCACCTGAGCGAGTACGACCGCACCAAGGCGGCGGCGCACGACATCGCCGATGAATTTATCCGCCAAGGGCTGCCGCTGGTGATCGTGCAGCCGGGGATGATTTACGGACCGGGGGACACCAGCAGTTTGCGAGTCGCTATCCGGCAGTATCTTAAGCGGCAGTTACCCATGCTGCCCCAACGGCAAGCCATGTGCTGGGCGCACGTGGACGACATTGCCCGCGCCCATGTCCTGGCGATGGAGAAGGGCAAGCCAGGCGAGACCTACATCATTGCCGGGCCGCCGCACTCACTGATCGAGTTCTACCAGACGGCCGAGGAGATCACGGGCGTACCCGCGCCCAAGATGCACGCGCCGCCGTGGATGATGAGGGCGACGGCGGCGCTCACGGGCGCGCTGGAGAGGCTGGGCCTGCCGGTGCCGGAGCAGTACACCGCGGAGTATCTGCGCGAGGTCGCGGGGAACACCTATTTGGGGAGCAACGCGAAGGCGCGGCGGGAGCTGGGGTACGAGCCGAGGCCGCTGCGGGAGGGGTTGCGGGAGACGCTGGAGCATGAACTGAAGGAGGGGGCTTGAGGTAACTTGGGGGACTCAGGGGAGAAAAGCCGGGGAAATGAAGGAAATGAAGGAAACAGAGGGAAATTGTGCACCAGTGCGCGGGGCTTTCAGTTCTCCGTCTTTTCAACGACGAGCAGGTGGGATAAGCCTAAGACGTTAAGGGGTGTCCGCTCCGCGGCTTGCAGTGCCCCGCGGAGGAGGCGGCCGAGGGGGCCGAGGCGGGCAATGAGGTTGTCGTAGCCGCCGAAGATGCGGGTGTGGTTGACGATGCGGGCAGGGAGGCCGGCGAAGAGGCAGCGCAGGCCGCGCGCGGTGTAGGCGCGGACGTGCGGGGCCAGGCGATTGCGGAGCGGGTTGGGCAGGTAGTTGACCAGGGGGATGTTGCCGAAGTGGTAGCGCCCGCGCCAGTAGATGCCGTGCTGCTCCACGGGATACCAGCGGTTGGGGCAGAAGAGCACCAGCCGCCCGCCGGGGCGCAGCACGCGGATCATCTCCGCGGCCGCCAGGCCGTCGTCGGCCACGTGCTCGATCACCTCGTTGGACAACATCACATCAAACGAGTTATCTGGATAGGGCAGGAACTCGCCTGCCGCGCAGACGACGAGCGATGGCGGGTGGCGGCGGCCGGCCTCAGCAGCGCGCTCGAAGTCGTACTCCAGGCCAAAGACGAACGGGGTGAATTCGCGCAAGGGGTTGATATACAGCCCCAGGCCGCAGCCGTTCTCCAGCACGCGCGCGCCGGGGGTGGCGAGTTGCGGGGCGGCGGCGCGGATCATGCCCAGGCGGCGGGCCTGCCCGGCGCGCCAGACGTAGGAGGGTTCGCCGCGCAGGGCGGCTTTGTCGCTTTGCATCAAGAATGAACTAGGGCGGTGATGAGGAATGAAGCGCCTTCATTCCTCATCACCGCCCCAAAATACACGAGAGGGCCGCCGATTACTTCTTCTTGGCAGCAGAGGTTTCGGCGGGCGGCGGCTCGTCCTCGGCGTCGTCTTCCCAACCGATGATCCACACACACAGCCCAGCCACCAGGGTCGTCGCAACTATCAGAGCGATCCATTGGCCGGCCAGCAGGCCCACGCTGCGGGCCTCGTACACCACCATTGCGTTCATGCCGATCGCCAGGACGATCCAGGCCGTGAGGCGGGGGTGCGACCGAACCCAAGTCATGACTGGTTGCATAGCCAACTCTTTCTCAAATCGGGCGCAGGACGCGGTCCTCGCGCAGACGCTTGAACAGCAGGGACGAACCGGGCGGCATGGACTCGCGCGCGGCCTCGGTCCAGGCAGCCACGCCCAGGCGCTCCGGCGCCTGCGGGGCAAAGCCGCGCTCGGCCAGGGCCAGGGTGGCGGCCTCGGCCAGGGTGGCGGGCACGAACACCAGCGCGGCTTCGCTTTGCAGTTCGCGCGAGGCGCTCTCCACGGCATCGAGCATGGGCGGGGCCAGCCGGGCCAGCGGCGCGCCGGCGGTGACGTACATCTCGTCCACGCGCGCCACCAGGTTTTCCACCTTCCAGCCGGCCACAGCCGCCAACTGCCCGTTAAGCTCGGCCAGCATATAGGCCTTGTCGCCAAAGTTGGCAATGACGTCGGCGCGCGACAGGTTGACCCGGCCATTGGTGCTCTGCCGGATGAAGCCGGCAATGGCGGTAGCGTCGCTGGGCATGCCGCGCCGCACGCTCACGGCGCGGGCCTCCGGCAGGGGCGGCAGGGGTTGGGTGGCGGCGCGGCTGGGCGCTGGCATCGGCCGGATGATCTTGTTGAAAGCGGCCTGCACCTGGTTCCAGGTATCTTCAAAGGTGCCGCTGTTGTCAATCACCACGTGGGCGCGGTTGAGCTTGTCGGCCTGCGGGCTTTGGGCGGCGATGCGCTGCTTGGCCTCGGCTGGGGTGAGCTTGCGCTTGGCGATCAGGCGCGCCTCCTGCATGCTCTCGGGCACGTGCACCACCCACAGCGCGTCGGCGTCGGCGGCCAACCCGCTTTCGATCAACTTGATGGCCTCGACCACTGCCACCGAGGCCTTGGTGCGGCGCACCAGAAAGTCCACCGCCTGGCCCACCAGGGGGTGGATGAGGGCTTCCAGCTTGGCCAGGGCATCGGGGTCGGAAAAGACGATGCGGGCCAATTTCGCGCGGTTGATCTCACCCTGGTCGTTGAGCAGCCACTCGCCGAAAAGCTGCACCACGCCGGTATAGGCCGGGCCGCCGCGGGCGATGGCCTGGTGCGACAGGGCATCGGCATCCAGGCCAAAGGCGCCCAAATGCTCCAGCATCTTGCGCACCACGCTCTTGCCGGTGGCGATGTTGCCGGTGAGGCCGATGACGTACTTGCCGGGCCAGCGACTGCTCATTCAGGGTATCCCAGGCCCAATGGTTAAAGACTGGTTGGGCGTAGAGGCGTATTGTAGTGTTCGGGTGGGGGAACGTCAAGAATGTAGACATTCCTCAAATTGGCTCCATAATTAAGCCGGTGCGCGCGGGTGGGCCGCGCGCGCCGCAGGTGAGGCTGAAATGGCTGGTCGGCTGGGTCGGTGGATGGGGCGGTTGATGCTGGTGATAGCCCTGGCGGTTCCAAACCTGGGTGCCCGTGGGGGACAAACCGCCCTGGCGCAGGGCGGCGAGAAGGTTGGGCCAGGGGTGCGGGCGGCGGTGCAGGCCGGCGGCGCGCGGGTTGTCATCATGCTGATGGAGCCGGCCATCCTGAGCGCCGCGCCCACGGCCCTGCCCCAGGTGCGGGCGGCGGTTGCGGCAGTCCAGGAGGCGGTGCTGGCGAACGTCAAGCCGGCAGATTTCGTTGAGGGAATGCGCTTTCAGGCGGTGCCAGCGCTGGCGGGCACAGTGCTGACGGAGGCGGGGTTGGACCAACTGGCCGCCCACCCGAGCGTGCGGCAGATTGACCTGGACGTGGGCGGCACGGGCCATCTGGATGTGAGCGTGCCCCTCATCGGCGCGGACGAGTGGCACGCGCTGGGCAACACTGCCGAGAACGTGGTGGTGGCAGTGCTGGATACGGGCATCGACACCGACAACACGGACCTGGCCGACGACCTGATCCACCAGGCGTGCTTTTTGAATTTTGACGGCACAATTGACGGGGTGGGTCTATGCCCCAACGGCAGCGACCGGCAGATTGGGGCGGGCGCGGCCGAGGACGGCGCGGGACACGGCACGCACGTCTCCGGCATCGTCACTTCCGGTGGGGTGAACGCCTCGGTGGGCGTGGCGCCGGGGGCCGATATCGTCGCCATCAAGGTGCTGGACAACTCCAGCTTCGCCGGGTCGTTCTTTTCGTTCGCGGAGATCGTGGCGGCGCTGGATTACGTCCTCAACAACCGGCCGGATGTGCAGGTTATTAACATGAGCTTGGGAACCTACAGCACGTTTGTGGGGGACTGCGATGCCTCTTTCCCCTCCGGCGTGTCAGTCATCAGTAGTCTGCGTGCCAACGGGGTCATCGCGTTTGCGTCGGCGGGCAACAACGGCTCTGGCACAGAGATGTCGGCACCGGCCTGCCTGAGCAATGTGATCGCTGTTGGAGCGACCGACGACTTCGACAACGTCGCCAGTTTCTCGAACAGCAATGCTTCCACCGACCTGATGGCGCCGGGGGTAAGCATCAATTCCTCGGCCATCGGCAACGGCACCGTTACGGCCTCGGGCACGAGCATGGCCTCGCCCACGGCGGCCGGGTGCGCGGCCCTGCTGATCGCGGCCGGCGTGGCGACGACGCCGGATGACATCGAAGCCTGGCTGGAGGCCTCGCCCATCACCGTGACTGACACGACCAACGGGCTGTCCTTCCCGAGGCTGGACTGCACGCCGCCGGCCGTGGCGCCGGAGAGTGTGGCGCTCTCAGCGCCGGGGGTGGGGTTTGCGGGGGTGCCGTTCGTCGCGGGCGCACAGGTGGCGCCGGTGACGACCACACTGCCGCTGACCTATACCTGGGAGGCGACTGGGCAGGCGCCCATCACGCACACGAGCGTCCTGACGCTAAGCGATGGGGTTGCGTTCACCTGGGCGTTGACCGGCACACAGGCGATCACGCTGACAGCGGCCAATGCATGGGGTGTCGTCAGCGCGACGGCGGTGATTACCCTGGTGGAGGGGATACCGTCGTACCTGCCGGTTGTAATGAAGTAAGGGGCGTGGTGCGTTGTCCGTTGATGGCTCAACCAATGGACCACGCACCAGCAGCCGGGCCTAGGGCCGCGTCGCCACGTACACGTTATCGCCAGCGGCGACGAAGAAACGCTTGGCGGGGTCGAGGCCGGCGGCGGTGATGGGACCGGCCAGGGGGAAGTAGGGCCGGTACTGGCGCACCAGCACGAGCTTAAGGCTAAGTTGATACAGCGCCGAGGTGTCGCCGTCGAGCAGGTACAGCGACGGCTCGGGGGGCGCGTCGTAGGCCAAGGCCATGGGCCGGGAGACACCCGCCAGGCGGTCCCCCACGGCGCGGCCGGGGCGGGAGTCGATGTACTGGGCCGCCGCGGCGCAGGTGGGGGCGGCACCGGCTTGGGCGCGAGTGCAGTGCGCGGCGCGCCCGTCGCGGCGCAGGATGAAGATGTCCCCGCCGGCAATGGCGAACTCGATGGCGTCGCCAAAGTCATAGGCGACGCTGGTGAAGTAGCGGTCGGGGGCGGAGGTGAAAGCGCCGCCCGAGGCCTGGTACTGCCAAATGTTGCTGGTGCCAGGGTCCAGCACGTACAGGCGGTCGGCGTAGAGCTCGACGGCGGTGGGGCGCACCCAGCCGATCTCCGGGGCGGCCAGGTAGCTGGCATATGGCTGCGCCAGGCCCGGCGTGCAGTAGAGTAGGGCGCCCAGGCTGTCCAGCGCCACCACCACGTCGCCGCTGAGGGTGGTATCGCCGGCAATGACGGTGGGGCCGGGCACCAGGGCGATGTCGATCAAGTCGCCGACGGTGATATCGCGCAGGGTCTGGCCGCCCGCGCACTGGTAGGTTGAGTCCAGGGTGTAGCCGCCGGCCGTGGTCTGGCTCGCGGCATTAGGTGTCAGGCGCAGCACGCGATTGTGGCCCTGGTCGAGCAGGTATACATCCTGGCCCACCAGCACCAGGTGGGTCAGGCGCGTGCCGCTGCCCAACCCGGCAAGCAGCAGGGGTTGAAAGTCCAGCCGCGTCACCCAGTCGAGTTCGTCCAGGTAGCCCTGGGCTTCCTGGCGCAGGATGCTCACTTCGGCCTGATTGGGGCGCAGAGCCTCGGCCTGGGCCAGCCACTCAATTGCGGCCTCCCAATGCGGGCGGGCGGCCTCCACATCGCCGGCGGCCCGGCCGCGGGCCACCGCCCACTGCGCCTCCGTAAGGGCCGCGGCGTATTGCTCATCGCGGCCATTCTCCAGGTACAGCCAGACCGACACCCCGACGATGACAACGGGAATGAGCAACGCGATGCCGATCTGAACCGATGTGGGGACCACGAACATCCCCTCGCGCTGCATGGCGCCTTCGGGCAGGGTGCGGGCGATGAGCACCCGCAGGCCGCGAATGGCCTCGGCGATGGTGACGCCAATGGAGCGGCCCAGGCCGCGGAAGAGGCGCTGGAAGGGTGATGCGCGGGAGGGCGTTGGGGCGTGTGGAGGTGTGCTGGTCTCCGCCGAGGGCGCTGAGGCGCGCTGGCGGGGCGCGGCACTGGGCTGTGGGGCGCTGGCAGGAGCGCGCTCGGCGAGGAAGTCCGGCAGGTTAGGCAGGGGTTCCGGCTCGGCGGGGGCCGCGGGTTGGCTGGGCGGATGCGGCGCGCCCCAGAACACCTCGGGCGCGGCGCCGGCCTCGACGGTAACGGGGATTCCGCCGTTGGCGTCAACGCCGGCGTCGGCGGGTGCTGGCTCAGGAGCAGGCGCCCGGCGGGGCTTGAGCCGGAAGAATTCGGCCAACCCGGCAGCGCGCGAGCGCGGCGCGGGGGATTGCCGTGGCGCAGCCGCGGGGCCCGAGCGGCGCGCAGGCGGCGTGCTGGGGGCAGGGGATTCAGCGGGCGCGATGGGGATGCCGGGCGCGGCCGGAATAGCGGCGGCCTCCAGGCGGATGATCAGGGCAGCGGCATCAGTGCCGGCCGATTCGCGCAGGCGCTCCACTACCTCGGGCAGGCCGGCCAGGTTGCCCAGGCCCACCAGGGCGATGTCGGTCCAGCCGCGCGCCGGGACATTGGAGAAGCACAAGTAGTCACCGGCGCTGACGGTGGTGTGGAAATAACTGGCCTCCAGGGTGTTGCTCTGGCCCAGGGCGCGCGTAACAGTCTGCGGAAAGCGCTCGTGCCCGGTAGGGCGGCCCACCAGCAGCAGGCCCGGCCCGCTCTGCACGGCATAGAAGTCGGCTCCGCGCAGGGCGGCGCCCAGCAGTCCGGCCTGGGCGGGCGCGCCGCCGGTGGCCTGCCCGCCCGCCAGGTTGTCGTCGAGCAGTTTTTGATTGACGGCGGCCAGGGCCTGGCGCAGCGCGGCGGTGACGGAGCCGGGGCTGCCAAAGAAAGTGGCGGCGGCCAACTCCATTAGGGCGTCGTAACTCTCGGCGGGCAGCGCCTCGCGGGCCTTGAGGCTCAGACACAGGATCAGGGTATCTTTTTCGCGCCCTCGCGCGGCCTTGCGGGGCGGGGTGATGGTGGCGAAGCCGGGCGGCTCGTCGGGCGACAGGCGTCCGCCGGAGACGTGGAGCAGTTGGGCGGCGATGTCGAAAGGGTCGGGCATGAGGGGATTATACAGGGAGGCGGGCGAGAAGTCAGAGATCAGGGGTGAGTGGCCGGAGGCTGGGGCCAGGCCGGTGGCGGCAGAGTTCATTGCTGGACGGTGCTGTCAATGGATACGCATGCAGGACGGATAAGTTGCAGCCGGGCACAGACTCCGGGCGCGCGGGACCGGTTACGGTGAAGGTGCAAGATGCTTGCCAAAGCGTTAGCGGGCAGGCGGCTGTGCTATACTCATCGGCGGCTATGTCCTCTCTGACCATCGATCTGCCCCCCGACTTGAAGCAACGGCTTGAGCCCCTCTCGGAGCGGATTCCCGATATTCTGGAATTGGGGTTGCGCGAGTTGAATGCGGCCGCGCAAAGCGGCTTTAGTGGCGCGGCTGAAGTCTTGGAGTTCCTGGCCAGGCTGCCGACGCCGGAGGAAACGCTGGCATTGCAGCCAACCCCCCAGTTGCAGGCGCGTGTCGAAGCGCTGCTCGAAAGGAATCAAACCATTGGCCTTACGCCAGCCGAGGAGCAAGAGTGGGAGGCGTATCAGTTTCTGGAGCACCTCGTGCGTCTGGCTAAGGCCAAGGCTCTGCTCAAACTGAAGGGCGAATGACCGGGACGCACGTCCCAACCGCCCTGCGGCGGCAGGTGGAATCACGCGCGCAGGGTTGTTGTGAATACTGTTTAGTGCCGTCGATCGTCAGTCTCGTTCCACATCAAGTTGACCATATCGTTGCACAAAAACACGGCGGCCAGACTGAGGGTAGTAACCTGGCCTTGAGTTGCGCAATCCGCAACAAGCATAAGGGCACAGACCTCGTCTCAGTTGATCCTGAAACACTTGCGCTTGTTCCCCTCTGCCATCCGCGCCAGCACAAGTGGCCTGAGCACTTTCGTCTGAATAACGCTGCCATCGAACCGCTGACGGCTATTGGGCGAGTAACAGTCCGCCTGCTGCAACTCAACCGGCCCGAACGCCTGGCGGAACGTGACCTGCTGATTGAGGTTGGCTTGCTGCACCAACCGAGATACGCGGGAGGTGAATCATGAAAGTTGCCATCCTCGGCGCTGCCGGTGTCCGCACCCCATTGATCATTCGCGCCTTCATCACCCGGCAGGACCGACTGGGGCTGGACGAGCTGGCCCTGATGGACATTGACGGCCCGCGCCTGGAGTTGATCGCGGCGCTGACGGCCCCCATCGAGACAGCCAACCCGCTGCGCTTCAAGATCACACGCACTACCGACGCTCGCGCCGCGCTGGCGGGGGCCGACTTCGTCATCACCACCTTCCGCGTGGGCGATATGGCGGCGCGGGCGGTGGATGAACGCGTGGCGTTGGATCACGGTGTGCTGGGGCAGGAGACCACCGGACCCGGCGGCTACGCCATGGGGCTGCGCACCATTCCGGTGCTGTTCGCCTATCTGGACTTGATGCGCGAAGTGTGCCCCGACGCCTGGCTCATCAACTTCGCCAACCCGGCCGGGATGCTGGCCGAAGCGGTGATCAATCACGGCCACTGGCCGCGGGCGGTGGGCATCTGCGATGCGCCGGTCTCCATGCTGCGCGGCGCGGCCATGTTCCTGCAGGTGCCGCCCGGCAATGCGTACCTGGACTACTTTGGCCTCAATCACCTGGGTTGGGCGCGTGGGGTGTGGCACAACGGGCGCGACCGGCTGCCGGAACTGATCGAAATGTTCGTGCGGAGCGGGATGGAGGTGCCGGGCTACCCATTCTCGCCGGGGCTCATCCAGACCCTCGGGATGCTGCCGAACGAGTATCTGTATTACTACTACTCGGACGATGCGGTGGCGAACTTGCGCCGGGCCGGGCGCACCCGCGGCGAGCAGCTTTTGGCGCTGAACACGTCTTTGTTTGCAGACCTGGAGCAGGCCCGCGCCGCCGAGGACTTCGAGGCCATGCAGGCCATCTTCGAGCGCTACCATCGCGAGCGCGGCGCATCGTACTTCGTGGCCGAAACCGGCGGCAAAGGCACGCATGACCTGACGCACTTGAGCCGCGAGCAATTGGAAGCCTTAGGTGATGAAGGCTACGCGGGCGTGGCCCTCAACACGATGGAGGCGCTGGCGGGC
>CAZCEC010000003.1:150456-164805 GCA_964497615.1 uncultured Anaerolineales bacterium | reverse complement strand
ACTGAGGCGCGGCGCGTGCGTGCGGTGGGCGGCGGAGAACGTACCCGCGTGCCGGTAGAGCGTGTGTCCACCGTCGAGTGACACTGCGCCGTCGGGGTGGCTGAGTTCGATGCGCGCCAACGAAGCGCCCGGCGGAATCCCGCCCGCCAGGCGCTGTTGGATGGCTCGGGCCAGCGATTCCAGGCTGGTCTTGCGCTTGGCCGTCAGGTCTGCGCCATCGAACGGACTGATAGCGTTTTCCATCCCCAACTCGAGCACGACGCCCGCCGGACCAAGCTCGCCCTGAACAGCAACCCTCACCGTGTAATTGTGCCCGTGCCAACGGTCGCCATGTTTGGGGCCAGGTGCCTGATGGACAGCCGAGAAATGGGCGGTGTGGCTGGCAGCATGCAGCATAGGCCGGACGATAGCTGATTTTCCGCCCGCCGTAAAGGGCGCGCGTATAGCGTTCAGCGGCGGCTGAAGGCCAGGCCCAGCGCGTACAGGTTGAAGAACGTGGCGAAGAGCCACAGCGCCCACACCGGCTGACCGACGAAGGCACAGATGGCGATGGCGAGCAGCTGCGTGCCCAGGCCCAGGACGCTATTGGCGGTCATGAAGGCGGGCGCGAGTGGTCGCGTTGAGCCGCCTGCCAGCGCACGATCCAATGCGGCCACCAGTTGGTCCTGCCAGCCATAGATGCCGCGATAGGCCGCGAACACAAAACGCAGGGCCGCGGGATTGTCCCACGGGTAACCAGCGGCGTGCGCCTCATCAAGCTGGCTTGTGCGGTCGCCGCCGGTCTGGGCCCGGTAGCGAACGTAGTAGTGGTTAAATAGCGACACCTGCAACAGCGCGGAAAGTAGAGCCAAGCCGCCAAGCACGAAGTAGCCCGCCTGCCCGGTGGCCCGGACGGCCGCCCAGGCGATGCCTCCGTACACGCCCACGTTGACGACAAAATCGGCCACCGAATCCAGAAACCGGCCCACCCGCGATGGGCGGCCGCGGCCGCGCGCCAGTGCCCCGTCCGCGGCGTCCAGCCCGCTCTTGACCAACAGCAGGAAGCCCGCTAGCGGCAGCCAGCGGTCTGCCGCCAACAGTGCAGCGGCGGCCAAGCCGGCCACGGTGAAGCCCAGCGTAAGGTGATTGGGCGCAACGCGCGTGGGCAGCAGGCGGCGCACCAGCCACCTCGCAAATGGCCGGGCGTAGTCGCTCACATCTAGGAAGGCGGCGGCGGGCGGGACCTTGTCCATCGGCCAGCGAGCGGGCTATTGGGCTGCTGGCGGCAGGGTTGTCCAGTTGAGAACTGCGTCCTGGAGGGGTGGCGCTTCCGCGGCGTAAGCGGCGAGGGCCGCAGCGCGTACCGGGTCGGGCTGCAGGTGGGGCAGTTGCGTGATCAGGCCCAAGACCTGGGCGGGGGTCCACCCTTGTGCGCTAAGCGCCTGGAATAGCGCCTCGAAAACTTGCTGCTGATAGGCCAGCCGGCTAACGTCGTCCACGGGCGCAAAGGCATCGTAGTTCTGCCACAACTCGGCGCTCGAAATGTCCTGGCCGGCCAGGCTCAGCCCGCCCAGGTCGTCCACGAGCTTCGCAAAGGCGGCTCGGTCCAGCACCAGTTCGGCGTCGAAGCTGAAGGCGGGAAAGACAGACCGGATTGCGTCGCTCAGAAATGCATAGCCGCGCCGCTGATACTGATCCTCGGCGAACACCTGGGCCAGCGTGCGTGTGCCATCGAGGCCAGGAACGGTGTAGGCGGCCTCGGCCGGGAAGCTCAGGCCATAGTAATTGGAGTCGCCGGAGCTATACGTGAGGACCCAGCAGCCCTCGAAGCGTGGCGTCGCGGCATTGAAGTCGTCCACACCAATGATGAGCAGGGAGTGCTGGCGGCCCGGCGCAGACGGGGTGATGACCGCGGCAGAGGGCGCGGCCGAGGCCACGGCGGTGACGATGGCGGATACCGTGACGGTGGCGGCCGGTTGAAGCACCTGCAATTGGCGCGTCGGTGGCGGCGTCGCGGGCGGGCGGACGGCGGCGCCGGTGGCGATACCCGTGACAATGCCGACGAGCGCGCAAGCGGCCGTCAACAGCATCAAGAGCAGAAAGCTTTCCCGGCGGAGACGCATGACTTCGGTCAGGGGGAACTTAGTACTACCCGCTTGCATGACACTATAACCGGATTCCGACCTTTAGTAAACGGTCTGCGATCCTTGCTGCCCCCTCGGGCGGCGCCGGACCGCCGTAACCCGGCCTCTAACCCTGCCAACAGAGCATTATGTGAAATAAAATAGCCCCGCGCTCCGTCCTGCTGGAGCGCGAGGCCGGTGGGGGCGTCACGCGGGGTAGTCCGGCGATGCGCTAAACGACGAACACGAATACCAGGAAACCAAACCAGAAACCCAGGCTCGCCGCCACGACCGGAATCCACCACAAGGGCCGTAAGGGCATTAGCCAGGGCAGGGCGGTGCGCATGAGCCGGTCGGTGGCGCGGGTGGCGATGATCACCAGCCGCCACCACAGGATGCGAAGCTGAAGACTTAGGGGGATGGATTGAGGCCGGGCGCTGAGCATCATTGTAGGTCCCAGGTAAGGTGGTCTTAGCGGGAGGTGCTCATCTTGAGCACGCGGCCCCGATCGTCGGCCACAACGCGCACGGTTGATGGTCTTGCCGCCCGGACCCTGCCCGCGGCCGCGATAGGTGAGGGTGTAGCGGCTGCCCCCCAGCAACGCCTTGGCATCGGGCTGGTTCTGTACCGACGGGCTGGCATCGCGCACTTCAGGAAACTGACGGTAGACCTGTCGGCTGATGGCGGCGATCTGAGAAGCGTTGAGCGACATGGGGTCACGCTCCATCCACATCGCCCAGGCTGCCCCGGCGGCGGCGCAGGAAGGCCGGCAGATCAAGGTTGGGAGCCGAGGCCGCAGCCGCGGGCGCCGGGTTGCGCATGTCGGCGGGCTTATCGGCGGCGGCCACGGCCTGGCTGAACAAGGCCTCGGCCAGATCGCCCTGCGGGGCGGCGGATGCGTGGGTCTCTTCCGCAGCGGCGAGTTCAGCCGTGCGCAAGGTGGCGGTGATTGGGCGGCGGAAGGTCAGGTCGGTGCGCACTCCCTCAAATGCCTGGGTCTCGATACCGGTCACGACCAGGATGACCTGTGCGCGGCCGGCATAGGCCGGGTCGATGGTGGCGCCAAAGATGACCTCGGCGTTGGGCGCGGCGGTGCTAATCTCGCTGGCCGCCTGGCTGACCTCGAACAGGGCCAGGTCTTCGCCGCCGGTGAAGTGGACTAGCACGCCGGTCGCGCCGCCGACCGACTTCAGGTCCAGCAAGGGCATCTGAAGCGCCTGGCGCACGGCCTTGACGGCCTTGTGCTCACCCGTGCCCTGACCGATGGCCATCATCGAGGGGCCGGCTACTTCCATCAGAGCGCGAATGTTGGCGAAGTCGGTGTTGATGAGGCCGGGCCGGCTGATGAGTTCAGTGATGCCCTGGACGCCCTGTCGCAGCACTTCATCGGCCACCCGCAGCGAAAGCTCGAAGGTGGTGGTCTTGGGGAGCAGACCCAGCAGCTTGTCATTGGGGACCGTCACCAGGGTGTCGGCCTGGGCCCGGAGCTTTAGCAGGCTCGCCTGGGCGTTCTGCTGGCGGCGCGAAGCCTCAAACGTAAAGGGCATGGTGACCACCGCGACCGCCAGCGCTCCAACGGAACGGGCGACCTCGGCCGCGACTGCGATGGAGCCGCTGCCCGTGCCGCCGCCCATGCCGGCCGTGAGGAACACCAGATCGGCGCCCTGCAGGGCCTCGCGGATGTCGTTGGCGCTTTCGCGCGCCGCGGCTTCGCCGATCTCCGGCTTGCCCCCTGCGCCCAGGCCGCGCGTCAGGTCCGGCCCCAACTGAATCTTGGTGGGCGCCAGGCTCTTGCGCAGCGCCTGCAAGTCCGTGTTGGCGGCGATGAACTCGACGTTATCCAGGCCAAGCTCGATCATGCGGTCTACCGCATTTGAGCCGCCGCCGCCCAGCCCAATGACCTTGATGTTCGTTGCTCGTTGTGGGTCCATGCTCGCCTCCTCAGTTGGCAGCCACGCTGGCCTCAATTGATATGCGTTCAACCTGGCAGCCCGCTTGCCGCAGCTCGGCCTCGACGGCGGTGCTGACTCCCTGCTCGTTGCCCACGATGGTCACCCTCTGGGCCAGGCGCGCCTCCTCGGGCGCGAAGCCGCACACCGGGCGGTGGGCCTTGACGTACTCCAACGCGGCGGTCCAGTGAAACTCCGACACCCCCCATTCAAAAACCGGCAGCAGCACATAGTGCCGAATGGGCTTGGGTTCAATTGCCTTGGCAGCCTCGGCCGCCAGCCCCTTGCTCTCGTCAATCCGGCGGCGCTCTGGAGGCTGTCCCGGGCCGGCCAGGCTCTTGATAACCTCAACGGCTGGCAAGGTGCTGCCATCCGGCCGGAACCAGGCTTCAGTTTGGAAAGGGCTGCCGTCGGGCGCGCTCAACAACCAGAAGTTGACGTTGAGCAATTGTTGGGGCAGGCCGCCCCCAAGGGCCGCGCGCGCAATCTCCTGGATGCAAGAAGCGTGCCGCGTTTCGCTGACCGCTGGGAAGGCTGGGTCGGTCCTGTCGCCCACCGTGGGGCCGCCGGCCAGACACAGCAATGGGCGGGCATCGCCGACCTGGGCTTGGATGATTTCGGAGTACCAATCAAACAAGCGAAAGCCGCGCTGGTCCTGCGAGCCGGGGGGGCTAAGATAGGGCCGGGCCGTGGGCCAGCGCTGGAGGCCGCCCTGGCCCCACGCCGCCGGCCGGTTGAAGGCCCACAAGTTCACAGCGAAGGTGAGCTTGCGCGCGAGCTCGGACTGCCCGCGGCGTTTCAGGCTGGCCAGCGCCGCCTCCAAGAAGGCCGTGTCCCAGTAGTCGCCGCCAGCGCGCAGGGCCGGGAACACTGGCTGAAGCCCGGCCTCCTGCTGGGCTTGCAGCAGAGGCAGCAGGAGGTCCACGAAGCGCTCGACCAGGCTCGCCTGGCCCCAATCGGCCGGGGCCCAGGCGGCGCGGGTGTTGGGTTCGGAATAGACCACCACGTACTTGACCCCCCAGCGGGCGTAGGTGCCAAACAGTGTGCGCAGCGTGGCCTCGGTCACGCGTTGGGTCTCACGGCGGGTGGGCACGGCAGGCAGATGGATGATGGGCTGGATGCCGGCATCCAGGAGGCCGCGCACAAAGGTTTCCGGTACGGCGCGCGTGAGCGAGCCGATGAGGGTCAGGTAGCGCGCATCCAGCGTGGCCAACTCCGGCAGCCACATCTCCAGGTCTGCGCGGCGGTAGTGGGCTTCGTCTGGAAAGTAGTGAAAACCAAGAGCAGTCATGGGCACCTTCGCTAGCGGGACATTGCGACTTTGACCACCGCGCCCTGGCTGTCGAAGGTGACGCGGGCGAAATGGGGGTGGGAATGTGCGCTGGCGCGGATAGTCTTGGACAGCGTAACAACCGTCCGGCCGGGCGCTTTGCCAGCGGCGGCCTTGCCGGCGCGCGAAAGCTGATGTGTGGGGCACTGGTGGTCGCCGCCTGCGCACACGTGGTGCGCGCGGGCTACCTGAATCGAGGCATCCTGCATTCCCGGCAGGTATTGCGCGACGGCGGACTTGATCTGGCCGACCAGCTCGGGGGTCAGCTCGGAGGAAGCCACATGGCCTGGTCCGGCTGAGACGTGCTTATCGCAGATCACGGGCGGGGCAGCGGGTGTCTTAGCCAGGACGATGGGCGTGCGCGCGCGCTTGGCGATCAGGCTCGGCTCGGGCGCGACGGCTAGCGGGTCGCCATAGAGGATAAAGGAAATCAGAGTCTTCTGGTCCTCGCCATCCAGGAAGCCCTGGCGCTGGTGCATCTCCTGCGCCATCTGGAGTTTTGCGCGCCGCAGCGCCTCGCCGGCCGGAATGCCGTTGGTGAGGTTCTGCCAGAAGCAGCGTCCCAGCAGGTCCGCGCCGATCAGGGGCGTGGTCACCGACCCGTAGGCAATCTTGGTGGAGCCGACCACGACCCGCGAGCCGGAGTCCAGGAACTTGAGGCACAGCGCGTCGTCGGAGTTCTTGCCGGCAATGTTGGCGCCGTAGCATGCTTCGGAGAATACGACCAGCGGTGCGCGGCCAGAGTTCGCCACGTCGGCCGGGCGCAGGGCGATGGGGTACTCCGGCACTGAGCCAGGGTCATCAAAGCTGCGTTGGCCATACCATTCGGGCCCATCTTCGATACCGTGCAGGTTAAAGTATGACAGGCGGCTGGGAGCGAGGCCCGCGAGGGGCAGGGCGTTCGCATCCAGGGGCGGGGAGGTGAGCAGGTCGCGCGGGTCGCCGATTTGGTGGAACACGGCCGCCGAGGCGCGCCGCCACACATTGGCGGAGTATCCAAAACTGGCGCGCCGCAGGCGGCGGTTCCACTGTTCGTGCAGCCAGTGCCGCAGTTCGTCCCACCAGTTGCTGACGCTCTTGCTGCTGGCGCGCGCGCCGCCGCCCAAGCGGGCGATGAGCCGCAGCAGGGTGGAGGGGTCCGGGCCGGCGCCAGTGGGCAGGCGGGCAGTGGGCCACTCGGGGACGAAGTAGTTCTCGTCCACCGTGGCGTATGGGTTGTCCGAAGGGACGTCCGGGTCCACGTCATCCGTGGGATTGGGCAGGTGGTGGAACGGAATGATGTCGCCCCCGCCGACGATCAGCAGCGCGCCGATGGCGGCCTGATCCTGCTGTAGCCGTTTGGTCAACCGGGCAATCAGGGTCTTTACGTCCCAGGCATTTGTCGGATTCACCGGGCGCAATCCAAAAGGCGACAGTGAGGCGGGATCATCCACAAACAGGACGGCTGTCTGCATACCGGTGCGGCGCTGAATGTCGCCCGCGGCGCGGCGCAGGGCGGCGTCAATGCGCGAGAAGCCGTGTGGCCCGAACTGCTGGGTGAGGCGGGTGCGGCTCGACAAGATGATGTAAGCAAGCCGGGCAGCGGGCGCGGAGCTGGACTTGGCCCGCTTGAGACCGAGCAGGCGATGTTTGACGGTAACGGCGCTGGGCAGCCGTGCCGCCAGCCGGTCGAGCAGAGATTGAATCTCAGCAATCTCCTCAGCCGGGCTAGCGGGCTGGCCGTTTTTGGCGGCCTTGACGGCCGCCGGGTCCGTCGTGCCGCCGAGCCGGTTGAGACCGAGCACATTGATAAGCTCGACCGGCAGTGGACCAGGCAGGGCGGCGCTGGCGCTCGTATCCCACAGGGCGCGGTAAGCGTGCGATTGGCCCCAGTGCCGGGTGACGACCTGGCCGCCAAGGTCCTGGGCCGCGGCGTCATGCAGCAGGGCAATGCCGCGCGTGTGCTCGCCGAGGTTGAGCAGGCACTCAGCCAGGCACAGGCGGAACGCAACGGCGCGCGGCCAGCGCGCATGGCAGCTCTCGGCGAGCGGTTGGGCGGCATCCAACCGGCCCGCGTGCCACAGGATGCCAAGATGGATAAGGGCGACGAGAGGTGAGTCAGGCGCGGCGGCGACGGCGGCCTGGGCCTCGCGCCGGGCCACCGACCAGTTTCCGGCGGCCTGCGCCTTGATGGCTGCGCGCGCCCCATTGGCCCAGGCTGGCAGGCTGGCCGGCGGGGTCTGCCCGTCAAGCACGTAGGCGCCGGCCAGCGCATCCCGCGCGGGATCGGTCTGCCCCAGGGCGTTCAGTTGATCCGCCAATGCGCGGTGGGCCGGGGCGGCCTCGGGGTCAGTGCTCAGGATGATGGTGAGCAATTCAGAAGCGGGCGCGGCCCGGCCCTCGGCAGCCAGCGCGCGCGCCAGGGCGAATTGGACGGCCAGGTCGCCCGGCCAATCGGCCAGGTAGCGTTGGGCCGCCTGACGCGCATAGGCCGGCTGTTGGGCGGCGAGGGCGGCTTCGAGCAGGTTGAGGAGGTCGGTGCGGTTCATGGCGAGGCTGGATAGTGCAAGAGATGTGCCAGCCTCGCGCTGCACCCGCGTATGCTTTTGTCTAGAGGAAGTGGTCAGAAAGGCCCGACGCGATTCAGAACCGGCAGACTGCCTCACGCCGGATGCGGCGGGAGAGATGCGCACTTGCCGGCCTGACGCCAGACCGGCAAGTGCTCTGTCCCCTCAAGCGGCGTAAGGCGAGGGCTATGGCGTGGACGCCGGCATGACGATGCGGGTGCTGTTCTGCACCAGGTTCATGGCATTGACCACTGCCAACTGCTTGGTGGCCTCCAGGTTCTTGGGTTCGAGGGCCACCGCCCGCTCGAGCGCCATCACAGCCTCGGGAATGGACTTGAGTTGCTTCAGCGCAATGCCGGCGCGCAGGTAGTTGACGGCCGCCTTGGGCTGGGCTTCGATGGCCTGCTTGTACATGTCCAGGGCGCGGTCGAATTGCTTGCGCTGTTCAAAAACCAGCCCGATCTCGCGCAGAATCTCATCATCGCTGGGCGACAGGTCGCGGGCCTGCATCAAGTGCGAGATGGCCTGATCCAGTTGGCCTTGGGCGCGGCAGGCGCGGCCCAGCCGCAGCAGGTGCGCGGCGCGCCGCGGCGCGATGCGGGCGGCCTCGCGGAACGATTTGGCGGCCTCCAGGTGATTGCCGGCGGCTGCGTGGACCTCGCCCAGCGCCGCAAAGGCCTCGTCAGAAGCGGGTTCGGCTGCGGCAGCCTTCTCCAAAGCAGCCAGCGATTTCTCCCAGCTTTGCTGGCGGGCATACAGCCGGCCCAACGATAGGAGGGCGGGCGCCGGGCGCGTGCCGTGCCGGGCGGCGCTCAGGTAGTGACGTTCAGCCGCGCTCGTATCACCGCGCGCCACCGCCACATCGGCGAGGCACAGCAGCGCCTCGGCGTCTTCGGGCGCGGCACGTACTGCGGCCTCGGCCATCTGGATCGCGGGCGCCAGCTTGCCCTGCGCGAGGTTGACGCGTGCGGCCCCCAGCAGGGCGCCGGGATTGGCCGGCGCCAGCTCCAGCGCCCGCTGGAAACAATTGGCAGCGCCCAGGTAGTCGTGCAGCAGCAAATGAGCCTGACCGCGCTCGGTCCAGAGTACATCGTCGGCAGGCCGCGCCTGTGTGGCGCGCTCGAAATTGACCAGGGCGGCGGCCAAATCGCCGTCCCGGGCAAGGGCCCGGGCCAGGCCGGCGGTGTAGTCGGGGTGCGTAGGCTCCAGTTCGACGGCGCGCTGCAAGTGCCCCAGGGCAGTTGCCGCTGCGCTCGCATGGCCGGCCTCGGATTGCGTGAGGTACAGCCGCGCCAACTGATGGTGCCAGGCGGCGACGTCGGGTTGGAGCGCGAGCGCGCGCTGGAGCGCCGGGATGGCCTCGACCGGATCGGAGCCGGCCAGTTGATGCTCGGCCAGATGGTAATGCGCCAGGGCCGAGTCCGGGGCTGCGCCGGCGGCCCGCCTGAAACTGTGGGCGGCGGCTTCCCAGTCTCCGGCCGCGGTCTCGGTGAGCCCCAATTCGATGTACGCGGAGGCAGGTTGATCGTTGGTGGCGAGCGCGGCGTGCAGGGCTGCGCGGGCCCGGTCGAGCTGGCCCAGGCGGTGCAGGGCCACGCCGAGGGCGCGGTGCAGGTCGGCCATTGGCAGTGGCAGCGGATTGTCGGCCGAGTGGGCGGCCACCACTGATTCCAGCAGGCGCTGCGCCTCACGGGGCTCGCCGGCAATGGCGTGCGAGCGGCCGAGCCAGTAGCGCACCGCCAGCGGGTCGGCGCCGAGTGCCGCCGCCTGCTGCAAAGCCGATACCACTCGGGCGTGAACCGAATCCAAAGCCTCGGGTGCGGCGGCCTTGACGGCTGCCCGTTGGGCCTGCAGGGTGCTCTCCGCCTGGGTGACCAGCGCGCGTGTCAAGGCGAGGTGCGCAGCGGCATCGGCCGGATGGGCGCTGGCCCAATGTTCGAAGGCGTGGACGGCGTCAGCGGGGCGGCCAAGGCGGAGGTACAGGTCGCCAGCCTGGCGCTGCACGTCGGCGCTGTCCGGGCTGATCTTCAAGGCTGTTTCCATAGCCGCGACGGCCTCGCCAAGCTGGCCCGCGGCGGCCAGGGCCGTGGCCGCGGCCGCCGGGTAGCGCCCGTCGCCGCCGTTGACGCGAGCCGCTTGCCGATAGAGGTTGAGTGCGGCGGGCAGTTGCCCCTGCTGCTCGTGCACTTGCCCAAGCATAAAGCGCGCCTCGCTGTCTCCGGGGTTGAGGTCAATGGCGTGCTGCAGCAACTCCGCCGAGCGGGCGTGCTGGCCAACCGCCAGCGCGGCGCGGGCCGCCTCGCGGGCCAACTGCGCGTCGCGCGGGGAGTGGCGCAGGGACTGCTCCAGCAGCTCCAAGGCTTCCGCGGGACGGTTCTGCTCCAACAAGGCCAGGCCCAGCCGCGATCGCAGGGCGTCGTTGTCAGGTTCTAGGCCCAGGGCGCGCTGCCAGACGGCGACGGCAGCGGCGCGGCGGTTCATGGACCAAAGCGCCTCGCCTGCTTCGCGCAGATGCTGCGGCTTGCTGCGGACCGAGTCCAGCTCCGCGGCCTGGAGATAGGCGGCATGGGCGGCTTCAAAACGCTCAGTGCGGGCCGCCACCTTGCCGAACGTGGCCTGGATCACCGCCTGGTGTGGATCGAGGGCCACCGCCTGTGCCAGGATATGGTAGGCCTCATCAATCTCGTTCAGGCTCAGGAAGGCCGCCCCAGCATCCAGGTGGACCTTGGCATCGGAAGGGGCCAGCGTGAGAGCGCGGGTGAAGACCGCCCGTGCCTCGTCCTCGCGGCCGTTGTCCAGCAGGCAGCGGCCAAACTGGACGAGCACGCTGGCGTCTTGCGGCGCAAGGTCCACCGCTTGCTGCCAGGCCCGCAGGGCGCCGGGTGTATCGCCTAGATGGGCGGCTACATCCGCCAGCAGCCGCACCACGGCGACATTTTCCGGATCGAGGCGCAGCGCGGTCTCGGCGGCGGCGCGCGCTTCGGGCCACAGGCCGCTGAGGCCATAGGCTTTGGCGAGGGCGCCATGCACCCGCGCATCGTTCGCGGCATGTTCGCGAGCGTCGTGCAAGGCTGCGATAGCGACATCGGGCCGGTGCAGTTCAAGGCATACCTGCCCCAAGCCCAGCGACCAATCGGTGCGGGTCGGCGAGAGGTGTAGGGCGCGCTGATAGCTGTCCAGGGCGCTTTGCGGGTCGCCTGCAATGTGTTGAGCTTGCGCCAAAAAGCCGTGCGCTTCGGCCAGGTCCGGGGCCCGCTCGATGGCCGAGCGCAGGGCGGCAATGGCTTGCAGCGGCGATGCACTGTTGTTCCCCTTGGCAACTTGGGCCAGCGTGGCGCGGCCCAGTTCGAGATAAGGCTGCGGTTCGGCTGGCCGGGCCAGTGTGGCCTGCTGATAGGCCGACCAGGCCGCGTCGGTCTGGCCGAGCTTCTCCAGCGCGCAGGCCAGCTCAAAGTGGGCGGCGCCGTCGGCGGGCCGCAATTGGAGCGCCCGGCGCAGCCAATCCACAGCCTCGGTGTGGGCGCCCTGGCGCCGCAGCAGCGCGCCCAGCCGCCGATGCTCGGCGGGACTCTTGGGGTTGGCGGCGCATGCTTCGCGCAGGGCCAGGATGGCCTCGGTGACGCGGCCGGCGGTTTCGTATCGTTCAGCCAGATCGGAGAGCAAGGGGGCCGCCTCCGGCGACTCCAGGACCGACAGGGCCTGCCGCCCGGCCTCGAGGGTAGCCAGCGCCTGGGCCTCTTCACCCTGGCGCACGTAGTGGCGGGCCATCGCACGCCAGGGCTCGGGTGCGGCCGGCATGATGGCAGACGCCTGCTGGAAGTGGTCGAATGCTTCCGCTTCCTGGTCCAAAGCGGAGAAGGCCTGGCCGAGCAGGGTGTGCGCTTGGCCCCTCACCCGGGCATGGTCAGGCGGGGCAGGCTGGGCGCCGTCGAGCGAAGCCAGCAGGCTGGTGGCCGTCTGTTGGGCCAACTCGGGCTGGCCGGCGGCCAGGGCAGCCTCCGCCAGACCGGTCATGGCTGAAACACAGCCGGGGTCCTCCGCTACTGCGGCCTGGAAGTGCGCGATTGCCTGTTGGGCGTGGCCGGAGCCGGCGAGGGCGCGGCCCAGGGTTTCGCGGGCCTCGGTGGAGCGCGGCGCCAGGGCGGTCGCCTGGGCCGCATATTCGGCGGCCGATTCGTCCGCGCCCCGCGCCAGCAGCCGCTTGGCGACCGCCAGGTGACAATCGCCGTCAAGGGGATCAAGTCGTGCGGCGCGTTCCAGATGCGCCAATGCCAATTCGGGCTCGTCAAGTTTCTCCAGAAGCTTCGCCGCCTGGGCCAGAGCCGCTGGTTCCGTGATGGTGCGCGTGTCCAGCCTCTGAAGTGTGACCTTCGCCTGGTCGGGCTGGCCGGCCGCAAGCTGGGCCTCGGCTATGACAACTTGGGCAGCGGGATCCTGGACGCTCTCCAGCAGGGCCAACGCCTCGGATGCCCGGCCCAATCGGATGTGGACACGCGCCAGGCCCAGGCGATGGCTCAATTCCTCGGGACGCTCTGCAAATGCGTCCTGGTACGCAGTCTGGGCAACGACCAGGTCGTTGGCCCTGAGCGCGAGGCGGCCCATATGGGCGGACACGTTGGCGCGCAGGCTGCGCAATTGGTTCCAGGCGGCGGCCAGGACGGGCTGCGCCAGCGCAAAGTCCTCGGTGGCGGCGACCAGCAGTGAGCGTTCCAGCTCATAACTGAGGTTGATCTCGTTCGGGTTCCAGGCGGGCGGCAGTTCCTTGGCAGCCGCCTGGGCCCGGGGGCGCAGCACCTGGCGCGCGGCCTCGCCCTCACCCAGGGCCGATAGCGCCTCGGCGAAGGCCAGCCAATGCGCGTCCGGCGCGCTGGCGCCGGTCCGGGCGACATACTCCACCAAATCGGCCGGGGCAAAATTGACGGCCAGGCATTGTGCAGCCAGGGCAGCGCCCGTCGGGCTGACCGCCAGGAGGGCCACAAACATGCCGGCGGGATCGCCTGCCCACAGTCCCCACAGGTATTGAAGCGGCAATCGCCAGCGATCGGGGTTCTGGACCGCCTCGGCGGCGAGCGCCTGCCAATCGCTGGTGGCCGATAGCCGCAAGCGCAAGGCGAGAGCAGCCGGCACGGCATCGTCCACGGGATGCAGGGGGGCCTCGCTGGCGGTGAGGAACGCGTAGGCAGCGGCCAGCCGGTCGCGGCCAGCGCCCAGGAGCCAATGCTCGGGTGCGCCCTGGCACTCTGGATGGCGGACCCCGTAGGCGGCCAGCGCCAGGGGGCCGGGTTGCCACGGCGATTCGGGCAGCGGCGCGAGGCCCTTGGCACCATTGGAGGGGCGCATGCGCTTGGACTGGACAATGGCATGCGCGACGAAGGCCTGGCGAATCTCACCGTTGTTTGCCAGTTCGCGCAGGACCGGCAGGCGATGCAGCCGCCGCACTCCCTCGGGCCACAGCGTGTCGGGGAGGTCGGCCAGGAGGCGGGCAGTCAGCGTATTCATGTCAGGCCAGAACGATCAGCAGCCAATAGGCGGCGGCTTCGCACACGGCGCCGACGACCACGAGCACAATCGCGTTGCCGGACGACGTGCGGATGAGGTTGTTGACCGATTCGACCAGCGCGGTGGCGGATTGGGTGACCAGCGAGATATCGCCGGTGAGGCCCTTCTGGCTAATCCGGGCCGACTGTTCGGCCAGGATCTTGGCTTCCTGGCGGTAGGGTCCGGCAATCAGGATGTAGAGGCCGGCCCCAATCGAGAATAGGCCCATGGGAAAGAAAGCCAACCCCATGACCAGGCGGATTGAGTCGGGTGTGAGCAGATCGGACATGATGAGCACCTCCAGGCGCAAGGCCGGACGCGGCTGGCGCCGGCATGGGCAGGAGATGCAAGAAGCGTGCCTGGCAGGCGGGGGCCAGGGGGCTGGTGCGGCCGGGTGCCGGGCGGTTAGCCAGGCGGAGGCGCGGAAGGCAGGTTGAGTGCGCCGGTGAGGTCGGAGGAGAAGTGACCCAGCTCAAGCTGGGCACCATCGCAAAACAGCATCGCGCGCTCGACGGCATTGCGCAGTTGGCGAATGTTGCCCGGCCAATGGTACTCCGACAGCGCTTCCATGATATGCGGCCCCACCCCTTGCACGCTGCGGCCCATTTCGCGGTTGTATTTCTGGATGAAGAAGCCAATCAAGGCCGGGATGTCTTCCTTGCGCTGGCGCAAAGGCGGGAGCTGGAGTTCCACCACGTTGAGGCGGTGGTAGAGGTCCTCGCGGAACGTGTTTTCTAGCACCATTTCGGGCAGGCGCTTGTTGGTGGCCGCCACGATGCGCACATCCACGCGCGTCTCGGTGGTGCCGCCCAGCCGCCGGATGGCGCGATCCTCGATGACGCGCAGCAGGCGGGCCTGTAGCTCCGGCCGCATAGTCGAAATCT
>CAZCEC010000003.1:124431-150446 GCA_964497615.1 uncultured Anaerolineales bacterium | reverse complement strand
AAGGAACAGGGTGCCCCCGTTGGCCGTCACAAACAAGCCCTCCTTGCGCTTGGTGGCGCCGGTGAAGGCGCCGGCCTCATACCCAAACAGCTCGGATTCGAGCAGGGTATCGGTGAAGTTGGCGCAGTTGACGGCCACAAACGGCTTGGAAGCGCGCGGTGAGAGCTTGTGGATGGCGCCGGCGATGACTTCCTTGCCGGTGCCGCTCTCGCCGGTGATGAGGACCGTGGCATTCGAAGGTGCGATGCGCCCCAGCTCATAGGCCAGCCGCTTCATGGCTGGCGTCTGGCCCAGCACGTAGGAGCCAAGCGGGTCGCGGGCACTGCGCAGGTGGTTCAGCTCGCGCATTAGGGCCACCGCTTCGGCAGCCTTGTCCACCGCCTGGCGCAGGCGCGCCACATCCACCGGTTTCTGGATGAAGTCGCGCGCGCCGGCTTTCATGGCCTCCACGGCCATGTCAATGTCGCCATAGCCGGTAACGACGATGACGGGCAATCCGGGCATTTCGCGGCTGATGCGCTCCAGCAGACTGGGGCCATAGCCGTCGGGCAGTTCTACGTCGAGAACGATGATGTCGGCTTCGGCGCGGTCGAGGGCGGCGTTGGCGGCGGCCAATGTCTCGGCTTCTTTGACTTCGTAGCCGCCGGTGCTCAGCATGGGCACCAGGAACGAACGGGCGGTGGCGTCGTCTTCAACCAGCAGAATTGTTGCGCTCATGCGGGATTGTCCTTGCCGATGGGCGCCGGGTGCGCCGGGAGGATGATGGTGAAGATGGTGCCGGTGCCGGGGAAGCTCTCGACGGCGATGGCGCCATGGTGAACGGTGATCAGCCGCTTGCAAATGGCGAGACCCAGGCCGTTGCCATCGGCCTTGGTGGTGAAGTAGGGGTCGAAGATGCGGCGGCGGTTCTCCTCCGAGATGCCGGGGCCGGTGTCGCCAATCCGGGCCTCGACCACGACCCCGGTGGGGCGTCTTTCGGAACTCAGGTCTACCATCAGTTGGCCGCCCGCGGGCATGGCCTGCAGGGCATTATCGACCAGGTTAGTCAGCACCTGCTCGATCAGGCGCACATCGGCATGGATCGGGGGCAGGTCGGCTGCCGCCGCATAGATCAGGCGGACGTTCCGGCGGTCCAGCTTGGCGCGAAACCGGTTCAGCAGGTGCTCAAAGACCTCGTCTAAAGCGACTGGTCCAAAGTTGGGCTGGACCGGCTTGGCCCAAGCCAGCATGCCCGTCATCAGATCCGACAGGCGCGTGCATTCGGCCTGGATGGAGGTGAGGGTGCGCGCCAGTTCGCCATCGGCCTCGGGGAGCAAGTCGCCCAGGTATTGGACGCCAACCGAAATGATCTGGAGGGGGTGGCGCACCTCATGGGCGAAGGCCTGCGTGGCTTGGCCCATGAATGCCAGGTGGTCTTGCTGTTCCTGACGGCGCTCCTGGTCGGCGGCGGCGGACAGGTCGCGAATGGTGAGCACACAGCCGCCCTGGGCCAACGCCCGCACCCCGAGGCTGGCCGGGAACGAGTCCCCGTGGCGGCGCAGCAGCCGGCCCTCCCGCTCATCTTCCGGCACGGCGCCCTCCAAGCATTGCTGGACAAGCTCAGCCACCACGCCTTCGCCGATGATGACATCGCGAAAGGGTAATCCCGTCACATCCTCGGAGCGATACCCGAGCATGCGGCCCGCAGCGCCGTTGATCTCTTCCAGCGCGCCATCGCGGCCAATGAGGAGAATGCCCTCCTCGATTTGCGCGTGAACGGCCGACAACTGCTCGGCTAGCCGCACAGCCAGGTCGCGTGTCCGGGCCGCACCGGTGGTGAGACTGATCTGGCTGGTGAGTTGGTTGAGGTAGAGTGCGCCAATGGACAACAGGCGGGCGGCGTCGGCGGGGACCGAGGCGGCAGGGCGGTAGGCCACGCACAGCGCACCCACCAGGCTGGGCGACTGGCCCACCGGCTGGGTGAGCAAGTGGCCCCACCCGGCCGCGCGGGCGGCCTGTTGCAGAAAGCCCTCCGGCCGCTGGCTGGCGCTCCAGCTCACGGGCAGCCGGAGGTACTGCGCCTCGCTTGGTCCCAGCCGTGCCGGGAAGCCCGCCTGGCTATTGGCGGGGGTGTGCAGGCGCAGGCCGGGCTGATCCGGCGAGACGTGATATAGGCCGGCCGCATCCGCGCCGAGCATGAGGCGGATAAGCTCGACGGCCTCATCCACGGCGGCGTCGGTTGGCTCGGCCAGCAGTTGGATAAGCTGCTCCAGGCTTGCGAGTGTCTGGGTGTGCTGGGCGGTCTGCCGCTCGGTCTGAACTCGTTCATCCGAGAGCGGGGCCTGGATGAGCAGCAGTACCTCGTCAATAGACGCGGCGGCGAAGGCGTGCAGGCGGAGGTCCACCAGGACGGGCCGGCCAGCGCGCGTGCGCAGCGGCACGTTCATAAGCAGGCGAGACTGGCCGGCAACGAGGGTGTGGATTTCCTCGAGGGCGTCGGCAGCGTCTGGGGCGACCACAATCTCGGCCACAAGCTGGCGCTCCAGCTCGTCGCGCGACCAGCCGGTGAGCGCGGCTGCCTTGCCATTGACGGCCTCGATGGCGCCGGTGCGCTGCACGGTTAGAAAGGCGGGACCGGGCAATTGTTCCAGGGCGGCCTGAAGCCGCTGGTCATGGGGTTCATGGCGTGGGAAGAACGAGCGAAAGAGGGCGGGGGCCGGGCGCGTGGACGTCATGCAGGTGCGGCTAGCGGCGCGAGCGGGCGCCGATCTGGGGCGCGGGGCTTAGGCGCCGACGCGCGCTGGGCGGCGCGCGCCTGGCGCGCACGAACATTGGCGGGCAGGATGCCCAGCATCTTCCGGTACTTGGCGACCGTTCGGCGGGCGACGTGAATGCCCTCCCGGCCGAGGGCGGCCGCAATGTCGTCATCGGTCAACGCACGCGTTTCACTCTCGATGATGGCGCGCACCCGGTCCCGAATGGAGAGACTGCGGTCGAAGAACTTGGCCAGGGGCACGATGCGGCCGTCTGGCAGGGCAACGGACTTGCCGGCCACGGCGCGCGAAATGGTGGACTCGTGCAGCCCCAAGGCCTGGGCAATCTGGACGCGCGTGGTCGGCAGCAAGTCGCCATCGCCGCCCAAGATGAAGTCGCGCTGGGCCTCGGCAATGATCTGCATCAGGCGGCGCATGGTGTGGTTGCGCTGCTGAAGGCACTTGGCCACCAGTGCCGCCTCGGCGACGGTCTGACCCCAGCGGTCGCGTTCCTCCGCCGAGCACTCGGCGATGGCGGCCCTGAAATCCGGGTTGACGCGCAGCCAGCCGGACAGTGGCGTGAAGACTTCCACTGATAACGCACCGCCGCCCTCCGTTTCAAGGGTGGTGATGTTGACGTCCGGGTTGCGCAGGGCGGCACCATCGCTGCCCGACGGCGCCTTGCCGTCGCCCCAGAATGCGCAGGCAGGATAGGGGGTGAGATTGTCGTGGATGAATCTGACGGCGGCTTCGATCGCGCCGGGCGGCAGGTGCAAATCGTGGTCGGCGCGCAGGCGGCGGCCCACCCGCTCGTAATCCATCTTGCCCAGGAGCTCAAAGTGCTCGCCGATCAGGAGGCGGGCGAGATCGAGCATCGCCAAACGTCCAGGTGTGTCCTCGTCCGGGTCAGCCCGTTCACTTGGCAGTTCGGCCGCCGCGAGATCGGCGAGGTTGTCGAGTTGAATCAGAAGGGATTCCTGCGGTGTTTGGGCGCCTACGCCGGGCGGGTCCGCGTGCTGGATCAGGTCGAGCACGCGCTGAACCTGGCTTAGGGACGCGCGTCTGAAAGCCGCAATCTCCGCTGGCGGTTCACGCAGCAAGCCGTTGTCGTCAAGCTGCGCCAATATGTAAGCAGCCAGGGGCCGGTCAGCGGCTGATAGGGCTGGCCCAATCTGCCGCAGTATGTGCTCGTCGAGCCGCTCGGGCATCCCCGCCTCGGGCAGATCGCCATCGGCGCGTTCGGCTGGGCGCAAGGTGGTGGGCTGGCGGGGCGACAGGAAGACGACGGGTGAACCATCGCCCGTGGGGGCTGCGCAAGCCGGGCAGGGGAGGCGGTGCAGTCGCCTGCCGCAGTTGGGGCAGCGCAGCTCATCCACCAGCTCGAGGGCGGGGTTCTGTTCCATCTCCTTGAGCAGGGCCGCCTCCAACTCGGCGGACGGGAGCTGCAAGTAGCTCATCGTCTTCGCAAGGTGGGCCGTGGCCTGGGGGCGGGCATCCTGAATGTGGCCGGTGAACATGGCGTCCCTCTGGGCGCTCAGGGATTTACTCTAACCTTATTCAAACTTTTCTGGTTAGTGAATGGTTGGACCACTTGGGGCAGTATAGCGTGCCCAGGCGGCGTGGTCAACCGGTCAAATACGGCCTGAAGCGCACGGCGGACTGGGTGCAAGAAACGTGCCACGCTCTGTTTTGCCTGCTGGGTGTAGCGCGGTGCTATACTGCGGCGGATGGAGGGCGGGGCAGGAGGGCGATATGCCGGCGGAGGCAACCGACTTGTTTGAGTATGCGCCGATTTCCCTGTGGGAAGAGGACTACAGTGCTGTCAAGCAGTATCTCGACGGCGTGCGGGCGCAGGGTGTCACCGACTTCCCCAGTTATCTTCAGGAGCACCCGGAAGCAGTGGGGGAGTGCCTGAGCCGGATCCGGGTCATCAACGTGAACCGCAAGACCGTCGAGCTATTCCGGGCCGAGTCGAAGGACCACCTGCTGGCGAATGTGAACCGCATCTTCCGCGACGAGATGGGGCGGCACTTCGCCCATGAACTGGCCGACATGTTCGGCGGTGCGCTGGCCTACGAGCGGGAGGGTGTCAACTACACCCTGACGGGTGAACCCCTGGACATCCGGCTGCACTGGGCCGTACTGCCGGAGGCGCGTGACACCTGGGACCGGGTGCTGGTCTCCATTGAGGACATCACCGCCCGGCGCAAGGCCGAGCGGGCCGTGGAGGCCAGCGAGGCGCGCTTCCGCGGGCTTTTTGAGCACGCGCCGATCTCGCTATGGGAGGAGGACTATACGCGGCTGAAGGTGTTTCTGGATGAATTGCGCGCCAGCGGCGTGGACGACCTGCGCGCCTATCTGCGCGAGCATCCGGAGGCGGTGCAGGAGGCCATGCGCCAGATCCGCGTGGTGGATGTCAATGAGCGCACCGTCAAGATGTTTCGGGCCGAGTCCAAGCAGCACCTGTTGGACAACCTGGATCAGGTCTTTCGCGACGACATGGGCGCGCACTTCACCGAGGAACTCGTGGACATGTGGGAGGGGAAGCTGGCCTACGAGCGCGAGGGCATCAACTACGCCCTCAATGGCGAGCCGCTCAACATTCAACTACTGTGGACCGTGCTGCCGGGGGCAGAGCAAGATTTCTCGCACGTCCTTGTCTCGATCCAGGACATCACCGTGCGAAAGAAGGCCGAGGCCTACCTGCAGTATCTCGGCTCGCACGACGTGTTGACTGGGCTGTACAACCGGGCCTATTTCGAGGAGGAACTGGCGCGTTTGGGCCGCGGGCGCCATTGGCCGATCAGTATCGTCGTGGCCGATCTGGACGGCCTGAAGGCAGCCAACGATAGCCGTGGGCACGCGGAGGGCGACAAGCTCATTCGGCGCGCGGCGCAGGTGCTGAGCGAGAGCGTGCGCGGGGAAGACGTCGTGGCGCGGATCGGGGGAGACGAGTTTGCCATCTTGCTGCCCAACACCGATGACGAAGCCGCACACCTGGCGGTCAAGCGCATCCAGAACCTGATTGATTTGAACAACAAGTATCATCAGACGCCCGTCCTAAGCATTTCCCTCGGCGCCCATACGGGGCACCAGGGCCGGCCCCTGGCAGATGTCCTCCGCGCAGCGGATGACGCCATGTATGAAGCCAAACGGCAACACCAACGCCGCCGATAATGCGCATAGGCACCATCCAGGACAGCCGACAACACGTGGTGCACGATGAAAACCGCTGAGGCTATGCGCACCCGCCGCCTTGCCGTTGGGATTACCATCGGCCTGATTGGTCTGTCGCTGATTGCCTTGGCCGCCCTCGTCTGGGTCGGGGCGTTTGACAAGCCAGGGCCAGTCACCTTTGACGGCGAGAGCGCATATGCGCACGTATTGGCTCAGATGGCGCTCGGGCCCCGCATCACGGGCACGGAGGGCAGCCTGGCGGCGGGGGACCACTTGGCCGCGGAGCTGACCCAGCTCGGATGGGCGGTCGAGTTCCAGCCCTTCGTCTATCAGGGGGTTCAGGCCCGCAACCTGATCGCGCGGGCCAACGTGGGGCAGGGGCCAATTATCATCCTGGGCGCGCACTACGACACGCGGCGGCGGGCGGACCAGGACCCGCATACGCCTGAAGCGCCGGTCCCCGGGGCGAACGACGGCGCCTCCGGCGTGGCGGTGCTGCTGGAACTGGCACGGACGCTCGATCTGGAGGTCGTGCCTAACGAAATCTGGCTGGCCTATTTTGACGCCGAGGACAACGGGCGTCTGGACGGCTGGGACTGGATCGCCGGTTCGACCTACATGGCTGCCAACCTGACGGTAGAGCCGGAGGCCATGATCCTGGTCGACATGATTGGAGACGCCGACCAGCAAATCTACTTCGACCGCAATTCGGACGCGGCGCTGTCGGCGCGGGTGTGGGCGGTGGCGGCCCAACTGGGCTATGGCGACTACTTCATCCCACTGCCGAAGTACACCATGCTGGATGATCACATCCCGTTCCGCGACCGCGGCATCCCCGCCATCGACATTATCGACTTCGACTACCCGTATTGGCACACGACGGCGGACACGGCGGACAAGGTGAGCGCCGAGAGCCTGGAGCGGGTCGGGCGCACCCTGGAGGCATTCCTGGAAAAGCACGACGAATGACACCTGCGGACAGTGTCAGTTGCCCCTAGCGGCTGGCTGGCGGCGGCTTATAAGATGACCTCGACCGCCATTGGCGTCTTCCTGGGCGGTGTTTGCGGGAGGTCTGCGAATTATGAGCCTGAGCCGTCTGGCGTGCGCCGTGGCGCAATCGCCCACGCTGCAACTGAATGAAGCCGCCCGTGTGCTGCGCGAGCGCGGCGAGCCGGTCATCAACCTGGGCATTGGTGAGCCCAAGAACAAAGCCCCGATCAACGCCCTGTTGAGTTCCGCCGCCCGGCTCACGAGCGGCGAGGTGAAATACACCCCCACCGATGGCACGCCCGGCCTCAAGCGGGCCATCATCAACTACACTGAGGAGCACTACGACCGGCGCGTTCTACCGGCCAACGTGATCGTCTCGGCGGGCGCGAAGCAGGCGCTGTTCAATCTGCTGTTCTCCCTCCTCAATCCCCAAGATGAGGTCATTATCCTGGCGCCCTACTGGGTGAGTTATCCGGAGATGGTCCGGATGGTGTATGCCGTGCCGGTGATTGTGACGCCCGAAGACGGGGGCTTTGTGCCGCAGATGGCGGAGATCGAGGCCGCCGCTTCGTCGGCCACGCGAGCCATTATCGTCAACAGCCCCAACAACCCGTCGGGCGCGGTGTACCCGCCCGGCCTCATTGCGCAGCTAGTGGAGTTTTGCGAACGCAAGGAGATCACCCTCATCCTGGACGACATCTATCACCGACTGGTGTTTGATGGGCGTGAGGCGGTGCCGGCCACGCGGTTCACGCAGCGCGACATCGAGTCGACGCGCCTGGTGATCGTCAACGGGGTGAGCAAGTTGTACGGCATGACCGGCTTTCGCATCGGGTGGATTATCGCCAACCGCCGCCTGGTGGAGGTGATGACCAATGTCCAGGCCCAGACGGCGTCGTGCGTGTCGCCCGTGCTGCAATCTGCGGCGGAAGGCGCGCTCACGGGTCTGCAGAGCGTGACGGAGGGGCTGCGGCTGACCATCGAAAACAACCGCAACGTGATCATGCAGGAGTTGAAGTGTTTTGAGGGCGTGCGGGCCGCCCAGCCGCAGGGAGCCTTCTACGTGCTGCCGGACTT
Organism: uncultured Anaerolineales bacterium; assembly: GCA_964497615.1. GTDB lineage: Bacteria > Chloroflexota > Anaerolineae > Anaerolineales > UBA6663 > CAZCEC01. The sequence goes on along the minus strand of CAZCEC010000003.1, from coordinate 142,470 downwards.
CCGGGCCTACCGGAACGACTCGGTTGGGCTGGCGGAGTTTCTGCTGCGCAAGGCGCTGGTGGTGGCCGTGCCGGGCAAGGAATTTGGCATGGAAGGCCACTTGCGCCTGAGCTTCGCGGGCGCAGCCAAGGAACTGATCGAGGGCGTGGCGCGCATGCGCTGGGCGCTGGACCCCACCTCGCCCAACGAAATCTACATCGGCGACCGCAAGCTGCTTAGGGATTGGCTATGAACAACCTGTTCGACATTCGCACACCGGCCCAGGCCGAAGCAACGGCCCTGAAGCCGGACTACGGCCTGGAGCACCTGGGGCTGGCCAATCTCGCCGCAGTGTATTGGAACCTGCCTGCGCCGGCCCTGTACGAGGAGATCACCTTCCGGCGCGAGGCCCACGTGACGCAGGCTGGGCCGGTGGTGGTGAACACTGGCAAGCACACGGGCCGCTCGGCCAGCGATAAGTTCATTGTGCGGGAGGCTGGCAGCGAGGGACACATCTGGTGGGGAGAACACAACCGCCCGTTCAGCGCGGACAAATTCGAGGCCCTGTGGGGCCGTCTGCAGGGCTACCTGCAAGGCCGCGACCTGTTCGTGCAGGACTGCTATGCCGGCGCAGATCCCGACTATCAACTGCCGGTCCGGATCGTGACTGAGCTGGCCTGGCACAACCTGTTTGCGCGCAACATGTTCCTGCTGCCGCCCTCGCTGGAGGCCTATCGGCGGCATGTGCCCGAGTTCACGGTGGTGGCCGCGCCGGGTTTCAAGGGACTGCCGCAGATCGACGCGACTGCGACTGGCACGTTCATTGTCCTCAGCTTCGCGCAGAAGCTGTGCATCATCGGCGGCACGGCCTATGCCGGGGAGATCAAAAAATCCATCTTCACCGTGCTCAACTACCTCCTGCCGTTGGAGGGGGTAATGCCGATGCACTGCTCCGCCAACGTGGGGCCGGAGGGCGACGCGGCGCTGTTTTTCGGCCTGTCGGGGACCGGCAAGACGACGCTGTCGGCGGACCCGAAACGCGGATTGGTGGGCGACGATGAGCACGGCTGGAGCGATAGTGGCATCTTCAACTTCGAAGGCGGCTGCTACGCGAAGGTGATCCAGCTTTCGCCCTCGGCCGAGCCGGAGATCTACGCCACGACGCGCCGGTTTGGCACGGTCCTGGAGAACGTGGTCTATGACCCCGTGACGCGCAATATCGACCTGGACGACGACCGGTTGACGGAAAACACGCGGGCCTCCTACCCGCTGGAGTTCATCTCCAACGCGGTGGCTGCCCGGCGCAGCGGGCACCCGCGCAACATCGTGCTGCTGACGTGCGATGCCTCCGGCGTGATGCCGCCCATCGCGCGGCTCACGCCCGACCAGGCGCTGTATCACTTCATCTCCGGCTACACGTCCAAGATCAGCGGCACGGAGGCCGGCCTGGGCGTGGAGCCGCAGATCACGTTCAGCGCCTGCTTTGGCGCGCCGTTCATGGTGCACCACCCGGCGCGCTACGCCGAACTGCTGCGCGGCAAGATCGAGCGGCACGGGGCCCAATGCTGGCTCGTGAATACGGGCTGGATCGGCGGGCCATATGGGGTGGGCAAACGCATCAGCATCGGCTACACGCGCGCCTTGCTCAATGCGGCGCTGTCGGGTGAACTGCTGGCGGGTGCGTTCACGCCCGACCCGGTCTTTGGCTTCGAGGTGCCCACGACCTGCGCTGGCGTGCCCGACAGCGTGTTGAACCCGGCCGGCGCCTGGGCGAATGCGGATGAGCACGCGCGTAAGTACCGCCAGTTGGCCCTGCGGTTCGTCGAGAATTTCAAGAAGTACGCCGACGCGGCGGCCGCGAGCGTGCGGGCGGCTGGGCCACGCACCTAACGCGCCGGACAAAGCACGAGCATTACGGCAATTGGCGGCAGACGTGTATACTCTGCCGCATGACCGATGCCACGCCGAAGCCCGCGGCGCGCATGTCGCGGCTGCCACCCAACTACTTCCACGGCCTAAATCAAATCATCGCCCGGCTAACCGCGGCGGGGGTGGACGTGATCCGCATGGACATGGGCTCGCCCGACATGCCGCCAGCGCGGCAGGTGGTGGAGACGCTTCAGCAGGGCGCGGCTCAAGCTGATAAGCACGGATACATGCCGTTTGGCGGCCCGGCGGCCTACCGGGCTGCCTGGGCCGATTTTTACGGCCGGCGTTTTGGGGTGGAACTTGACGCGGCCACAGAGGTCACCGGGCTGATTGGCTCGAAAGAGGGCATCTTCTGGCTGGCGATGGCGTACGCCAACCCCGGCGACGTGGTGCTGGTGCCCGACCCAGGCTATGCCACCTACACGGCGGGCGCCAACCTGGCCGGGGCGCGAGTGGTCACCATGCCTCTCAAGCCGGAGAACAACTTCCTGCCAGACTTCAGCCAGATTGAGCCTGACGACCTGGCCGCGGCCCGGCTGATGTGGCTCAATTACCCGAACAACCCGACGGGCGCCACTGCCTCGCTGGAGTTCTTCGCCCAGGCGGTCCGGTTGGCGCAAAGGCACAACTTCCTGTTGGCCCATGATGCGCCTTACACGGAAATCACCTTCGACGGCTACCGCGCGCCGAGCCTGATGCAAGCGCCGGGCGCCAAGGAGGTGGGGGTTGAGTTTCACTCGCTCTCGAAGACGGCCAACATGGCCGGGTGGCGCATGGCGGCGATGGTGGGCAATGCCGGCGTGGTCAAGATGATGCAGACCCTGCAAAGCAACAGCGAGTCTGGGCAGTTCCGCCCCATGCTGGACGCGGCCATGACGGCGCTCACTGGCGATCAGGCCTGGCTCGCTGAGCGCAACGAAGCCTACCGCGTGCGGCGCGACCTGGTGGTGGCCGGGGCGCGGGCCGCGGGCCTGGAAACGGCGGTCCCGGCGGCGGCGATGTACGTGTGGGCGCGATTGCCCGCCGGTGTGGACGACGAGGACTACGCCACGCGCCTCTTGGAGGGCACAGGCGTCAGCGTAACGCCGGGGCGGATCTTCGGCGACATGGGGCGGGGCTATGTGCGGCTGTCGTTGGGCACGCCCACCGAGCGCGTGCGGGAGGCGATGCAGCGCTGGCGGGTGTGGAAGGCGTAGAACTCTTTAGCGGGGAGTACGCTGAGAGCGCAGTGTTCTCAGTCGAAGCGAGAGATAGGCGCGCTGGTCCTGGACCCAAGCTATGGGCCAGGGCCGGCGCTCTCGTTTTGGAGGCCCGGGTACCCGGTTGGCGGCGGGTCAGTGGGCGGAGGATACCCCGTAGGCGGCGGGGTGGCTGACGGCGGCGGCGGGGTGGCGCTGGGCGGCGGCACGGTTGCGGTGGGGATGGGCGTGTGGGTCGGCGGCGGCGTGTGGCTGGCGGTTGGCAGGGTGGCGCTAGGTGGCGGCGGCTGAGTAGTGGTGGGCGGCGGCGCAGTAGCCGTAAACGCCGCTGTGGCTGTGTTGGTAGCCGGGACAGATGTCCGCGTGGGGGTACGCACTGGCGGCGGCGGGGTAGTGCTGGGAGGCGGCCCCGTGTGGGTGGTGGTGGCCGAACTCGTGGGAAGCGCCTGAGTGCTGGTACTGTTCGGCCGCAGAGTGGCGGTAGGAGCACGGACCGTGGGCGACGGGGTTGCCGACGGCGGCGCGGCGGACCCGGTGGGCACTGCTGTGGGCGCCTGGGCGCCCGGCGGCAAGGTCACGGTGGGCACCGGGGTTTGCAGGCCAGCGACCACCGTCGCCAGTCGGTCGGGTGGGGCGGTACCGCCCGGGACCTGGGTGGAGTCGTCATTGATGACGTCTTCGATCACGCCAACCTCAATCGCGGCCGCTTCTGTCTGCCGCGGATCGGCGCTGTAGTCGGCGGACAAGATGGAGCGCAGTGGAGCCGGAATAAGCTGTGTCGCAATGCGCGGTGCGACGAGCACCAGCCACGTCGCCAGCAGCATGCAGACGGTCAACAGCATCAGGATGGCCAGCACGATCAGCAACTGGTCATCGCGCGGCTGGCGCTGGGCGGGAGGGGTGGGCGGATCGGCAGTCATGCTGACCGGCGCTGGGCAACCTGGGACCGTAGCCGATAGATCTTGACGGCTTCGTGCCTGCCCCGCAGCACCTGGGCGCCCAGGGGTTCGAGGTCGAAGTCAGACGCGCGGTCACCCAAGGCGGCGTGCGTGAACTCGCTGATGACAACGCCGCTGACGCCGAACTCGCGCGTGAAGCCCTCCAGCCGCTGGGCGGTGTTGACCGTGTCGCCGATGACGGTATAGTTGAGGCGGTCAGACGCGCCCAACCCGCCCGCCGTGACCAGGCCCGTGTTGACGCCAATGCCCGTGACCATCGGCGGCTGGCCTTCAGCCACGCGCCGTTGATTGAGTTGTTCGATCCGCTGGAGCATGGCGGCCGCCGCCTGGCAGGCTTGATAGGCGCTATCGGCGGGGGGCAGTGGTTTGGGCAGGATGCCAAAGAACGCCAGAACCGCATCGGCGTCGAACTTGTCCACCACACCGCCGTGGCGCGTGATGACGGGGACGACCTCGCCAAAGTACTCATTCAGCCACGCGAGAACGGTGGTTGGCGGCTGTTTCTCGGCCAGGGTCGTGAAGCCGCGGATATCGGTCATGAGCACGGTCGCCACGACGTTCTGGCCCTCCAGGCGGAGGTGGCCGGAGGCAAAGCCCACCCGCAACTGCTCGCGCACCTCCGGCGAGACCGCGCGGCCCAGCAGGTCGCGGTAAATCGAGCCTTCCTGAAGCCCGCTCACCATGTGATTGAAAGCGTGGGCCAGCACGGCGACCTCATCATCGCCGCCGGTGTCTACCTTGACCTCCAGGTTCCCTTGCGCCACCGCGGCCGCCGCATTCACCATCTGCGAAAGCGGCCGCGTGATGCGCCGGGCCAGGAAACCGCCCAGCGCAATGACAATCAGGAAGGCCGCCGCCGCCAGCCCAAACGCCTGAAACCGCGTAACGGGTGTAGGCCGCGAAAAGTAGTTGTGCGATAGGGCCGTGCCCAGCAGCCCTAGGTCGTCGCCGCCGCGCACCTGCCACGGCCCAACGATCTCGGTGTAAGTGGCGCTGGCTGCCGAAGCATCGCGCACCAGGCTGCTGTCCGCTTGCCGCAGCAGGACGGTGGCCGCCTGCTCCGCTGAAAGCGGCTGGCCTGGGCTTTCGGCCGGGAGGGTGCTCTCGAGAACGTTGCCCAACAGGTCGTAGACGGTGACCTGCGCGAGAGTGTCGGCGCGAATCTCGCGCACGAGTGTTGGCAGCGAAATGCCCACCAGGACTGCGCCCGCCAACCGCCCGTCGGAGTGGAACACCGGGCCCGACACATAGAAATAGTGCCCCCAGGGTGCGCCAATCGCGCCTGCGTATTTGTCACCCTGTTCGTCAGACTGCCCGCCCAGGATGCCCAACACGAACGGCCAGTTGCGGTAGGCGCTGTCGCCGCGGGTGGTCTCGTAGCTTTCGGGGGGGCTGCCAGGCAGGCGTCGCAGCGACAGGACACTGGTGCCGAGAGCGTTGAGGATTTCGACGGCCTCGGGCTGGTCGTTGACAGTAATGGGCAAGGCCAGCCGCCGCACGGCCTCCGCGTCATCAGCGCTGATGGCCTCTGCCATGCCTTCGGTGCGAGCCAGCAGGCGCAGCGTCGCTAGCAGCTCAGTTTCCTCGCGCACCATCCAATCCGCGGCCAGGGTGCCCACGTCCACCAGTTGAGCCGTCAGTCGCTCCTGCAGGGTGTCCAGGATGTACCGGCTGACCATATAGGCTGCGCCAACGGCAAACGCCAGGGCCAGCAGGATGTAGGGCAGGGCGATCTTGAGCCCGACCGGAAAGCGGACCCGGGGCAGTTGCAGCGCGGCCACAGCGCGCGCCGGGGCGGCTTCGGCGGCCTCGGCCGCTGAGGCAGTGCGAAGCCGCTCCAGGGCCCGCTCCACCCATTGGCGCGTGAAGGGCTGGCGCAGGAACACCTGTACGCCCTGCTCGCGCGCCAGGATTTCCCGGCGCAGGTCCGGGTACTTGTTGGTAACAATCACGTGGGGTGCGGGCGCGGCCTGCCGCGCCGCCCGCAGCAGGTCGAGCCAGTCAGTGCCCGGCAGGTGAAGATCGACCAGGAGCAAGTTCGGCTTGTGACGCGCGAGCAGGGTAAGCGCCTCCGCGGGCCGGGTGGTCTGCCAGACCTGGTCGTTGCGGTGGGCCACCAGGCCTGCCAGGCTGTCGGCCTCCCTCGCCGAGGACTGGACGATGACGACCCGTAATGCGCCGCGGGTGGGCGGGGCGACGGGCTGCGTATCCGATTGGGGCGGTGAGACGCTCATCGCAGTCCGAGTGTACTATAATTCGGCCATGACTATAACCACCAGCCAACTTAGCACCCGGCCAGCCACCGTGACCGTGTTTCCCGATCGAGCGCGTGTCACGCGGACTGGCCGGGCCCAGCTCGAAGCCGGTCCTGTCCGGCTGGAGATTGGCAACCTGCCCCTCAACCTGCTCCCCGACTCCGTGCGGGCCGCCGGGCGGGGCACAGCCAGCGCCAAGCTGCTCGGCGTCACGACGAGGCTGGAGCACTTCACTGAAACGCCGGTGGAGCGGGCGCTAGCCCTGGAGCAGGCCATCCAGGCCGGAGAAGACACGGATGCCGGCTGGCTGAGCCAGATCGGCGTGCTGGAACGCGAGCAGCAGCACCTCGACGGGCTGGCCGCGCAGGGCGAGATGTTTGCCCGTGGGCTTGTGCTCCGCGGACGGACGGTGTCCGAACTGGCCGCCATCTACGATTTTGTGAGCGAACGCGGCCGCGTTGTGCAGGCGGAGATCCTGAAACTCAACCAACGGCGGCGCGACCAGGCCAAGGAATTGGACCGGCTCCGGCGCGAACTCAAAGCCCTGCAATCCTCCCGCCCGCGCCAGCGGCAACTGGCAGTCGTCGAGTTGGAAGTGCTTTCCGCAGGCGACCTTGAGATAGAGCTGACGTATGTCGTCACGGGCGCGAGTTGGGAGCCGCTATACGATTTGCGTCTGTCGGAGGCGGGGCTGGAGTTGAGCTACCTGGCCCAAGTCACGCAGAATACTGGCGAAGACTGGCCCGGCGTGGCCCTGGCGTTGTCGACGGCGCGGCCCTCCTTAGCACTGACCATTCCAGAACTGGCGCCGTGGTTCGTGCGGCCGCGCCCGCCCGTGGTGGCGGCGCCGGTGGAACGCGCCAAGCGTGCGATGCCGCTGGCGGCGCCCGCCCCGGCCGCCTTTGCCGCGCAGGCCGCGGGGCCTCAGGGTGGCGCCGAGGCGGTGGAGATGGCCCTGGCGGCCGATGAGGCCTCCGTCTCGGAGTCGGGCGCGGCGCTGACCTATGCCCTGGGCGGTGTGGTGGACGTGCCCGGCAACGGGGAGCCGCGCAAGGTGAATGTGGCCATGCTCAACCTGACGCCGGACTTGACCTATGTCACTGCGCCCGTGCGGGAACCCGTGTGCTACCGGCGCGCGGAGATCAAGAACGAGAGCAAGTACTCGCTCTTGCCCGGCCGCGCCCAGATTTTCGAGGGTGACGAGTATCTCGGCGCCACTGCCCTCGAGTTCGTCGCCCCAGGCCAGAAGTTTGAGTTGGCGCTGGGCGCCGACGAGCGGCTGCGGGTGGAGCGCGAGATGACGGCCCGCGACGTGGACAAAGCTTCACTGCTGGGCGACCGGCGCCGTATCCGCTACGGTTTCTCGATTGAGGTCGAGAACTTGCGCGATGGCCCGCAGGAGGTGTGGGTGCGCGACCAGATGCCAGTCGCCCGGGATGAGCAGATTCGGGTGCGGCTGGAGATGGCCGACCCGAAGCCGGCCGAGCACAGCGAATTGAACCAACTGGAGTGGCGCCTGACCGTGGACCAAGGCGCCAGGCGCACTATCCGCTTCGAGTTTAGTGTGGAGCATCCGCGGTCTATGGACGTCGTGGGGCTGTTGTAGACAATGCCAAAGACACTGCTGCCAACGGGCTCACCAGCCGAGCGCGCCTTTCTGGTGGGCATGGAGTTGATCGGCCAGCGCGGCTTGCTAGGCGTGGAGGATTCGCTGGCCGAACTGGCACTGCTGGCCGACACCGCCGGTCTCCAGATCGTCGGCGAGACCTATCAGAAGATCCACAAGCCGGACCCCAACACCTTCATCGGCTCGGGTAAGGTGGTGGAACTCAAGGACTTCGTCGAGGAAACCCTGGCGGATGTCGTCATCTTTGACGAGGAACTGTCGCCCCGCCACCAGCGCGAGCTGGAAAAGGCGTTTGGCGAGAATGTCAAAGTGCTGGACCGGACGGCGCTGATCTTGGACATATTTGCCCAGCACGCGCGGACGCGCGAAGGCGCGCTGCAAGTGGAACTGGCGCAATACGAGTATCGCCTGCCCCGGCTGACGCGCCAATGGACCCACCTGGCGCGCCAGGCAGGCGGCGGCGGCGGCCGTGGCGGCACGGGCGGAGTGGGTCTGCGCGGCCCGGGCGAAACCCAGCTCGAGAGTGACCGGCGCGAGATCACGGAGCGCATCGTTCATCTCAAACGGGAGATCGAAAAGGTGCGGGCCCATCGCCATCGCTACCGGGCGCAGCGCAAGCGCAACGCCGTGCCGGTGGCGGCCATCGTGGGCTACACCAACGCGGGCAAGAGCACGCTGCTCAACTCGCTCGTGGGAACTGAAGAGGTGCTCGCGGCGGATCAACTGTTCGCCACGCTGGACCCCACCACGCGCCGTGTGCGCCTGCCGGGCGGCAAGGCGGCGTTATTCACGGACACGGTGGGCTTCATCCAGAAACTGCCTACCACACTCGTGGCGGCCTTTCGCGCGACACTGGAGGAAATCGGCGAAGCCGACCTGCTGATCCACGTGCTCGACGTGACTCATCCCAATGCCCGCCAGCAGATGGAGGCCGTGCAGGCCACCCTGGATGAGCTAAACATACACGATGCGCCGGTGCTGCTGGCGCTCAACAAGATGGACGCGGTGCCGCCCGAGGAGCGGTCTGGGATTCAGGTCAATCTGAGCGACCTGTTCCTGGCTGGCACGCCCATATCGGCGCTCACCGGCGACGGCCTGCCGGCCCTGTTGGAGCGGGTCAGCGCCGATCTCTATGCGAACCTGGTGCCCATGAAGGTGCTCATCCCATACCGGCAGGGTCAATTGATCTCGTTGTTCCACGAGCAGGCCGTCGTCGATCTGGTGGAGCACCGGCCCGAAGGCGTGGAACTGCAAGGCCGCGTGCCAGAGCGCCTCGCGGCACGCTTCAAGAGCTATGGGCTGAAGGCGCGCCGGCCGGGCCGCCGGCCGGCGCGTGCGGAAAAGGCAGGGTGAGCGGCCATGTGGCTTGACCGGCTGTCGGCCTTCATTGCGCGGTACAAAGGGCTGCCCACTATGCTCGCCGTGGTGCTGGTCATCCTGAACTTCGGGCTGCAATTCGTGGACCTCGGGTGGTTGTCGTCCAGCAACTTGCTCCTGCATGTGGGCATCGTCATCGGGCTCATTGGGCTGCTGCTGGCCGAAGCGCTTGGCTGATTGCCGGTCACACCGCCCGCGGCGCCTGCCTGGCCGGTTGCCGGGCCCTAGGTTGGGCTGGGTCGTGGCCGCGCTGCTGACCGCGGCCTGTGCGCCCGATCTCACCCCTCAAGCCGCCATGCCGCCGTCCGCCACTCGGCCGCCGGTGACCCGGGTCGTTTCGGTTGACACTGAGACCGCCACGCTTGCCCCGCCGACCGAAACGCCGACCCCTACCTCGACCAACTCACCAACCGCGACCCCAACCACCGAACCCGCCACGCCCACACCGACCTTGCCGCCACAGGTGCGCTTTATGGCGGTGGGGGACGTGATGCTGGCGCGCACGGTGGGTGAGCGTGTGCTGGCCGAGGGGCCGGAGACGGTCTTTGCTGGCGTTCTGGCAACGCTGGCCCAGGCCGACTTGCTGGCGGCCAATCTGGAATGTGTGATCTCAGATCGCGGCGCGCCGGTGGACAAGGCCTACGTTTTTCGGGCGCCGCCGCAGGCCCTGGCGGCGCTTGCGCACGCGGGTGTCGATGTTCTCAGTCTGGCCAACAACCATGCCTTCGACTATGGCGTGGACGCTTTGGCCGACATGCTGCCGGGCTTGCGGGCGGAGGGCATCGTCACGGTGGGCGCGGGCGCAGACGCAGAAGCCGCCCACGCGCCGGTGATCGTGGAACGCAATGGGTTAAGGATCGCCTTCCTGGCGTATGTGGATGTGCCCGTGGAGGGCCGAACTGGCTTTGACACCCGCAGTTGGGTGGCCGGAACCGATCAGCCCGGGCTGGCTTGGGCTGAACCTGAGTCCATCGCGTTCGATGTGGCCGCCGCCGGCCTGCGGGCGGATGTGGTCATCGTGCTGATGCACTTTGGCTTGGAGAACCGGCGCGACGTGACGGCCAGCCAGCAAGCGCTGGCGCGCGGCGCCATTGACGCAGGCGCGGACCTGGTGCTGGGGGCGCACCCACATGTGCTCCAGCCGGTGGAAGAGTACAATGGCGGCGTGATCGCCTACAGCCTGGGCAACTTCGTGTTTGACGGTTTTGTGCCGCCGGCCACCTATTCCGCAATCTTCTCGGCGACGCTCACGACAGATGGAGTGGCGGCTTACGAGTGGGTGCCGGTGGTGATCAGCCACGGACTGCCTCAGCCGGCACAGCCAGGCCAGGCCGAGACCATCCTGGCTCAACTGGCGCCGGAGAGGCCGTAGGGTCGGCCCAGGTGCGCTCGGGTGGTGTAACGCTACGTCAGAGGGCAGGCGGAGAATAGTGCGAGCGTGGATCAGAGGACGCTGATCGTTGGCGCCTATGCGGTTGCGGTCGTTGGCTTCTTGGCGACCGCCGCGTGGGCCTTCCGGCGACGTGGTGCGGCCCGCGCCGTGCGCTTGTGGCTCGGCGGTGCCGCACTGTTCGGCGCGGCCTGGGCTGCCTTCCAAGGCGGGCTGAGCGCTGGCGCCGTCTCCTTGCTCCCGCCTGGGATCACGGCGCATCTGCCCCACTACGCCGCTGTTGGGGCTGCGTTTGTGCTGGACCGTCTCAGTCGGCGAGTGCTGCCCGGCGCCGCCGGCAGATCGTGGCCGTACTGGGTCGCGGCGGCCTGGGCCGCGGGCCTCATCGTTCTGGATTTGGGTCTCTTCACCCCGGGCCCGGTGTTGTTCAATGGGTCAGGGTGGCAAATCGAGGCGGCGGGCTTCGTGGCCGCCGGCCTGGCGGTCTTGTGGGCGGGTCTCATGGCGGGCAGTGTGCGCCGGGTCCTGCGGACCTACCGCCGCACAACGCAGCCGCTCCATCGAAATCGCCTGGCGTATTGGGCCATGGCTGCGGCCATGCTGACGGCCAGCGGCGGGCTGGTGTGGATTGATTTGGTCTGGGCCGGCACTTTGGCGCTGGCCGGCGCACTGGGCCTGGTGGGGCTGGCGTTGCTTGAGAATCGGCTCCCAGATGCGCGGCGCGCGGTCTATCAGGGCTGGGGCACGCTCTTGGCCGCCATTGTAGCGATTGGCCTCTACTCGCTTCTGCTCGTCGGGTTTGGGCTGGCAGCGCAAGGGCTGGCAGGCGTGTGGCTGCCCGTGGCCGCGGCGGGCGCCGCGCTGCTGCTGGTGGTGGCGGCGAATCCGCTTGTTGGTTGGCTGAGCCGTCGCATTCGCGCGTGGCGCAGTGACCGATCATATCAGCCCCGCCGGATCGTGGGGGAGTACAGCCTGAGTATCAGCAACATCCTCGAGCTGGACCGGCTGGCCGAAGTGGCGCTCAGCCTCCTGCGGGAGGTATTTGGCGTCGAGCGCGCCGCCCTTTACGTGGTGGAAATCAAGCACGAGGCAGATGATAACCTCATCCGGCTGACGTTGACGGGCAGCCTGACGCGCGAAACGCCTGCCGCGGGCTCAATCCCGACGGACAGCCCGCTGGCGCAGTACCTGCGAGCGGAGCTGGCGCCGGTGACACAATATGACCTGGACGTTGACCCGGCCTTTGCTGCCCTGACGCGCGCCGAACGCGTCTGGCTGGATCAGCTCAACATGGACGTGTTCGTCCCGGTGTATGCCAACCGTGAATGGATTGGGCTCTTCGCGCTGGGGCCGAAGCGTTCGCGCCACCGGTATTTTAGTGAGGACCTGGAATTGCTGTCCACATTGGCGGATCAGACCGCCGTCGCTCTGCAGAACGCGCGCTTGGTGACTGACCTGGTGCGCCTCAATACCGATCTGCAGTCAGCTTACACGGCGCTTAACACGGCCAATCAGCGCCTCGGCCAACTCGAGCGTGCCAAGTCGGACTTCATCAGCATCATCTCGCACGAACTGCGCACGCCGCTGGCGATCCTGTTTGGCTACGCTCAGATATTGGCGGACGAACTGGGCCAGCACGGGCACGGCGAGCACATGCAGCTCGTGGACGGCATGACCACGGGCGTCACCCGGCTCAAGGAGATTATCGAGAACATGCTCGATATGGCGCGGATTGACAGCCGCGCGCTTCAGCTTCAGGCCCAGCCGGTGCACATCGAACACCTGGTGCAAAAGCTGGTCTGGCAGTTGCAATGGGCCCTCAATGAGCGCAACCTGACCCTTCAGTCATACGGCCTCAGCAACTTGCCGGCTGTCGAGGGCGATGCCGATGCGCTGTACAAGGCCCTGCATCACCTCGTGGCGAATGCGGTCAAGTACACGCCTAACGGCGGACGCATTACCATCAGCGCCCAGAGCAATGGCAAGGCAGACAATCCCGCCGTCGAAGTGGTGGTGAGCGACACTGGCATTGGAATCGACCCGCGGTTTCTGGAGCTAATCTTTGACAAGTTCTACCAGACCGGAGAAGTGGCGCAGCACTCCAGCGGGAACACCAAATTCAAGGGTGGGGGGCCCGGCTTGGGCCTGGCCATCGCGCGGGGAATCGCCGAGGCCCACGGAGGCAGCTTGACCGCCCAGAGTGCCGGCTATGATGAGGAACGCTTGCCGGGGAGCAAATTCATCCTGGTGCTCCCGTTGCGACAAACACACATGCAAACGCCCCCAGTTTAATGCGCATAGCCACTGCTCGGGCGACTGCAACCCAGCAGCGATCACCTGATTCACCAAATGGTATTAGCCTATGCGCAGGCCCACGCCGATACTACTGTTGGGTGGGCGCCGCATTCTGGCGTGGGCAGGGGGTTCTATGCCAACGCCGGGACCGCGATGTCGTTGCTCATGACCCGGCGGCGGATGGGGTCACCAGCTTCAGATTGCGCCAACTCCCACTGCACAGGGCCCTGGGCGATGTCATACGACATCCGCAGATGGCCGGCCTGCAGCGCCTGATGGATGAGGTCGAAAGGCTGGCCCGCCTGTTCGTCAGGCAGCCACTTCTCCACCACCAAAACGCCGTGGCCGGGCTGCTCCAGGAATACGACTCGGCGCGGATCATCGAGCGAACTGAGCGCTTCCGACGAAGCAAAGGCGGCCGCGGTGCCATTGGCCAGGGCGCCAGTGCCGCAGGACACCAATTGGGTGTAAAAGAGCGGATCGAGCATCACGGCTTCGACATAGCGGGGATCGAAGCTCTCGACCCCGAGGTGCCCATGCAGGATGGCGCGCGCGTTTGGCACGCTGACACGCGCGCCGTTGCGGTTGAGACGCACGTGTGACGGCACGGCCTGGCACAGGCCCATCAGCTCAACGGCTTCCACCGAAGGCACCACGCTTTCCATGCCCTCCACCGGTCGAACGATGGCGCCATCGCGCATGGGTTTGATGCCGGTGACAACGGCCTGGTCGCGCCGCGTGATGGCGCGCTTGTCCACCAGGCGCGAACTGCCCGTGGCTGTTGTAAGCATGCCTGGAATATCCGGCTCATAGACGGCGTAGCAGCCCTCGCTAAATTGGGCGCTGATCGCGTCACTGATGCCGCGATAACCAAGGATCTTCTCGATATAGAAGGGCGTGGTGAAAAAGCCATATTCTGTGAAGGTCGCGCCGGCGCGCACCATCGCGTCCGGCCCTTCGAGTTGGGCCCACACCTCGGCTGGCACGGTCTCGGTCTCAATGACGTGGCTGTTGACTTCCCGCGCGCACACGGCGGCGATGATGCGCGCGCCGGCCTCGGCGCCAAAGGCCGCCAGATCGGTGGCGTCGCTGACTGGGCGAGCGCCCGCCAGGTCAAAGTGCAGCGCGCGGTAGGGGCGGCCCTTATCGGTGCGCACTGCCATCAGCCGGATGCTCAGCATTTGCGCCTGCAGCAGCCGTGAAATCGCCAACACCGGACCGCCGCGGCGCGCCTGATGGGCAATGACCTCCGCCGCTTGCGCACCCAGCCCATCGTAGCGGTCCTGAATCGCCTCCTCCTCAGGCAAGGTCGCCAATCGTGTGAAATGCGCTGTCCAGGCCTGGTAGTCGGTCTCGGGAATGTCCACCACCGTCAAAATCTGGGGCCGGCGGCTGAGCCGGTAGCGCCGCTTAGCGTGAAACAGCAGCGCCTCGTCCCGCGAGACGTTCTCGCCGTAGCGGGCGGTGGTAACGATCAAATCAGTCGACTGATCAGGCTCACTGGTGATGGTGCAGCCGGCTTCGCGCAGCCAACTGAAGACGGCGTCGATGACGGCCGACAGGGCCGGAGTGAGCGCGCGGGGCAGGTAGGCTAGAGAAATGGGCGCGGCCCAGGGATGGAGAGTGGATTCAGTCATAGATGGGAATTATCCCAATCCAGGCGACTTTGTCAATGCGCGCTCCGGCTACTTTTTTCGCTGGGCCCGGCGCAGTGCCTGGGCTGGGGTAGGGCGGTAGGTCTGCACCTGATCATCCAGGACTTCGGTCCACGTGTGAGCGTATACGGTGCGGGTGGTGACGATGGATTCATGGCCGAGAAACGCCTGGACGGATTCCAGCGGCATCCCTTCGGACAGCATGGTGGTGGCAATGTAGCGGCGAAAGTCATGCGGTGAAACGTTGTTGGCCAGTCCCAGTGCGCGCGCGGCCTGGTTGATGATCTGCCAGATGGTCTTGGTGGTGATGGGGGCGACCTTCTCACGGTCATGGCGGATGAACAGAGGCTCATCGCCCGACACGATCCCGCTGTGGGCTGCGTTCGCCGGGTCAGGCAGGCTGTCACGTGCTCGCAGGTAGGCGCGAATGGCGGTGCGCGCTTCCGGATTGAGGGCAACGATGCGCTCCTTTTCGCCTTTTCCGGTGATGAGAATCTTGCCGCTGTCGTCGTCGGCGCAGTCAGCACGGCGTAGCGATGCCAGCTCCTGGGCGCGCAGGCCCGTGGCAAACAGGGTGTGAACGATGGCGCGATTGCGCAGCAGGGATAGTCGCTGCCGGCGGCGGCGAGGCGTCGTGGGCTCCGGCAGCTCATGTTGATCAAAGTGTTCAATGATCAGCGGCACCGCTTCCTTGATGGGCTGAGTCTGGTACCCGGTCCGGCGGCGGCCGCGAGCATTGCGCAATATCAGCTTCATTCGGCTTGACGTAATGTTCTCCGGCATTAGGTGCTTGGCGTCGAGCCACTCAATGTACCGGATGGCAGCCGCCAGGTAGGTTCCCTCGCTACGGCGGCTGAGCTGCCGCTCGTGGCGCATCCAATTTCGAAAGAGCACCAGGCTGTCTTCTTGGAGACGGTCGACGGGCGCGACGAGCGTGCCGGCACCGGACGCTGGCGGCCGGGCGGCATTGGCTGAGACCACGCTTCGAGAGCGCTTGGACGACAGCAGGAACTCGGCCAGCGTCTGCAGCGCATAGCGGTACGTGGTCTCCGTCTTGCGCGCGACATCGATGCTGGCGAGAAAGCTGTCCAAATGGGCAACAGAGGGCTTGGAGACGTGGTTGGGCATGGGTAAGAGATCCAGTGCTTATCGTTAGACTTAATTATCATTAAGTTACACTATATGAGTTCGGAAGTCAAGGGCCTCCCTGCCTCGTCACTCAGTTCAGCAGGCCAACCGCGCCACCTGAGCGGCGCGATTTCCCAAGATACTGGGGAAGATTATGCTAAACTGCACAGCGTGCGCCAGGAGGTGGCGCATGCTCTCGTCGAGGCGGGAGCTGAACTAGCGATCCCCCGGCTAGGCCGGTGATTGGGTGGGCATGAAGTTCGAAAAGAGCGTCAAGCCAACGAATTGGGCGCCCCTGGTGGTCTGGGTGTTCGTCGGGTTCTGGAGCATCGCGCTGTGCCTGTTTCTCGCGCTGGCAGCGCGCGAGTCAATCTCGGGCCTCGCGCTGGCCGCTGCGCCCACGGCGACCGCCTCGCCCTATGTTGTCGTCCTCCCCACCCCAACCTGGCAGCCGGCGCCAACGGATGTGCCGCCGCCAAGTCCAACCCCTCCGGCTGTGCCGACGCTCGTCTTTGATTCAGATGTGACCCAGCCACCGGTAACCGCTGAGCCAACCGCCACTCGATTTTATGTCGTGCCGGCACAGCCAACGCCGATCCCAACGCCCGTATTGCCTGCCGTCGCGCCGTTCCCCGAAACGTGCGATGGGCCAGGCCGGATGAACATACTGATCATCGGGATTGACGGCTTCAACAACAACTACTATCGGGCGGCCCGGGCCGATACCCTCATTCTGGCAGGCGTCAACTTTGCGGCTAAGAGCGCCAACCTGCTCTCCGTGCCGCGCGACTTATGGGTGCAATTGCCCAACCTGTCCCAGGTGCCCGAGGGGCGCATCAACACAGCCTACCACTATGGCGAACTGTACGGGGCGGCCGGCGGCGGACCGGGAGAGTTGGAGGCCGTGTTCGCAAATACCCTGGGGCTGCGGGTGGACCGCCATGTGGTGGTGAGCTTCGCGGCCTTCGAGCAGGGCATTGACGCCATTGGGGGCATTGACATCAACATACCGGCGCCCATCCACGACGGCCGCTACCCCCTGCGCGATGGCTCCGGCACGATTGCCATTGACTTTCCCGCCGGCCAGGTCCACATGGACGGCGCTACGGCGCTGATTTACGCCCGCATTCGGCACGATAGCAGCGACTTCCAGCGCATGCGCCGGCAGCAGCAGGTCCTGTTTGCGGTGCGCAACAAGCTGCTGTCGCCGCTAACGATCCCGTTCCTGCCCGCGCTGACCCAAACACTCATTGGGGCCGCGCGTACCAATTTGAGCCTGGAGGACCTGGCGTTGTTGGGCTGCCTGGGTCCGCAGATAGACACCAGCAACATACAGTCTTGGGTAATCGAAGGCAATATGGTAACCAATACGCGGTTGGCGGACGGCGCCCAAGTGCTGCTGCCGAACATGGAGGCGATTGTGCCAGTTCTGGAGCAATTCAATGTCGGCGAATGACGGCAGCCGGCGCGGGCGTTGGGTATCGTTGGGCGTGTTCGCGGTCGTCAACATCATTTTTCTCTCTCTGGCGTTTGGCGCCGGCTACGTTGTGCGGGCGGCCACGACTGATCGCGATTGGTGGCGGCAATTGGCAGGGGCCAGCGAGGGTGAGCGCTACCCCATCCTGGCGGAAGCGCGGCTGCTGCTGGAGGCTCACTTCATCGGCGATCTGCCGGATGACCGCACCTTGGAGTATGGGGCCATCCGGGGTCTTGTGACGGCCGTGGGCGACCCTTACACCGTGTTTGTCGAGCCGCAGGCCCACGAGTTGGCCTCGCAGGACCTGGCCGGCGAGTACGGCGGGATCGGCGTGACGATTGGCACGAATGAGGCGGGCGAAATCGTGCTGTCGCCCTACCGTGAGTCCCCGGCAGCCAGGGCGGGCGTCGCGGAGGGCGATGTACTGCTGTCTGTGGACGGTGCGCCCGTGCCTGCCGGGACAACGGTCGGAGCCGCAACCGCGCTGATCCGGGGCCTGATCGATACGACCCTGGATTTGACATTGCGGCATGCCACGGGCGACGTGGCGACCATCACCGTCCGCCGGGAGCGATTTGAGATACCGTCCACCTTATGGCGGACCTGGCCGGACGACCCAACGGTGGGTGTAATTGCCATCAGCCGCTTCAGCGGGCGCACCGCCGGTGAGGTGGCGCAGGCGATTGAGGAGCTGGAGGCGCAGGGCGTTACCCGCTACATCCTGGACCTGCGGGACAACGGCGGCGGCATTCTGGAGGCGGCCGTGGAT
>CAZCEC010000003.1:105433-124421 GCA_964497615.1 uncultured Anaerolineales bacterium | reverse complement strand
CTTTCTCGATGGCGGTGTGGTGATGTACGAGACCCAACGCACCGCACCAGAGAAGACCTACAACGCGCCCAGCACGGACGCGGCGGCAGCCAGCGCGCCGCTGGTCGTCCTGGTCAACCAGAACACGGCCAGCGCCGCGGAGATCGTTGCCGGGGCGCTGCTGGACCGGGGCCGCGCGCCGCTGGTGGGCCAGGCAACTTATGGCAAGGGCTCGGTACAGTTGGTGTATGACCTGTCGGATGGATCGAGCCTGCACGTAACGGCCTATCGCTGGTACACCCCCGCCCGGCGCGATCTGGAATCGAGCGGATTGCCGCCAACTTATCCTATCGAGCCGGCTGGCGACGGCGCCGATGCCCAGATGGCCTACGCGGTATCAGTGCTGCGGGATTTGGCCGCCGTCTCATTGGGGCAGTTGCCGGCGAGGCCCCTGCCCTAGCGCGGATTGCGCTGTACATCAAGCCACCGAGAACCAAATGCCGAAAACGCAGCCAGAACAGCAGTCAAACGATAAGGTGGTGGCCATGAACCGCAAGGCCAGCCACGACTACTTCCTGGAGGACCGCTTCGAAGCCGGAATTGTCCTGGCCGGCACGGAGATCAAGTCGGTCCGCAACGGACAAGTGCAGATCCGCGAAGCGTATGTGCAGGCGCAAGGCAGCGAACTCTTTCTGCTGAACGCCCACATTTCGACCTACGACGCCGCCGCGCGGCAGAACCACGACCCCCTCCGCCCCCGCAAGCTGCTGCTGCACAAAAAGGAGATCGCCAAGCTGGCGGACAAGGTCAAGTTGAAGGGCTACGCCATCGTGCCGCTTAAGATGTATCTGAGCAAGGGCCGCGCCAAGCTGGAGATCGCCCTGGCCAAAGGCAAGAAGCAGTATGACAAGCGACAGGCCATCGCCGAGCGCGACAGCCAGCGAGAGATGGACCGAGCCATGAGCCGGGCGAGGCGTGGATAGACTGTGCGCATAGGCTAGAGGCTATTTGAAGAGATGAACCTGATGAAGAGGGTGCATGACAATGGCTATGCGCATTAATGGACGGGGTCGTGTATGGTGGATTCTTGGGGTCGCGGTTGTACTGGCTGGCGCCAGCCTTGCGTGCGCCTTCGCTTTGTCGGGCGCGGATGCTGACGAAAGCGAAGGGACAGATGTGGCGCAGGCCGTCGGGGAGACGCTAACGGCCATCGCCGCCCTGCCTGCTTCACCAACCCCCCTCCCTGTGGAAAGCGAAGCTGCGACGGACGTGCCTGCAACAGACGCACCGCCCACCGCATCTGTGGAGCCGACAGTGAGCGGCACTGCCACACCCCGTCCCATACCCACCGCCGTGCCGCCCGTTTCCACGACCTTCCCCGATTCAAGCTACGAGTTGGCCGAAGAGCACATCTTTGGTGAGTACGCTATCCGAATCTGGTCCAACGCGAACTCTCCCTCCGACGGGATGGGGTTCGACCGGATCGCAACCTTAGCACAGCAAGGGTCGGAACCCATCAAGGTCGAGTTCTTCCAGGCCCTGAATGAGTTGAGCGGAACCGACATCACCGGCGATGAAGTCGCCGAGGTCGTGATCGAGACATTCACCGGCGGCGCGCATTGCTGCTTCGCCACGCACATCTTTGGTCTGGGTCCCGCACCAGTCAAGATCATGGAGACCCGGCCGTCCAATTGTGGGGGGCAGTTCCGCGACCTGGATGGCGACGGCGCGCTTGAGTTCGTAACCTGCGACGACATTTTCGCCTACGTGTATTGCTCATACGCAGCGTCGCCGTTTGTAACGGCGGTGTTAGGTTATCAGCCGGGAGTGGGCTACGCGCCGGTCAGCCCGGAGTTTGCCATCATCTACGAGGCCGACCTGGATCGCCTGCGCACTCAGGCCGAGACGGGCCAGCCCGGCGAGTTAGGCGAATGGGATGGCTCGTCCAAGTGCTCGGTGCTCCCCTACGTCTTGGCGCTTCTGTATTCCGGCCAAAGCGACACCGCCTGGGCGGAGTTGGCCCGCGTCTATCCGTACGATGACCGAGCCGCGCTGCAAGCGGAGATCGAACAGATGGCGGCGTCTAGCCAGTTGTTTACACCCTAGTGGTATAATGGCGGTAGCTGGGGATGACAGGCTTCGACGGAGGAGGCTGGTCTCAAGCTGCAAGCCGGGCGGCGCCGATCCCGTTAACTCAGCGCAAAAACACAAGTGCCAACCGCACTTCCTACAGCGCTCTCCCGCTCGCGGCCTAACCCCGCATAGCGACTGAGCCAGGCCGCCCACGGGCGGCCCGTTGACCACGAGCCCCTCCAGCGGCGCGTGCCATCAGCGTGACAAAGGCCGGAGTGCCGCCCTGGGAGCCGTGACCAGGGCGAAAGACCACAGCGGCTGGTCGGCTGGTGACCCTGTCTCGCGGGGCCCCGCCGGTGACGCCAAAATAGCGAGGCTAAGCTTGTAGAGGCTTGTGGTCGAATCTTTCGGACGCGGGTTCGATTCCCGCCATCTCCACCACCGATGACACCCGGGCCGGCGCTGCTGCCGGCCCGGGTGTCATTCATTACCAGGATCGCTCAACCAGCACTACAGCCCACGATGGTCAGTAGCTGACTCGGCACACCAGTCCCTTCAGATACTCCCCCTCTGGAAACGCAAGCGCCACGGGGTGATCGGAAGCCTGGCTGAGCCAGCGCAGGGCCTGTACCTCGCGACCCGAATCCGCGGCGGCGCTGGCCACGATCTTTTGAAACAGATCCCGCGAGACCAACCCGGAACACGAAAACGTAAACAGGATGCCCCCCGGCCGCAGCAATTTGAATGCCAGCAGATTGATGTCTTTATAGCCGCGGGCCGCGCCCTCCAGCTGGCTCCGCGAGTCGGCGAACTTGGGCGGGTCGAGCACGACTAGATCGAACTGGCGCCGGGCATCGCGGAAGGACCGCAGGACGTGGAACATATCACCTGTGATGTTCTCAACGCGGTCCGCCTCCAGCCCGTTGGCCGCCACGTTCTCCCGCGCCAGTTCGAGCGCCGAGGCGGAAGTGTCCACATTGGTCACACGGACCGCCCCACCCCGCAGGGCATAGACGCCGAAGGCGCCGGTGTACGCGAACCCATTGAGCACTTCGGTGCCCGCGGCGTATTGGGCCAGCAGTGCGCGGTTGTGCCGCTGGTCGAGATAGAAGCCGGTTTTGTGACCCAGCGCGGGCTGAACCAGGAAGCGGCTCCCGTTCTCAAGGATCGCAATCTGATCCGGCAGGGCATCGCCCGCCAAGACGCCCACGACCGGCTCCAACCCCTCCTTGGCGCGCACATCGGCATCCGACCTTTCATATGCGCCGAGCACTGGGCCGATGTTCTCGGCCGCAATCTCCAGCAGCAAGGGCACAAGTTGGGGTTTCCAGTAGTCGGCTCCCGCCGACAGGCACTGGACGGCGAGGTACTGCCCATACCGGTCCACGATCAGCCCCGGCAGGCCATCCGACTCGGCGTTGACCAACCGGTATGCGTCGAGGTCAGTCCGCGCGTGCAGCTCACCGCGGGCAGCCAGGGCGGCGCGCAGCCGGCGCTCCAGGAATGGCGCCCCGATTACTTCCGCGGGGTCAAACGACCACAGCCGGACGACGATTTGCGATTGAGGCGAATAAGCCCCCCACCCTAGCGGCTCACCCGAGGCCGCCTGGACCGCGACGGTCGCGCCCCTGGCAGCCGGCCCGCCCTCCAGCCGCTCGACAGCACCGGAGAACACCCAGGGATGGCGGCGGAGCAGTGACTTTTCACGGCCTGGCTTGAGGACGATGGTGGCCATGGCATCGAGGGTGCCAGGCGCCTGAAACCGCCTGGCCGTCGGACCCCGGCAGCGACGGTGCACGCGAGCAGCGGCCGCTCAGGCCTGCATCGCCCGCGGTGCTAGAGAATCCCGGCCTTTTTTCCAGCCCGGGCGAATACGTCCAGGGCCCGGTCGATTTCGGCCGGTGTGTGCGCGGCCGTGACGGTGGCGCGCAGGCGCGCCAGGCCTTCCGGCACAGCCGGCGACACCACTGGAAGCACAAAGATGTCATCCCGCTGGCAATGTTGCACCATGGTGTAGGCCCGTTCATCCGCGCCGCACAGCACTGGGACAATGGCGGTCTCGGTGTGCATGGTGTCGAAGCCGGCGGCCTTGAGGCCAGCGATAAACTGGCGCGAATTGCGGCGCAACTGCTCGACGCGCTCTGGCTCGGCCTCGATGACTTCAAAGGCCGCCTTGGCGGCGGCCGCCTGCGCGGGCGGCAGCGCGGCCGAGAAGATGAAGGCCCGCGAGGCGTGCCGAAACATACGGATCATGTCAGCCCGGCCCGCAATGTAGCCCCCAACCGATGGGATGGTCTTGCTGAGCGTGCCCATCTTCAGATCAACCACTCCGCCAAGGCCGAAGTGTTCCTCAACGCCGTGCCCGGTCTTGCCCAGGACGCCGATGGAATGGGCTTCGTCCACCATGAGCCACGCGCCGTATTGGCGGCATAGATCAGCGGTGCGCGGCAGGTCAATGATATCGCCATCCATGCTGAAAACCGCATCCACGACGACGAGCTTGGCGGATTGCGGGTCGGCCCGCCGCAGGCACCGCTCGAGATCGTCCATGTCGTTGTGCTTGAAGCGGACGAAGTTGGCCCCCGAAAGCAGACAGCCATCCACGATGGAAGCATGGTTCAGCTTGTCGCAAATCACGGTGTCGTGGCGGCCCACCATGGTCGAGATCGCGGTCAAATTGGTGACGTAGCCGCTGGAAAAGGTAACTGCATCTTCAGCGCCCTTGAAGCGTGCAATGGTCTGCTCTAGTTCGCCGTGCAGGGTGAGGGTGCCGGCCAGCATGCGCACCCCGTGGGTGCCGGTGCCGAACTCCGCCACCGCCGCCTGGGCCGCCGCGTTGATCTTAGGATGTCCCAACAGCCCCAGGTAGCCATAAGACGCGAACATCAGCATTTCGCGCCCCCGGACGCGTACGCGCACGCCGCCCAAGAGCTCTTCGATGGGCTGATTGTAGAAATAGAGGTCGCTCTCCACCACGCGGTCAATCCGGTCGTTCCACTCACGGATGCGCGTGTTGAACTTGTCCCCGATTGTGACGCTCTCCTCCATATCCGCTCCTTTGCCCGTCAAGCCAGGTTGACGGCAGACTATAGCACAAATCGGTGACGTTGGCGCTGAGAGGGCGGGATCAGGACCCGCCGCCGAGCTGGCGCAGCCCGGCCTCGTCCAGGATCGCTACGCCCAGGCTTTGCGCTTTGGCGTACTTGGACCCTGGCGATTCGCCCAACACGAGGTAGCTGGTCTTTTTGCTCACACTATCGGTAACCTTCCCGCCGTGAGCCTCAATGAAGGCCCGCGCTTCGTCGCGCGACCACACGGGCAGCGTGCCGGTGATGACAAAGGTCAGACCGTCCAGCGCCCCGCCCACAACCGCCTGCGCCCGCGCGGTCCCTTCCGGCCAGACGCCCAGCCGCTTGAGCTTCGCCAGCAGCTCCTGGTTTCGCGGCAGGGCAAACCAATCCACCACGGCCTGCGATACATTCGGGCCAATGCCAGGCACCGCCTGTATGGCATCCGCACTCGCCGCCGCCAGATCGTCCAGGCGGCCAAAATGGGCGGCCAGATCGTGGGCCATCACCCACCCCACCCCTCTGATGCCAAGAGCCGTAATGAGGCGCCCCAACTGGCGGTCGGCGACCAGCCGCTCGCGGGTGCCGTGGATAGATTGCAGCAGGTTGTCAGCCTTCTTTTCCGCGAAGCCGGGCAGTTCAAGCAATTGTTCGCGCGTGAGGGTGAACACATCCGCCAGGTCGCGCACCAGCCCCGCCTCCACCAATTGCACGGCGAGCTTTTCGCCAAATCCAACTATGTCGAGCACGGCGGCGAAGCTCTCGATCAGCCGCTTGAGCTGGGCCGGGCAGGCGCTGTTGACGCAATAGAAGGCCACCTCGCCCTCCACGCGCTCGATGGGCACGCCGCAGACCGGGCACTTCCGGGGGCGGCGGTATTTCTTCTCCTGACCAGTACGGGCCTCTGCAATTGGGCCGATGACGTAGGGGATGACTTCGCCCGCCCGCTTGATCAGCACCCGATCGCCTATGCGGATGTCCTTCTCGGCAATGAAGTCGAAATTATGGAGCGTCGCCTGGCGCACCGTGACGCCGCCGACCTCCACCGGCTCCAGCACGGCGTTTGGGGTGAGCACCCCGGTGCGGCCCACATTGACGACAATGTCGAGCAACTGGGTGGAGACCTCGCGCGCCGGGAATTTGTAGGCCACCGCGCCGCGCGGATCCTTGCCGACGACGCCCAGCTCTGCCGCCAGGCGCAAGTCGTTCAGCTTGACTACCAGGCCGTCGGTTTCGTACGGCAACTCATCGCGAACAGCCGCCTGCGCCTCGCAATAGGCAATCACCTCGTCAATGGTGGCGCAGCGCTGGCTGGTTGCGGCGGTGGGGAAACCCATCTGCCGCAGATAGTTAATGACGTCCCACTGGGTGGTCAGGCTGATGCCTTCGGCTTCGACGACGGCATAAGCCAGCAGCGAAATGGGCCGCGACGCAGTCAGCGCGCTATCCAGTTGCCGCAGGGCGCCCGAGGCGGTGTTGCGCGGATTGACGTAGGTGTCCTTGCCTTCGGCGGCCAGGGCGGCGTTCATGCGCTCGAAGTCGGCGGTATAGATGACGGCCTCGCCGCGGACGACGAGCCGCGGCGGCGGCGCGGGCAGGCGGGCTTTTCGCCCAATCGGCTGAACGGGGATGGACAGCGGCAGCGAGCGAATGGTGCGCAGGTTGGGCGTGATCTCCTCGCCGACTTCGCCATCGCCGCGCGTCGCGCCGCGCACGAACTGCCCGTCTTCGTAGTGCAGCACCACCGTCAGTCCGTCAATCTTGGGCTCCACCACGAAGTCGGCGCGCTCCACGCGGTCGTCGAGGCGGGCAATCCGGTCGAACCACGCCCGCACGTCCTCGCCCGAGAAGGCATTGCTCAGGCTGAGGATCGGCGCCGGGTGGCGTACCTTGACGAAGCGCTCCGAAACGACGCCCCCGACCCGCCGTGTGGGTGAATCCGGCCGGACAAGGTCCGGATGCGCCGCCTCCAGCGCCTTTAATTCGTGAAAGAGCCTGTCAAACTCGGCGTCGGAGACGACGGGCGCGGCCAGCACGTGGTACTGGTAGTTGTGGTAGGCCAGCTCACGGCTGAGCTGCGCGATGCGCGCGGCAGGGTCCTTGGGCGATGGCATGGAGGGGGATTATAGCCGGAGTTTTGTACGAGGCGCCGGCCGGTGGCCGGGTCGGCCTAAAGTGGAAAGAACGACGGGCCACATCCCGCGCAGGCGGCGCGATCAATCCTCGATGGGCGGCAGCCCGATGAGTATGTCGTCGCCCTCGACCTTAACGGGATAGGCAGGTATATCTACGATGGCGGGAAAGGACAGCACCTGCCCCGTGCGCACGTCGAAATGCGCGCCATGGCGCGGGCACTCGATTTCGTGCCCCACCAGGTCACCTTCAGCCACCGGCCCATCATCGTGCGAGCACACGTCGGCGATGCAGTAGTAGGTGCCGGCGATGTTGAAGACGGCCAGGGCGCGCCCGTCCACTTCCAGCAGCTTGCGAGCGCCATTGGGCAGCTCAGCCCGCGTCGCCACGGCCACATAGTCGGCCGTGAGCGGATCCACCTTATCGTAGTACGGCATATCGTTAGTCCTCGTCATGGTAGTGCTGGCCCTGCAAGCCATAGGCGCCGGCCTTGAGGACCTTCAGGGACAGCAGCGCGCACTTCAGCCGCACCGGCCCCAATTCGATGCCGAGCATGTCCAGGATGTCATCCTTGCTCAGTTTGAGGACCTCCGCCAGCGGCTTGCCTTGGATGGATTCGGTCAGCATGGAGGCCGAGGCCTGCGAGATGGCGCAGCCCCGGCCGGAGAACGCCACTTCCTTGACGATTTGATTCTCGTCCAGGCGCACGTCAATCCGGAGTTTGTCGCCGCACAGAGGGTTCTCGTCCTCGTAGCTGAAGTCGTTCGGTTCGAGAACGCCCTGGTTGCGAGGGTTCTTGTAGTGATCGAGGATGACTTCGCGGTAGAGATCGTCCATAGGGCGCCACGGGCTAGCTGAACACTTGCTTGACTTTGTAGAGGCTTTCGACCAGCCGGTCCACTTCGCTGGTCGTATTATACAGATAGAAGCTGGCGCGGGTGGTGGCCGGCAGGTCGTAGCGGTCGTGCAGGGGCATGGCGCAGTGGTGGCCCGCGCGCACGGCGATGCCATCGCGGTCGAGCAATTGCGCCACGTCATGCGGGTGCACACCATCCAGCGAGAAGGAGGCCACGCCGCCGCGCCGTTCGGCGGGCGGACCATAAACCCGGATGCCGGGCACTTCCTCCAGGCGGTCGAGGGCATAGGCGATGATGGCCTGTTCGTGAGCGTGGATCGCGGACATGCCGGCGCGGGTGAGGTAGTCCAGTGCCGCGCCCAGGCCCACCGCCTCGGCGATGGCGGGCGTGCCGGCCTCGAACTTGTACGGCAGTTCGTTCGGCTTGAAGTCGTAGAGATAGACGCGGCGAATCATGTCGCCGCCGCCCATGAAGGGCGGCATGGCCTCCAGCAGGCGCTGGCGGCCCCACAGCACACCGATGCCGGTCGGACCGCACAGCTTGTGCGCGGAAAACGCTAGGAAATCCACATCCAACGCCTGCACGTCCACCGGCAGATGCGGCACGGACTGGGCTGCGTCCACCAGGATCAGTGCCCCGGCGGCATGTGCCCGGGCTGCCATGTCGGCAATCGGGTTAATCGTGCCCAGCACGTTGGACATATGCGCGACGCACACCAGCTTGGGTCCGCGCGCCAGGAGGGCGTCATACGCCTCCAGGTCGAGATCCCCCTGATCCGTGACCGGTACGGCTTTGACTTCCGCGCCCGTCTCGGCGGCCAGCATCTGCCAGGGGACGAGATTCGAGTGGTGCTCCATCTCCGTGTACACGATCAGGTCACCGGCCCGCAGGTTAGCGCGCCCCCAGGTGAAGGCGACCAGATTGATGGACTCGGTGGTGTTGCGCGTGAAGATAATCTCCCGCACCGATGCCGCATTGATGAAGGCCCGCGCCTGCTCCCGGCCCGCCTCGTAAAGGCTGGTCGCCTCCTCGGCCAGAGTGTGGATGCCGCGGTGGACATTGGCGTTGGAGCGCTCGTAGTACGACTGCATGGCATCGAGCACGGCGCGGGGCTTTTGCGCGGTCGCGGTTGAGTCGAGATAGATCAGGGGCACGCCGGGGCGCACCTCGCGGGCCAGGGCCGGGAAGTCGGCGCGCAGCGCCGAGAAATCGGGCGCGGTATCGATTGCAGCAGCCATGTCAGCGTCCTCTACGGAATGAGCGCGGCGCAGATGACGGGAGCCATGCGTGCACCACAGCGTCCGGTCGGGGATGAGCCAACCGTTGTTGGCGAATACGTCAACGTCGAACTCGACGGCCACCATCCGGTGGTCAGTGGCGACCACCCGGCCCGCCAGCCAGTCGGTGACGCGCCGGCCAGCGGCATCGAGGTGGCCACAGTACATCTCCACGCTCTCGCCAGCGGCGTACTTCTTGAGCCCGCCGGAACGCGCCTGCACGGGCGGCCCTACCCCATCTTGGCTTCGATGGCTTTCTTCAGCCGCTGGCGCACGCCCTCGAAGGGAATGCGTTGGAGAATCGGGTCAAAGAAGCCGTCCACGACGAGGCGTTCGGCCTCGGTGCGCGGCAGGCCGCGGGCCATAAGATAGAAGATGTGTTCCTGCTCAAGCTGGCCCACCGTGGCGCCATGCGTGCAGCGCACATCGTCGGCCATGATCTCCAGGCCGGGGATCGAGTCGGCCCGCGCGCCGCGGCTGAGCACCAAGTTGCGGTTGGCCTGATAGCCGTCGGTCTTCTGCGCGCCAGGCGCGACGTAGATCATGCCCTGCCACACCGACCGGCTTTTGTCGCGCAGGGCGCCCTTGAACAGCAGGTCGCTGGTGGTGTGCGGCGCGTTGTGGTTCTGCTGGGTGTCGTGGTCCAGGTGCTGCTCGCCATCGGCGAAGTAGAATCCCGACATCTTGCCCACGGCATTTTCGCCGTCCAGGTCGATCTCGGAGAAGTTCTTAGTCAGATGAGTCCCCACGGCGGAGAAGATCCAGTCCACCTTGGCGTCCGCCTTAACACGCACCCGCTCGTGCGTGAAGTTCCACACGTTCCCGCCCAGCGATTGCAGCTCAACAAACGTCAGCCGGGCCTGCTTCCCAACCAGCACTTCCACCGTGCCCGCATGCAGGGCCTGGCCCGAGCCCGCGGCGGGCGACGCCGTCTCGTGAACGACCGTGGCGCTCGCGCCATCATCCACAACAATGATTACCCGGCTAAAGTGCGCCGGGCCTGTCAGCCACGCCACCGAGTGCAACGGCAGGTCTAGTGCGACACCCTTAGGCACGTAGACGAACAGGCCGCCGTCGGCCAGCGTCTCAGCCAGCGCCGCGAACTTGCCCTCCGTGATGGGCACCACCTTGCCGAGATACTTCTTCACCAAGTCCGGATGCTTGCGGGTGGCACTGAGGAAATCAGTGAAGACGACCCCCTGGCGCTTGAGGCGCGGGTGCAGGCTGGCCTCGCTCACGCGGCCGCCCGCGGCCACCAGCAACCCGCCCTGCTCGCGGCCCGCCAAGGGTTTGAGCAAGGCGGCGGGAACGCGACGCGCTGCGGGGGCGTGGCCGTTCAGGGTGTGCGGCAGTACCACCTCCCCCCACTTGAAATTGCGGATGTCGGTGCGCCGCCAGGCGTCGTCAGACAGAGTCGGCATGGGCAGGCCGTGGTACACCTTCCAGGCCGCCAGCCGGCGGCGGGCATACCAGTCTGCGTCCTTCGTGGTATTGGACAGCGCCTGTACCGCGCCGCGGTCAAAAGTCAGGTCGGTCGCCACTGGCTCAGGAGCGCGGCGGCGGCCGGTTGTGATGACGGTCCTATCCAATGCTGCCTTCCATTTGTAGTTGCACGAGGCGGTTAAGCTCGACGGCATACTCCATCGGCAGTTCTTTCACCAGCGGCTCGATAAAGCCCGCCACCACCAGGCCCTCGGCCTGCTCTTCCGGGATGCCGCGGCTCTGAAGGTAGAAAAGCTGCTCCTCACCGACCTTGGACACCGAGGCCTCGTGCCCGATGGTGACGTCGTCCTCGTCAATCTCGATGACGGGGTAAGTGTCGGAGCGAGACTTGTCATCAATCAGGAGCGCGTCGCAGACGACGGTCGAGCGCGAGCCCTCGGCGCCCTTGTAGACTTTGAGCAGGCCGCGATAGGAGGACCGCCCGCCGTCCTTGCTGATGGACTTGGACAAAATCTTGCTGGTGGTGCTCGGCGCGCCGTGCACCACCTTTCCGCCCGCATCCAGTTGCTGGCCCCGGCCGGCAAAGGCAATCGACAAGATTTCGCCGTGAGCCTTGGGCTCCATCAGGTACACCGCCGGATACTTCATGGTGACCTTGGAGCCCAGGTTGCCGTCGATCCACTCCATCGTCGCGCCCTCGTAGGCGGCGGCGCGCTTGGTCACCAGGTTGTAGACGTTGTTGGACCAGTTCTGGATGGTCGTGTATCGGCAGCGCGCCCCCTTCTTCACGATGATCTCGACCACGGCCGAGTGGAGCGAGTCGCTGGAGTAGGTCGGGGCCG
This sequence comes from uncultured Anaerolineales bacterium, assembly GCA_964497615.1. Classification (GTDB taxonomy): domain Bacteria; phylum Chloroflexota; class Anaerolineae; order Anaerolineales; family UBA6663; genus CAZCEC01. The sequence continues at coordinate 112,749 of CAZCEC010000003.1, read as the reverse complement.
TGCAGCCCTCGACATAGTGCATGTAGGCGCCCTCGTCCACGATGATGAGCGTGCGCTCAAACTGGCCCATGTTTTGGGCGTTGATGCGGAAGTACGCCTGAAGCGGCATCTGCACGTGGACGCCCGGCGGAACGTAAATGAACGAGCCGCCCGACCACACCGCGCTGTTAAGCGCCGCAAACTTGTTATCGGTGGAAGGGATGATCGTCCCGAAGTACTGCTTGAACAGCTCAGGGTGCTGCTTCAGGCCGTCGTCGGTGGAGAGGAAGATGACGCCTTTCTCCTCCAGGTCCTTGCGGACGGAGTGATAGACCATCTCCGACTCATACTGGGCCCCCACCCCGGCGAGGAACTTCTGCTCAGCTTCGGGGATGCCCAGCTTGTCAAACGTGTTCTTGACTTCCGGGGACACGTCGTTCCACGAGCGGACACTCTCCGCCGAGGGCTTGATGTAGTAGTAGATGTCGTCGAAATCAATCTCGCTCAGATCGGCGCCCCAATTAGGCATCGGCTTCTTCAGGAAGATGTCGAGCGCCTTCAGCCGGAAAGCCGTCATCCACTCAGGCTCGCCCTTCATCGCCGACATCTCGCGCACAACCTCCGGCGAGAGGCCCTTGCGCGCCTTGAACACGTAATTCTCGGCCTCGTGGAAGCCGTACTGCTCGGCGTAACGTTCCTTGCTGTCTGGAATCAGGACCTTTTCAGACATTGGCCGGCTCCTCTTGATACTTCTCGCGCACCCAGTCATAGCCCTTCTCTTCCAGGTGCAGGGCCAGATCGGCGCCTCCCGTTTCCACAATGCGGCCGCCCAGCATGATGTGCACAAAATTCGGCTTGATGTAGTTCAGGATGCGCTGGTAGTGGGTGATGACCAACACGCCCAGGTTCGGGCCGGCCAGGGTGTTGACGCCCGAGGCGACGATGCGCAGCGCGTCGATGTCGAGGCCGGAGTCGGTCTCGTCCAGCACGGCGATCTCCGGTTCAAGCGTGGCCAATTGCAGCACTTCGGCCCGCTTCTTTTCACCACCCGAAAAGCCTTCGTTGAGATACCGGCCGGCGAAGCCGTGCGGCACCTGCAGCGTGTCCATCTTTGCCCGCAGCAGCTTGCGAAACTCCGGAATGGGAATGCCCTTGTCGTCGGGGTTCACGGCCCGGCGGCGGGCGTTGATGGCCGTGCGCAAGAAGTTGGCAACGCTGACCCCGGGGATGGCCACCGGATACTGAAATGCCAGAAACAGGCCCAGCCGGGCGCGTTCGTCGGGTTCAAGCTCAAGCAGGTCCACGCCCTTGAAGATGATCTGGCCGGCCGTGACGGCGTAGTGCGGATGCCCCATGAGGGCATAAGCCAGCGTGCTCTTGCCCGTGCCATTCGGCCCCATCAAAGCATGGATTTCACCCTGGTTCACCATCAGGTTGACCCCATTCAGAATGGGCTTTTCCATGATGGACACATGCAAATTGCGGATTTCCAACGTCGAAGTCATAAGGACACGTTCTCCTGGAACCGGCCGGAGTGGTGCAGCGCGCCAGCGGCGGCGGCACCCATTTCGCACGGATTATACCATTTCGCACAAGTAAGTGTCAATATTTTTGATATTAATCTTTTTTATTGACAGTATTGCCTCGGGGATGATATACTGCTTTGTGATGACCCACACAACCCGGGAAACGCTGCTGCGCACCCTCAAGGCGCGCGGACAGGCCACGGTGGCCCAATTGGCCGATGCGCTGGCGATTTCGCCCGTCTCGGTTCGCCATCACCTTTCCTTCCTCCAGGCCGAAGGCCTCATCCGGTCGAGCGAAGTGCGTCACGGCGTGGGCCGCCCGCACCTCGTGTATTCATTGACCGAGGCCGCCCATGAGCGCTTCCCCGCCCGGTACATGCGCCTCAGCGAGCGGCTGCTAGATGAATTAAAGGCATCCCTGCCATCAGATGCCCTGGAGGAGATGTTTACCCGCATGGCCGAGGGCATGGTGGCCGAGTATGCCGCGCGGCTGGAAGGCAAGTCCCTGGAAGACAAGATGGGCTTGCTCATCGAAATGTTGGGCGCCGAGGGCTTTATGGCCCGCTGGAACCGCACCGGCGAGACGATTGCCCTCACCGAATACACCTGCCCCTATCTGGTCATCGGCCAGCGGCATCCTGAAGTGTGCGCCATTGACCGCACCGTGATCCAGCAGGTGCTGAACGCCAATGTGGAGAAGACCACCTGCGTGCTGGATGGCGCTGATCGGTGCGTCTTCCTGATTACGCCCGAGACGAGGCAGACGATTACCCTGGGAGTGACACCATGACCGAAGCCGTAGATTCCCGAAAAGTGGTTTGGGCCGTTGAGAGCCAGGACCCGGCCAAAGCCGAAACTTTGCGCGAGGCGCTGCGCGAGATCGTGGACCCCGAAATCGGGCTGAACATCATCGAATTGGGCCTCATCCGCGATGTGGAATTGCAGCCCGACAAGGCGCGGGTGACGATGATCCTCACCACGCCCTTCTGTCCCTACGGGCCGGCCATCATGGAGGAGACCCGCAAGAAGGTGGCCGACGTGGCCGCCATGCCCGCCGCGATTGAGATGGGCACCGAGTTGTGGGAGCCGGCCATGATGGAAGAAGGCGCCGGCGCCGATTGGGGCTTGTTCTAAGGCACCCAAAAGTTACCGAGCCGGGCGTCCACTGGACGCCCGGTTTCTATTTAACCGCGGAAGGCCAGGAACAACAAGATCACGCCCACGACGACAAAGACGACGATCAGCCCCACCATCAGCAAGGTGGACAGCGCCATCTGCGTGGCCTGCGTGGGGCTCGTGACGCGCACCACGCCGCCCGTTGTCAGCTCCGGCTCGACTGCTGGGCTGGGCGTCGTGGGCGGAGTGAGCACTGAACCTTCTCGCGTAAAGGGCTTGGGGTCGGGCTGGACTTCCAGGGCGCTCTTCAACTCGCGGGCATCCGGCGGAGCGGTCCGCACCGCGCGCTGGGTCTCGGCCTGCCGTAGCGTGGGCAGGCCGCACTCGCGGCAGAATTTGTCGCCCGGGTCCAACGGGTGGTGGCAGTTGGCACAGGCGAGGGGAGCGCTGGCTGAGGGCGGGCTGGGGTCAGTCATCACACCTTACCTCCGCTGCAATTGTAGTGGAGCATTTGCCAACCTGCCACTCTGTGATAACCTGATGCCCACCCTACCCCACCCCGACGGAGGCACAACACCGATGCGGAAATGGATCCTCGGCATTGTGGGCGGCATCGCGGTGCTGCTCTTAGGCGTGATCTTGGCGCTGGGCTTCTGGCCCGTCCCGGCGGATGTGCCGACCGTGGGCGCAGGCGGCAAGGCCGGCGCTCCCAGCGCGCCGAGCGCTCCCGACGCGCGGGGGTCTGGCGATGTCGTCGTGGTCCAGCCGGGCGAGTCAATCCAGGCCGCGGTGAACGCGGCCGCGCCCGGCGACACAGTGCGGGTGATGCCCGGCCTTTACCACGAGACGGTCTTGGTGGATACCGACAGTCTGATCCTGGAAGGCGTTGTCGAGGGTGGGCAGCGCGCGATCCTCGATGGGGAGAATCAGCACCCCAATGGCGTGCTGGCCATCAGCGACTGGTTCACGATCAGCGGGTTTCATATTCGGAACTACACTTCGAACGGGGTGACGGTGCAGGGAGTGACGGGCCCCGTCTTCCGCGACTTGGTGACGGAGAACACGGGCGAATACGGCATCTTCCCGATCCTGGCCAGCGAAGTGCTGGTGGAGAACAGCGTCACGAGCGGGGTGAACGACACCGGCATCTATGTGGGGCAGTCGCGCGGCATCGTGGTGCGCGGCAACGAGGCCTTCGGCAACGTGTCGGGCATTGAGATCGAGAACTCGGTGGATGCCCTGGTGGAGAACAATCACACCCACGACAACACGGCCGGCATCCTGGTCTTTATCCTGCCCGGCAAGACGGCCAACGAGGGGGCGGATACGCGGCTGGTGGGCAACCGGATTGAGAACAACAACTTACCGAATTTCTCGCGCCCGGAGATGACTGTGAACCTGGTGCCCGACGGCAGCGGGGTGCTGATCATCTCGGCGGACCGGACCGAGATCAGCGGGAACACCTTTTCCGGCAACAAGTCGTTTGCGGTAGCGATCGTGGCCCTCACCGACTTCCCGGAGTTCTTTGGCGAGAGCCCGGACTGGGACATCCCGGTGCTGCCGGAGAGCAACTGGATTCACGACAACGAATACATCAACAATGGTTACGACCCCGACCCGGAGGTGATCGACGCCGGGTTTGTGGGCGCCGACCTGTTGTGGTCCACGGCCGGCGCGGGCAACCGCTGGGATGAACCAGGCACGCGGCAGTTTCCGCCAATGCTGCCCTCCTCCGGCTGGCCAGGGTTCTTGCAGCGGGCCTATTGGCGCGTGCTCAACTTCGCGGCCCACCTCTAGACGGGCGGGCGCCACATGGTCGAGACACCAGCGATTCAAGTTGGCGCGCCGGTCGCGGCCCCGGGCAAGCTGCGCCTGTTCGGGGCACTGCAGTTCACGCTCAGCCGCCTGGGCTACGTGGTCATCACCCTGTTGGTCGTGACCATGGCCCTGTACGGCATCGTCATGCTTGCGCCGGTGGAAGCGCGGGCGGAATTGTACTTGCCGCCGCGCACCCCGCCCTACCAATCCCCCGAAGTCGCTCAGCGCATCCTGGAGCGCATCATCGCCGAGCACTACCTGGACCAGCCGTACCTGGTGCAGTACCTTCACTGGATGAGCAGTCTTGTCCGGGGCGACTGGGGCTGGAGCCCGATCCTGCGCGCGGGCGTGCTCGATGCGCTGCTGGTGCGGCTGCCCGCCACGGCCGAGCTGACCCTCTATTCGGCGCTGCTCCTGGTGCCGCTGGGGCTGTTGAGCGGCGTCATCGCGGGCTGGCGGCGCGAGCGGGCGGCGGATAACAGCTTTCGGGCGGTGGCCTTTGTGCTCACCTCCGTGCCCCCCTTCATCCTGGGCATCGTAATGCTGTCACTGTTCTATGTGGGCCTCGGGTGGTTCGCGCCCGGCCGCACCACCAGCACCGACGTGATCCGCGTGACGAGCACCGCCTTTGACCCGATCACGGGTCTATTGACGGTTGACGGGCTGCTAAATGGCCGGGTAGACATCACCCTCAACGCCCTGCGTCACCTGGCGCTGCCGGTGCTCACCCTCAGCGCCGCGCACTGGGCCACCCTCGGCCGGATCACGCGAGCCTCGATGATCGAGGAGCTAGGCAAAGACTATGTGGTCGCTGCACGGGCGCGTGGCCTGTCTGCCTGGCGCATCGTGTGGCGCCATGCGCTGCGGAATGCCATCGGCCCCGGGCTGACGAGCGTGGCACTCTCGGCGGCCAGCTTGATGACCAGTGTCTACATCATCGAGGCGGTGTTTGACTTTCCAGGCGTATCGCAATTGGTCGTGGGGAGCGTTCTGGGCACCCCAGACTCCGCAGTCGCGATGGGCTTCGCGGTGTTCAGCGTGCTGCTGGTGCTGCCGGTGATGCTGGCGCTGGATGTGGTGCACACGCTGGTCGATCCGCGGCTGCGCGCCACGGACGGCAACGGTCCATGAGAACGCTCCGCCGGTTTCTGGCGTATCCCTCCAATTGGCTGGCCCTGGGGTTGGTGTTCACCCTGGCCCTGGTGGCGCTGGGAGCGGAGCAGATTGCGCCGCCGATGGAAGAGGACCTGCTGCCGCGGCCCGACTTGCCCGGCGAGCCCAGCGCCGAACACATCCTCGGCACCACACCCATGGGGCGTGACATCTTCCGGCCGCTCGTCTGGGGAACGCGCGATGCGTTCCGGTTTGGCCTGGTAGTGACCGCCCTAACGGCGCTGGCCGGTGTGACTGTCGGCGCGGTGGCGGGCTATGCGGGCGGGGTAGTGAACACCGTGTTGATGCGGGTGACCGACGGCTTCCTGGCCTTCCCCGCCATTGCCAGCGTCTGGCTGTTCAACGAAGTGCTGCTCCAGGGCGATTTGGCCAACCCGGCCCCATGGCAGAGCTTGCTTTTCAGCCTGCACGTGGACCCCATCATGCTGGCCTTAATCGCATTCTCGTGGATGCCCTACGCGCGACTCGTCAACGCCAGCGTCCGCCGCCTCAAGCAGGAGGACTTTGTGGAGGCCGCGCGTGCTCAGGGCCTCAGCCACCTCCGGATCGTGGTGCGGCACCTGCTGCCGAATGCTGTTGGCCCAGCGGTGGTGCTGGCGGCCCGCGATGTGGGCGGGATGGTGGTGCTGGCGATGGCCTTCACTTTCATCGGTATCGGGTTCGGCGGTTCCACGTGGGGGGCGCTGCTCGTCCAAAACCGGAACTACATCATAGGCTCCGGCGGCAACCCGCTGCGCTACTGGTGGACGTTCCTCCCGGTGACGCTCGCCATCATCGCCTTTGGGCTGGGCTGGAACCTTTTGGGCGATGGGCTAAACCGGCTGCTAGACCCGAGGCAGAAGAAAGCCGCATGGCATTCAAGAACAACGTAACGCGTCTGCTGGACGCGCGTGGCGTGTTGTATGAGGTCTTCGAGTTCCCGCCGGAAAAGCACTCGGCCGAGGAGACCGCGGCGCTGCTGGGCGTGCCCGCCGACCACGTCTACAAGACGCTGGTGGTGCTGCGCGAGATCAAGGGCAAGAAGCCGCTGCTGGTGATGGCCCCAGCCGGGCGCGACGCCAGCCTAAAAGTGCTGGCGGCCTCCTTGGGCGAGAAGAAGCTCAAGATGGCAGCGCAGCGCGAGGCCGAGGCGCTGACAGGGCTGCAAGTGGGTGGCATTTCAGCGCTGGCGCTGCTGAACAAGGGCTTCGAAGTCTGCCTGGACCGGGCAGCGCTCAGCCTGCCATACGTGCACATCAGCGCCGGCCAGCGCGGGGCGAACTTGCGGCTGGCGCCGGCAGACTTGCAGCGACTGACGAACGCCCGGCTGGTTGATACGGCCTGAGTCGGTCCCGCGAAGGTCTAGCCCCATTCCGCGCTGCGCGCCCAGCCGGTTGTGCCCTCACCCATCGGTTGCTCTTTATCAATTTCGTCCTTGACAATCTAGATCATTTGTTCTACAATCATCCCATGCTGCCCTCCGGGACACGCCCCTCACTTCTACCCAACCACCCTCTCGGCCCATCTTTCGGAGCGCCTGTTGTCGTTATGTAGAATAATGCCGGATATGCCGGATATACCACCTATTCTAGGGGGGGGGTCCCCCCAGAGGCGCGCCTGAAATCCAAGGCCGGCCCGGCACCCGCCAGCCCGCCCGCGCACATCCATCCTGCCCGACGCCCGAGCCGGACGGCCCCCACTGTCCGCCCGCCCTGGCCCGGCTGG
>CAZCEC010000003.1:85502-105423 GCA_964497615.1 uncultured Anaerolineales bacterium | reverse complement strand
TCCTGACGCGAAATCAAGGCACGCTGGCACTACTGGCAGTGCCGGCGTCGTGGTAGCGAATTCATTCGCCCGTTGCCAATGTACCAAGCTGGCAATGACCCAGCCCGTTCCCCTGGGAGTTACATGCCCGGCTGGTCGCGCACGTCCCTATCCGGCAACAGCCGAAGTGAGGTCAAGACTTCTCGCCACCAACTTTGACCGTTAGCGGTACGACTCGGCCTGGAGGGTGAACAGCCGGGCATAGGTGCCGCCGAGGGCCAGCAGGTCCGCGTGGGAGCCCCGCTCCGTGATGCGGCCCCCATCCACCACGAAGATCTGGTCCGCCATGCGCACGGTGGAGAAGCGGTGGCTGATGAGCACGGCGATCTTGTCCGCCGTCAGTTCGCGGAACTGCTGAAACACCCGCATCTCGTTCTCGGCGTCCAGGGCGGCGGTCGGCTCGTCGAGGACGATCACCTCGGCGTCGCGCATGAAGGCGCGGGCCAGCGCGATCTTCTGCCACTCGCCCCCGGACAGATCGCGGCCCTTGTTGAACCAGCGGCCCAAGGTGGTGTCATACCCCTCTGGCAGGCCGCGGATGACGGGGTCCGCGCCGCTCTTGAGCGCAGCATGTTCAATGCGTGGCCGGTCGCTCAGGGCCTCGATCTGCCCAAAGCCCACATTCTCGCTGGCGGCGAGATGGTAACGCACGAAGTCCTGAAAAATGACGCCAATGCGTTGGCGCAGGTCCGCCGGGTCGTAGTCGCGCAAGTCCACCCCGTCCAGCAGGATCTGTCCCTCGGTTGGGTCATACAGACGAGTGAGCAGCTTAATGAGAGTGGTTTTGCCCGCGCCGTTCGGTCCAACCAGCGCCACCTTCTCGCCGGGGCGGATGGCGAGATTAACATCAGCCAGCACCCAATTCTCATGTCCTTCGTAGCGAAAGGACACGTGCCGGAACTCCAGGCCCGTACGGATGACCGGCGGCACGGGCAGCGGCGTGGTGGCCACCACCATGCGCGGCTTGAGTTCCAGGAAGGCAAACAGGTTGCTCATGAACAGGCCGTTCTCGTACAACTCGCTCAGTCCGTAGAAGACGGCCTCGAACATGTTTTGGCTGCTGCGGAAGATGCCCAGGTAGAGCGTCATATCGCCTAAGGTGATGCCGCCGCCCACCGCCCGCCACACGATCCAGGCATACGCGCCATAGTAGGACAGGGTCGCCAGCAACCCCCACCCCAGCGAGGCCAGGCTGCGGCGCTGGGCGATGGCCTGGTCCTCGCGCAGGAACTTCCAGAACAGGTCGGCGTAGCGGCCGAGCAGCGGCTCGCCCAGGCCAAAGAGCTTGACTTCCTTGACGGCGTCGTAGTCCGTGAGCAGATGCTCCAGATAGCTGAGGCGGCGAAACTCCGGGGCGCGCCACGAAAGCACCCGGAAGTTCAACTCGGCGAACTGGCTTTGGGCGATGAACGCCGGAATGGTGGCGATAAACAGCACCAACGCTAGCCAGGGGCTAAAGCGCACCAGCAGCGCGGCGAAGGAGATAAGGGTCAGTATATTCTGCAAGACATAGAAGCCGCCGTTGACGATCTGAAGACTGCGCCAGTCCGCCTCGCGGCGCGCATTCTGCATCTTGTCGTAGAACTCGGCATTCTCGAAGTGCGACAAGTCAAGCGCCAGCGCCTGCCGGATGATGCGGGTGTTGAGGCTCAGGTTGATCCGGGCATGCAGGATGTGCTCGGCCAGGCTGCGAAACTGACCATTGGCCGCCTGCAGGACGAGCAGCACAAACTCAATCAGCAGCAGCGGCAGCACGCTTTGCAGCCCTGCCTCGGCCCCGACGTTGCCGTTGATGGCCGCCACTACCCGGTCCACGATCAGCTTGCCGACCCACGCCTGAGTAGCCGGGAGCAGGGCGCCCACGAGTGTCGCCGCCGCCATCGCCAGCGCCGAAGGTCGGTGCGCCTCCCACACTAGTCCGAAGGCGCGCCGGATGTTCAGCGAGGCGTCGGCGAGTTTGGCGCGGCGGTCAGCGCTCCAGGCCCGGAGGCGCCTCCAGCGGGAGGGTTTGGAAGAGTCAGGCATCAAGTCCTAAAGGCGAGGGCGGTGGCGCATGTGACAGGGACGCGGCCAGTCGTGCGACAATATCACGAGCGCGGCCAGGGTGGCAAGTGGACGAATGGACAGGATCAGACTCCGCCCGCGGCCACCAGCGCATGCTGTCGCAGCCCCCCACCCTCCACCTCCCATAGCTCGGTGGCAAAGCCCTCGATGAAGTAGCGGTCGTGGACGACTGCCAGAATGGTGCCGTCGAACCCAGCCAGCGCCTGTTCAAACCGGGCGCGCGAAGGCAGGTCCAGATGATTGATGGGCTCATCCAGCATAAGAAAGTTGCAGCCTTCCACCACCAGGCCGGCCAGGGCCAGGCGCGCTCGCTCGCCGAAGGACAGGTCACCCACGCGCACGAACACATCGTCGCCGGCAAACAAGTAGTAGTGCAGAAAGGAGCGCGCGTCCGTCTCCGACAGGCTGGCGCGCCGCCGGATGTACGCCAGGGCGTTGAGGTCCGGGTTGAGCAGCTCCTGCTCTTGCGCCATGTAGCCCAGCCGGACACCAGCCCCCAAACGGGCCCGGCCCGCCAGCGGAGGCAGGCGGCCGGCGATAGTGCGGAGCAGCGTCGTCTTCCCCGAACCGTTCGGTCCCACCAGCGCCAGGCGCGTGCCGTGTCGAACCACCCCGTTCAGACCAGACAGCAGCGGAACATCGCCATAGCCCACCGCCAGGTTTTCCAGCACCAGCACATCCTGGCCGCTGGCCGGCACCTCACCAAAGTCCAGCTTCATCTGCCAGCCGATCCGAGGCTTTTCGACCCGATCCTCGGTGAGGAGCTTCTCGATGCGATGCTCAATGGCCTTGGCGCGCGCGATGGTGCCGGCGCCGCGGTTGGCAAAGAACCCCTTGGCGAACTTGTCGCCGCTGTCGGCCTTGCCCCCCACGCGAAACGTGGCGATCCCTCGCAGACGGCGCGCCGCCTGGCGCAAGGTCGCAATCTCGGCTTGTTGGTCGGTGTAGGCTTGCGCCCGGCGTTCGTGTTCCGCCAGCTTGGCCTCCACATAGGCCGTATAGTTGCCATCGTACTCGCGGGTGCGGCGCGTGGATTCATCCATTTCCACGATGCGGTTCACGGTGCGGTCAAGGAAGGCGCGGTCGTGCGAAACAACCAGCACCGCGCCGCGATAACGCGTCAGCCAGTCTTCCAACCAGGCCAGCATGTCCAGGTCAAGGTGATTCGTAGGCTCGTCCAGCAGCAGCAGGTCGGGGTCGGCCAGCAGCACACCCGCCAGCGCCAGGCGCGTCTTCTGGCCGCCGCTGAGATGGGCGATCGGTGTCTCGAGCGGCGCCTGGGCCAGACCGAGCGCGGCCAGCACCGCCGGGATGCGGCCCGGCAATACAGCAGCAGCTGATAGCGCGCTAAGGGCCTGGTCGTATTGCTCTTGTACCCTGCCCTGCCCCGGCTCCAGCGCGAGTGAGGCCGCCAGAGCTTCCACACGCTGCGTCAGACCACGCAAGTCGCCCTGAACGCGGTCCAGGTATGCGGCGATGGTCTCGGTCAACTCAAACTCCAGCCCTTGAGGCAAGTAGCCAAGCCGGGCGCTGGCCGGGGTAAGATGCACGCTGCCGGAGTCGGGCCGTTCGAGGCCGGCCAGCAGTCGCAGCAAGGTGGTCTTGCCGCTGCCGTTGGGCCCCACCAGCCCGGCGCGGTCGCCGGCGTTGAGGCTGAGCGAGACCCCGTCGAGAACGCGTTCGAGGCCGTAGGACTTTTTGAGATTGTGTGCTTTCAACATATGCCACTTGTCGCAGACAAACAAAAAACCGAGGGCCAACGCCCTCGGTCTCAAGTGCCAGGCATCATGCTATGCCTCGCGCTGATCCAGCGAGATCGTTACCCAAGAGAAGCGGGGATTTAGGGGGCGCGGCCTGTCACGCGGTGGCTCCTACTATACGATGGAATGATTATAGCATAGTGCCAGTGACGCCAGGGGATGCCGGCGCCCAACAAGAGAGCCCCCTACGCCTCGGCCAGCCGGCGGCGGTTGCGCCACCATAAGAAGCCGCCAACAGCGAAAACGATGGGAGTGCCCAGCAGCAACGCCCCCACCCACCCCGGCAGCGCGGCGCGAGCGCTTACGCCGAACTGATAACTGCCACCAGTCGGGTGGCCGTCCACCCCAATGGCGACCCACTGGACGGTGTAGGTGCCAGGACCCAACGGATCGGCCACGTGGACTCTCAACTCATTGTCGGACACAGTGCTAGTAACGTCAGGGATGGCCTGGAAGCCGCCCACAAAGAGGTCAACGTCGCTGCCCTCGCCCAGGTTCCCCGAGAACGTTAGCCTAAGTTCTGAGACGGGACCCGCGACCGTCGCACCAGCTGCTGGCTCGGCGGAGACGAGCTCAGAGTGAGCCAGAACCGGGCGAGTGAGGACCAGTGCCAGGGCTGCGATGAGGAGGAGGCGGCCGATCTTCATCCCCCAAGGACGGCAGCCAGTGCCGCGCGCAATTCTTCAGGCGACACCGGACCGGCCAGGCGCGCAGCAACCACGCCTTCCGCATCGAGCACGAACGTCCATGGCTCGCTCGGCAGACCCCACTCGTCCATCTCCGGCCCATAGATCAACGGATTGAAGGACTCGTATATCTCGATGTGGATGAAGTTGGCCCTGCCCGCGTACTCGGGACGCAGCGCCTTGAGCGAATCGACGACCGGCGCGCACAGGCGGCTCTCACAGAAGCCCGGCGTCGCCAGCGTCACCACCGACGGCAGGCCGCTGGCGAGGGCGTCGGCCACGGTCTGACGGTAAAGCTCGGGCTCCGGCTGGGGATCGGAAGTCAGCGCGGCGATATCGGGCTCAGTGTCAAGGGTGCGATTGGCGGTGGCCGGCGGCATCTCGCCGATGGCTGGCGCAGATGGATCGGCCATGACTTCTATCGTGAACTGAGCTGGCGACTGGGTGCCATCGGCCAGGGTGACGACGGCCCCCAACCCCCAGTAACCGCTATGCGGCAAATCCGGGTAAACGACCCAATACGGGACAGCGTAGTCGTTGTAAGCCACGGCCGCGCCCGTCCACCCTGGCACGGGCGTGCCATTGGCGAGGTCAAAGGCCGTAAGCTCAATCGCCACCGCATCTGCCACGGGCTCAGCGCCGCGGAACAGCACGAAGGGCACGCGCGGCTGCCCCACGGCGAAATCATTCGCGGCCACAGCCAGTGAAAGCGCCGACGGACCAGATGCGATGGCCGTGGAGGTGGCGGGCGCAGGGGTCGCGGACGCACACGCCGCTATGGCAACAGCCAAGGCGCCAAGATAGGCAAGACGGCAGAAAGCAGGCGGCATAAAGAGTCCTCTATGGACAATTATACCGCCCCGCCTCTAGCCGCGTTGATAGTTGGGCGCCTCGCGCGTGATGACGACGTCGTGCGGGTGGCTTTCGATCAGGCCGGCGTTGGTGATGCGGGTGAGGCGTGCCTTGGTGCGCAGGTCGTCCAGCGTGGCGGCCCCCGCATAGCCCATGCCCGAGCGTAATCCGCCCACCAACTGGTAAACGTAGTCCCGCAGCAGGCCCTTATAGGCTACACGCCCTTCGATGCCCTCCGGCACCAGTTTGCCGCCGCCCCCCTGGCCGGTGCCATAGCGGTCCTTGCCGTGACCCTGAAGCGCGCCCAGGCTGCCCATGCCGCGGTACTGCTTGAAACGACGCCCTTCGTACACTTCCACCTCGCCGGGCGCCTCGTCCAGCCCCGCCAGGAGGCTGCCGACCATCACAACGTCGGCCCCGGCGGCGACAGCCTTTACGATGTCGCCGCTGTACTTAATGCCGCCATCGGCGATGACCGTGACGCCATGCGAGTGCGCGGCGCGGGCGCACTCGTAAATGGCCGACACCTGGGGCATCCCGGCTCCGGAGATGACGCGCGTGGTGCAGATGGAGCCGGCGCCTACACCCACCTTGACGGCGGCGACCCCGGCCTCGATAAGCGCCTCGGTGCCCTCGGCAGTGACGACGTTGCCGGCGATGACGGGCAGGCCCGGCCATCCGTTCCGTATGCGCTGAACAGCCCGGAGCACGCCCGCCGAGTGGCCGTGCGCGGTATCCACCACGACCACGTCCACCCCCTTCCCCACCAGGGCCTCGACGCGCGCTTCCACATCCGCGCCGACGCCGACGGCTGCGCCAGCCAGCAGCCGCCCGCCGCCGTCGGTGGCCGCATTGGGGTAGTCGCGCTTTTTCTGGATGTCCTTGACGGTGATCAACCCCTTCAGGCAGCCGCCCGAATCCACCAGGGGCAGCTTCTCAATGCGATGTTGCTGGAGTAAGGTCTTGGCCTCTTCCAGCGTGGTGCCCACCGGCGCTGTCACCAGCCCGCGGCTGGTCATAAATTCGGCCACCGGCCGGGCAAAATCATGGGCCTCCACGAAGCGAATGTCGCGGTTGGTGAGGATGCCCACCAGGCGGTGGCCGTTGTGACTCTCCGTGATTGGCACGCCGCTGATGCGGAAGCGGGCCATTAGGTCGGCGGCGGCGGCCAGGGTGGCGTCCGGCGGGAGTGTCAGCGGGTCCACGATCATGCCCGATTCAGAACGTTTGACCTTCTCGACCTCGTCGGCCTGCGCGGCGATGGGTAGGTTGCGATGCAGGATGCCCAGGCCGCCCTCGCGCGCCAGGGCGATGGCTAAGCGGGCTTCGGTGACAGTGTCCATGGCCGCTGAGAGCAAGGGGATGTTGAGGGTGATGCCATCGGTCAAACGTGCGCGCACATCGGTTTCGTCCGGCAGCACTTCGGCATAGCCGGGCACCACCAGCACATCGTCAAATGTCAGGGCCTCGAACCGGCTGAAGAGTTCGTCATTCATGCTTCCGGGACTCCTTCCGAGCGAACCAAACTAGCAACCGTCTCCACCAGCAGCCGATGCTCAGCTGCATGAACCCGCGCCGCCAGCGTCGCCACCGAATCGCCAGCCTCAATGGGCACAACCGCCTGTCCGAGCACCGGGCCGTTGTCCACGCCCTCATCCGGCACCAGGTGAACCATGACGCCAGTGTGGGCGATCTCTCCGCGTTGAAAGGCGGCGTGAGCTCGCTCAATCGCATCCACACCGGGAAATGCGCCGGGCAAAGCCGGGTGCAGGTTGACGACGCGGCCGGGAAACCGATCCAGGAAGGCGGATGACAACAGGCGCATCCAGCCAGCCAGGATCACCCAGTCGGGCCGGGCAGCGGCCACCAGGTCGGCGAGGGCGGCGTCATACTCGCGGCGGTCCTGGCCGCGCGCCTTCCCCAGGGTCAGCGCCGGGACCCCCGCTCGACGCGCGCGCTCCAGGCCAGGGGCGTCAAGGCGATTGGAGACGACGGCGACGATTGCGGCAGGCAACTCGCCGGAGTCCGATGCGTCCAGTAGAGCTTGGAGATTAGTGCCCGTGCCCGAGATAAGCACGACGAGGCGCGGCGGCGCGGCCGTCATCGCAGACTCACCTCGTGACCGCCGTCCACAACTTCGCCCACAACCCAGGAATACTCGCCCAGGCGAGCCTGAAAACCAGCCAGGTCCTCGGGCGCGACGACACAGATCATGCCGATCCCCATGTTGAATACGCGGTACATTTCTTCCAACGACACGCCGCCCCGAGTGGCGATCAGAGTGAAGATGGGCGGGACCGGCCATTGGCCCGTGTGCACAACCGCGCCGAGTTGGGGCGGAAGGATGCGCGGGATGTTTTCGATGTAGCCGCCTCCAGTGAGGTGTGCCAGCGCCTTCACCGGGTGCTCGGCGGATTGCACGATTGGCCCTAGGACACCCAGGTAGGACCGATGGGGAGCGAGCAGCACATCGCCCAACGGCTGGCCCAACTCTGGAAAGACCGCCTCGAGCGCAACGTCCGCAAACACCCGCCGGATAAGCGAATAGCCGTTAGTATGCGGCCCAGACGACGCAAGCCCCACCAGTACGTCACCGGCCGCCACGGTGGGGCGCGGCAGAATCTGGCCTCGCTCCACCACGCCAACGACGGTGCCTGCCACGTCAAAGGCGCCCTCGGCATACACACCAGGCATTTCGGCCGTCTCGCCGCCGAGGAGTGCGCAGCCCGCCTCGCGGCAGGCCCCAGCAATGCCCTCCACCAGCTCCGCCGCTTGGGCCGCGTCCAGCCGCGCGCTGGCGAAGTAATCAAGGAAGAACAAAGGCCGTGCGCCCTGCACCAGAATGTCATTGATGCAGTGATTGACGATATCGTGGCCAAGCGCCCGCACACGGCCAAGCTGGGCGGCCAGCGCGACCTTCGTGCCAATTCCGTCGGTTGAGGCGACGAGCACCGGCGCATCCATGGCCTGCAGCGCGGAAGCATCGAACAGGCCTCCAAATGCGCCAATGCCGGCCAGCACCTCAGGACCATAGGTCGAGCGAACAGCCGCGGACATGAGCGCCACAGCCTCGTTGCCAGCGAATATGTCCACGCCGCTGGCGGCGTAAGCGGAATCGCCCGGCTCGGTCATGCGATTCCCAGCGCGCGCCGGCCAATATCGCGGCGGTAGTGCTGCCCATCGAATTGGATACACTCGACAGCGGCATAGGCGCGCTCGAGCGCGGCAGGCAGGTCTACTCCCCAGCCAGTTACGCCCAGCACCCGGCCGCCAGCTGTGACCACGGCCTCCCCGTCTTGACGCGTGCCAGCGTGGAAAACGACCGTATCCGGCGGCACCCGATCGAGGCCCGTGATCACGCGGCCAGAGGGGTAAGGTCCGGGATAGCCCTCGGAAGCGAGCACCACACACGCCGCCGACCCGGCGTGCCAGGCGACCTCCACCTCCGCCAGGCGGCCTTCAGCGCAGGCGGCGCACACTTCCAGCAGATCAGACGCCAGCAGCGGCAGGATGACCTGGGTCTCGGGATCGCCAAACCGGCAGTTGAACTCAAGCACGCGCGGCCCAGCGGGGGTGAGCATTAGGCCCGCATATAGCACGCCCACAAAGCTGCGGCCCTCCGCCTGCAGGGCATCCACCGCAGGCTGGAGTACGGTTCGAGTCAACTCGGCCACAAGCGCCGGCGGGCAGGCCGGCGCCGGGGCATAGGCGCCCATGCCGCCTGTGTTAGGTCCAGTATCCCCCTCCCCCACCCGCTTGTGGTCCTGCGCAGGGGGCATGGCGCGCACGGTGCGCCCGTCGCAAAAGGCCAGCAGCGACACTTCCTCACCCGTCAGCCGTTCTTCGATAATGACGGTATCGCCTGCCGCGCCAAATTCGTGGTCGAGCATGATCTGGCGCAGCGCGGCCTCGGCGTCGTCGGCGCAGTTTGGCAGGATCACGCCCTTGCCAGCCGCCAGGCCGGATGCCTTGATGACAATGCCGGTGCGATCAAAATCTACCGTCAGCAGGTGGCCAACCGCGGCGTAGAAATCAGTGAAAGCCGCATAGCCGGCCGTAGGCAGGCTGTGCCGGCGCATAAAGTCTTTGGCGAACGCCTTGGACGTCTCGATCTCGGCAGCGGCGCGCGACGGGCCGAAGACGCGCAGGCCAGCCCCCCGCAGGGCGTCAGCAAGACCAGCCGACAGGGGGATTTCGGGCCCAATGATTACCAGGTCTATAGCGTTAGCCGACGCCCAGGCGGTGAGGCCGGGCACATCATCCGCCGCCAGATCGACGGTGCGCGCCAGCGCCGCCGTGCCCGCGTTCCCTGGAACGACGAACAAGGCTGACAGGCGCGGCGACTGCGCCGCCTTCCAGGCCAACGCATGTTCGCGCCCCCCGGAGCCAATGATCAGGACGCGCATTTAGCCGCCGATGGCCTTTTCGAAGCCGGTCTTACTGTGCTCGGCATCCACGGCCAGGGGATAGATGCCGGTGAAGCATGCATTGCAGTAACCGCTCGCTCGCCCGATGGCTGCCATCATGCCGTCGAGCGAGAGAAAGTGCAGGCTGTCGCAGTCGAAGAGTTCGCGCATCTCATCGATGGTATGGCGGTGGGCGATCAGCTCCTCATAGGTGCCCATGTCCACGCCCATGAAACAAGGATGCGCGATGGGCGGGCAGGTAATGCGCACATGGACCTCGCGCGCACCCGCGTCGCGCAGCAGTTTGACCAGCGGCCCGGCGGTCGTGCCGCGCACAATGCTGTCGTCGATGACCACCACCCGCTGGCCGTTGAGGTTCTCGGTGAGCGTGTTGTACTTCAATGCGACGCCCTGCCGGCGCAGCGAGTCGGTCGGCTCGATAAAGGTGCGGCCAATGTAGCGGTTCTTGATGAAGCCGTCGTTGTAGGGCACCTCCGCCACACGCGCGTAGCCGATGGCGGCCGGAACCGACGAATCTGGAACCGGAATCACTACGTCGGCAGGGACGCTCGCCTCACGCGCCAGCGCCTCGCCGAGACGCTGCCGCACCTGATGCACGTGTCTTCCGTCCCAGTAGCTGTCTGGGCGGGAGAAGTAAATGTGCTCAAACGTGCACCGCGCTGCCGGCGTGACGGGAGGTAGGGCCTGGCGAACCCGAAGCGCGTTGTTGCTGAGCGTGACGATCTCCCCCGGTTTGACCTCGCGAATGGCCTCGCAGCCCAGGGTGCGCAGCGCGCCTGTTTCGGAGGCGGCGGCGTGGCCGCCCCCCGGCAACCGTCCGATGCTCAGGGGCCGGAACCCCCACGGGTCACGGACCGCATAGACCCCGGTGCGGCTCAGTATGACCAGGGAATAAGCGCCTTGCCAGTCCGCCATCGCATGCTCGATGCGGTCCTCCCAGGTGTCGCCGAGCGCGCCAGCCAGCGACATGACAATGGCCTCACTGTCGGATGACGACGACAAACCCACGCCGCGCCGCAGCAGGTCGGTGCGCAGATCAACCGTATTGAGCAGATTCCCATTGTGCGCGATGGCGAGCGGGCCGTGCAGCGTCTCTACCAGGAAGGGTTGGGCATTGCGGGCTGCGGATGAGCCGGTGGTGGAGTAGCGTGTGTGGCCAATGGCATAGTGGCCCTGGAGCGGCGCCAGATTTTGGGGCGTGAAGACCTGCGCCACAAGGCCGACGTCCTTGTGCAAACGCGCCGTCTGGCCATCTGAGACGGCGATGCCGGCTGCCTCCTGACCCCGATGCTGAAGGGCGAACAAACCAAAGTACGTCATCCGCGCCACATCTTCATGCGGGGCAAAGATGCCGACGATGCCGCACTCGTCACGCGGCGCATCTGAGCCACCATCAGTCGAGGCCAGGTCCAGATTGAGGGGCAAGATCGTCATGCGATGATTCCTGGCAGTATAGCCTGAAGCCGCGGCTCCACCGGATAGGCGCCCGGAACGAAGCCCGAGCCCGTCAGGCGCTCGTACACAGCGATGTAGCGCTGCGCCGCGGCGACCCACAGTTCGTCAGACATGGCGGGCGGGTCGCCGTCGCCGCGGTACTCGTGCGCGGCGTAGGCCAGCCGGACGAATTCTTTGTCCAGGTTATCCGGCTCCAGACCCGCCGTCAGCCGCGCCGCGTACGACTCCCCATCCCAGAAGCGAGAGGAATCCGGCGTGTGCACTTCGTCAATCAGCAGCACGGTCCCATCCGGCGCGCGGCCAAACTCATACTTGGTATCGACCAGGATCAGCCCGGCCCGCTGAGCCAGTGCCTGCCCGCGCGCAAAGACGGCCAGGGCCGCCGCCTGCACCTCGTCCCACACTGCCGCCGCCAGCAGGCCGCGCGAGACAACCTCCGCGCAGGTGAGGCGCTCATCGTGACCGGACGCCCCTCCTTTGGTGGTCGGCGTGATCATGGCCCGCGGCAAGGGCTCGTTCTTCCTCAGCCCCTCCGGCAGGCGGTAGCCGTATATGTCACGCTCGCCTAGTTCGTAGCGCCGCCACAGGGCCGTGCTGGTCACGCCCGTAATATAGCCGCGCACAATGACCTCGACCGAAAATGGCTCGGCCTCCACAACCACCGCTGCGTTGGGATCAGGCACGTGCACCAGATGGTGAGCGGCTACGCCGGATGTTTGACCAAACCACCAAGCCGAGAGCTCATTGAGCACCTGTCCCTTGTAGGGCACACAGGCCAGGATGCGATCAAACGCCGACAGCCGGTCAGTGGTGACAAGCAGCCGCCGGCCGCCAGGCAGCGCGTATGCGTCTCGCACCTTGCCGGAGACGCGGCCCGGCAGCCGCAGATCGGTTCCCCTCAGGGCCATTGGCAGCAATGCGCGGATGGCGTCGGCCGAGACCATCAGGCGGCCTCCAGATAGCGCACGGCATTCTGAAATAGGGGTAGTCCCAAACGGCCCTTCTCGCCCCGGGTCCAGCGCGGGTGCTGAAACGGCAAAATGTGATCCTCTGGATGCGGCATTAGGCCCAGGACGTTGCCAGCCGCGTTGCAGACTCCCGCAATGTCGGCCGCCGAGCCATTGGGGTTCTCCGGATAAGCGCCGTTGGCGGGTGTGCCGTCGGGCAAGGCATAGTTCAGGGCAACCTGGCCACTGGCGCTGAGTTCGTCAATCAGGTCCGGGCGTGCAGGCTGGAATCGCCCTTCACCGTGCGCCACCGGGCAATAGATGGGTTCCGTCAGCCCGGCGGTCCACAGACAATGGCGTGAGACGGGCAGCAGCGTAACCCAACGGCACTCAAACCGGCCAGAGGCGTTGAACGTCAAGGTGGCCTGCGAACGGCCATCGCCCGGCAGCAAGCCCGCCTTCACCAATGCCTGAAACCCGTTGCAGATGCCGATGACGGGCTTGCCCTGCTCGACGAAAGCGCGCACCTGATCGGAAAAGTAGGCCTGGAGGTCGAGCGCCAACAACTTGCCAGCCCCCAATGCGTCACCGTACGAGAAGCCGCCTGGAATAACCAGCAGCTGAAAATCGGACCAGCGATGGGCACCCTGGCGCAGGGCATTCAGGGGCACGATCTCCGGCAGCGCACCGGCGAGGCGCAGGGCCTGCGCGGCCTCGTGGTCGCGATTGGTACCGGCGGCGTGAAGGATCAGGGCGCGAGGCGGCATCTGTCTCAGCCTACGGCGCGGTATTCCAGGCGCCAACCAACTCGGCAACCGGCACGGACAGGAGGGCGCTTGCTGTCGACGAAATCGTCAAGTCTGCCTCATCTGTGACCGTGCCTAGACGATGTACGGGCACATTCGCGACCAGCGCTTCGAACGCAGGGCATTTGTCTGGCCGTACGGAGACCAAGAGCGCGCCATTCCGTTCACCGAAGAGCATGGCGCCGGAAGGCCCAGGCGGGAGGCTGAGGGCCATCCCCAGCCGTCCGCCAATGCACATCTCGGCGGCGGCCACCGCCAACCCGCCCTCGCTCAGGTCGTGGCACGCGCTGACGAGGCCAGCGAGAGTGGCGGCGTGGAGCGCCCGGTAGAGCGCGGGCGCGTGTGCGGGCAGACCAGGCACCGGTCCCCGGTGGGCGTAAGGCGCCTCAGTGGCCGACGCCACCAGGGCCAGGTGGCTGCCGCCAAATACGCCCTGCGCGTCCCCGAGGAGGTAGACCACGTCTCCCGTGGCCTTAAGGTCAGAGGTGACGGCCTGTCCAACATCCGTCATGACCCCGATAGCCGAAATCAGCAGCGTAGGCGGGATGGCGTGTCTCTGCCCATCCGGCCCGACGTACTCATTGTTGAGCGAGTCTTTTCCCGAGATAAACGGGGCCTGATATTGCAGCGCCGCGTCGTAGCACCCCCGCGCCGCCGCCACCAGCGCGCCGAGCGTCTCCGGCCATTGCGGGTCGCCCCAACAGAAGTTGTCGAGCAGGGCGATGCGCGCGGGATCAGCGCCCACGGCGACGGCGTTCCGGATGGCTTCGTCCACCACGCTGACAGCCATGCGATAAGGATCAACTTTGCCATACTCGGGATTGAGACCGTTGGAGAGGACGAGGCCGCGGCGGCCCGCCGTGCCCTGCGGCTTAAGCACGCATGCATCAGCCGGCCCATCATTGAGTAAACCGGTCAAGGGTTTAACGACTGTGCCGCCCTGGACTTCGTGATCGTAACTTCGAATGATGTCGGATTTGGAGGCCACATTAGGGTGGGCCAGCAGCCTCAGTAACAGGGCGCTCGCATCCAATCCCGCGACTTCCGCCGCCTCCCGCCCGCCTTTGGCGTCATCGCCCCGCGCCGGCAGCACTGCGCTCAGCCGGCGGCGCGGCAGACCGCTGTGAAGAAAGTGGTTATCCAGGTCGAGCACCAGGCGGCCTGAGGACCGGACCACGAGCCGGCCGGAACCAGTGAAGACTCCGATGTCGGTTAGCTCCACATCGTACAGCTCGCACAGCGTTTGTAGTTGAGGTTTGCACGCAGGCGCCAAGGCCAGCACCATCCGCTCCTGCGCCTCGGACAGCCACACCTCCCACGGCGCCAGGCCAGGATACTTCAGGCGCACATGGACAAGCTCAACTTCCGCCCCGACCTCGCTGGCCATCTCGCCGACGGCGGACGACAGGCCCCCTGCCCCGCAGTCGGTGATGGCATGGTACAGTTCCAGGTCGCGGGCGCGGGTGATGACCTCGATCAGGCCCTTCTCGGTGATCGGGTCGCCGATTTGCACCGAGGCGCCAGCCACCTCCCCGGTCTGTGCATCCATCGCCATCGAAGAGAAGGTCGCGCCACGCAACCCATCCCGCCCGGTGCGGCCGCCCAAGACGATAACGTGGTCACCCACGGCAGGCCCGCGCGGGTGCCGGCCCTTGGGCGCCAGCCCCACGCAGCCGCAGAAGACGAGCGGATTGGCGGTGTAGCCCGCGTCGTACCAGACGGCACCGTTGACGGTGGGCAGGCCGATCTTGTTGCCGTAGTCCCGGATGCCTGCCACGACGCCGGAACGGATGCGGCGCGGGTGCAGCACGCCTTCGGGCAGGTCCGCCACGCCGTCAGCCGATTGCGGCCCAAAGCACAGGATGTCGGTGGCCGCGATGGGCCGGGCCGAGACGCCCAGGACATCGCGGATGACGCCCCCCACCCCAGTGTTGGCGCCGCCAAACGGCTCGATGGCGGATGGATGGTTGTGCGTCTCGACCTTGAAAGACATCTCGAAGTCGTCGTCAAAGTCAATGATGCCGGCATTGTCCACGAAGGCCGAGCGGACCCAGGGCGCGGCGATGAGGTCGGTGGCGGCGCGGAGGTAGGTGTTGAGCAGGCCATCGACCGGCGAGTGCGCTGCATCTCCAACGTCAATGATCGCCTTGAAGGTCTTGTGGACGCAGTGCTCGCTCCAGGTCTGCGCCAGGGTCTCGAATTCCACATCGGTCGGGTCGCGGCCCTCGCTGCGGAAGTATGCTTGGATGGCCTGCACTTCGGCCAGATCGAGCGCGGCACGGCGATCCTGTGACAGTGCCAGCAATTCGGCGTCGTCCAGCTCGCGAATGGGCAGCGTCGCCAGCGACCAGGAGGCTTCCGCCGCCTCAGGGAAACTCGGCGCGATGGGGCCAAAGGCATGGCGCTGGATGACCGGATTGGCCAGCAGGCGGCGCGCCAGAAAACCCAGGTCGTTTGAGTCGAGCGGGCCGTGCAGTACGAAGCGCTGGCCGGTAGCGGCGCGAGCCACGCCCGCAATGCCCAGGACGCGAGCGTATTGGACGATTCGCTCGGCCACGGGGTCCGTCACGCCGGGTCGCAGGGCAGTCTCGATAACGTGTGCGCCGGGCGGCGGGCCGTTAAAACCAGCGACCCCGCCGCTGTCAACACTCCGCCAATGGGAGGTTTGCGCGACGGGGTCGCTGAGGAGTTCGGCCGCGAGGCGGCCGAGGTCGGGCGCATGGACCGCGCCCTCAATAAACATCAATTGGTAGCATTCGAGGCGGGTCAGGTGCCGCAAGCCCAGCGCGTGAGCATCGGCGAGCAAGCCTGCGGCCCAGGGATCGACGCCTGCGCGCGTGCCGACAACTAGACAGTGCAGGGGTGGGTCAAATTCGGATTGCGCCATGTCAGGCATCGGTACGCTGATGGTACGGGACGCGGCGGGCCGCGTCAAGACCCAGCCGGTCGTCAGAAACGCAGATTCGATCTGTGGCCAGGTTGTGCAACATGGACTCGGCTCAATTTGACTGCGCTCCGCGCTTTCGGCCTTGCGACGCCGACCCGGTAAGCAGCCCCTGCACGGCGGCATCCACTTCCTCGGGGCTGATACCGACCAAGGAGATGAGCTTCCGCTCCGATGTCTCCCCGGCGATGATGTCAATCTGGCCGCGCGGCAAGCCCAACGCGCGGGCCAAGAAGTCCACCAGGGCGCGATTCGCCGCTCCGCCCACGGGCGGCGCAGCCACGCGGATTTTCAGAGTTCCGTCGTCCATCACCCCAGCGACTTCCGTCTTGGGGGCGCGCGGGATCACCTTGACCGTAATCGCGGCGCCGCGTTTGGCATTACTGAACTTCATGGACCGGTCCCATCAAAACGCGGTTCGAATGAGCAGGATGACCAGTTGACCCAGGATCTGTATGACGATCAGTGCGAGCATGATGGTGAAATCGAACATGCCCACGGGCGGCAGCAGGCCCCGGAACGGCCGCAGCAGCGGCTCAGCCAATTGATTGAGGAAGCGCCGGGCCGGGTGCCAGGGGTCAAGAACGAAGGAAGCCAGGACATTCAAGATGAGCAGGACCGTGATCAGGGTGACAATCAGCTCGACCAGCCCAATCAAGTACGCTTCCACGCGTTCGCTCCTTTAGGCCCGGGCGCCAAAGATCGCCCGGCCAATCCGAATGATGGTGGCGCCTTCGAGGATCGCCGCCTCGAAGTCATCCGTCATGCCCATGGACAGCTCGATCCACTCGGCCCCTGGCACGCACGCAGCCAGTATCTCGCGCACGGCGCGCAGGCGCGCGAAGTAGGGGCGGGCGTCGTCGGCGCGCGCGACGATGGGCGCCATGGTCATCAGCCCACGCACCGTGAGCCCTGGCAGAGCAGCCACGCGCTCGGCCTCGGGCAGCAATGCCTCCACGAGCGCGGGCGAACACGCCGGAAATCCAGACTTGCTTGCCTCACCCGAAACGTTGCACTCCAGCAGTACGGCCTGGCGGTGGCCGAGCGCCTGCGCGGCCGCGCTCAGCTTCTCGGCCAGTCGAAGCGAGTCCACTGAGTGTATCAGCTCGAAGCCGGCCGCCGCGGCGGCCTTGGCCTTCCGGCTTTGGAGGTGGCCGATCATGTGCCACCGCAAGGCAGCCTGAGGCGCGGCCGCCGCCATCTTGCCCTGCGCCTCCTCCACGTAATTCTCCCCCAGGTCAATCAGCCCGGCCGCGACCGCGGCTTCGACCACGGCGGGCGGATGGGTTTTGGTAACCGCCACCAGCCGCACACTCTCAGGAGGGCGGCCCGCCTGCGCCAGTGCCTGGGCCATACGGGCGCGCACGGCGCTCAAGTTGGCCCGCAGGTCTTCCATCAGCGCAGCCCAATCACAGCGCCAAAGCGTCCGGTCTTGCCCTGCGCCGCCCGGTGGGAGAAGAAGTCGTCCTGTCGGCAGGCAGTACACACCTGGCCCTGCTCAATCTGCTCGACCCCGGCCTCGCGCAGCGCCAACTCGTTCGCCGCCCACAGGTCCAGGTGATGGCCGCTATTAACGGCTGGCAGCAGATCGTCACGACCCGGAAATGCCTGGCGTGCCTCTGAGACAACTTCCGGCCCAATCGCATAGTGGCAGGGGCCAATGGAAGGGCCGATCGCGGCCACAATGCCGCTTGGGCGAGAGTTGTACTGTTCTGTCATGGCGCGGACCGCCGCGCCAGCCGCCTTCTTCAGTGTGCCGCGCCAGCCGGCGTGCACGATCCCCACGGCTGGCCGCCGCGGATCGAAGAGCAGGATTGGCACGCAGTCGGCAAAGCGGAGGAACAGAGTCACCTCGGGCCGGTCGGTGATCAGGCAGTCGGCCTGCCCCAGGTAGCCGCGCTCGCCATTGGGCGCCTGGGCCACGATGACATCGGCGGAGTGGACTTGCCACAGGTCGGCCACTGTGTCCGGGCAGCGCCCCAGCGCCTCGAACGCCCGGCGGCGGTTCTCGCCGACATTCTCCCGCGTGTCGCCGGTGCTGATGGAAAGATTGAGGCTCACATACGGCGCCGGGCTGACGCCGCCGTGGCGGGCAAATACGCCCTGCGCAACCCGGGCTGGATCAAGTGAGGCAAATTGATAGATGTGAATGGGACCGTGTTCGGCAACCTGCATGGCGGGCAGTGTATCACGGGCGGCGAGCTTCGTAAATGAAAGTTGGGGCGAGCCGGCTAGCCGCGCAGCACGCGTTCATCGCCCACGCGCCGCGTGACGCCGCGCGCGTCCAGGTGTTCTAACAGTCCCAACACATACTTGCGTGACGTGCCGAAGAGATCGCGGGCGGCAGCCACTGTGATGGCGCCGTGCTCCGCGACGTGCGCCCTGACCTGATCCACCATGTGAGCATAGGTCTCCGCCAGGAATAGCACATCGGCGGAGACCGCCACCAGCACACCCTGGTCGATCAGGGCGGCTAGTACCGCCTCGCCCACGCGGGCGGCGCAGTCCTTGGGCGCAGGCGTAACGTGGGGCTCGCGCCGAAATTCGGCCAGGAGGGCATCTACCTTGGCCTGCTGCTCGGCTGAGAACACCACTTGATGGCTGGCGAGGCTGACAAGCGCGCCTGCAGCCACAATCAACCCTGTCTCGGCTGCGTGGATCACCAGCGCATTGAAAAGGCGTGACGTCCAGCGCTGCAGGCGCGGCCCAGAGAAGCCGGCGCCCAGGCGGCTCTTGAGCTCTTCGCGCGGCATGCCAGCGCGCAGTGGCTGGGTCGCATGGTACTCGGTCAGAATGCCGGTGAAGCCGTTGGCCAGGCGATTCCACTCGGCTCGCGAAGTGAACAGCCCATCTTCCAGCGCCACCAACTGCCCCTTGGCGGTCAGTTCGGCCTGGGCTGCTTCGGCCGCCGCCGGCGCCAGGCTCGCCCATCCTGCGGCCTCGTCCAATCGGGCCGGGCCCAGGCTGCCAAACGCCTGCAGCAGCAACTCTTCCGGCGTCCCACGGTCAAGCGTCTCTAGGTGGGTGAGGACGGCTGCCTGGAAGCGCCGATGGCGCCGGGCGGGGTGCGGGTCCACAACCGTGCCACCCGCAATCGTTTCGGCCGGAGACGGGCGTCGCAGGATGAAGCGCTGGCCTTTCTGAACAACGACCGGGGCCTCCAGTAGGAGCTGGGCCCACCCGCTGCTGCCAGGAACCAGATAATTGGCATCCAGCAAACGCACCCGGCCCACAACTTCGGCCGCACCGGCGAACAGCTTAGTCGCGGCGTTATGGCGCAGGTCTAGGGAAGCACCCGCCAGATGCTCCAGGCGCACATCGAGCAGCCGGGTGGGTTGCGGCCCGCCAGGATGGACGAGCACCTGTCCGCGGCTCAGGCGGTTCGCATCGACACCGGCCAGGTTGACAGCCACCCTGCTGCCGGGCACAGCCGCCGGGATCTGCGCTTTGTGCGTCTGCAAGCCGCGCACTCGGCCCGCGACCGCGCCTGGCTCGATGAGGACGTCATCGCCAACAGCCAGTTGGCCGCCGGCCAGCGTGCCAGTCACCACCGTGCCAAAGCCCGCCAGAGTGAATATGCGATCGATCGGCAGAAACGGCTGCCCCGCGTCAGGGCGCGACGTGCAGCCCTCCAGAACCGATTGCAGGGTGTCGCGCAGATCGTCGAGGCCAGCCCCGGTGAGCAGAAACGGGTACGACTGGGGCCGAGGCGAGCACCGTACCGCTCAGGAGTGCTGCCACCTCAGACCGCACGAGTCCGAGCCACTCCTCGTCCACCAGATCAGACTTTGTCAGTATCACGATCCCAGCGGGAACTCTTAGCAGATCAAGGATGGCAAGATGCTCGCGGGTCTGGGGCATGACCCCCTCGTCAGCGGCAATCACCAGGAGGACGGCATCAATGCCGCCCACCCCAGCCAGCATGTTTTCGATGAAGTCAC